>JAEYOR010000070.1 GCA_023411615.1 Actinomycetes bacterium
TGTCGCCGTAGCGACAACGCTCTGACTGCGCATCACAATGCCTCCTGGGGGTCGGGGTCAGGCTAGCGCTTGTTGGGGCGCGCGATCAAGCGGGGCGCCGACGCTATGCCGGAGAATGAGCTCACGGAGGTACGCATGGAATGGCTTGACCTGGGCGGCGTGAATTGGATTGCCGTCATCATCGCAGTTATTGTCACGTTCGCAGTGGGTGGGTTGTGGTACTCACCTCGAGCGTTCTTCCCGCTATGGGCGCGACTTGGCAAGCTCGACCGCGAGCAGTTGGCTAACTCGAACATGACCATTGCCTTTGGCGGCACCTTGATTGGCACCGGGCTTGGCGTGGTGCTGCTTGCGATACTGATGAACGCGCTTGAGGTGGAGGGCTGGGCCGCGGGCCTTGCGACCGGTGCCGTCATCGGGCTCATCTTCCGCGGCGGTGCGCATGCGATCCACAACGGCTTCGCGGCTCGCCACCCCGGGATCACGCTCATCGATGTGGCTCATGACACTGTGCAACTGGCGATTGCAGGCGCGATCCTCGGGGCGTTCTAGACCTCGGGGCGTTCCAGGCCGCAGTGCCGCACTACTCCGCAACGCGCACGTTGAGGCGAGCCAAGCGTCGGACCGCGAAAGCGAAGGAGGCGAGCACCACGGCGATGATGAGAACTGTGCCCACAGCGATCGACACATCCGAGTTGACGTTGACCACCACGTTGCCTTCGAGCATCTCCTCCGCCGGCGCGAGCGCCCACTGACGCACGCTCAAGGTGCGTACACCCGGTACATAGCCCGCAAGGCTCCCTTCCCACAGCACGGCATAAAGCAGGCCCACGATGGTCGGGTTGGAGCTGAGGATGGCAATTGCGAAGAAGACGCTCACGTAGGTGACGGAAGCGAGTGCAGCCGCCACGGCAAGTGCGACCGCAAGCTCACCATCTGTGTCGCCCGCGATGAGGGTGCCAAGGACCACTGGCACCACCGTGAAGACGAGAGCAACCACCTGGGCGACGGCGAGCTTTGACAGTGCGATGGTGGATCGCCGGAGCGGCTTGGCGAGGAGGTACACCACCGAGCCGTCTTCGATCTCGGGGGCGATGACGCCGGTGCCAACGAGCAAACACATGACCGGCAGTAGCAGTCCGAGGCCGAAGTTCACCATCATGGTTGCGGTGGTGGCGGGGTTGCCGCCCGAACCCCATCGAGTAAGCATTGCGACGATGATGAGGAGCCCCGCAAGGCCCACGAGCAACCAAATCCGGCGTCGGCCCAAGAGGGCGTGAGCGGCAAGCCGCATTACGACCGCGTTCATGCGCAAACCTCGCTTCCGGCCGCGTTCATCGCGACACCAAGTACGTGAAGACGCTCTCGAGCGACTCGTCGGCAGGGGTGACATCGAGGAGTTGGATGTCTTTCGCCATCGCGAGGCGCGGCAAAGCGTGGACAAAGGCACCAAAGTTCGAGGCCTGGACCACCAAGCCGTCCGGGGTGAGGCTCACGGCGTCGGCCGTGCCATCGGCAACGATTGCTGCGGCAAGGCCACGGTCATCGCTTGACGTGATCGCATACTGGTGCGGGCGTTCGGTCATGAGGCGGCGAATCGAGCGGAAGTCACCCGAGGCGGCCTGGCGGCCCGCCACCACCACTTCGATGGTGCCCGCAATGTCCTCGACCTCTTCCAAGATGTGGCTTGAGAAGAGGACGGTGCGGCCGTCATCGCCCAAACGCTCCAAGAGGTCGAGCAGGTGCATGCGCTGGCGCGGGTCCATCCCGTTGAAGGGTTCGTCGAGAAGCAGCACCGAGGGGGAGTGGACGAGTGCCGTTGCCATCTTGATGCGCTGCTTCATGCCCTTTGAGAAGGTGCCGACGCGGCGGTCGAGAGCGAAGGTCATGTCGACTTCTTCGATCGCGGCGAGGCTGGCTTCGCGCGGGTTGGGCAGGCCATGGAGGCGTGCGTTTGCCTCGACGAATTCGCGGGCCGTCATCGCGTCGAACATCGCCTCCGCCTCGGGCACGAGCCCGATCGCGGAGTAGATCGACGGGTTGCGCCACACGTCTTTGCCGTCGAGCGTGACGGTGCCAGAGGAGGGGGCGAGGAAGCCGCTCATCATGGCGAGCAAGGTCGATTTGCCTGCGCCGTTGGGGCCAAGGAGGCCGGTGACGCCGGGACCGATCGTCATTGTCACGTCATTGACGGCCACTACGTTGCCGAACCACCGCGACACGGAGTTCAGTTCAAGGATGCTCACACTCCACCCACCTTCTTGTAACGCTTGAAGAGGATGGCGAGGGCACCCCCGATGACCGCGAGGTACCACGCGATGAAGACGATGGTGCCGAGTGCGTTGACTGGCTCAACTGACGCGTTCGTGGGCTCGACCCCGAGCAGCGCCGCGCCGAGGCCGTCGACGAGCATGTAAGGCTCCATCAACGCGCCGTACGAGCCCGCCTCATTCGACACTTGGAAGCCCACCGTGTCGACAACGATGGCCGCCATGCCCGTCGCGATGACGAGCACGGTGAGGATCGCTGCGACGCCGAGGCCGCGACGCTTGGTGAACGCGGCGATGGTGAGGGTGATCGCCGCGATGAGCGCCGAAAGCATGGCACCCATGAGGAGCCCACCAAGCCAACCGAGAAGAGTGTCGACAACAGGCATCTTCGCAAGCAGTGCACCCACCATCAGGAGGGTGACGGGAGCTGCGACGAAGATGAAGATCGCGATCCACAAGCCGACGAGTTTGGCGAGGACGTAGTCGCGGCGCGTGATGGGCCGTGACAAGTACAGCGGAATGACGCCGTCTCGCAGGTCCCGCGACACGGCGTATGGCGCTCGCCCGGCGGCAAACAAGGTGACGAGGAAGGAGACCGTCGTGGGGTACTGGGTGTAGCTGACAGCCATCGCGTCATCGCGGGTGACGATCGCGATGATGACGATGACGAGCGCAGGTGCCATGAAGAACGCGAGCAAGAGCCACGGCATGACGCGCGCCTTGGCGGGCCGGCCCAGTCCGTAAGCGCCTCGGACCGTCTCCCACAAGAGCGAGCGGAACGCCCAGCCGCGACCGAGGCGAGGACCGTCGTAGTGACGGAAGCCAATGTCGTGAATGACACCGCTTGGCGTGTTGTTCGAGGGGGCACTCATGACTGCTCCTCCAGACTCGCGGGGGCGGCCTCGTCGGTGAAGATCTCGGACAGGTGATGGCGTTTGCGCTGCAGACGAACGAGGCCGACGCCCAGCTCGCTGACTGCACGCACCACCCAGGTGCCAGCGTCGGCGTCGGTAATCTTCATCGCGAAGGTGCCGGATGCGCGGCCCTCCTCAATCTCCGCGCCGCCGGCGCGCAAGCGGGCGATCACGTCCTCGGCCTTGTCGGTCACCTCGACAAGCAAAACGCCGGAGGCTCCCGTAGCGTCAGCCGTTGACGTGGAGCGGCGTAGCACCCCGCCATCAATGACGACGATGTGGTCGCTGATGCGCTCCAGCTCACCGAGGAGGTGGCTCGTCACAACAACGGCGATGCCGAAGTCCTTGCTGATGCGAGCGATGAGGCCGAGCATCTCGTCGCGACCTGTGGGGTCGAGTCCGTTTGTCGGTTCGTCGAGGAAGACGAGCTTGGGATCGTGGACGAGCGCCTGCGCGAGCTTGACGCGTTGCTTCATGCCCGTCGAGTAGCCGCCGATCGGGCGGTAACGCTCCTCGTAGAGCCCTACGTGGCGGAGGGTGTCCGCCGCTCGCTCGCGTGCCGTATTGGCAGGCAAGCCGGACATGCGGCCCATGTGGACGAGGAACTCCGTCGCGGAGACGTCGAGCGGGAGACACTCGCTTTCCGGCATGTAGCCCACGGATTCGCGAATCGCGAGGCCATCGGTGAGGCAATCGAAGCCGAGGATGGTGGCCGTGCCAGAAGTAGGTGGGAGCAAGCCGAGCAACATTTTGATGAGGGTGGACTTGCCTGCGCCGTTGGCGCCAACGAGTCCCACCACACCTGATGGGAGGTCGACCGTGAGATTGGACACCGCCGTCACCGGACCAAAGGTGCGGGTGAGGCCTTGTGTGCTGATTGTTGCCACGTGTTCACGCTAGCGGCTGGGGGCGGGGGCCGATATGGGGGAGCACCCTGGTTTTTCGTCTCAGGGTGGCGCTTGGGCTGGGCCGCGTGGAGCGGGCGACGGGAATCGAACCCGCACCATCAGTTTGGAAGACTGAGGCTCTACCATTGAGCTACGCCCGCACGAGGCGCGTGATCCGCCTCGGCGCGTACTAGAGTAGCGGAGCCCGCGCCGATGCGGGTATCGCCCGCGCTTGGTGAATGTGTGGCGCGCGGCAACGGGGTGTAGCGCAGCTTGGTAGCGCATCTGCTTTGGGAGCAGAGGGTCGCAGGTTCAAATCCTGTCACCCCGACTGAAAGAATCAGCGACCGAGAGCGTCGCTCTCGAGGGTCGCTCATGCGCAATCCTTAGGGAACCGCGCCGCAGTCGTCTGTGGTGAAGCCCGCCGCGCGGTGGGAGCCGTCACAGAATGGCTTGATGGTCGACAGCCCGCAGCGGCACAGGGCCACAGTCTTGCGGTTCGTCTCGATGCGCTCCCCAGTTGGCGAGACCAACTCGGCTGAGCCGCGAACCAGCAAAGGTCCGTCTTTGTACGGCGTGATAGTGACGCGTTCGCCCTTCATGCGCGCAACTCCCGCTCAAGAGTCGAATCGCCAGCGGACCATGCCTCAAGAACGTCGTGCCCGAGCCACTCATCAAGTGCCACGCACGCGGCCGCGCCGAACATGATGTCGGCAATGAGCTCCGGCCGATCCTCACCCAGCGCTCCCGCCAAGTCATGCCCCGCGATCTGCTCGTGAACGGCGTCGGCCTCCACGTGCTCGTCGTAGTAGTCGATGACGTCGTCGGAAAAGCCAAGGCGCCGCAGCCCGTCTGCCCACAAGCGACTGGGAAGCGACGAGGTCATTTCAAATGCGGCAAGGTGGCCCACAATCGCGCCGAGCAAACGGCGGTTGAGCCCAAACATTGACATCGCGTTGTGCGAAGCGAGCACAAGGGCAGGCACGTGATCCACGTAGGTGCCGTACGTGTCATCGAGGCCGGCACCCCGCATCGCGGACGCAAACAGCGTTGCGTGCATCCGCTCAGGGCGTCCACCGCCGTACTCATCGGCCTGGATCTCGACAAGTGCTGCCTTGGGCCGGCCCGAAAGGCGGGGGATTGCCCAGGAGTGCGGGTCCGCCTCCCGCAACGTGTAGACCGAACGCAGCACGAGCATCTCGCGCACCTGGTCCTTGGTGGCCTTCCGTGCAATGAAGCGCGCGATGCTAGGCCCTGGGCCGGGTGCGGTGAGGTCAAAGAGCACCGACGCGATCTCACCCGCGTTCGCTCCGGGCGTCTCTGGCGCCGTGACTATGGCACGGAGTTCGTGTTCGAAGGCCTCTTCCAGCACGCGCCGCGTGGCGATGAGATCGGTGTCCCATTCGAGGCGTGGCTTGAGCCCCGGGAGCGAGCCATACGCACAGGCATAAAGGACAAACAACGCGAGCTGCAGGTCGTCATCACGCACCACATCAGCGCTCCGGGATACTACCCGCCGAGCGAGTTCGGTGTGCTCAGAGCCGTCGCTGGCGCCCACCGCGTGCCGCATGACGGCATCGCTCAAGGGGCCTCGCGCACCAAAAGGAAGGAGCGCGAGCTCCGGGGATGTGACGGTCTGGGACATGGTGGTCTCCGCTCCTCGTTCTCGACGCGGTCGGCGCCATTGCTCACGGGGGCGGAACAACCACGAGGGGCCCAAATATTTCGAAAACGGCCGACGGCGGTGTGGAGGACGGCGACTTCCGGCTACCGACGGACGGGCTCGACGACGTCTTGCAGGCGTGCTTTAGGCGAGCGCTGCACGGGCAATGACAACGACGCCAAGCGCTACGACAATGCCCGAGCCGACGATGCCGAGCACACGGCTTGCGCGATCGCCAACCGTGTGGCGCATTGCCGCGCCAACAAGGACGAGGCCCACTTGCCACGCCGCCGACGCGACGGCCACCCCCGCAACGAAGGCCACCTGCGCTCCAGCGTTGGCCTCGCGAGATGCGAGCACCCCCGCGAGTGAAGCGAAATACAAGACCGTCACGGGATTGAGGGCGGTGAGGCCGATGAATTGGAGGTAGACCCGGCGTGCGCGAGGAGCCGGCGCGCCAGCGTCATGAGGGCGCAGCGCACCGACGAGTTGGACGACGCCGATCGCCACAATGACAGTTCCGGACACGTACAGAGGCGCGTCGCCCCAGCCGGCGATGACGCTCGACAAAGAGGCGCCAGCTGCGACGGCGAGTGAGCAATAGACAAAGTCGACGGTGGCCGCGCCCAGCCCCGCCGCGATGCCCGCTCGTATTCCGCGAGCAAGCACGGTGCGCAAGATCAGCACGGAAATCGCGCCGAGGGGCATGGCGATGCCGAGGCCTGCAGCGAGGCCGTAAAGAGCGGCACCACCAATTGAGTCCATGGCGGTACTGTGGCCGATGCTCGTGGAGGTGGGAGCGGAAAACGCGGCCTGGGCGTAGATTCGACGGTATGGATGCCATTGACGCTGCGATTGTCGATGAACTTGCTATTAATGCCCGCATTTCCTTCCGTGAACTGGGGGCCCATGTGGGCTTGTCACCGAATGCGGCTGCGGCCCGCGTGCGGCGTCTCGAGCAATCCGGCGTCATCGCGGGCTACACCGTGGTGCCCGGTGAGACGGGGCGCGCTCGCCACCGCGACATTGACCATGCGCTTGAGGTGTTCGTGGACGTCAGGCTCGGGATGGACACGGACTTCGCGGCCTTTGCGACAAGGGTGCGAGCCTTCGATTACGTCCGCGACGTGGTCCACATGACAGGTCCCTTTGACGCTCTCATCCACGCGTCGCTTGCTGATACCGCAGCACTTGACGCATTCCTCAGTCATGTGAAGCGCGATTGCGGTGCTGTGCAGACCCAAACACGGGTCGCCCTTCGGAGCAGGGGATAGGTCGCCCTGCTCGACGATTTGCGGTCGATTACGAGGCGCTTTAGGCGTTCGAAGGTATTGAAATGGTAAAGTAATCGGATGTCTCTCGTAACGGAACTGTCCATGTCCGCCGAGTTAGAGCACGAGATTGAGGTCGCGCACGTCGACGACCTGCCCGCAGTGCACGAGCAGGTTCTCCGTCCCTCCTTCCCTGCGGAGGAGCTGATGCCGCTGGATCGCCTTGTCAATGAGGTTGAGCACGGTGACACCGAGGTCCGCGTCATTCGCACCGACGATGGCACTCTCGCTGGCACCGTCATTGGCACCTGGTACGAGGATGCGCGCGTGCTCTTGCTCGACTACCTCGCCTTGCGGCCCGGCCAGCGCGGAGGCGGGCTCGGTGCGGCCTTGCTCAACGAGAGCGTCGCGAGCTGGGCTGAGCAGTACGACCCTTGCATCGTCCTTGCCGAGGTTGAGCACCCTGACCATCACGATCCTCACCCGCAGCACGGCGACCCGAACGCGCGCGTGCGCTTCTACGCCCGCCAAGGCGCCCGCTTCCTGCCGCTGCCCTACTTCACCCCCGGCGTCGGCGAAGGGATGCCCCGCGTCGGCGGCATGATCCTCACGGTCCTCCACGCCCATGAGTCGCTCTTGGGCGACGACGCGGAGGAAATTGCCTCCGAGCCGATCGCCAGGGTTCTGCACCTTCAGGGTGTGGGTCGCGAGGATCCGGACAACGCGCGTGCAGACCTCATCGCCGCCACTGCGGAGGACAGCACGTTGCCCCTGTTGCGTGTGGATCGAGTGGCCGACGTGCCGATCGGCGCCCCTGACGACGTCGTGTGACGCGACTGCAGTTGGGCAGGTGCACCGCGCGCCTATACACTCGGGAGGTTGCCCCGCGCTCCATGCGCGCGAGCAGGCCTCAAGCACCCAACGCCAGGAGAAGCAGTGACCAGCGCCCTCGAGAAGATCGACGACATCACCGTGAAGCTCACGGTCTCGCTCAGCGAGGAGGACATCAAGCCCGCGTTTGACCACGCCTACGAGCACATTGGCTCGCAGGTGCAGATTCCGGGCTTCCGCAAGGGCAAGGTCCCCGCGAAGATCCTTGAGCAGCGAGTGGGCAAGGGTGCCGTCATTGAGCATGCCGTCAACGATGGCGTGCCCAGCTGGTACGCCGCGGCTGTTGAAGAGACGGGAATCCGCCCCTACGGACAGCCCGAGATTGAGATCACCAAGCTTCCCGGCTCCGAGGAGGGCTTCGAGGGCGTGGAGTTTGTCGCCACCGTTGAGGTCCGTCCCGAGGTCAAGCTGCCTGCTCCCTCCGAACTCACGATCGAGGTTGCCGCCACCGAGGTCTCGGACGAGGACGTTGAGGAGCGACTCACCGCTTTGCGCCAGCGCTTTGGCACCCTCGTCTCGGTTGACCGCGCAGCTGAGGCAGGTGACTTCGTCACTCTCGACCTCAAGGCGACCGTTGACGGCAATGAGGTCGACGCCGTGCAGGGCTCCTCGTACCAGGTGGGCACCGGCAACATGATGGAAGGTCTCGACGACGCCGTGACCGGTCTCAAGGCAGGCGAGTCGGCGACCTTCACGGGCCCGCTCGCCGCCGGTGAGCTCGCCGGCCAGGAGGCCACGGTTGACGTCACCGTCACCGCGGTGAAGGCTCGCGAGCTTCCCGACGCTGACGACGACTTCGCTCAGCTCGCTTCCGAGTTCGACACCCTTGCCGAGCTGAAGGAAGACCTCAAGGAGCAGGCTGCTCGTATCAAGAGCAACAACCAGGCGATGGAGGCCCGCGAGAAGCTCGTCGAGGCCCTCGTTGCTGCCGTCGGCGAAATTGCACTGCCCAAGAAGATCATCGAGGCTGAGGTGCACAGTCACCTTGAGGGCGAAGGCCGTCTCGAGGACGACGAGCACCGTGCCGAGGTGACCGAGCAGGCAACCACCGCGCTGCGCACGCAGATCCTCCTCGACCAGCTCGCTGAGGACCTCGAGATCAACGTCCAGGAGAACGAACTTCTCGACTACCTCGTCAATGCCTCGCGCCAATACGGCACGGACCCGGGCACCTTCATCCAGCAGGTACAGCAGGCTGGCCAGATCCCCGCGATCGTCGCCGATGTGGCCCGTTCCAAGGCGACGGCCTTTGCTTTGCGCCGTGCGACCGTGAAGGACGCTGCAGGAAACGCCGTCGACCTCAGCGCCGTCATCGGTTCACTTGAGGACGAGGAAGCCGAGAAGGCAGCAGGCGACACGAGCGAGGCGGGCGAGTAAAGCTCGCCTGTCACGGCGTGGCCCGGCCTATGCTGGGCGCGTGAGCGATCAGAGCCGTACCCCGCGTGCGGGCAAGATCGTGCCTCGGCTCATCGTTGATGACGTCTACGGACGGATCATGGAACTCATCATGGATGGGCATGTTGAGCCGGGAGATGCGCTGTCGATTGATGCGCTCGCGCGCGAGTTCGAGGTGTCCTCAAGCCCCATTCGCGAGGCTCTTGCGCGCCTCGAGCACACCGGACTTGTCCGTCGCTACGCCTTGCGCGGTTACCGAGTGGCCCCGCCCCTCAGTTCAGTTGAGTTGGGCGAGCTGATCGAAGCCCGTCAGGTCATCGAGCCCGCCGTGGTGCGGGCCGCCTGCGCGGCGCGCACCGACGAGCTCGTTGAGGCGCTGAGGCACACCATTGCGGAAATGGAACAGGCACCACGCGGCGAGGACTTCGCCTCGTATCGGCCTTACGTCGAGGCTGATCAGCGCTTCCACCGTCTCATCGTGGAGGCGGCGGCCAACCGCTTCTTGGCGAGCGCTTACGACAACATCGGCAGCCATGTCCAGCGCTTTCGCCTTTTCGCTAAGTCCGGTGTCACCGATGCCGACGACGCGATCGCCGAGCACCGCGCCATTGCCGACGCGATCGCTGGGGGAGACGCCGAGGTGGCCGTCAACGCGATGCTTTCACACCTCGAAGGCATTCGTGCCCGCGTTCTCGCCGAGTTGGCAGGGGAGCGCGCCACAGCGGTTGAGACCGTCGGCAACGCCACGTAGTCCTTCCGGAACAGTTGCTTTAGCAGGGATGCTTGCGTCATTTCTAGAAATCGTGCACGATGCGTGATCGACGAGGAGGTCACGTGGCACTGACAGCACAGGATTGGCCCATTGCGGCTTCGCTGCTCAATTTCTCCCCGGCGGTGGTTGGCGATACCGAGCAATGGCACGCGCTCGCCCGCGACGTCATGGACGAAGTGGCGCACGCTGGATTCAGTCACGTTGACCTCACCGACAGCTGGGTCCGTCCAGGCGACCTGAACGCCGCGCAACTCGATATCCTCACCCAAGCCACAGCGTCGGCCGGGCTGGTGCCCGCGTCCATCTCAGCGATCCGTCGAAGCGTGATCGACCAAGGCAGCGGCGACGACAATCTCGCGTATTCGCACCGGACTCTTGACGCCGCAGCCCGCCTCGGCGTCGGCGTCGTCTCCTTTGGCCTTCACCAGGCACTCACTCCCGAACAACGCAAGCTCTTGTGGTTCTGGCGAAAAGCCGGCCACCGCGACTCGGACTCACCCGAGGTCCGCGCCCTCGCCGTGCGGCGCTTTCGAGAACTGGGCGACCACGCCGCGGAACTTGGGCTGCTCGTCTCGCTCGAGATGTACGAGCACACCTACTTGGGAAGCGCAGCGTCGGCCGTGCGGCTCATCGAAGAGATCGATCGGCCAAACGTGGGGCTCAACCCCGACATCGGCAATCTCATTCGCTTGCCCGAGCCGATCGAGCACTGGCTTGATCTTCTTGAGGCGACGTTGCCGTACACGAACTACTGGCACGTGAAGAACTATGCGCGAGACGAAGATCCGATGACGGGTGCCGTGGTTGCCTTGCCCACCTACATGGAGCTTGGCCTCATCAACTACCGCGAGGGGATGAAGCGGGCCATCGCGCATGGCTTCCAAGGCGTCATCTGCGTGGAGAACTACGGCGGCGATGGGCTCAGCGTGAGCGCCACTAACCGGGACTACCTGCGCCGGATTCTCCCGCGCGAGCCCGGATATGCGGTGGGCCGGAGCCGAGTCGATCAGCAGTTCGCGACGGAGGTGGTGATCCCGTGACGCACATTCTCAGCAACCCCAACACCTTTGTTGACGACGCTCTTGAGGGCTTCACGCGGACCCACGCGGACGTGGTGCGCCGGGTCGACGGTGGAGTGGTGCGCGCGGAGCCCTTGACGGAGGGATTCTGCGCGGTTGTCGTGGGCGGCGGCTCCGGTCATTACCCCGCGTTCGCAGGCGTCGTGGGCGAGGGTCTTGCAGCAGGCGCCGTGTGCGGGGAAGTGTTCACATCCCCCTCGGCGGGCGCGGCTGAACGTGTGGCACGTGCTGCGTACGCCGGTGGTGGTGTGCTCTTCAGTTACGGAAACTACGCGGGCGACGTCATTCACTTTGGTGCGGCCGAGAGGCGCCTCCGTGAAAGCGGCATTGACTGCCGGACGGTGCTCGTGACGGACGATGTCGCAAGCGCCCCCGTGACGCGGCGAGGTGAGCGCCGAGGCATCGCAGGTGACTTTGTCGTCTTCAAGATCGCGGGTGCACTGGCCGCGCGCGGAGCAAGCATCGACGAGGTTGAGCGCGTGGCGCGGTGGGCGAATGAGCGAACCGTCACGATGGGCGTCGCCTTTGGTGGGTGTGTCCTTCCGGGGGCCGACGCTCCGCTCTTCACAGTGCCGGCGGGCGCCATGTCGATGGGGCTCGGCATTCACGGCGAACCTGGCGTGCGGGACGAAGAGATCCCGCAGGTGGACCGGCTCGCGCGCGGACTGCTTGAGCCGCTGCTCGCCGAAAAGCCGCGCGACTTTGATGGGCGAGTTGGCCTGGTGGTCAATGGGCTTGGCGCGGTGAAATACGAGGAGCTCTTTGTCTTGCTGCGCCATGTGTGGGACCAGCTCGAAGAGGCTGGCCTGCACGTAGCAATCGCGGAGTGCGGCGAGCTTGTCACGAGCTTGGACATGGCGGGCGCATCTGTCACCCTCACATGGCTCGACGAGGAGCTTGAGGACTTGTGGCGCGCGCCTGCCGCAACGCCGGCATACCGCCGAGGCGCGGCCGCGCTGGGCAGGACGGCAGCCACGCCGGCCCCGGCGGCGGTTGCCGACCACGAGACCGAGGCCCCAGCAGCATCGAGCGGGACCGACGCCCGGGAGGGTGATCTCAATGAGAGGGAGCTCAGCATCAACGCACAGCTCGTCTCACTTCTTGAGAGGTCACTCGCCGTCATCGAAGAGCAGCGGGACGCGCTCGGCGCCCTCGACGCGATTGCCGGGGATGGTGATCATGGCACTGGAATGGTTCGGGGTCTCAGTGCCGCAGTCTCATTTGCCAACGCGAATGCTCAGACGCTGATCCCGCGCAGCCTCCTCGGCGGAGCAGGGGAGGCGTGGTCTGAGACCGCAGGCGGTACGTCTGGTGCTCTGTGGGGCGCCGCACTCGCCGCCATCTCAGACCATCTTGAGGCATGGGATGGAAGCGTCGGCGTCTGCGCGCGCGCCGCCCAGAGTGCCGTCGACGCTGTTCGCACCACGGGCGGTGCGGACGTTGGTGACAAGACGATGGTCGACGCGATGGCGCCGTTCGCCCGCGCTCTCGCGCAGTCGCACGCGCAACGGGCCGATGCTCTCGCTGAGGCTGCGGCTGAAGCGGCTCGTGCGGCAGCGAGCACGGCGCTGCTCTCACCCAAGCGAGGGCGCGCCCGGCCGCTCGCGGCACGCAGTGTGGGCCATCCGGACCCAGGTGCCACGTCGTTTGCACTCATCGTGGGCGCTCTCGCCGAGCGCGTGGACGTGACACCGTGAGCGGCCTGAGAATCGTCATCGGCAGTGATGACGCTGGTGTGGGGTACTGCGCAGCCCTGCGCGATCAACTCGAACATGACCCCCGCGTCGAGACGGTGGTGCATGTGGGCGTGCGTCAAGACGATCACACCGACTACCCCCATATCGCTGTGACCGCAGCGCGCATGGTGGCCGCGGGAGAGGCAGACCGTGCCCTCCTCATCTGCGGCACGGGGCTAGGCGTCGCAATCGCCGCCAACAAGGTGCCCGGCGTCCGCGCGGTGACGGCCCACGACTCGTACTCTGTTGAACGCGCCGTCAAGTCCAATAACGCCCAAGTGCTGTGCATGGGCGAGAGGGTCATCGGCCTCGAACTCGCCAAGCGCCTCGTCGCCGAATGGCTCGGATATGTGTTTGACCCACGCTCAGCGTCGGCCGCCAAGGTCGAGGCGATCTGCAGCTACGAGGAGACGTCATGATCAACACCATCGCCATCGTGGGCGCCGGCTATATGGGCGGCGGCATTGCGCAGGTGTTTGCGCTCGCTGGCAAAGACGTTGTCCTCAGCGACGTGAGCGCGGATGCGGCGGTCGCCAACCGCGAGCGCCTCATTCAGGAGGCCGAGCAGTTCGCCGCAGATGGGCTCTTCCCGGCCGACGCTCCGGCCACGATGGACGCCCGCCTCACCACAGCGTCGTCTATCGAAGAAGCGGTGGAGGACGTCGACCTTGTCATCGAGGCGGTCTTCGAGCGCATTGATGTGAAGCACGAAACCCTTGCCCGGATATCCCAGGCAAGCAGACCGGACACGATTATTGGGTCGAACACGTCAACGATCTCGATCAACCGCCTTGCGGAGACAGTGACCGAGCCCAGACGCTTCCTTGGAGTGCATTTCTCGAACCCAGCGCCCTTCATCCCGGGCGTTGAACTGATCCCGCATGACACCACCGACGACGCCGTGGTGAGGGAGGTCGCCCAACTGCTCGCAGCGTCGGGAAAGATGACGGCCCGCATCACTGACGCCACGGGATTCGTCCTCAACCGCCTGCAGTATGCGCTCTTCCACGAAGCGACTGCCCTCGTCGATGAAGGTGTCGCGTCGGTCGAGGCGATCGATGCGATTGTGCGGACCACCTTCGGATTCCGCCTGCCGTTCTTTGGGCCCTTTGCCATTGCGGACATGGCGGGGCTTGACGTGTACTCGTTCTGCTACGCGAGTCTGCAGGAGACCTTCCCCGAGCGCTTCGCGACCCCCGCTGTGTTGAAGAACCTGGTCGACGCCGGCGCACTCGGAGTGAAATCAGGCCGTGGATTCCTCAACGCCCCACCCGAATCCCTCGCCGAGATCATCGCCTATCGCAACCGCGCATACGTGGCGATGGCGCGCGTGCTCGAGGAGCTCGGCCCAGCGCCCGTCACCTACTAGTCCCGCACGTACCAATCCCCATAGTGTCCCCTCCACCAAGGATCGCGATGTTGACCATGACTGACCACGGCGCCAAACCCCTGGACCTCGGCGTGCACTGGCTCGCAGAGGGCCCCACCTGGGATGACACGCGGCACTGTCTCGTGTGGGTCGACATCATGGCGGGCGACATCCACGAGTGGACGCCCGAGACCGATGCCCACCTCGTGGTGAATTGCGGTCAACCGGTTGGTGCGGTGGGCCTGCGTGAAACCGACGGATGGGTCGCAGCGCTCAAGGGAGGTGTGGCAACCGTTTCTCGGGACGGCGTCATCACGTGGCTAGCGCGCGACATCCTCGACCCGGAGTTCCGCTTCAACGATGCGAAGGTTGACGCGGCCGGCAGGCTGTGGGCGGGATCCATTCACCTGGACATGGGCGCTGGCAAGGGAGCGCTTTATCGAATCGACCCTGATGGCGATGTGCGGCGGGTGTGCGGCGGTCTCGAATTGTCGAATGGAATGGGCTGGAGCCCTGACGGGGCGACCTTTTACCTCGTTGACTCGCTCGCGGCGGTGGTCTACGCATTCGACTTTGACGCCGACGCCGGTGTCGTCTCGTCGCCACGACCCCACATTCGCTGTGCACGGGCTGAGGGAATGCCAGACGGATTGGCGATCGACGCTGACGGGGGTCTGTGGCTCGCTCGTTATGGCGCGGGAGTAGTGGAACGCTACGACGCCGGAGGCCAGCTCAGCGAGCGGGTCACCGTCGCGGCGACGCAGCCAACGTGCCCGGGCTTTGGCGGTGACGACTACCGCACGCTGTATGTGACGACCGGCTGGGAGCGCATGACCAACCCGGCCCCCGCAGAAGGCCGCTTGTACGCCTGCGAGGTCAGCGTCGGCGGCTTGGCGCCACATCGCTTCGCTGTCTGACGCATCGGACGGGTCCTCGTCACCGGGATAGCAGACGGCACGATGCGCAACCCGCACGCGTTGCTGTCCACCGGTAGCGAAAAACACCCGGAAGCGGCAGGATTCGCCCCCTTGATCGCGTTAGTGTCGTGGCAACGTCCACAAGGAGGAACATCGTGAACGAGGTGACGGCGCGCGCTGACCACAGCGGCATGGGTCTCAACGACTCAATCTTCAACCGGCTGTTGCGCGAACGCATCATCTGGCTCGGTGACGAGGTCCGCGACGACAATGCGAACGCGATCTGCGCGCAGATGATGCTGCTCGCGGCGGAGGACCCCGAGAAGGACATCTACCTTTACATCAACAGCCCCGGCGGGTCGATCACGGCTGGCATGGCGATCTACGACACCATGCAATACATCAAGCCGGATGTCGCCACTGTGGCGATGGGCATGGCGGCCTCGATGGGACAGTTCCTCCTGTCGTCAGGCACCAAGGGCAAGCGCTTTGCGACGCCGCACGCGCGCGTCATGATGCACCAGCCCTCGGGAGGCATCTACGGCACGGCTACCGACATCCGTATCAACGCCGAGCTCATCATGCACATGAAGAAGGTGCTTGCGGAACTGACCGCAGAGCAGACCGGCAAGACACTCGAGCAGATCAACCGCGATGCCGACCGCGACCGCTGGTTCACTGCTGACGAAGCCCTCGAATATGGCTTTGTCGACAAGGTCATCAAGCACGCCGCAGAGACCGGCGACAAGTCCCAGGGAGGTAAGGCGTGAGCGAGGAATACCGCGCGCTTCAAGCGGCAGCTCGGACGGCAGGCGGCTTCAACCGCCTTGCTGGCGGCGGCGCATTTGATGGGCCATCGGCCCGCTACATCCTCCCGCAGTTCGAAGAGCGGACGTCGTACGGCACCAAGGTGCGCGACCCCTACTCGAAGCTTTTTGAGGACCGGATTGTGTTCCTTGGCGTCCAGATTGACGACACCTCAGCGGACGACATGATGGCGCAGTTGCTCGTGCTCGAGTCCCAGGATCCCGACCGCGACATCATCATCTACATCAACAGCCCGGGTGGTTCGCAGACCGCGCTGACGGCGATCTACGACACGATGCAGTACATCCGTCCTCAGATCCAGACGGTGTGCCTGGGCCAGGCAGCGTCGGCCGCCGCCGTCCTGCTCGCCGCCGGAAGCCCCGGCAAGCGCCTCGCGCTGCCGAACGCCCGGGTGATGATCCACCAGCCGCGTATTGATGGTGGCGGCAGGGCGCAGGCCTCGGACATCGAGATATACGCCGAGGAGATCCTCCGCATGCGTGAATGGATCGAAAACACATTGGCTCACCACACCGGTCAAACTGCCGAAAAGGTACGTGAGGACATCGAGCGCGACACGTTCCTCAGTGCACAGGCAGCCAAGGAATACGGCCTGGTGGACGAGGTTCTGGCGTCTCGAAAGGGCGAGGCGGAGGCTACCTCCGCGTAGCGGCGCGTCGGCGGGCAGGCGTCAGTCCCTCACGTTAGCCTGGTCGGAGCATGCCCCACGGAAGGAGCACCCCGGATGACGCGGCCCACGGACAGTGGCGATCTGCTCAAGTGCACGTTCTGCGGAAAGACGCAGAAACAGGTGCGCAAGCTCATCGCTGGCCCTGCCGTGTACATCTGTGATGAGTGCATCGGTCTGTGCAACGAGATCCTCGATGAGGAGTTCGCGGAGGCGGCGGAGGCGGAGTTCACTGAACTTCCCAAGCCGCGCGAGATCTTTGATTTCCTCGGTGAGTACGTGGTGGGGCAGGATGCCGCCAAGCGAGCTCTCGCCGTTGCCGTCTACAACCACTACAAGCGTGTTCGCGCGGGTGGGGTCAAGAGCGACGACGGCATCGAGATCGCCAAGTCAAACGTGCTGTTCATTGGCCCCACGGGGTGTGGAAAGACGTATTTGGCGCAGACTCTCGCCAAGATGCTCAACGTGCCATTTGCAATCGCGGATGCGACGGCGCTGACCGAAGCAGGCTACGTCGGTGAGGATGTCGAGAACATCCTGCTCAAGTTGCTGCAAGCCGCCGACTATGACGTGGAAAAGGCTCAGCGCGGCATCGTCTACATCGATGAGATCGACAAGGTGGCCCGCAAGGCGGAAAACCCGTCGATCACGCGAGATGTGTCGGGTGAGGGTGTGCAACAAGCACTGCTTAAGATTCTTGAGGGCACCACAGCGTCTGTGCCGCCGCAGGGTGGGCGGAAGCATCCGCACCAAGAGTTCATTCAGATCGACACCACGGACGTTCTCTTCATTCTTGGCGGTGCCTTTGCTGGTCTTGAGGAGATCATCAGTTCCCGGGTCGGTCGCCAAGGAATCGGCTTTGGTGCACAGCTGAAAGAATCGGACAACTCTGATTTGTTCGAGAAGGTGACCCCGGCCGACCTGCACAAGTTTGGTCTCATCCCCGAGTTCATCGGGCGTATGCCGGTCATCGCCACCGTTTCCCCGCTTGACGTCGAGGCGATGGTGTCGATTCTCTCCGAGCCGAAGAACGCACTTATTCGCCAGTACCAGCGCATGTTTGAGCTCGACGGGGTGGACCTCGTGTTCGAGGACGATGCGGTGCAAGCGATCGCCGAGCAGGCCCTCGCCCGTGGCACCGGAGCACGCGGGTTGCGCGCAATTCTGGAAGAAGTGCTTCAGCAGACGATGTTCGACGTCCCTGGACGCGACGATGTCGCGCGTGTTGTCGTCACTCGTGACGTGGTCGTCGACAGAGTCGCACCGTCTTACATCGAGCGAGTACTCGAGCCGGCTCCCGCAAAGAACGCCCGTGCCGAGGCCGAACCCGACGAGGGTGCCGCCTAGACTCTTCGGCCGCGCTACTGCTCTGCACCGCCACTCTGCGCTGCCGGCGCCCCGTGGGACACCCACACCCCGGCACGCCACCCCTCCCACTTCCCGTGGGGCGGGGCGTGGAGCCGGTGGGGACCGGGGGTGCGCCGGGAGCGGTCGTGCGCGCGGGCTTTACGCCTCGGCAAGGACCACGTTCTCGGTGCGCACCACAGTCGGGTCAAGGATTGCCGTGGGCGAGCCATCACCTGGGATGAGGCCATCGACCGCCGGATCGACTGCCGCTTGTGCGTCGAGCACCTGCATCGATCGGACGCGACCAGCCGCCATGATGTCGGCCTTCGCCGCGTTCACGTGCACCATGAGGTTCTCAGGCACGAGCAGATCAACCGAGACGATCTCGGTGCGCTGAGCGACCTTTGCGTCCGACTTGATCTTGCGCAGTGCGCTGAGGGCGGCGCCTGACGCTCCCACGAGCGCTGCGTCGGCACCGTCGGCAACAGCCTCAAGCGGCTCGGCGACGGGCCAGGGTGCGCGGTGGATCGAACCCTCCTGGAACCACGACCACACCTCTTCGGTCGCAAAGGGCAGGAACGGTGCGAACAGGCGCAAGAAGGTGTCGACAGCAAGGGCCAAGGCGGCGCGGGCCGACGCAGCACCCGGCGCGCACGGGGCGAAGGGGTCGATTGGTTCACCAAGGGGAGCGCCATCGTAGGCGCGCTCCTTCACGAGCTCGACATAGTCGTCACAGAATGTCCAGAAGTAGGACTCTGCCGATTCGAGGGCGCGGGTGTGATCGTAGGACTCAAAGGCGGCGGTTGCTGTTGCTACCACCTGCGCAAGGCCCGCGAGCATTGCCTTGTCGAGCGGCTCGGTGACCGGAGCGCCTGTCACGTGCGCTGCCGCAGCAACGCCCTTATCGAGGCTTTCGCCCGCGGCCGTGGCGATGCCGGAAGCGCCAAGCGCAAACTTCGACACGTTGAGGATCTTCATCGCCAAACGGCGGCCGATCTTCATCTGCCCCTCGTCAAAGGCGGCATCAGTACCAAGGCGGGCCGATGCCGCCCAGTAGCGACCAGCGTCGGAGCCATGAGTCTCAAGCAGGCCCATCGGGGTGACGACATTGCCCTTTGACTTCGACATCTTCTTGCGGTCGGGATCGAGGATCCAGCCCGAGATCGCGGCATGCTTCCACGGCAAGGTGCCGTGTTCGAGATGCGAGCGCACCACTGTGGAGAACAGCCATGTGCGGATGATGTCCTGGCCTTGCGGGCGCAGATCCATGGGGTACGTCCGCTCGAAGAGATCGTGGTCCCCGCGCCACCCGCACACAATCTGGGGAGTAAGCGACGAGGTAGCCCACGTGTCCATCACGTCGGTCTCGCCCACGAAGCCGCCGGGCTTGCCGCGCTGGTCCTCGGTGTAGCCGGGAGCTGGTTCGGCGGACGGGTCAACGGGAAGTTGGTCCTCACTCGGCACAATTGCCGCGTCCCACTCCGGTTCGCCGTTGATATTGACGGGGTACCACACAGGGATCGGCACACCGAAGAAGCGCTGACGGGACACGAGCCAGTCGCCGGTGAGCCCGTTCACCCAGTTCTCGTAGCGCTTGCCCATGTGAGACGGCACAAAGTTGAGAGATTCTCCACGCTCGAGAAGCCCGGCCCGAAGCGTCTCATCGCGGCCACCGTTGGCGATGTACCACTGGCGTGATGTGACGATTTCGAGCGGCCTGTCACCCTTTTCGTAGAACTTCACCGGGTGCGTCGTTGGCTTTGGCTCGCCGTCCATCACGCCTGCTTCTTGGAGCATCTCGACGATGCGCTGCTGAGCAGCGAACACCGTCTTGCCGGCCAACTCCGCATAGGCCGCCACGGCGGCCCCGGACTCGAGGCCCGCAGGCGGATCCGCAAGGATGCGACCATCCCAGCCAATGACAGGGCGGGTGGGCAACTGCAACTCGCGCCACCACACGACGTCTGTCACGTCTCCGAAGGTGCAGATCATTGCGATGCCCGAACCCTTGTCGGGTGACGCGAGATGATGCGACACCACGGGCACCTCGATGTCGAACAGCGGAGTGCGAACGTGCCTGCCAAAGAGCGGCTGATAACGCTCGTCATCCGGGTGAGCGACGAGTGCGACACATGCGGGCAACAGCTCGGGCCGCGTCGTCTCGATAAAGATCGGTTCGCTTGAACCGGTCGCTTCCACCAAATCCGCTGCGGGGCTAAACGCAAGCCGGTGATACGCGCCGGTGCGTTCGCGATCTTCCAACTCCGCTTGCGCGACGGCGGTGCGGAATGTGACGTCCCACAGCGTCGGAGCTTCGGACTGGTAGGCCTCTCCGCGGGAGAGGTTGCGGAGGAATGCCTGCTGTGCCACAGCAATCGACTCGGGCGAAATGGTCTGGTATGTCATCCGCCAGTCAACAGACAGGCCAAGCTGGCGCCACAGGTCCTCGAACTTTGCCTCATCGTCAGCCGTGAGTCGCTCACATAACTCAATGAAGTTGCGTCGCGACACGGGGACCTGATCGCCAGGCTTGACATCCTTGCCCTCGGTTCCCGCGTGCGGTGGCTCAAAGTCTGCAACGTAAGGCAGGGACGGGTCGCAGCGGACCCCGAAGTAATTCTGGACGCGGCGCTCCGTGGGGAGGCCGTTGTCGTCCCAACCCATCGGGTAGAAGACCTCGCGGCCGCGCATGCGCTGAAAGCGCGCGACAACGTCCGTGTGCGTGTACGAGAACACGTGGCCCACGTGGAGTGAACCGGAGACCGTGGGTGGGGGAGTGTCGATCGAGTAGATCTGATCGCGGGTCTTGCTTCGATCAAAGTGGTAGACGCCGTCGCGCTCCCATACGGCGTTCCAGCGATCCTCAAGTCCGTCGACGGTTGCCTTGTCAGGGATGCGTGAGGTCATGCGGGCCATTGTTTCAGATCGGGCGCGAGCACAGGCGCACGCGCACCCCTCTCAGTGCGACCGTTTTGTGCGCTTTGTTACGATTCCATTCCATGAGCCAAGCGCGAATGCGTCCCGATTTCATGCGGGCGCTCGAGGACATCGACGCCTCGGTGGGGCAAGCACTTCCCGAGAAACTGCGGGAACTCGTTCGGCTTCGCTGCTCTCACATCAATGGGTGTGCGTTCAGCGTTCGCCTCCACTCGGAGGCACTCGCGGCCCACGGCGTGCGCGTCGATCTCATCAGCGCACTGGCTCGTCCGGTCAAGCTGATGCGCGCTGATCTTGTGACAGAGGCCGAGGCGGTGGCACTGCGGTTCGCCGAAATTCTCACCGACTACCCGCGCGGGCTTGAGATTGAAGCGCGCAATGAGGCCGCCGCATACTTCACGCCCAAGCAGCTTGGGGCTCTCGTCGAGGTGGTGGCAGTGACCAACGCGTGGAATCGGGTGACGCGCGGCTCCGAGTAGCCCGGCCGACGCCGTGGCGGGGTGGCGCTCGTTGGCGCCGTGGCGGGGTGGCGCTCGTTGGCGCCACAGGTAGCTGCAGCGTTTATCGGCATCCCTCACCGCCCGCCCAGCCATACCTCGCGTCACGGATCACCATGCTTCGCCGCGAGTGCCACCGCGCCTCGCGGACCTTCTTGCCATCGCACTTGACGCGAGACTCCCTTAAACCCTAATCTCTATCAAACCGATAGGAAATACCGTCGGACATTCAGATAGGGAGAGAACATGGGGACGTCGAAACTGCGATGGGCAGGTGTGGCGGCGGTACTGGCGATGGGGCTCGCGGCCTGCTCGTCCGGATCGGCAACGGAGGCGTCGGCGGGAGCCCAGAACGCGGCAGGTGGTGCTGAGGAGTCCACGCTCAACCTGGTGGCCTTCGCCGTCCCGAAAGCCGCGAACAACGCCATCCAGAAGCTATGGGCCGAAACACCCGAGGGGGCGGGCGTCACGTGGGTGGAATCGTATGGCGCCTCGGGCGACCAGAGCCGCGCTGTGGAAGCTGGTCTTGAGGCGGACTACGTCCACTTCTCTCTCGAAGGTGACGTATCTCGCCTCGTGAAGGCGGGTCTCGTTGACGAAGACTGGAATGCCGGGCCCACGGGTGGCATCGTGTCCTCTTCGGTTGTCGTTATTGCGGTGCGTCCCGGCAATCCGCTCGGCATTGAGGACTGGGACGATCTCATTGAGCCCGGCGTCGAGATCGTCACACCCAACCCTGGCTCGTCCGGCTCTGCACGATGGAACATCCTCGCCGCATGGGGTCACGTTGTCGCGAACGGTGGTTCGGAAGACGAGGCCAAGGCGTTCACGTCGGCTCTGTTCAACAACATTGTGGCGCTTCCGGGTTCCGGCCGCGACGCTACCTCTGCGTTCCTCGCAGGGACCGGTGATGTCTTGCTCTCTTACGAGAACGAGGCCATCCTCGCGCGCCAGCAGGGTGAGGAGCTCGACTACATCGTGCCGAGCACAACGCTGCGCATCGACAACCCCGGCGCCGTGCTCAAGGGTGCAGACCCCAAGGCCGCGGCATGGCTTGAATTCCTTTTCACCAAAGAGGCTCAGGCCGAGTTCGCGAAGCTTGGCTTCCGACCGGTCGTTGACGGCGTGGATGTTGGCGAAGTTGAGGGCGCCAACAACCCTGCCTCTCCGTTCCCTGCACCGGGCACGTTGCTGACGATCAATGATGACTTTGGGGGCTGGGCACAAGCCAACCCGAAGTTCTTTGACCCAGACAACGGCATCATCACGCTCATCCAGGTGGAGACTGGCAAGTCGTCATGACCACAACTGCAGCAAACGTCACCCGTCGCCCCCTCGTGGGGCGGCGGGTGACACCGCGATCAACACTCACTCGCGGCCCGGGCCTCGCTCTCGGCGTGTCCGTCCTGTGGTTTTCGTTACTCGTCCTCATTCCGCTCGCCGTTGTGGTGGTCGCCTCCACGTCGCTCGGCTGGTCGGGGTTCTGGGCCACACTGTCGAATCCGCAGACGCTTGCCGCACTCCGTCTCACACTTGTCCAAGCCGTCGCCGTGACCGCTCTCAACGTAGTGGCGGGGACCGTCATCGCGTGGGTGCTCGTCCGCGACCACTTTCCCGGCAAGCGCATCATCGAGATCATCATCGATGTCCCGTTTGCGCTCCCAACGATTGTCGCGGGACTTGTCTTGCTCGGCCTCTACGGTCCCCGCAGCCCAATCGGGGTGGACGTGGCCAATACAGCGTCGGCCGTGTTCTTGGCCTTCGCCTTCGTCACGTTGCCCTTTGTTGTCCGTGCGGTCCAGCCGGTGCTTCAGGAACTCGATCCCGAGGTCGAGCAGGCCGCCCGCAGCCTCGGCGCATCGGAGCGGCAGACCCTGTGGAGGGTTACCCTGCCCGCGCTCGCGCCGGCGATCGCCGCAGGTGCGGCACTTTCCTTTGCGCGCGCGGTATCCGAATACGGCTCGCTCGTGCTGATCTCCGGCAACCTTGCGCTGCGCACCGAAGTGACGAGCGTGCGCATCCTCACGTACATCGAGAACGGTCAGACCGACCAAGCGGCCGTCGTCGCGACCGTGCTGCTTGTTGTGTCGTTCATTGTCATCGTCACGCTCGACATCATCCAGCGCAGGGTGGCACGCCGTGGCTAGGGGGGCGTGGAAGCACTCACTTCGCTGGCTTGCCATCGGGTATGTCGCCTTGCTTGTCGCGTGGCCAGTGGGTCTCGTGTTTTGGAGCACGTTCGCAGAGGGCGTGGGGCCTGTGCTCGAGGCATTCCAGGATCCGCTTGTGCTCGGGGCGCTTCGCCTCACCGCGGTCGCCGCCGTATGGTCGGTGGGACTCAACACCGTATTCGGCGTCGTCATCTCGCTCGTGCTCGTGCGGTACGAGTTCCCCGGCAAACGGATCCTTAACGCCTTGATGGACCTGCCCCTCAGCGTTTCGCCCGTCATCGTCGGCCTCGCGATCGTCCTCGTCTACTCGCCGTCCACCGGGATATTCGGTGAGCCACTCGCCGGCGCTGGCGTCAAAGTGCTCTTCTCGACACCAGCGATCGTGCTCGCGACCACCTTTGTCGCGTTGCCTTTGGTCATCCGCGAAGTGGTGCCGGTGCTTCAGGAGGCTGGCGTTGAGCAGGAGCAGGCCGCGCGGAGCCTTGGTGCAAGTCCCCTCCAAACCTTTTGGCGGATCACTTTGCCGTCGATCCGGTGGGGTCTCACCTACGGCGTCGTCCTCTGCCTCGCCCGATCGATTGGCGAGTTTGGTGCCGTCAAGGTGGTCTCAGGCAACCTCATCGGCCAAACCCAGACCGCAACTCTCATGGTCGAGCAGCTGTATCACGACTTCGATCAGGAGCAGGCCTTCGCGATTGCAAGCCTTCTCGCTCTCGTCTCCATCATCACCATCATCACCGTGAGCGTCTTGCGCTCGCGCGCAGAACTAAAGGAATCCGCATGAGCATCGAAATTGTGGGCGTGGGCAAGCGATTCGGCTCTTTTGTCGCGCTCGAGAACGTCAACCTGTCGATCCCCACCGGAAAGCTCACCGCGCTTCTCGGACCAAGCGGCGGAGGCAAGTCGACCCTCCTGCGCATTATCGCGGGGCTCGAGGAGGCTGATGAAGGTCGCGTTGTCATCGAAGGCGCCGATGCGACTCACGTGCCTCCCCAGCGGCGCAACGTGGGCTTCGTGTTCCAGCATTACGCGGCTTTCAAGCACATGACGGTGGCGAAGAACGTCGCCTTTGGCTTGGAAATCCGCCGACGCCCCAAGGAGGAGATCGCGAAGCGAGTCGAGGAGCTGCTTGCCCTCGTCCACCTCTCGCAGTTCGCTCATCGCCTGCCTTCCCAGTTGAGCGGTGGCCAGCGTCAGCGCATGGCGCTCGCGCGTGCACTCGCGGTGGAGCCCACGGTGCTGCTGCTTGACGAGCCCTTCGGCGCTCTTGATGCACAGGTGCGCAAAGAGTTGCGTCAATGGCTCCGTCGCCTTCATGACGAGGTCCATGTCACCACGGTCTTTGTCACCCACGACCAAGAGGAAGCCTTAGAGGTGGCCGACGACATCGTTGTCATCAACCAAGGTCGCGTTGAGCAAGTGGGCACTCCCGACGAGGTGTACGACCAGCCAGCCACTCCGTTCGTCATGAGCTTCCTCGGTCCCACAACAGTGTTCGGCGGCAAGGTGGTGCGGCCGCACGACATCGACGTCTTCGGAATTGCTGTCAAGGGGGCTGCTCCTGCTCGGGTGGTCGACCTTCAACGCATTGGTCACGAGGTGAACCTCACCGCCGCGGTCTCCCCCCGCGACGGCGAAGAGCCTGGTCAGCCCGAACGGCCCATTGTCACTCTCACGCGTGCGCACTTCCGCGACCTTGGCGTCGGGATCGGCGACGCCGTGTGGCTGCGAGTGGCATCCGGCACTGCGGCCGTGGAAGCCGTGCCCGTCCCGTAAGCCGCACTACAGTGACTGGCATGCATGTATCGGCCAAAGGTGACTACGCGGCGCGCGCCGTGATCGCGCTCGCCGCTCAGTACCCCGATCGCATGTCCGCCCAGGCGCTCGCGGAAGCCCACGACCTTCCCCGCAAATTCCTCGAAGCTGCACTCGCCGACCTCAAGCGCGCCACGATCGTCGCGTCGGCCCGCGGAGCTGAGGGCGGCTACTCATTGCGCCGCCCGCCCTCCGAGATCACGCTCGGCGAAGTATTGCGGGCGATCGACGGCCCCCTCGCTGACGTCCACGGGCTGCGACCCGATGAGGTGACATATTCCGAGGACTTTCGCCACCTCCAAGAGGTGTGGATCGCCGCGCGCACGGCGGTGCGCTCGGTATTCGATGAGGTGACGCTCGATCAGCTCGTCAGAGGCGAATTCGCCCCTGAGATTCGCCGTCTTTTCATCGGGTCCGACGCGTGGGAGCCACGCACTGGACCGCAGACCCCGACGTTGCCTCGGGGAGCGGCCCCAGAATTCACCATTTAGCGGCGTTGCGCTCGCTACTCGCTGAGTTGTTCGATCAGTGACTTCTCTTCATCCCGACGCTCTTGCAGCAGTTGGGTGAGGCGCGATGTGTCGGCATCGCGCCAGCCTTCGACCTGGGTGATCGCGACCCATGCCTTGAGGTTTGCACGGATCGTGTAATTGTGGCCGTAACCGGGAGGCACCGATTCAGCGGCGGGAAGGTCGAGCAGCGTCTGCCACATCGTGACGACGGGGAACCATGTCATCCGTGGCGATACATCCGGAGCCCGGCCGCCTTCTTCGAGCCATGCGGGGCGATTCCACGCGAGGCTAGGGGAGAAGAAGACCACTGGGTCAGAACCGTGCTGGAGGTAGACAAGGCGGGTGGGCCCCCACCGGTTGCCTTGGGCGCCGAGAGCGTCGGCCTCCGTCGTGAAGCGAACAGTGCGCCCGTCGGACACACGGGGCAACCAGGCCGGTGACCCCTTCTCTCGTGACGCCGTGAGATCACCGTGCAGGGGATTGACGAAAGGGGGCCCCACCATCAGTGCGCCATCGACGGGCTCATTGATGATGTCAATCGAGCCGAGCACGGACTCAACGCCGTATGAGCCAAGCGAGAGCCCATAGAGGTACAGACGCGGGCGCTGGGACTCGGGCAACGTCGACCAGTAGTCGTAAACCGTGCGGAACGTCACTTGAGACGATTCCTTCACCGCCTCTTGGTCAGCGAGGAGAGATATCCAGCTGGGAAGGTACGAGTATTGGACCCCTGCGATTGCCGTATTGCCATTCCACAGGTACTCGACCGGTGCCACACCGTTTTCGTCGATCCAGCCCGTGCCCGTGGTCGTTGCGAGCACGAGCACCTCGCGTTCGAACGCGCCGGTGCGCTGTAGTTCTTCGAGAAGTAATTGGGCGCGCTCCTCGACCGTATCCGCAGACCGCAATCCGACGTAAACCCGGATCGGCTCAAGCGCACCCCCGCCGGTGAACTCGTCAATGGCGTCGGCGTCTGCACCTTGCCAAACGAAAGCGCGGCCCTGGCGCCCCAGGTCATCCCATGCCACCAAGGACTCCGGGCCGCCCGAGCGCAAGGTGCTCATTGGCTGTTCGACTCCCGGCTTGTCACCGCGATCGGCTCCCGAGAAGACGCCATTCGCGACCGCAAAGAAGCCGCGGACCAAGAGGCCGGAGACGAGCAGCCACAAGAGCAATACGAGGCCGGCAGTGGCAAGGAAGATCGCGAGCCGGCGCGGAAGCCATTTGTCGAGAAAGTCGCGAAATTTGCGGAACAGGAGTCGCACGGTGCGCGCCACGATGAGCACGACAACGGCAAGGGCCAGTGCCACTGCCGCGACGAGTGGCCACACATCAGAGCTGAGTTTTGTCATCCCGTATGAGGTGCGAATCTCGTTCTGCCAACTGACGAACTGCCAAATGGCGCCGCCGAGAGCGGCCAGAGCGGCACTGCTCGCCACACCGATGATGGTCCAGCGGCGCGCGGGCGAGCCCACGCTGGGAAGGCCGAGGTACCTCCACACGCCTACTGTCGCGACTCCGGCGCCATAGCCGATCATGAAAGTGACCCCCGTTGCGACGCCTTGAATGAACGGGATGCGGGGCAACAGTGATGGCAAGAGCGAGATCGCGGCGAAGAGAGTTGCCGCGATGAGGCCAATCGCGTCAAAACGCGGCTCGAAGACGCGTGGTGAGCGGTGAGGCACACCGCGAGTCTACGGGGCAGTGTGCGCGTGTCACTGGGTGCGGTGTGCGGAAGGGGCTGGGCGCGGCACCGGAAGAAACGGAAATTTCCCCCAATGGTTCGAGGGTGCCGCTCGTATATATGAATGAGGGCGCGTGTGCGGCGCCCCGAAACCGGGAGGCAACGATGCGTGACCACCACATCGACCGCGCGACGCGACGTCACATCCGCGAGTCCGAGATCATCTCCGTGCAGACTCACGCTCGGCCTCGAGACGCGTGGCGTGCCGTGGGCGCCGCGACGGGGGCCGTTGCTCTCGCGATCGCTGGCGGCATCGCCGTGCTGAGCAGCACGGCCAGTGCGGCGCCTGCCGCCTCGGTGTCGATTGCCGCCTCGACACCGCAGCGCGCCCCGTTGCCGCTCGCCGCTGTGACGGCGATGGGTTCGGTTGACCACAGCGCACTCGACGAGCGAGTCCAATCGCTGACCGCAGAGGCCGACCGCATTGTGACGGAGCGCGAAGCGGCGAAGGCAGCGGCCGAGGCGGCTGAACGCGCGGAACGCGCGCGGGCCGAGAAGGCCGCGCAGAAGGCCGCGCAGAAGGCCGCAAAGAAAGCGGCCTACGCAAACGGCGAGAGCAAGGACCATGGCTCGTGCTCTGAGAAGAACTGGAGCGGCGGGAAGTAAGGTTCGCCGCTGACGGTTTCCGCGCTGCGGAGGACTGCCACCCTCTTGAGGGCCCCGCGCGACTGAGGGCTACGGCGTTGGTGAGCGATGCCCCGCTACGCGCGGCACGGGATCACCTGTTGCCGTGTCCTTCGCAGCGTTGCGTTTGGGGCACGCCCGCGAGCGCCTGGTCAACGTGCTGTCCGCAACCGGTCCACGTGGTCTTGCCGCAGGTGGGGCACGTCATTGGTGAGCACATCGCTCTATCCTTCCGCTGAAATTGGCCTGTGCGAAAAGGTAGCATACCCCTGGGGGTATCAAACGCAACTTGGCCCCACGCGACGCGCTCAGAGTGTGATATTGATCACACCGTGTCGCCGTCACAACTCGCGCCTCCGTCGCTCTCATCAGGCGGTAGACAGGAGACGATCATGTGGGAACGGGCGGACAAGTCTTCGCGCGAAGCGCAGGATTTCGCCACTCAGCATGCGCTGACGTTCGATGTCGAGTCGACCCCTGCAATCCCAAGCGCCTTCGACATGCACCCCTTCTCTGGCTGGCGCCGTTCCGCATGCGTGAGTGGCCAATGGCGCGGGCGTACCGTGCAACGTTTCATCACCGAAGGCGTCACAGTCGAACTTCTTGCGCTGCCCCGGCCCCTGCCTCGTGTGCAAGTGGTGCGAGCGGGCACCAAGAGAGGCGCAATGGACGTCGGTGGCATGCCGGTGGCCACAGGCAACCCCGAATTCGATGCGCGTCTCACTGTCTACTCGGACGAGCCGGCGCTTGTTCACGCCCTGCTCGACGCGTCGATGCAGGAAGCACTGATGCATCCCGCATTTGCTGGGCGCTCACTGACGATCGACGCGGATGTCATGTATTTGTGGACCGATGCGGAAACGACGTGGGATGAGGCGCGCGTCCGCTTTGAGTTCTTGAGCGTGCTGATCGCCCGAATCCCACTCGCGGTGTGGGAGCGTTTTGACCGCAGCGGCCGTCAGGTCGATATTGCGGGGAGCGCCGCGGCGCTCTTTGTGCCGGAGCCGGAAGTGCCCGAGACCAACCAATGGGAATACGTCGAGGTGGCAACGTCTGTGCAGCTCGAGACCGTGCCGCCCGCACCCCCCGCGCCGGTCCGCAGCTCCTTTCCCGCATTTGACGGTGCCTTCTTGCCTGAGCCGGCAGCGGCGGAAGGTGAGTATGGGAACTTCGCAGTCGCTCCCATCTCGCCATTGTGATTCAGCGCGGCGACCACGCCGCGAGCGCTCCGGGGCTAGGCTCGCATCAGCCTTGTCACCGCACGTGCCCAGGAGATGACGATGACCGACCGTAGGCCCGTGACCCTTGCCGATGTTGCCAGGGCAGCCGGCGTGGCCAAGTCGACGGCGTCGTATGCATTCTCGGACCCCTCGCGGCTGTCGGCCGAGACCACTGCGCGCGTTCAGCGCGCCGCCCAGGAGTTGGGCTATGCCGGTCCTTCGGCACTCGGACGGGCCCTTGCATCTGGGCGCACGAAAGTGGTTGCGGTCGTCACCCGCGCGTTGCTTGAGGCACCCGACACTGACCCATTTGCCCTTCAAGTCATTGACGGCCTGTCTCGCGAGTTGGCGCACTTGGGCTATGGCGTGCTTTTGCTGCCTCCCGTGACGGACGACGCGACACATCGCCTCCACGAGGGCGCGATCTACGACGCCGCGATCACCATCCGTCGCATCGACGGCATCCCGGAGACGGACGCGATGCTGGCCCAACGGGGTGTGCCGTGGGTGCGCCTCGACGGCGTTCCCGACGAGGAGAAGGCCGTGGCGATGGACGCCGCGAATCCGTCCTTGCGGATTCTCCGCGCCCTTCAGGACTGGGGCCACAAGCGCATTGCAACGGTCATGTTGCGCCCCACTCTTGAAGACTCGGAGCTTCGCATTCTCGATGGCGCACAATCGCGTGCCCTCATTGATGGCTTGCCAAACTCGGTGGCGCAACACGTTCCGCGAGCGCGGATTGAGGCCTTTGCGCGGGCGGGGATCGCACCGAGTCACATCGCGGCGTGTCCCATCGTCACTCGCGAGCACGCATATGAAGCGGGCAAACGGATCCTGTCACTGCCCGACGGAGAGCGGCCGACGGCGATCGTGTGTCAAGCCGACGTGTTCGCATGGGGTGTGTGGGATGCGGCGAAGGACCTTGGCCTGCGTGTGCCCGAGGACCTCTCGATCACCGGCTTCGACGGCCTGACGGGCGGCGTCTTCGACGAACTCGATCTCACCGGCGTCGTTCAGGACGGCGCCGTGAAGGGGCGGCTCATCGCGAGATGGGTGACGCTCGCAGCCGAGGGGCCTGATGCCCCCGGTCCGTTTGAAATGCCGTTGAGCGTGAAGTGGGGATCGTCGACGGGACCTGCGCCGGGCGCTTAGCGGCAGGCGATGTGCGCGGCGTTGCGCTCGACAACACCGCACGAGCGCAGCCGTCGCTACGCTCTAGTCATGTCTGCCGCGCGCGCATCTGGATCGCCCCCAAGGGCGATCGTTGGTTGGTTTCTCGTTGCGGTCCAGGCACTGCTCTTTGTGGGAATTGGCTTGTGGCCGTCCTCGTGGGGTCCGGCAGCACCGGCCATGCGCGAGCTCGGAGGCGTGTTCTTCGTCGTCGGCGGGATCGGAATGCTCCTTGCTGCACGGGACTTAGGAAGATCGCTCACACCGGTGCCCGAACCTAATGGGGCAGGCTTGCGCACCACTGGATTGTTTCGTTGGGTACGGCACCCCATGTATTCGGCGGTATTGATCGTAGTGACGGGGGTGGCCTGCGCTCGCGGTTCCTGGGTGGTATGGGGCCTGGGCGCGGTCCTCGCGCTCTTCTTCGAGGTGAAGACGCGTCGTGAAGAGCGGTCTCTTATGAAGGCCTATGACGGCTATGAGGCGTACGCGGCAGTCACCGGTAAGTTCCTTCCCGGCATCGCCAGGTTGCGTCCGCGCACATGGTCGTGAGGGACCTTCGTGCCTTTCGAATTGCACCCACACGACAATTCACCATTATCAATAATGAATATGCAGTTGAGTTATGAGAATTGCTCGATGCCTGCATATTGATTCCCTACAATGGGCCTGTGGGGGAACGACAAGATGACGTGGTACTGCACCCGATCCGCATGAGGGTGATTCTCGCCCTGGGTTCGGGAGAGTTGACCACCCGTGAAATTCAGGCGGCGATGCCTGACGTGCCGCAAGCAACCTTGTACCGCGCCATCAACCGCCTGCTCGACGCCAAACGCATTGAAGTTGCTGAGCGTCGCAAGCGACGGGGAGCGACTGAGCGGGTATATCGGCTCACAGCCGCTCATCGAGCAAAGACGTCAGCTGTCCACCACGACGTCATTGCACTGGACAAAGACGCGGCTGAAGCACTCATCGCAGAGGTGACGGCCCTCATCGATCGCGCCATCGCCACCTCGAAGCACGGCGGCACCCCTTACGCCGTGTCCTTCTCGGTTGTCGCGCAGTCTGAGCCCGCACCAGGCCCCCGTTAGCCCCTACGCACGTGTGCGTCGGAGCACCGAGCGGCGACGTACCCGCCGCGGCACATGGAGCCTCCGCACCGTACGCCGATCCACACGCGCCGCAACCCCAAGCGCCGTCATGGTGAGAGCGAGCGACACGAGCGGCAACGCACGTGTTCCCCACTGAGCGACAATCGCCGAACCGACAACCGGGCCAAAGGCGCCACCCAAACTGAAGATCACCGTGTACGTCGCGGCGCCAATGTCGATGCGCCATGGGGCGTGGCGCATTGCCCAGTTGAGCAACGCGGCCACCAACGCTGCCCACCCTGCCGCTTGCGCGATCTGGGCGATGACTGCCGTTGCCTGGTGGCCAATCGACAAGATGCCCCACGCCATCGCGAGCATGCCAAGCGCTGCGATCACAGTCTCAACGACGCGTCGGCTGAGGAGGGGACCCACAGCAAGCGTCGTCCCCACGGCCACCACGCCACCGATAGCGAACATGACGGGAATCGCGGCCGAGGGGACGCCCGACTGGCGCGTGTAGAAGGAGACGATGTACGTCCATGTGGTCGACATCGCCATGACCGCGAGGAATGTGACAACGAGAACGCGGGCGAATGCCCGGGTCGATGGGATGTCGCCCCTCGTATGCGCCGTCGATGAGCGTGAAGGACGCGAATGGGGAAGCGCGAGCGCCACTGTCACGGCAAGGATGGCGCCAAGACCTGCGAGAACGATGTAGGGCAGGCGCCAGCTGATGTTCGCGCCAGCCATGGTGACGAGCGGCGTTCCAATGACGCCAGCCATGGCAGAGCCCACCATGACGCGAGTGACCGTCCTGCCCCGCAGGTGAGGTGCGAAGAGGCTCACCGCCGTGGGAGCGACAAGCGCCCAAAACAGCGCATGTGCCGCCGCCGAGACAACGCGGCCCGCAGCAAGGTGTGGAAGAGAGTGCGCTGTTGCCGCAAGCGCCACACCACTCGTCCACACGCCCAACGTGGCGGTGAGCGTCACGCGCTTGCTGAGGCGTTGGGTCATGAGAGTGAGCGGCAAGGTGGCGAGCACAACAGTTGCCGAGAACGCCGTGACGAGAAGACCGACCGCTGCAACAGAGGCATCGAGGCCCCGTGCGATGTACGGGCTCATGGCGACAACTGACGCTTCATTGACACCGGCAGCGAAGGCGCTCGCGGCGAGGGCCACCAAGGCGATGCGCGCGCGGCGAGGGCTGACGCTGAGCGCCTCTTGGGAGCGAGTCCCGGCCTGTGGCTCCTCGATGACGACCAGTTCGGCAGTGCCGACTACCGGCATGGTGAGCGTGGTGGGTTCGCTCTCGACAAAGGACGCGGCCGACGGAGGGGCGGCGATCGGCTGCGACGGTGCGTCAGGGGTCTCTTCAGCCGGCGCGGCGTCGGCTACACGGGGAAGTTCGAGAGTGGGCGTCAAGTCAGGCACAGAAAATCCAACGAAAAGAGGTGGTGGTGAGTGAGAAGCCGCGCGGCGCTGCTGCGCGTATCCGAGGCGGGACGGCGCATGGCTTCACGTGGGCAACGCCCCGCACGCGTCGAATGTTTCCTGGCCCGCGAGAGGGTGACGCGAAACACACCCCGGCCCCAGCGTCGGCGTCTTGACGGCCCTGCCTGGGTAGGTGACGGGCCGTGTCAGTGTCCTTGCGTACACTGTTGGCAACAGCATTGACCCGGCAATCACCGGTGAGCTTGCGGAAGAAAGGAACCGGGTCAGCCCGGGACTGACTAGAACCGCACGGGTCGCCCGTCATAGCGACATGAGCGGCCACGCTTCCCCCATAGGGGGTTGCGTGGCAAGCGAGGTGGTACCGCGTGAGTGGGGACATTCCCCGTGAGCGTCCTCGCATCCGACCGAGTCGACGCCGGACCACCGAAGGAAGACTGCGAGCCATGACTGAAGCCCGCTATCCGTTGCACCGCTCCGCCAAGGACGTGCCTGCTTCACCCTCTTTTCCCGCAATCGAGAACGAGATTCTCGAGTACTGGAAGAGCGATGGCACTTTCAAGGCGTCGATTGAGAATCGGGCCGACGCTGACGAGTTCGTGTTCTATGACGGCCCGCCTTTTGCGAACGGGCTTCCGCATTACGGCCACCTCCTCACGGGATATGTGAAGGACGTAGTGCCGCGCTTCGAGACAATGCGAGGCAAAAAGGTTGAGCGGCGATTTGGCTGGGATACGCATGGCCTGCCAGCTGAGCTTGAGGCCGAACGCATCCTCGGCATCACTGACAAGTCGCAAATCGAGGAAATGGGCATTGCCCAGTTCAACAAGGCGTGCACTGACGCTGTGCTCACGTATACGAAGGAGTGGGAAGAGTACGTGACGCGCCAAGCCCGGTGGGTCGACTTCGAGAATGACTACAAAACTCTCGATGTCACCTTCATGGAGTCGGTGATTTGGGCGTTCAAGTCGCTTTATGACAAGGGCCTCGCCTACGAGGGTCACCGCGTACTCCCGTACTGCTGGCGTGACGAGACTCCGCTGTCCAATCATGAGCTGCGCATGGATGACGACGTCTACGCGATGCGTCAGGACCCAGCACTGACGGTCGCGCTGCCGATTGACGCGGCTTCCGTGGACGCCCGGGGCCTCGACGCAGATCTCGCAATGACGCTGCGCAATACCTCGATCCTCATCTGGACGACAACGCCCTGGACGCTGCCGTCCAACCTCGCCGTCGCCGTGGGTCCAGAGATCGAGTACGTCGTCGTCGGCGCGCGAGAAGGCGCGCTTGAAGGGCAGATGTTCCTTGTCGCGTCATCGCGCCTCGCCGCGTACGCGCGTGAGCTCGGCGAAGAACCCCAGGTGATCGCGCGCCTTCGGGGCTCTCAACTCGAAGGGCTGCGATACCAGCCGCCATTCGGGTACTTCGTGGGCCACGAGTCCGCGCACCAGGTGCTGACCGCCGACTTCGTCTCGACCGAGGACGGTACCGGCATCGTCCACCTTGCACCTGCCTTCGGCGAGGACGACATGGCAGTGTGTGCCGAGGCGGGCATCGAGCCGGTGCAGCCTGTCGATGAGAAGGGCCGCTTCACGTCCCAGGTCCCCGACTACGCGGGCCAGCAAGTGTTCGACGCGAACCCACACGTCATCCGCGATCTCAAGGAACGTGGCCTCGTGGTGCGCCATGAGACCTATGACCACAGTTACCCGCACTGCTGGCGGTGCCGCAACCCGCTGATCTACCGCGCGGTGTCAAGCTGGTTCGTGCGCGTCAGTGAATTCCGTGACCGGATGGTGGAGCTCAACGAACAGATCACCTGGGTGCCGGAACACATCAAGCACGGCCAGTTTGGCAAGTGGCTTGAGGGTGCACGTGATTGGTCGATCTCGCGCAATCGTTACTTTGGCACGCCCATCCCGGTGTGGGTGAGCGACAACCCCGAGTTCCCGCGCATCGATGTCTACGGGTCACTCGCTGAGCTCGAGGCGGATTTTGGTCGCCTTCCGCTTGATGAGGACGGTCAACCTAACCTCCACCGTCCGTACATCGATGACCTCACGCGGCCCAATCCGGACGATCCGACAGGCGCCTCGACCATGCGTCGTATCCCCGACGTCCTCGACGTGTGGTTCGATTCTGGCTCGATGCCCTTCGCTCAGGTTCATTACCCCTTCGACAACGCCGAGTGGTTTGAGGGCCACCACCCTGCTGACTTCATTGTCGAATACATCGGACAGACGCGTGGGTGGTTCTACGTGATGCATGTGCTCGCGACCGCCATATTTGACCGCCCGGCCTTCACCACCTGCATCTCGCACGGCATCGTGCTGGGTGACGACGGCACCAAGATGTCGAAGTCGCGCCGCAACTATCCGGACGTCGCCGAGGTCTTTCATCGGGACGGCTCCGACGCGATGCGATGGTTCCTCATGGCGTCGCCGGTGGTGCGCGGTGGCAACCTCATCGTCACCGAGCAAGGCATTCGCGAGGGCGTGCGCCAGGTGATGCTGCCGTTGTGGTCGACGTATTACTTCTTCACGCTGTACGCGGGGGCTGCCAGTGGAGGCAAGGGCCTGCTCGCGCGCAAGGTCTTCGACGAGGAGGTCGCGGGCTTGCCCGTCATGGACCGCTATGTCCTCACCAAGACGGCAGATCTCGTCCGCGACGTCACCGCACAGCTCGACGTCTTCGACATCCCCGGCGCGGCTGAGAGCCTCTCCGAGTACATGGATCTCCTCACCAACTGGTACGTCCGGACGCAGCGCGACCGGTTCTGGGAAGAGGACCTCGCTTGTTTCAACACACTCTTTACGGTGTTGGAAACAGTCACGCGCCTTGCGGCGCCGCTCTTGCCCCTCACCACCGAAGAAGTGTGGCGTGGGCTCACTGGTGGCCGCTCGGTTCACCTCACCGACTATCCGGAGGCGCCCGACGCTTGGGCTGACCGGGCGCTGAGCGACACCATGGACACGGTGCGTGAGGTTGTCTCGGCTGCGCACGCTCTACGCAAGAAGGCGCAAATCCGCGTACGTCAACCGCTCGCTGTGCTCGAAGTGGCGGTGCCGGATCCCGTGGCGCTGCGCCCCTATGTGCCACTCATCGCTTCCGAACTCAACGTGAAGACGGTAGTGAGCGTCACCATCGAGGCCTTTGAAAGAGCCAACCCGGTGGAACGTGTGCTCAACGTCAACGCACGCGCGGCGGGTCCGCGCATTGGCAAGGACGTGCAGGTGGCAATCAAGGGCGCCAAGAGCGGCGATTGGTCTGTCGCGAATGGTGTCGTCACTGCAGGCGGCATCGAGTTGCATGAGGGCGAGTTTGACCTAGTCACCGTCATCGCCGGTGGTGAGTCGGATGTCGCATCGGTGTTGCCGTCCGGCGGATTTGTTCTCCTCGACACCACGCTCAGTGCTGAGCTTGAGGCCGAAGGCTACGCGCGTGATCTCATTCGCCACATCCAAGACGCGCGAAAGTCCGCCGGACTCAATGTGGGCGATCGAATCGTGCTTGCCCTCTCGGTGGCTGCCGACCGCGTCGCGGCCGTCGAGAAGCATCGTGAGCTGATCGCCAAGGAGGTCCTCGCCACGGAATTGACGGTGACGAGCGGCGAGGACGCGATCGATCTCGCCAAGGCCTAATCCTGCGGGGGAGAGGGATCCGTGCCGTTGGCCCGGGCGGGCGGGCCCCTCCCGGGCGCGGACCGGCTGCAGGCCCTGGTGGAGGACTAGGCCAGATGTGGAATCGGGTTGCCAGCGTGCCAGGCCTTCACCGCTGCGAGTGCGATGCGGGAGTGACCCGCCACCACGTCGTCGGAAGCACCCGCCACGTGTGGAGTCATGGTGACGTGGGGCATGTCGAAGAGTTCGTGGTCAGCGGGCAGCGGCTCTTGATAGAACACGTCGAAGCCGGCGGCTGCGATGCGGCGCTCTCGTAGGACCGTCATCAACGCGTCTTCTTTGATGATTGCCGCGCGGCCAGCGTTGATGAGGATCGCGTCCTTTTTGAGAAGCGCCAGCTCGGCGGCACCGATCATTCCGATGGTCTGGGGGATCTCCGGCACGTGGATCGAGACGATGTCGGCTTGCGACAGTGCGTCGTCAAGGCCCACGACGCGCGCCGCATCGCCAAAGTGGTCTTCACTGAGGAAGGGGTCGAAGACGAGCACGTTCATGTCAAAGCCACGGGCGCGCTTGACGACTCTCGAGCCGATGGCGCCACCGCCAATCACGCTGAGGGTTCGTCCGCTCAGCCCCACGCCGCGGAAGGTTTCGTAGGGTTCGTACACATCGGCGGGGGTCCATTCGCCACTTCGCAGCCACGCCTCGGCGCGACTCAGCTGGCGCACAGTGGCAAGGAGCAATGCCATCGTGAAGTCTGCGGTCACATCTGCGTTGCGCCCTGGGGTGGTGGCCACGGCAACGCCCCGCGCGGCGCATGCCTCGAGGTCAACAGTGACCGGCTTGGCGCGGCAGGAGACGACAAGTGACAGCTCTGGCGCGGCATCGAGCGTGGCCTGGTCAACCTGGTCGAGTTCAACGATGACGACGTTGGCTTGCGCAAGATCGTCTCCCAGGCCTTGTTCCGCAAGCGAGGCGCCATCCATCCGAGGTTCGCGCACCGTGACCTTTGCGAATGCGCGCAGTTGCTCAATGTGGTCCGCGTCGAATGGTGCCGTGACGTGAATGCGAGGGAGGGGGACAGTCATCGATATTCCTTTACGACGTGCTGGATGGGGTAGGGGCAGGGGTGCCTCGTAAGGGTGCGAGGGCATGCCAGGTGGTGCGGACTGCGTCCCGTACCTGGGTGAATGCGCCACGCGCCGTGGCATAGACGTCGATGTGGGCCGCAATAGGCATGAACTCTTCGCTTGGGGCGGCCATGGACGCCACCGCATCTGCGACGGGGATGCCGGCACCCCCAGCAAGTGCCAGGACAGCCGCACCACGAGCGCCTACTTCGGGATCGTTGATACGCACCACGGTTCTTTGGGTGACCGTGGCGAGGAGACCGCACAAGAAGTCCGACGCTGCGCCTCCGCCGCACACGCGCAGCGGACCGTCTGCGGGGGCGAGTTGGTCAAGACACTCTGCGACGGCGAAAGCGACGGACTCGTACGCGGCGCGCATGAGCGCCTCGGGCCCGGTTGTCACACGCGCCCCGATCCACGCGGCTGAGGCGTTTGGATCGACAAACGGCGCGCGCTCGCCCGCCGTTGCCACGTACGGGAGGAACAACGTGCCATGGCTGCCGGGAGGCGCCGACGCGGCGCGCGACTCAACCTCACTCCACCCAAGGTCGCCCCAGCCGAGCATGTCCCGGGCCCATGTCAGATTTGGCACCCCGTTCATGGGAGACATGCACTCAAGTACCTGCGTGCCGGTGCCGGTGGCGAGGATCGTGCTCGACTGTGCCGCTACTGCGTCGACCGAATCGACAATGGTGCCAACAAATGCAGTGGTGCCCAGAACAACGTACGTATCGCCCGGCTTGATTGCGCCCAGGCCCACTCCGCCCGCAACGGTGTCCATCATTCCCGTGACCACGGGCGTGCCAGCGGGAAGTCCAAGCTCCCTGCTGGCGCCCGCCGTCACAAACCCCGCGACGTCAGCTGCTGGGAGCACGGGGGCGAGCCTGCGCTCGATGTCCTCATGGCCGAGCTCCCGCATCAGCTCGCGAGAATACGTCCGGGTGCGTGGATCGAGGTACGTGCGGGAGGCGTCGGTCGCATCGGTCGCGACCTCACCGGTCATGCGCAAGCGAACCCAGTCCTTGCAGTTGAGGTGCATTGCCGTCGCGTCGAGCCGCGCCGCGTCATGGTGGCGCGCATGTTCGACGAGCATGGGCAGTGAACCTGGGAAGGGTGGCGAGCCGGTGATTGACGTCATGGCGTCAACCCAGCCGCGTTCTTTCCAGACGGCAACGTCAGTTGCAGCGCGCGCGTCGAGCCACAAGGCGGCAGGGCCCATCGGCCGGCGTTCGGCATCAATCCACCACGCGCCGTCTCCCTGTCCAGTGACGCATGCCGCAAGAATCTCCCCGGCGTCGGCGGAAGTGACGGCCGCGCGCGTCGCCTCGGCCGCGGCATTCCACACCGCGTCCATGTCGCACGTCACCTCGCCATGAGCTCCATGTGTGATGGGCACGGCGGTGTGGGCGATGCCCAGCACCGCGCCGTCCGTCGAAAACACGACGGCCTTGCACGCCGTGGTCCCCACGTCGATACCGACGACCGCTGCTCGCTTCATCGCGGCCACGCCACATATGTGCAGGTAGACGAGCAAATGTGCGAGACATGGCGCACGGGGGCATGTAGGGGGAGCATAGTGCTAGACCTCGTGAAGCAGGGACTGGGCGGTATCGAAATCGGTGACGACGGCATTGACGAGACGGGAGTCAAGTGCCGCGCGCATTGCCGTCAGCTTGTGCGCACCGTGCGCAAAAGCGATCCGGAAGGGGATCTTGCGAATCTGGTCAAGACGCAGGCCCACCACGCGGTCGTCGAGTTCACTTTCCACGAGGTTGCCGCTCGCATCGAAGTATCGCCCTGACAGGTCGCCCACTGCGGCGCCGCGGGCGAGGGTAGACCGTATCGCGTCGGGCAAGGAGTTGAACAGGAGGCCCGGGTTGTCGCCGGTGCCGCCAATGCCGGTGAGCAGAATGGCGGCCGACGCTGCGGTCTCCAATACTTGCGCCAGTTCGGGTTGGGCGAGGGTTGCGCGAGCGGTGTGGGCGTCAGGCGCGACCAGTGTCGTGGGCAGGCGGTAGGACCGTCCGCCAGTGCGTTGGGCAAGGAGCATGGCGATCTCGGCGGGACTTGATCCGTCAGAAAGGCCGGACCAGCCGCCGCTCACGGGAACAAACAGTCCGCCAAGCGGCGCATTGGGCAATGCCTTGCTCACGCTCGATACGGCTGTCGACAAACTGACAGCCACGGTTGATCCGCTGTCGATGACCGATTTGAGAGCCTCGGCACCAAAGCTGCTGAAGGCAGCATCGGCCTTGACGGGATCGGCAGGAGACGGTGCAACCCACGCCTGACGTAGGCCAAATCGTTCAGTCAGCGCATGTTCGACGTCCACAAAGGGGCTGGCCTGTGAGTGAACTCGAATTTCAACGATGCCTCGTTCGCGCGCCTCTTGGAGAAGACGGGTCACCTTGACGCGCGAGATCCCGAAGATGTCGGCAATCTCTTGGTGCGTCAGCCCGTGCTCGTAATACAAGCGCGCAATGCGTCCGATCATGTCAGGCTCCTCCCCGCGATGCCTGGCCCATCAGCCCCGCGACGCGAATGCGTCGACCTGCGCGCGGTTGATGATCCCCGCGTCAGAGCCTAGGCCCGTGGCCACGAGCGAGCCGCAGGCCACCCCGAGCCGAACCGCATCCGCGGCGCTTTTGCCTTCGACGATGCCGGCGATCAAACCTGCCGAGAACGCATCGCCGCAACCAGACGTGTCAACGACGTCCACCGCAATGGCCGGGGTGACAAATCGCTCGCCCGTAGCGTCGGCGTATAGCGCGCCCTCTGCGCCCAACGTGATGACCGCCGCGCCCACACCGCGCCCGAGGAACCACGTGGCCGCGTCGTCCGGGCTCGATGTGCCGCTGATCGCCATCGCGTCCTCATCGTTGGGCAGGAAGTAATCGAGGTGGGGATAGCACGGACCAAAGAGCGCCTCCTGATCGCGGTCGGGAGAGTAGATGAGGTCCATCGACGTGGTGAGGCCGAGCTTGCGGGCACGCTCGAGCACGGCCGCAGTGGGCTCGCCATCGAGCAGCGCCATGAGTGAGGTGCCGCCAATGTGGAGGTGCTTGGCCTTCGCGACAACGTCCCAATCGATGTGTGCGGGGGACAGGAGGGCATTGGCGCCAATGACGTGGAGAGCAGGCCTTTCGCCATTGGGGCGGATCGGCAGCATGGTGGCCGACGTGGGGGCGTCGCCGTTGCGGTGGAGCTGAGAGACGTCGACGCCTTGCTCGCCCATGCGCCGCACGAGCCATTCACCGAGCTCGTCCTCGCCGACGACGCCGATGGTGCCGACCTTCACGCCCAGCTTTGCGAGATCCACAGCGGTTGCGGCGCACGTGCCCGCAGGCGTCATGTGGATGCGCTCGAGCAGGGCAAGTCCTTGACCCGCGGGGACTGCGGGCACGGGGTAGCCGAGGATGTCGACGATGTGGATGCCGATGGTGATTGCGTCTGGCTGGTGAGTCGTCATTGGTCAACGAGCCTTCGTCATCAGGGTGTCACCAACCGCAAACCTCGCTGTTTGCGCTGGCCTTTGACACCGAGCGTGAATGCACCGTAGCATGCCCGGACTGCACGATGGAACGTGTAGATGAACATTTGTTCACTTCAACGAAGAAGAGGGAAGTCCCCACTATGCAACGACGCATACGTACCCTGCTTGCCGCTGGTGCGGCCATCGCACTGTCCTCCGTCCTGGTCGCCTGCTCCTCGGATGCCGGCTCCTCCAACTCGTCCAACCCATCCACTTCGGGCGGCGGCGCGGCAACGTCCGACGCCCCGGACACGGGCGAACTCAGCCTCGAGGGTAAAGTCATCGGCGTTGCCGTGGTCGGCACCCAGCACTTCTGGGACCGCGAGGCCTTCCAAGGTGCCGTTGATGAGGTCGAGCGCCTCGGCGGCACTGTCATCACCACCGACGGTGGCCGTGACAATACGGTTCACGCGGAAAACCACGACGTCTTCCTCACCCAGAAGGTCGACGCCGTCATCACGATCCTCGGTGACGACGCTGTGGAGCCTAAGCTCGAGGCGCTTCAGGCTGCGGGCATTCCGGTGTTTGGCGTTGACCGCGATTCGAAGTTTGCGGTCAACAACTCGCAGTCCGACAACGAGGCCGCTGGTGAAGCTGCCGCGCGCATCCTCGGTGACTACCTCGACGGTGAAGGCAAGGTTGCCGTCTTCAACGCATTCTCCGAGAGCCTGTCGTTCTGCGGCGTGCGTTACAACTCGTGGCGGTCGACTCTCGAGAGCGAGTACCCGGGCATCGAGTTCCTCACCCCGGAGCTTGCCGAAGAGTTCGCCAACGCTCCCGAGGACGCACGTCAGCAGACCAAGACGCTCCTCGAGCGCTACGGCAAGGGCGACATTGACGCCATTCACGTCGCGTGCTGGGACCAGCCAGCGATCGGTGTTGTCCAGGCGATTCAGGACGCTGGCCGTGACGACGTGGTGGTGACGGCCATTGATGCCGGGCCCGACACTCTCGAAATCATGATGGAGCCGAACAGCCCCTTCATCGGCAACGTGGCCCAGCAGCCCCGTCTCATCGCCACCTACGCGGCGCAGAACGTGGCCAAGTTCCTCGCTGGCGAAACCATCGAGGAGCAGACGTACGTTGACATCTTCCCGGCCGACGGCCCCGAGGGTGCTGCAGACGTCTACTCGAAGCTCGGCTACGACAAGTAGCGCGGGACCCTTCCCCAGCTAGAAGCGGGGGGGGGGGGGGGGGGGGGGGGGGGGCGGGGCGGGCCG
>JAEYOR010000071.1 GCA_023411615.1 Actinomycetes bacterium
CCCCCCTTCCCGTTCTTGCGCTTTACGGAAGCGTGATGAACGTCGGCGTGTACTGGACACCGCCGGCTTCGGAATTGCGGCCCAAGATCACCATCTCGATCTCACCCGTTTCGGTCGACGGGATGAACACCTCTTGGTAGAACTTGTACTCAGTCCCCACGGTCACTTCCGCGCCATAGATCGGCCCGTAGCCTGCGGCCTCGACGGCAGAGAGATCACACCAGCCCCACTCGCTGTGGATACGACCCGAGACAAGTACGTCCACCGACGGGGTGTCCATGATCGAGCTGGTGATTGCGCCGTCGGGCAATGAGGTGGGGGTCATCGTGCCGATGATGACAAAGCAGCGGGCCTCGGCGTCGTCGCCATACACGTCCACCGGCACCTCAACCACTCCGTCAAACTCGCCTTCCCACATTGCAGCCTCTTCACCAAAGTAGGAGGCGTCGTAGGTCCACCCCTCGGTCATCGGCAACGGGCCCGAGTTGCTCGGCTTCTTGGTGGGCTCATCGATGTCGTCGTCGGCGTCCTCGGTGGGTTCGACGTCGTCCGAGGGCTCCGGCGCAGCACTCGTCACGGCGGGCTCGGCCTTCTTGTCATCGTCATCGCCACCCATCGAACCGATGACGTAGCCAAGTCCAGTGCCCACACCGAGCATGACCACAGCGAGCACGATCGCGAGCCACCACGGCGCACCCTTGCTCGGTGCGCTTGCCGGAGCGGCGTAGGCCGCGCCGGTCGCGGGAACATAGGCGGGCGGAGCAGCAACGGGCGTCTGTCCAGTGGTGACAGGCGCAACGTACGGCGGCGGGGCGATGGGCGAGCCAGCGTCAGCGGCTGGGGTCGCGGCAGGAACAGCAGGGAACACCTCGGTCGCTGCGGGAGCGGCTTCGGCCGGGGCAGCGTCGGCCGCGGGAGCGGCTTCGGCCGGGGCAGCGTCGGCCGCGGGAGCAGCGTCGGCGGCCTTGGGAGACCGGTGTTCCGTCCATGCCTGACCGTCCCAGTAACGCAGCTGGGTCGCGTCGTCGGGGTCGTCATACCAGGCCGCGGGAGTTGAATTGGTTCCGTCAGACACGGAAAACCCCTCTCAAGAATGTGGCTAGCGTCCTCAGCCAGCGCAGTGTCACCACTTTCCCACAGGCATGTGGTCCGCGTCACGGTCGATCGGGCGCGATGGGGATCATTACCCACCGCGCCCGCGCCGCCGCGCCCGGCGTCCCAGCCCCGCACCGCGTCACCGACCGTCGCGCGAGCACCCCAAATCCACCCCTCACACCGCTCCCCCCGCAGACGCCGTGCGCGCGCGAGACGATTTGGGGTGCTGCCGCGACGCGAAGGAGGGGAACAGGGCACACGGAGCAGGGCAACAGGGCACACAGGGCACGCGAGGCGATTTGGGGTGCAGCCGTGGCGCCAAACAGCCACCTCGCAGCACATGCACTGACGAGGTGCTGAGCGCAAGGGGCCGATGTCAGTCGGTGTTTCGCCTTCTTGTGTGTACGATCTTCGAAACGCCGGGGACACACCCGGCACCTCGATCAAGGACTGATACATCGTGTCGCAAGACAGAGTGTGGATGACGGTCGGGGCCTACGAGCGCCTTCAAGCTGAGTTGCAGGAGCTCACGGCCGCCGGCCCCACCGCGGACGACGCTGCCCTCAGCCGTGCTGTGGAGTTGCGCGACCTCTTGAGCCGGGCACAGACCGGCCAGATGCCGGATGACGGACTCGTCGAGCCCGGCATGCTCGTCACGGTGCGCTTCGACGACGACCAGTCCGAACTCACCTTTGTGCTCGGCGACCGCGTTCTGCTGACCCTCGACGAGTCGCTTGATGTTCCCGTTTACTCGCCCTCGTCTCCACTAGGCGCCGCAATCAACGGCAGCAACGTGGGAGACCAGACTGTGTTCAGCGCACCACGCGGGGACCGGCGATTGACAGTCATTGAGGCCCGCCCGGTCTCGTAGCGCCTACGAGCCGGGAACCGGACCGGCTCAACAAGGCCGTCCTTCCTGGCTCGAGCCTGGAAAGGACACACCATGGAAGACCTGGATCCGCGACTCGTTCCCGTCTTTGACGAAGTCGTCCGACGCAACCCTGCGGAGCCCGAGTTCCATCAGGCTGTGCGCGAGGTGCTTGAGAGCCTCCGCCCCGTTGTGGGTAAGCACCCCCAATACGCAGAGGCCGAGGTCATCCGCCGCCTCTGTGAGCCCGAGCGCCAGATCATCTTCCGAGTGCCGTGGGTGGACGACGCTGGCCAAGTCCGCATCAACCGCGGCTTTCGTGTCGAGTTCAGTTCGGTGCTTGGCCCGTACAAGGGTGGCCTCCGCTTCCACCCCAGCGTGTACCTCGGCATCGTCAAGTTCCTTGGCTTCGAGCAGATCTTCAAGAACTCCCTCACCGGAATGCCGATCGGTGGCGGTAAGGGCGGCTCTGACTTTGATCCGCGCGGCAAGTCCGATGCCGAGGTCATGCGCTTCTGCCAGTCCTTCATGACGGAGCTCTACCGCAACCTCGGTGAGTACACGGACGTTCCGGCTGGGGACACAGGCGTGGGCGGCCGTGAGCTTGGCTTCCTCTTCGGTCAGTACAAGCGCATCACCAACCGCTATGAGTCCGGAGTGCTCACCGGCAAGGGCGTGGGCTGGGGCGGTTCGCAGGTGCGTACCGAGGCCACCGGCTTTGGCACCGTGTACTTCGTCGAGCGCATGCTCGCCCAGGTTGGAGAAGGCCTTGAAGGCCGCCGGGTTGTCGTGTCCGGTTCGGGCAACGTTGCCGTGCACGCGGCTCAGAAGGCTCAAGAGCTCGGAGCAAACGTGGTCGCGGTCTCCGACTCGGGTGGCTACATCGTTCACGAGTCCGGCATCGACATTGACCTTCTCAAGGACCTGAAGTTCGAGAAGCGTGCCCGCCTCGACGAGTACGCACGCCTCACTGGCGCCACCCACGTCACCGATGGCTCGGTGTGGGACGTGAATGCTGACGTTGCGCTCCCATGCGCCACGCAGAACGAGATCGACAAGAAGCGCGCCGAGAACTTGGTGCGGATGGGCGTGCGCGCGGTCGCCGAGGGCGCCAACATGCCCTCCACCCCCGAGGCTGTGCGCGTGTTCCGTGACGCTGGCGTGCTGTTCGCGCCGGGCAAGGCCGCCAACGCGGGAGGTGTGGTCACGTCTGCACTTGAGATGCAGCAGAACGCATCGCGCGACACGTGGACCTTTGAATACACGGACCAACGCCTCCACGAGGCCATGGCACATATTCACGACACGTGCGTCTCTGTGGCCGATGAATACGGCACCCCCGGCGATTACGTGTCGGGTGCGAACATCGCAGGCTTCATTCGTGTGGCCGACGCGATGCTCGCCTTTGGCGTCATTTAGGAGTCGTGCCCGGGAGGCACCGTCGCTCGCACGTCGAGCCATTTTGATACGGCGACCACAACTCCCAGCGTGACGAGACCAAGGCAAGCGCCTGCGAGCACGTCGGTGACAAAGTGGTAGCCGAGGTATAGGCGAGATCCGCCTACGAGGACGATGACCGCTGTCGTCACGCCTGCCCAGACCGCGAGTGCACGCGTGCCGTGGCGTCGGCGCCACGAGAGGTAGGCCACCACCAGGACGAGCGTCGCCGCGCCCGTTGTGTGTCCTGACGGAAACGAGAACGACGTCTCAAAGCCGGGCACCACTTGAAGCGATTCTTCCGGGCGGGGCCGCTCAACGATCACCTTGACGAGCGCAGCGATGGCAGTCGACAGCACCATGGCGCCGGCAAGAATGGCTGGGTCGCGGACCTCGCGAGTGCGCAGGTACCACCCGATGCAGCCGACGCCGATGATGGCGGGCAGGATAACCGGACCGAAGGCGTGGGTCACCCAGGTGAGGGAGGTGGTGAGCCACGGGGTGCGCGCATCGGCAAGAAACTCGAGCACAGGCTGGTCCACGATGTAGAGGTCGTCGCGCTCGAGGAACTGATCGAGGACGCCCGCGAAGGCAATCACTCCCGCCAAGGCGATGAGCACCCCGGGTGCGAGAGCGCGCACCGCGCGAGGCAACGACTCTTTCAGCGCGTCGCCTCTCATAACGCAAGGCTACGTGCCCGAAGCCAGGAGCAAGAACTGGGTCGCCTGATCAGGCCCGCCATGACACCATGGGCTCATGTCCGACCACGACAACTCCGCGTACCGGGATGAGCCCGATTCGTCAGTGGACGACGGGATCATTGTTCCCGCTGTCGACGAGTCGCAGATAAGGCTCGAAGAGGTGCATGAGTCGTACGGGCGCACGGGGATCGGCTCAATGGAGCCCACCACGGAGGCGATCGCCACGGCCACGTCGGAAGAGACCTTTCCGGTGCCGACTCTGCCGCTGCCAACCGAGCCAGATCATGACGCTCCCGAGGGCCTTCCCGAGGACCGCTTTCTTGACCGCGAATTGAGTTGGCTCGCATTCAACGAACGGGTGCTCGAACTCGCTGAGGATGATGGGACGCCGCTCCTTGAGCGTGCCCGATTCCTCGCGATCTTCGCGTCTAACTTGGATGAGTTCTTCATGGTGCGAGTGGCTGGCCTCAAGCGCCGCCTCGCGGCAGGCTTTGCCGTTCCGAGTGCCACGGGCATGAGCGCGACGCGACTCATCGACACCCTCATCGAATCCGCTCACGATCTGATGGACCGCCATGCGGACGTCTTCCACGATGTTGTGCGCCCCGCTCTTGCAGCGGAAGGCATCCACTTGGTGCGCCTCGATGACCTCGGCGACGAAGAGCAGAACCGCCTCCGCAAGCTTTTCCGTTCGGACATCTTCCCGGTCCTCACGCCGCTCGCGGTCGACCCGGCCCACCCCTTCCCCTACATTTCTGGACTGTCTCTCAACCTCGCGGTCGAGATTCGCGACCCCGACACCGGCAAGGACTACTTCGCTCGTGTGAAGGTGCCCGAGACGCTTCCCCGCTTCATGAGCGTCGATGCCCATGGCAAGGCCTCCCCGGTGACCGATGCGTCGGCCCTGGACGACGAACCGCGCAGCTTTGTCCCGATCGAGGACGTCATCGCCGCGCACCTCGACTACCTGTTCCCCGGCATGGATGTGGTCAACCACTACACGTTCCGCGTGACGCGCAACGAGGACGTGGAGGTGGAAGAGGACGACGCCGAGAACCTCCTCAAGGCCATGGAAAAGGAACTGCTTCGACGCCGTTTTGGCCCTGCAGTGCGCCTCGAGGTGGCAGAGGACCTCAGCCCGCGAGTACGCGAGCTGCTGGTGAGGGAGCTCGGCATCTCGGAAGCCGATGTCTACCACCTGCCGGCTCCGCTCGACCTGCGCGGACTCGATGTGGTGGCGGATCTTGACCGGCCCCGCTTGCAGTACCCGGCATTCCGCCCCACCACACACCACAAGCTGGCACCGGTGGAGACGGCCGAGGAGCAGGACATCTTCCAGGCAATCTCGCGCTCGGACGTGCTGCTTCACCACCCATATGATTCGTTTTCGACGTCGGTGCAGGCCTTCCTCACGCAGGCGGCCAACGACCCTCACGTGCTCGCCATCAAGCAGACGCTCTACCGCACGTCCGGCGACAGCCCCATCGTTGATGCGCTCATTGAGGCCGCGCGCAACGGCAAGCAGGTGCTCGCACTCGTTGAGATCAAGGCGCGCTTTGACGAGAAGCGGAACATCTCATGGGCACGCAAACTCGAGCAGGCCGGCGTTCACGTGGTCTACGGCCTCGTGGGGCTGAAAACGCACTGCAAGTTGCTCTTGGTTGTGCGCCAGGAAGACGACGGTCTTCACCGCTATTGCCACATCGGCACCGGCAACTATCACCCACGCACCGCTCGCATGTACGAGGATTACGGTCTCCTCACCAAAGACGCGGATGTGGGTGCCGATCTCACCAAGCTGTTCAATCAACTCTCGGGCTACGCACCCAAAGCGAAGTTCCGCCGCCTCCTAGTGGCGCCCACCTCGGTGCGCGCCGGCCTCATTGACCTCATCGATGCGGAAGCTGACCGCGCCCGCGCTGGCGGCGACGCCTGGATCAAGATCAAGGTGAACTCGGTGGTCGATGAACGCACCATCGACGCTCTTTACCGTGCCTCTCAGGCCGGCGTGAAGATCGACATGCTCGTGCGCGGCATCTGCGCTTTGCGGCCCGGCGTGGCGGGTCTCAGCGAAAACATCCGCGTCCGTTCCGTGCTCGGCCGCTTCCTTGAGCATTCGCGCATTTATGCGTTCCACGGTGAGGATGAGCCCGTGGTGTTCATCGGCTCGGCCGACCTCATGCACCGCAACCTCGACCGCCGCATTGAGGCGCTCATTTCCATTCCGGCGAGCAACCAAGTGGAGCACTTGATCGAGAACATCGACCTCGCGATGACGCCCGATGTCGCGGCTTGGGAACTGGATGCCGAGGGCGAGTGGAATCGCTTCACCATTGGCCCTGACGGGGAGCGTTTGCGCGACCTTCAGAGCGTCTACATCGAACGGCAACCGAAGCGCAGGGCCCGGCTCTCGTGATTGACGAGGAGAAGGACGTCGTCCTCGCGGCCGGCGCCCTCGTGTGGCGCATTTCCGATGGTGGCGAGCTTGAGGTGCTCGCCGTTCACCGCCCTCGCTACAACGATTGGTCCTGGCCCAAGGGAAAACTCGACAAGGGCGAGACCCTGCCCGCCTGCGCCGTGCGGGAGGTCGCCGAGGAGACGCGCGTTCACGTTGAACTCGGCCCGCCTTTGCCGACGTTGCGTTACCCGGTAGGCAGCGGTCGTACCAAGGTAGTGAAGTACTGGTCCGCACGAGTTGTCGACAAGGACTCGGTTCCAGTCACGGCCCGGCCAAAAGTGAAGCGTGCGTCAAAGAACGAGATTGACGAGGTCCGCTGGCTCACTGTCGCGGAAGCGAAGAAGACCATCACACTTTCGGATGACTTGCGCCCCCTCAAGCGGCTCGTCGCGATGTACGAGAATGGCCGCCTCGACACTCGCACGTTCATCGTTGCGCGCCACGCCCGCGCCAAGCGCCGCAAGGGCTGGACGGCAAAGGACGTACGCCGCCCTATCACCAAGGGAGGGCAGGCTCGCGCGGCGCAGTTGGTGGGCCTGTTTTCCGCCTTTGGCGTCACCCGGGTGGCATCCTCCACGGCGCTTCGGTGTGTCCAGACTGTTCACCCGTATGCGGACGCTGCTGGCATCCCGGTGCGTGGCTACGGCACCTTGCGCGAAAAGGCCTTCGCAGACAAGCCCGATGCAACGATTGCCACCTTCACCGAGCTCGTTCACAAGAGACGCAACCGCGTCGTCTGTGTCCACCGCCCCACATTGCCTGCGCTGATGGAGGTGTTGCGCGGGCTTGTTACCACTGACACAACGGGCTCCCTTCCCCACAAGATGCCGTACTTGCCGGCAGGAGGGGTCATGGTCCTTCACGTCGCCCGCGGCACAGGCGGGCCGGAGATCGTGGCAGTGGAGAAGCACTTCCTCAAACCGCGTCGCAAATAGTCGCTCTCTTGGCCGAGGGGTGCCCCTGTGGAGGCATGAAAACGACGCCGGACCGGGAGCGCCAGTCGGCGCTAAGGCCGCTCTTGGCGGCTGGTGTTGGAGCCCGGGGCTACCACGGTCCGACGCCACCTCAAGGATACGTGACACGGCGCCTTTTGCGCTCCGTCCCGGTGACAAAATCGACACGCCTGGTAGGGACCTGAGAGCGCAAAGGTTCAGTCCTCACCTACTCGAGGTCGCCGTCTTTCCACAGCGCCGCACAGCGCTCTAGTTCTTCGCCGGTACGAAGCAACTGGGCGGCCCGGAGCGTCGCCTTGTGCGCCCGAGCGTCGGCGTGGCCCTCGTCGGTCTGCGCCTCGAAAGCGGCCCCTGTGGCGACCACTCGGCAGAACGCGCCAGCCCGGAACAAGGCAAGAGCCAAGTCTCCGCTGAACACCCCTGAAAGGATGTGGTCTGCAAGTCGCTTCACTTCCTCCGGACCGGGCGGATCCTCAACACCAGCGATGGCGTGGCGCACCTGGGCAGCCGCAACGCCCTCGTGATACGAGCGCGCCACTTGGTCAGGGCTATGGCGCACCCATTCGCGGAGCATGTAGATACGCCACAGCGCGCCAGGCAGGGTGTGCGGCTCGGCTTTGGACCACATCATCGCGACTGTGTCGATGCCTTCTTCCTCAACGAGTCGCACCAAGCGCTCGACGAGTTCAGGGTCCCTGCTCGCGCGAGCCTGATTCACCAAAGCGGCGGCAGATTCGTGCGCGACAAGTGCTCGGTCGAGCGGGTCAATGTCGCCTTCAATCTGCTCGGCCTCTTCCATGTCGAGCATGGCGGGACGGCGAAACCGGCGTTGCTCCACCACCTAGTTGGCCTCGCCCGCAACGTCGGCGTCGTCGGCAGCGTCAAAGGTGAGCGACACCGAATTGATGCAGAAGCGGTCACCGGTGGGCGTCTGTGGGGCATCGGGGAACACGTGGCCCAAGTGCGAATCGCATTGGGCGCATGTCACCTCGACGCGCACCATGCCGAGCGAGAGGTCTTCGGTGAGGTTGACGGCGCCCTCTTCCGCATCGTAAAAACTCGGCCAGCCGCAGTGGGAGTCGAACTTGGTGTCCGAACTGAACAACTGTGCGCCACACGCCTTGCAGCGGAATACACCGTGGCGCTTTTCTTCAAGCAGTTCACCTGTCCACGGGCGCTCCGTAGCCGCCTCGCGGAGCACCTTGTACTCAAAGTCTCCGAGCTGAGCGCGCCATTCCGCGTCCGTCTTCACGATCTTGTTTGGCGACATCGTCACTCCTCCTGCTCCCACGGTAGTGGGATTCGCTTGAGCGCCCGGACGGCCACCTGCCGTGAAAGGCGGAGCGCGGAGCCGGTGACGCACGCACCCGCCACAGTGCGAGACCCACGGAGATCGGTGGGGAGCGAGCGCCCGACCCCTGAGGGGGGGAAAGGGGCCGGGCGCTCTAGTCTCACCCTACGTCTCCCCGTGAGGCTCGCGCTCTGGCGGGTACGTGTTTCTCAACGATGAGACTCGATTTTCTGTTCCCAACAAATCCAGCGGCCTGTTGTAGGTGCTTGGCACGCTTTCGCAACGGTGCGGAAGGTGAGATTCTCCCGCGACTTGCGGACCATGCTGCTGCCGCCGCAAACCCCGCGTTTCCTGCCCAGTTTGTAATTTCGCAATGACCGTGTAGCGTAATTCCGGGCCCCCAGGTAAGGCTTGCCTTACCTCGACGACGACGTCACTTCTTCCCACCCGTTTCTTAGGAGAACCATGCACGCAACCCGAACCGTGCTCGCCGTTGTCGCGGCAGCCCTCACCACGCTTGCGCTCACTGCCTGCGCGACGGGGGAGGCAAGGCCCGATGCCAACTCACCCGCAGCGTCGTCCACCGAACAAGCCGCGAAAGCACCTGCCGAGGTGACCATCGACACTGCCCGTGGCGAGGTGACCGTGGCCACCAAACCGGCCACCGTGGTCGTCTTTGAACACGGCATTCTCGACACGATCGATGCACTCGGCTTTGGTGACTCCGTGGCCGTGGTTCCTCACCACGTGCTGCCCTCGTACCTCAGCTCATATGCAAACACGACCACCAACGGCGGGACGCTCTTTGAGCCGGACTTTGAGGCGGTCAATGCCGCCGATCCTGATCTCATCATCGTGGGCGGGCGTTCGGCTGCGACGTACGATCAAATGGCGGAGATCGCGCCGACGATCGACCTCACGTTTGACTACGGAGGCGCCGCGTTTGTCGACTCGTTCGAGCGCAATACACGAGCGATTGGGGCAATTTTTGGAGCCTCCGATGAAGCAGAGGCGGCGATTGACGCCGTCAACGCCCAGGCGGCGGACATTGCCAGCAACGCGGCCGAAGCTGGGGACGGCTTGGTGGTCCTTACGTCCGGCGGTCAGTTGAGCGCTTATGGCCCATCGGCAGAGGGCCGCTACGACTTTGTCTACTCGGTGCTTGGGCTCGGTCACGCGACTGACCAGGGCACCATCGATGCGCATGGCGACTCAATCAGTTATGAGTTCCTTGCTCAGACCAACCCGGCGTGGCTCGTTGTCATCGACCGCGACGCCGCGATTGGAGCGGAAGGCGAGAGCGCACAGCAGTTGCTCAACAACGACCTCGTCAACTCCACCACTGCCGCCACGAGCGGGCGCATCGCGTATGTGGTTCCGGAGAACTGGTACCTAGCCTTCGGTGGTCTCACCGCCACTGGCGCCGTGTACGCCGAAGTCGCCGCATTGGTGGAGTGAGCTGCCCATGCATCAGCGCACGTCGGCCGCGAGTGTTGCCCCCTGGGTGGCGCTCGCGGCCGTCGTACTGCTCGGGGCCGGATCGCTCGTGGTCGGCGCGGCGGACGTTCGCCTTTCCGAGCTTTTCAGCATCACCGACGAGCATGCGCTCCTCACCCTGTCTCGCGCTCCCCGCACGGCCGCCCTCATATTGGCGGGTGGTGCGCTCGCCGTCTCGGGACTTGTCATGCAACAGCTGACGCGCAACCGCTTTGTGGCACCCTCGACCGCCGGCACGGTGGATGCGGCGGCGCTCGGCGTGCTCGTCTCGCTCGTACTGTTCGCGAGCGCGCCGGTCATGGGAAAGGTGCTCATCTCCACTGCCTTCGCGTTGGCGGGTACCGCAGTATTTGTGCTCGTCATTCAGCGCATCCACTTCAAAGACGTCATCTTTGTTCCGCTCATCGGGTTGCTGTTGGGGGGCGTGTACCGTGCATTCGCTGAGTTCTTCGCCTACCGCGAGAACCTGATGCAAAGCCTGAGCGTGTGGATGAATGGTGACTTCTCGGGAGTGATCCAGGGCCGTTACGAGACTCTTTGGCTCGCCGGAATCGCAGCCGTGGCCGCATATGGCTTTGCCCACCAGTTTTCCGCCACGGCGATGGGGCGCGACTTCGCCACCGGCATCGGCGTCAACGTCAAACGCGTGACGGCAATTGGCCTCGCGATTGCCGCCTTCACCACCGCCGTCGTAGTGGTGACGGTGGGGGCAATCCCCTTCCTTGGGCTCATCGTGCCCAACCTCGTCACCATGATCATTGGCGACAATCTGCGCCGCGCTCTGCCAGTGACCGCCCTCGCCGGAGCGGCGCTCACCCTTGCTTGCGACTTGCTTGCGCGCCTCGTCATCTTCCCGTACGAAGTCCCGGTCGGCTCCATCGTCGGTGTGCTCGGCGCTGTGATTTTCGCTGCGCTCGTGCTGAGGAAGAGGAACCGCTATGTCTCTGCGTGAGGATGTCGACACCGCCAGCGCGGTGCCTGCCGCAACGACCAATAGCGCCAGAGCCCGCCACGCTCCCCTCACCCGCCGCGCTCCCTTCAGCCCACCCGCGAGAGTGCTGGCCGTCCTCACGCTGCTCGCCCTCGCGTCGGCCGCGTTGTTCCTCACGTGGGGGGTGAACGGCCACTGGGATTACGCCCTCCCTCGCCGCGCGGAGCAAGTGATGGCACTTGCGGTGGTGGGCGCCGCCATTGCCGTGTCCACCGTCGTCTTCCAAACCCTCACCACCAACCGCATCCTCACGCCATCAATCATGGGCTTCGATGCGCTGTACGCACTCTTTGCCACCATCTTGGTGTTCGCATTCGGTGCCACCACCGTGGACACCCTCAACCCGTGGGTGATGTTTTTTGCCACCACCGTGTTGCTCATGGTGGCGGCCACTGCGCTGTATCGGTGGATGATCGGCGACGGTTCACGCGGCCTCTACACGCTCGTGCTCATGGGGGTGATCGCCGCAACTCTCTTCACGTCCATTCAGAACTTCATGGTGCGAGTGATGGATCCCAATGAGTACGACACCCTCCTCAATCAGTTGTTGCCGTCCTTCGGTGCGCTCGACACGGAGGTGTTGACGCTCGCTGGTTGGGCGATGGTGGCGGGCACGGTGGTGGCGTTTCGCGCTGCACGCACTCTCGATGTGTTGGCGCTTGGCAGGGAACGCGCCATTGGGCTGGGGGTCAACTACCGGCGGACTGTGACGTGGCTGCTCGTCCTCGTCGCGCTCCTCGTGGCCGTCGCCACCGCGTTGGTGGGCCCCGTCACGTTCCTGGGCCTGCTCGTTGCCAACCTCGCGTACCAAGTCACCCGCAGCAATCGCCACGTCATCACGCTGACCGCAGCGATCTTGCTGGCGGCAATCGCCCTCATCCTGGGTCAGGCGCTGCTGCACCACGTGCTGCACTTCAACGCCACGCTCGGCTCCATCATCAATGTGGTGGGTGGGGTCTACTTCATAGTGCTGATCCTCAAGGAGTCCCGCGCATGATCGCCATCGACGGCCTTACCAAGTCCTACGGCCCCACCACGGTGGTTGACCGGGTCACACTCACGTTGCCCGACGCAGGGGTCACCTCGATCATCGGACCAAACGGGGCGGGCAAGTCGACGCTGCTGTCGATGGTGGCGCGGACCCTCGGGGCCGACGCTGGGACGGCCACGGTGGACGGGCTTGATGTGTTCTCGTCCCCCGGTAAGGCGGTGGCCAAGCTGCTCTCGGTGCTTCGTCAAGACACTCACATGGCCGCGCGCATCACAGTGCGTGAGCTTGTCGAGTTTGGGCGCTTTCCCCACTCAGGTGGGCGGCTAGGTGAGGCATGCCGCGCGGCGGTGGAGTCTGCACTTGAGTACTGCGACCTGCAGTCGCTCGCTGGGCGCAGTCTCCATGAGTTGAGCGGAGGCCAACGTCAACGCGCCTTTGTCGCCATGGTGCTGGCTCAAGACACTCATTACGTGTTGCTCGATGAGCCGCTCAACAATCTCGACATGGCGCATGCGACGGGGGTGATGCGGTTGCTGCGTCGCCTCGCTGACGAACGCGCCAAATCGATCGTGCTCGTGCTCCACGACATCAACTATGCGAGCGCACACTCGGACCGCATCATCGCGATGCGTGACGGGGCGGTGGTTCACGATGGCACGCCTCAGGAGGTCATCAACCCCGTTGTACTTGGCGAGGTCTTTGGCATGCCGTTCACTGTTCACCAACTCGGAGACGATCTCGTCGCGTCGTATTACCGCTGATGGCAGCGTCGGCTGTTCATCGGACCTGCTTTGGCCGTGGGGTTGCGCTGGACACGACCGCGCGGCAGGCTCTCAGTGAGCCGACGTTCGCCTCATACGCGCCAAACCGGAGTCCACATGACCCAGTACTTGCTCTCTGTCCACAACGATTACACCGCCGCGCCGCCCACGCCCGAGCGGATGCAAGGCTTCTATGAGGCAGTGGGCCGTTTCAATGAGGACCTCAAGGCCTCGGGTGCGTGGGTTTTTGCGGGTGGCCTTGATGAACCGAGCACAGCGGCCGTCGTCTCCTTCAAGGATGGAGCCCGTACCGACGCCGGTGGTCCGTACCAGGAGGGTGCTGTGCAGTTGGGCGGCTTCTGGGTGATTGAGGCGAGCGAGATTGACGCGGCGATGAGTTGGGCTGCGCTCGCCTCGGAGGCGTGCGGCGCCCCGATTGAAGTACGGCCGTTCCAAGGGGTGTAGCCCACCCGCACTCCACGGGGGTTTGCGTCCGGGTACCCTCGCTACGTTGGCTGAGACCGCGCGCCGGGTGCGGCGCTGGCAGGGAGACGGGGCATGAGGGCCTGGGAGTACTTTGGCGTCACCACCGGTGTGCTGCTGGGCGTGGCCGTGGTGCTCGCCCTCGCCGTTCTCGTCATCCTCGTAGCCGCATGGGGCGGGATGCGCCGTGCGCTCGTTCTTGCTCCATATGTGCTCCTTGCGATGGCCGTGACAGGCGTCCTGGTTGCCACGCTCGGATTCTCCGTGGGTGACGGGACGGGACCGTCCGGAATCAACCTCACGCCGTTTGAAGAGATCCGCCGCGGCTTGCGCGGCGGCGCAAGCGAAGTGGTTGCCGCGAATGTGTGGGGCAATGTGGCGATGTTCGTCCCCATCGGTGTGCTGCTCGTATGCATCTGGAGTTCGCCGCTGTGGGCACGCATTCCGATGGCGACGGTGGCAGGCACGGGACTGTCCGTGGCGATCGAGCTCACCCAGCTGACGCTGCACCGCGTCGCCGACATTGACGACGTGATTCTCAATGGTGCTGGCGCCTTGGCTGGCGCGGTGGTCGCGGCCGTCGTGGTGGTGTTGGTGCGGTTGGTGCGGTGGGTTGCGCGCCGGTTGCGCGGCCGACGCTCGGGCGAGGTCGTGGCCGACGCTACTGACGTCAGTTGAGGCACGGCACACGGCGACGGCGCCCGTCACGGCACGCCGCGTCGGGCATTAGGATGCTGGGGCGGGGCCTCTAGCTCAGTTGGTAGAGCAGCGGACTTTTAATCCGCGGGTCGTGGGTTCGAGCCCCACGGGGCCCACTCGTTTACCAGGGGCGTTGTTGGGTGGGTGGGCGCGGGCGCCCGGAGAACCCCTCCGAAACCCCTCCGGGTGCCGCCTATCATTGACTGATGCGAGTGCAATTACGGGCGAACGCGCGTGCCGGGGTCAGTCTCGAGTGCGACGACGACACGTACTACGTCATCGTCGACGGTGAAGTGCACGTTGCGACAGCGGTCGAGAGTTATGCGCGCATCGCCTACTCAGAAGCCGTCGAGGAACGGACCGACGCCGCTGCAACCCGTGCCCGCGAGCGGACCGCCCACGACATCCAAGCTGCACGGTGGGAGGGGTTCGGGACTGGTGCCCGCAGTGGAAAGAAGCGCGGCGGCAAAGGCGGGCGGGGTGGGGTCTGAGCGGCGCGCCCATCATGTCTTGTCAGCCGCCTGCGCCAAAATCGGTTCACACCTAGCACGGCGGAGGAAGCGACCCAATATGGACATGGTCACCCAGGATCACCTTTACCGCGAGATTCTTCTCGAACCGCTGAGAAAGTGTGCGTCCTACCTACCCAAGATGGGCGGAGAAGGCGAGGTCGACTTCGATGGCTTCTCGCGCATGTACGGGGCCGACCCGCTCTACCACTGGATGGGCCTGGATACTGAATTGATGTTCGCGGCGCACAAGGCCGCAGGTGGGATGACATCTATCTACCGCCAACTCGGCATCGGATGCGAGCGTCTCTTTCGCCAGACCCTGCGCGACCAACTCAAACTCGATGCCGAGCAGGTCAAGTGGTCGTACCAAGTCGTACTGACCGCAACAAAGCACAAGACGCTGACTCTCGATGGACGCATTGAACTGTCTGAGATTCAGGACCAGGCAGCCCGGGACCGGGTGGCCGCTTGGATTGAAGACCAACGCGCTGCACTCGGAATATCAACGCCACTTCGAGGTGCCGTGTTCGAAGTACGTCAGGGGTACAAGTCTGCCGATTCCAAGCGCCAGAACGGCGATATTGCAAACGCGGCGCAAGCCCTCGCCGACTCGTATCTTCCGGTCTTAGCCGTCATGAGCACTCAAATCAATCGCGTAGTCCACGAGCGCTACCTCGTCAACAACTGGGCTGTACTCCTGGGCAGCGTTGGTGCCGAGGACAGCCTACGCAGCACCTTTGACTTCCTGCGCGAGGTGGTCGGTTACGATCTCGAGGCCTTCTTTGCGCGAAACGCCGACTCGCTGCGCGCCGAGACGGAATTGATCCTGCGCCAACTCTTGGAGGCAAAGTAGTGGCAACCCCGAGAAACTCGCATCTCACCTTCGTCGCGAATCGAGGCGTCGGGCGTCATGGCTGGCTGCGCCTGACTCCGGCTTATTCCGTCGACCTTGTGCGCAGCGAGGTGGATTCGCTTGCGACGCCTGCGGTTGTCGTCGACCCCTTCTCCGGTACGGGCACGACGGCCCTAGCGGCGGCAGAGCACGGCCTTGTGGGTCAAGCGATTGACGTCAACCCCTTCCTCGTCTGGCTCGGTACCGTGAAGACGACGAACTACGCGACGTACGACACCGATGAGGCCAGGACCGTCGCCGAGGATGTCGTCGACCTAGCTGCGCGCTTGGAGGCCACGGCCGCAGAACTATGGCTGCCCCCGCTCCACAACATCGAGCGCTGGTGGCCCGAGGGGGCACTCCGAGCTCTCGCGGCGATCAAACACGCACTTGATGCCACGAGTATGCGGGCGACCGCGCGCGACCTGCTGCTTGTCGCCTTCTGCCGAACGCTCATCAAGGTCAGCAATGCAGCTTTCAACCACCAGTCGATGTCGTTTAAGGATGCCGTTGCGCACACGGGTTCGTGGGAGTCTGCCGAGTATGCGGCAACACTTGCGCGGTATCTGGAAGACGCCACTCTCATCGCCGATGAGGCCCGCGCTGACCTGCTCGGGTCGGCGAAACTTGTGCTCGGCGACTCACGAGGCACCGCGCCCGACATGCCCCTTGCGGACCTTCTTCTGACCTCGCCGCCCTATGTAAACCGCATGTCGTATATCCGAGAACTGCGTCCTTACATGTACTGGCTGGGATACCTCGAGGATGCGGTGGAAGCGAGCGACCTCGACTGGAAGGCCATCGGTGGCACGTGGGGCTCGGCGACGAGCAAAGTCGGCAAGTGGCGACCCGAACGTGCTGGCACTCCTGTTGACGACCTGATGGAGCCGCTTTGCGATGCCATTTGCGAAAGTGGCGCCAGGAATGCACCGTTGCTTGCGAACTACGTACGCAAGTACTTCCACGACATGTGGGAGCATTTCCAGTTCGCGCAGGGCCTGGTCCGACCGGGCGGCAACGCGGTCTACATCATCGGCAACTCGACGTTCTATGGCCAGGTAGTGCCTGCTGAGGACTGGTACGGCCGCATGCTAAGTGCACTCGGGTACCGAAATGTGGAGATCGAGAACATTCGAAAGCGGAACAGTAACAAGCATCTGTACGAGTACCGCGTTTCGGCTGAACGGCCCTCGCTCGGCTAGGACCGCATTGCCCCGACGAACGCTTCGAACCGCTCGACGTGGCTCGCATAGTCGCTCGGGTACAGGTGCGCGTAAATCGCATCCGTGGTGGCGAGGTTGGCGTGTCCGAGCCACCTCGACACCTCGTAGGGCGGGAACCCCGCCGCGAGCATCAGCGAGGCAAACGTGTGGCGCAAGTCATGGAAACGCATCTCCGGTAGGCCTGTGGCACGGAGGGTCGGCCGCAGGTAGCTACGTCGGAACGACCCCACGTCAAACACCCTCGAGAAGTCCACAAGGTGCGTGCCCGGCATGCGGCCCGGCCACAACAGCGCATCAGGGTTCGCGCGGTGTGGATGGGCGAATACGTATTCGCGGAGTTCGCCGATGAGCCGCCGATCGAGCAGCGGAACCGTCCGGGTTGACCGGGCAGACTTGGGCGTCCCGACCCGCCACTCCCCCGCGATGCGTTGGAGCGTCTGGCGGACGTCGATGTGCCCCGATCGCAAGTCCACATCACGGATTCGTAGCCCCGTGAGTTCGGCGGCGCGCAGCCCCGTGTACGCGGCGAAGCGCACCAGCAGCCCGTACGGCGGCGACAGGTCGTCGAGCTCGGTCGCGAGCGCCTCGACTTGGGCAGCGGTCAAGAACACCGGAGCGAATCCGTGCGCATCCGCCGCCTTCGGCAGCCTCACCCCGTCGCACGGGTTGTACGTGATGAGTCGGTCGTCCTGCGCGTACCGGAAGACCTTCTTCAGCGCGACGTAGTGGTGGTGGACCGTCGTCGGCGAAAGACCCTCGGCATGGAGCTTGGTGACCCAGGCCTGCACCTCGGAGCGCGTCACCTCGGTGACCTTGCGGCGCCCGAAGGTGGGTGTGACACGGTTGCGGTAGATCGTGACGTAGCCGCGAAACGTGCGGAGCTTGAGGCCGGGCCGGGACGCCTCCATCGACGCCTCGATCACCTCGGCCACCGTCGGCACCCGTCGCGTGAGCGGAGTGGTTGGAGTGCCCTCCGCGAGCTGGTTCTCCACCTTCAGCGCGAACCGCTCTGCCTCGCGCTTGACGGTGAAGGTGCGCTGGCGAAACCGCCCATCGGCCCGCCACCGGACCTCGTAGGCGGTACCGCTGGCACGCGCAACGGTACGAACGTGTGCCATCAGGCCACCACCTCGTCTCGCTTGATGAGACGGGCAACGGTGCTGGCGTGCCAGGTGCCGCCGTGGGCCGTCGGTACTCGCTCCTCGTTGAGCCGGTCAGCAATCCGCTTGTAGGACATGCCCAGCGTTCGCAGCTCGTACAGCCGCGCCATCGACTCTGCCGGCAGAGCACGTGGCCGCCCCAACTTCACGCCCCGCCCCTGCGCCGCCTTCAACGCGAGCGACGTCCTCTCGCCAATGGCTCGGCGCTCCCACTGCGCTACCGCCGCCATGACGTTGGCGACCAACTCTCCTCCCGACGTCGTGGTGTCCACGCCAACGTCGAGCGCGTTGACGGCCCAATGTTGCTTGCGGGCGACGGACAGCAGACCCGCGAAGTCCTGCACCGAGCGCGACAGCCGGTCCAACTTCGACACCACGAGCGCGTCTGCCTCGCCCCGACCCAACGCCGCGAGGGCGTCCTGCAACGCGGGCCGGTCGAGCGACTTGGCAGACAGTCCCTCGTCCGTGTGCCACACCACCTCCCAGCCCTTCGCCTCGGCGTGGGCGGCGATGGCCTTGCGTTGAGCGGCTAGCCCAAGCCCGCTCCGACCCTGCTCCTCGGTCGAGACTCGGGTGTACCCGATCACTGTTCTCACGTCCCGTTCCTTCCTCTGCGGTGACTGACGTGAGAGCGAATCGAACGCCAATACGGACGTTTTGGCTACACGGGTGTGAACTCGGCCCGTAGCAGAGAGAAGAGCGTCGGAGGCATTCCGCCCTACCCGGATGGGGTGTTTTCTGGCCGTAGGGCCGTCTACGTGTGGCGAGCACATGATTTACCGCCTGCGCTTGCGGTGGCGCGGAGGAGGCGTCTCGCGGGCGAGGATGTGTCGCTCGATTGAATTGAGCCCAGGCTTAGGCGCGTTCTCGGCGATCGGCGGACCAGGGTGCTCCGGCACAGACCTCTCCGGTGCGGGCGGCAACGCCGGTGTTGCGAGGGACCGGCGCGGCCCCACGACCGAATGCTCAATGTCCCGGCGTTGGGCGTCAGTCAGGGCGGGCGACTTGCCTCGCTGGACGTTCCTGCGGCGGGCGTTGTCGAGCGCTTCGGTCAGGTCGTCGTCCGTCGCGTAGGTGTCGTAGGTCGGAAGCGACGCCTCTCCCGCTACGACTTCGGCATCGATGATCTTCTCCTCAATCACAACCGCTTCCACGGTCTCGTCCCACTTGCTCACCTTCAGGTCCACCTCGACCTCGGTCTTGCCGGACAGGCCCGCCCGGTCCAGCGCGTCTCGGATCGCCGCCAGACGCACAGGCGCGGGCTGCTTCTTGTCGAGCGCGATCAGCAGCAACTCAGCCATGAGCGTGTCCGACGCCATCAGCAACCGCACCATCGCCGCTCTCTTTACCTGCGGAGCACCACCACCGTGCATCCGGCAAACACTCGCCCCGCGGACCGCCCAGTTGGCGCAGGGCTTGCCGTTCTTCCTGCGCGCAGTGCATCGGGTCCCCTGCTCCATCAGGTCACTCACCACTTCTCCCATCTCTCGCAATGTCCACTTTCCGAACCCAGCCCCACCCGGACGGCACAGGCTCCCATCCGTCACCGTCCGGGTGGAGGTCTTGTTGTGTAAGTGAGAACCGGGTCCGCGGTTCCTACTCCCTGTCTGTGTCGGGCCGTTCACAGTGAGAACCAGTGAGTGCCCTCCCCTAAAGGGGAGGGGCGCACTCTCATTGGCCGTCACTGGTGTGAACCCGCGCCGAGGTTCGCACTGGTTCTCACTGGTTCTCACTCGGGCCTCCGCTCACCTTGAGGACGCGCGGATTGACCTCTCCGAGCGTGTGAAGAGTCGAGTTCTTTGGACCGGGGCCGCGCCGAATCCAGCCGCGACTCTCGGCCCAGTTGAGCGCGCTGCGCTTGGGGTCGGGCTTGGCCCCGTCCATCGCGTCGTGGACTGCTTTGGTGAGGAGAGGTTCGCCACCAGAAGCCTTGATGGCGTCGTACGCCTGAAGTGCGAGCGCCTCGCGGCGGCGCTCACTCGGCGAGGCCGTCGAACCGTCCCACCGGAGCAACCGTGTCGCCGGGTCGAACTGGATGCCGTCCATCGGCGGCAGGTCCACGTCTCGCCCGAACGCCGACAGCACGCGGGGCTCGTCGTAGGAACCCGTGTAGGTCCACTTGATGTCAGCCCAGCCACCGAGTCGTGTCGCCCCGCGCCCACGCAACGCCCGCAACCCGCGGTCGTCCGTGCTCTCGGCACCGTCGCCAGCCGACGACGCGTGGTGCACGAGATAGACCGTCTCCACGCCCGCGCGGGCTTTGATGCTGTCGAGGGCGCGAAGCCACTCCCCGACCTCGGAGTTGGAGTTCTCGTCGCCGTGGAACAGAGCCGAGAACGGGTCCAGCACCCACACTGCGACCCGCCGTGCCCTGAGCCACTCCACCGCCCAATCCGAGACCGTCGGCACGGTGAGCGAGAGGTCCTGTCCACGGAGGTGTAACGGGAACATGTCCTCCGGCCGCGCAAAGGCCATGTCCGAGAGCCAGAGATCGGCTTGCCGGTCGGAGAGCTCGGCGTTCCACCACGCCACCGCTCGGCCCTCCGGCACGGGCTCCACGTCGAATCGACCCAGGAAGGGCTCTCCAGCAAGAAGTGACCGAGCGACGTTGAGCGCGAGGACGGTCTTGCCTGCCTTCTCAACGGCGACCAGGAGGACGTTCGCGCCGACGAACGACAGCACCGCGATCTGCTCTGGGAGCGGCGGCACGGGTGTCTTGAGTCGCTCGGCCAGGGACACACCGCCGTCGGGCGGCGTCCAGTAGCGGGAAGCGTCGAGGGCGCGGGCCTCGCGTTGGATTGCGAGGTCGTCGGCGCGTTGCGAGATGAGACGCCGCCGCGAGAGCGTAGCCTCGTCGGCTTCTTCTCGCAGACGCTCCATCTCGGCCACCAACGCTTCGGCCGTGCCGTTCCGGTGGAGGAAGTAGTCCGAGACGTCTTCCTTGGAGCCACGAGGCAACCCGAGGTCGGTCAGGTCAAGAATGTGGACGCTCGCGGCGACGTCCGCCAATGCCTCGGCTACCTTGCGGGCACCGGCTTGCCCGGCGTCGTCGCAGTCGTACGCGACAAACACTTCGCGGTCGGCGAGGCGATGCAGGTCGCGCGGCAACGTGCCCGCGCCACCCGTTCCCGAGAGCGCGACGTATGCGCCCTCGGAATGCTGGTTCGCGAGCAGCGCGTCTCGCTCGCCCTCGCAGAGCAGCACCGGACCGTCCCACCCGTCGAGCACCTCGCTCGGAAAGAGCACCGCGCCGCCGTGACCCTTGACGTTGCGCATCTTCTGGCCCGGTTCCGCTCCCGGCTTGTAGCGGCGGATGTTGTGCCACTTGCCGTTGACGCGGACAGGGAAGGTGATCCGGTCGCCGTCGATGCCAACACAGAACCGTTGCAATGTGTCATCAGTGAGACCTGCATCGGCGGTCAGGAATCGGTAGAGCGGCGACCCCTTGCCCCGGCGCATGAGCGCAGTGTGTTGGCGCTCGGGCAATGACTGATCGGGGAGCGGCCTGGGGGCCTCGGACCGGCAGGACAGCGTGCTGGCGCGGGGTCGGCGGATCATTGAGCGTTCGCTCGTCAGACCCAGCGCCGCGACCACCTCGCTTGGCTCGCAGCCCGCGTGGCAAGTGATGAGCGCCTTGCCTCCCTCGCCTCGCCCTAGGGACAGCGAAGGCGCGAAGTCCTCGTGGGCGGGGCACAGCGCTTCGATCTGGCCCGAGTTGGTGTCCTCGGAGCGGACGTCGAGCAGCCGCCGGACAGTGTCGTAGTGCGGGAGCATGGGAGCCGGACCACCCGCCTACTCGCCGCGCGCGGGCTGAGTGCAGCGGGCCACCCAGTCGTCCAACTGCTCCGGCGTGTGAAACACGCGCGTCCCGCCGAGGCGAGTTGTGGCGAGGTCGCCCCGCTCGCGAGCGCGGCGGATCATGCGCGCAGACACTCCGAGGTAGGCCGCAGCCTGTTCGGTCGTGTAGAAGGTGTGGGCCTGCGCCGGCAGCAGTAGCCGCTCGGTGTATGGACTCGGCTCGTCCATTGTTCTCTCCTGTTCTCGGTTGACCGACCGAGCCCAGGCATGGAAAAGGACCTCGGGCTCGGCCAGCGTGTGCTGGCTGATACATCGAGGTCCTTCCTCGTTCTATTGGCGACGTGTCTCGCAGAAGCGATTCACGATTCGGGTCCTACCCTCAACGCCATGTGGACTGCATCGCAGTCCTATTCAGTTGTCCTCAGATTCTCACGCCACTGATACTTGACTGTCCAGTTCCTCTCGCCGTTGGTGGAGCCGCATCGGCCTGAAGCGGGGACTGTCGGTCACATTCGGCTCGGCGGCGAGTGTCACGGTCGCGAAGCCCCGCTCATCCAGTGCAGCGAGGACCTCCCACCCTCTCTCGTCGGTGCGGCTCGGGTACGAGCCCCAGAACACGGTTTCGAGGTAGTGCGCGACCCGGCGAGCCGACGACGAGAACAGCCACCCGTGCCGCTCCGCGACGATGAGCCGGAACGCCGCCTCGTGAAGCAGCGAGTTGCCGAGCGGGAGGTCGTCTGCGGCGGGCGGCTGAATCCGGGTCGTGGCCCGCTCGATCATCGACAACTTCCGCAGTGGGCTAGTGCCGAGGCGTGGGGGCGACCAATGCTCCCGGGGAAGCAGATGCGCTGCCTCCCAGAAGTCCGGAATCGTGGCGGGCAGGGCGTGGAAGTCGAGCGCCAGCGTCCCGCGCGTGGGAGGACGCCGACCGACCCCGCCCAGGAGAGGCGCGCGGGACGCTGGCCGTTTCATAGTGTGTGCCTCACGATCTTCCACTTGTCCATGAGGCTCATGTACGTCGAGTACGGGTCCTCGAGTTTCTTCTCGACCCACTCCAGATCGTCGACCGACTTGTCGAGGCTCGCCTTGGTTCGGGTGAACTGGGCGGACAAGGCTTCGTATCGGGCCGCGAGCGCCTCAGACGGAGGCGCACCATTACGTAGCGGCTCGCCGATCTCGGTCTCCAGCGCGACGACGGTCTCGGCGAGGCGTCCGGCCTGTTGGCGCGCGTTGGCTCGGATCGTCTCTGCGCGGGCCACGGTCTGCCTCTCGAACTCACGGACCTTGTCGAACACTGCCCGGTCAACCGCTCGGACGTTGCGCGCCTCACTCACGCGATTCGGATAGGTCAGTTCTCGCGCGACCCTGCGGAGGTCGTGGGGGTGTTCGGGAATCCTCTTCACTGGGCTCGCCCTCCTCGGGTCTTGGACTTGGCGAGTGCGCGAATGCGCTCTCGATTGGCACGATTCGTCTCGGCGTCGTCGAGGGCGTCCACGAAAGCGTCGGACACGGTGCGGTGCCGCGAGTCGAAGTCGGCGACGCTGGTCGCCAGGCGCTCCTTGTCTCGATTGATCTTGCCCACGGCTGTGACGCTTGCGGCGCGTGGGTACTCAGGCAGGTCCATCTGCTGCTCCTTGCTTGCTGTCGCGGAGTCGGCCCCGGCTGGGAGCGGGGTCGGCGTCGTAGGTGAATGAGGGTGGAACGACCTCCTTGTCCTGGAGGTACTCGACGATCGCGTGGCGGATGATCTCGGCCTTGGCGACGCGGAACATGCGGACGACGGCGTTGAGTCCTTCGTCCATCTCAGAAGGCAACCGGACCTCGGTGGTCCGAAAGCCGGGCTTTGCGTTGGTCATACTTCTACCTAAGCCTGGCTATGGTGGCCGCCGCTGAGAATCGGCCGTTTTTCTTTTTCGCAAAGTGCACTTTCGGGTGTTCTTGATCACAGAGCGGCCGTCGCGGCGCATGGTCGCGGACGTAGCGTTGAAGCATGAACGCACAGGATCCTCGCAACGCCACCGTCGCAATGAACGGCCCGTACCGCTCAGAGTTCGGCGGCCTCTATGGCGACAACGCAACAGCCCCGGATGGCTCGCCCCGCCGTCTGAGGACGCGCGAACTCGCACGAGAGATGCGCCGAGCCGGGCTCGGGACGATCAGAAGTGGAGTCGATCGCGCTAGTGAGTCTGGGTCTGATCCGATGAACTAGTCCGGGAGATGCGGCGAGACCTTAGTCGCCATCCCATATAGGTCCCCATAGAGGGAAGACACGGAGTATCCGTAGTCGCGCTCGATGCGATCGCGGATCTGACTCACAGCGCCCGAACCTATCCGGATTGTGAATGCAGGTGTTGACCGATCTGTCTGCTTCGCCCGTGTGTGGTCGTTGGGTTTGAACGGGATCGAACCCGCGTCGCGCAACGGCCCGATGTGCCACCGTTTGTCAATGTGTCCGGGGCCCATGGTGAAGCCGTTGGACCCGCCATAGCTGAATGGCACTCCGTCCACGATGAAGGCGGCGTTCTGAGCCGGAATGCGCGGGTTGTACGCAGGCGGCACCCAAATGCGCCTGTTGGTTCCATCTCCCCAGGAGTGCTCTCGTCTCTCCTTGGTCGACGTCCAGTCGAACCACGCGGGTGTCCGAGAGCCCCACTGCGATTCCAACCCAATTCCGTCTCCCCCGTAGAAGCAGAACATGCGCGCGTCGGTCGGGGGTGCAGGCGAACCGTCGGGGCGATACTGCTGCTCGACGGCAAACCAAGCCGCAATGAGAGGGTTCTTTGTGACATCCAGTAGCCGTGTGGGTCCGCCGTAGTGCTGGATGTGGGCGAAGATTTCCAGTGCGGACATGTTGTCGAATCGCCAGTCTCTCCGGGCCCGACTCAGTATCCGCTTCTCCTCCGAGACCATGAGGTCCTCGGTCACGGCGCGGCGCGTGCACTTCAACCGCCTGTATAAGGAACTGTAGAGGCCGAACGTTGCGTCGGTCACACCGCGCCAGTACAGATCACCCTGTCCGTGCCTTTCGTTGATCTCGTCGATTCGCGCATGGAGTTCACTCCACGAACTGACGGTGTCTCCAGCCCAAGGGTCAAACACGTCGGCGGGACGTGTAGTCGATTCAAACAGGATTGGCTGTGCCATCCGTTCACGCTAGCGGGAGAAACGCCTGTTCTGCGCGATTGGGTAGCATCCCCTCCAGAATCCCCTCCGACCGCGCCACCCTTCTGAACGACCGGCGCCGACCACGCCGACCCCAACACGCTCCGCACGCCGCTCGCACGGACCCGACCGCACTCAGTCGGGCCAGGACGGTCTGAGCCGGTCGCCCCTCCGCAGCGTCTTTTAATCCGCGGGTCGTGGGTTCGAGCCCCACGGGGCCCACTCTGTGATGACTCACGACATCGTTATGCGGCGTCTCACCGCATTGTTCACATGAAGCCCCTCTGTGGACGCGCTACTCGTGCTCCGGGAGCCGCGGCGCGCTCAAGCCAGCGTCACGTCCCATGAGCGCCGCACGCGTCACCGCAGTCGCGCCGTAGCGATTGCGCACCGCATCGAGCGCCGAGTCGATGCGCGAACTGTCTCGCAGATCGAAGTCAAACTGGGGCTGAACGGCATCCGCGCGAACGAGGCTCGAAAGCGAAACCCCGATGAGCGTGACGCCTCGACGTGAGATCTCAGGTGCCGCGCTCATGAGCAATGAGCGAGCAACGTCAAGCAACGCGTCGGTGCGGTCAGTGGGTGCGGTGAGCGTGCGCGAACGTGTCGCCTTTGTGAAGTCGCCAAATCGCAGGCGCAAGACCACAGTGGAACAAGACGACCCACGCTCGCGGAGGCGCTTGGCGAGTGGGTCCATGATCTGCGTGACGATGAGCGCAAGCTCATCCATGGTGCGGGGCCGATTGCCAAGAGCGCGTTGTGAGCCGATCGAGTGATGCCGCTTTGTCGCTTCAACGGGTCGCGGATCGCGAAGGCGCGCCAGTGCGTGCAGGTGGGCGCCGGCCGCCTTGCCCAAGAACCGCTCGGCCGTTACCGCTTCTAACTCCGCAAGTTGCCCCACCGTGTGAATCCCGCGTGTATGCAGTTTCTCGGCGGTGACCTTGCCCACGCCCCAGAGCCTTTCCACGGGAAGCGGGTGGAGGAAGGCCTCTTCGCGGTCCGGCTCTACAACAAGGAGCCCGTCGGGCTTGCTGACGGCACTTGCAATCTTCGCGAGGAACTTGGTCCGCGCGACGCCGATCGAGATTGCGAGTCCCACCTCGGCGCGCACCCGCTCGCGCAAGCGCACTGCAATGTGTTCGGGGGTACCTGCAAGGCGACGCAAACCACCCACCTCGAGGAATGCCTCATCAATTGAGAGCCCTTCGACGTGCGGCGTCGTGTCATAGAAGATCGCGAACACGGCCCGACTTGCTGCGGAATACGCGTCCATTCGAGGCGGCACCACAACGGCCTCGGGACATAGGGCGCGCGCCTTTGCTGTGGGCATTGCCGTGCGCACGCCACGGGCCTTCGCCTCGTAACTTGCCGCTGCCACCACACCGCCGCCAACGATGAGGGGCCGCCCCCGCAACGCCGGCGCATCGCGCTGTTCCACCGAGGCGTAGAACGCATCGAGGTCGGCATGGAGAACCGTCGCTTCGCCTCGCACGCCACACCTCCTGCCGTCACACGCCTACGCGAGCATCGTCCCACTGAGGGAGGACATAGGACACGGAGGAGGAGGTTCCGGCCGGCGCAGAGTTAAGCCTCCTGCCCAGTCCCCCAGTGCTCGATGACGTAGTCCATGTCCTTGTCGCCGCGCCCGCTGAGGTTGACCAACACCGTCCCAGTGCCCATCTCACGCGCAGTGACCAAGGCATGCGCCACCGCGTGCGAACTTTCGAGCGCAGGGATGATGCCCTCCTTGCGGCTCAGGGCAAAGAACGCATCGCGGCACTCATCGTCGCTCGCCGTCACGTACCGCACGCGCCCCTCGTCCTTGAGGTAGGAGTGCTCGGGGCCGACGCCGGGGTAGTCAAGTCCGCTCGCGCACGAGTACACGGGCGAGGGGTTGCCGTCAGCGTCCTGCAGCAGGTAGCAGTTGAAGCCGTGGATGACGCCGGGCGTGCCGTACGTCATCGTCGCCGCATGCTCACCCACAGCGGTGCCACGGCCTAGCGGCTCCACACCGATGAGCTCAACTGGGTCATTCAAGAAGGCCGAGAAGATGCCGATCGCGTTCGAGCCTCCACCCACGCACGCCTCTACCACGTCCGGCAGGTTGCCCGTCATCTCAAGGAACTGTTCGCGGGCCTCGACGCCCACCACGTTCTGGAAATCGCGCACCATCATGGGGAACGGGTGCGGCCCCACCACCGACCCGATGCAGTAGATCGAGTTTTCGTAATCGGCAAGGTACGCCTCGAACGCTGAGTCCACCGCCTCCTTGAGCGTGCGCAACCCATGCGTGACGGGCACCACCGTCGCCCCGAGCAACTGCATGCGGCTCACGTTGGGGGCCTGCTTCTCGATGTCCACCTCACCCATGTGGATCTCGCACTCGAGCCCAAAATGAGCGGCAGCTGTCGCGAGCGCCACGCCGTGCTGGCCGGCGCCGGTCTCAGCAATGAGCTTCTTTTTGCCCATGTAGCGAGCGAGCAGGCCCTCCCCCATGCAGTGGTTGAGCTTGTGCGCCCCGGTGTGGTTGAGGTCCTCACGCTTGAGGTAGATCTGTGCCCCACCGTTCTCAAGTGACAGTGTGCGCGCGTGGTACACCGGCGTCGGCCGCCCTTGGAAGTGCGTGCGAATGTAGCGCAGCTCGTTGATGAAGGCAGCGTCGTTGCGAATCTGGTGATACGCCGTGGTGATCTCCGCGAACGGGCCCTCCAGCTGCGGCGGCAGGAACTGCCCGCCATACGCGCCAAAGAATCCCCGCTCATCGGGAACACTCACGCGCCCATGACCGTGGCGCACCTCAGTTGACTCGCTCATCACACACCTCATTGTGTTTGCTTGTACGGCGCGATGAGCCTATACCCGCCCGTGCGTACCGGAGCAGGACCCGCTTCCTCGCGTGCCCCGAGCGCAGCTCACACGCCAAGTGAAGCGATGAGCTCCTTGATGCGGGCTTTGATGTCGTCACGGATCGGGCGCACCGCGTCGATGCCCTGACCCGCCGGGTCGTCGAGCTTCCAGTCCTCGTACCGCTTGCCTGGGAAGTAGGGGCAGGCGTCGCCGCAGCCCATCGTGATGATGACGTCCGAGGTCTCCACGGTCTGCGTCGCAAGCACCTTGGGCTGCTCGCCCGCGATGTCGATGCCTAGCTCGCGCATCGCTTCAACCGCCACAGGGTTGATGTGCTCAGCTGGCATCGAGCCAGCGGAGCGGACCTCAACGCGATCTCCCGCAAGATGGCGCAGGAACCCAGCGGCCATTTGTGACCGGCCGGCGTTGTGCACGCACACAAAAAGGACGGAGGGCTTGGACGTGGTCATATGGGGTTCTCTCAATCGCTTCGGGCGAGGCTTGCAAGGAGTTCGTCAACGCGGGCGGCAAGGTCGGCGCGGATTGCGTCAACACCAGCGGCCGACGCGAGGGCTGGGTCCGCGACAGCCCAATCCTCGTAGCGGACCCCGGGAAGGACGGGACACACGTCTCCGCATCCCATCGTCACCACTACATCCGCCGCACGCACGGCGTCGTCGGTGAGGGGCTTGGGAAAGTGCGAACCGGCCGCTTGTGGTCCCTCGATCTCATCAAGGAGCGGCCGGACGTGAGGGTGCACTTCCGCGGCCGGTGACGATCCCGCCGAACGGGCCACCACCGCACCCTGAGCCCGCTCATTGAGCAGTGCGGCCGCCAACTGCGAACGCCCTGCGTTGTGGACGCACACGAACAACACGTGTGGCACACCGTCGCTGCGGTCGCGCGTGATGTCCTCAAGGCGCTGGCGAGCGAACCGTTCCGTGAGGGGGATGATCATCGACGTGGTCGTGGCCGAGCGCCGGAGCCCTGCATACGATTCGCGCACAATTGAGGCGACGAGATCCCGGCTCAACGCGGGATGACGCCCGGCGAGGTCCTCGGCCAGTCGCGTCAACCGCGCATCCATCACCGCTGGGTCATCGGAAGCGACAGGGCTGATGGCTGGCGTCGGGGTGAGGGCTGCCGGGGCGAGTTCATCGAGCATGGCCTTCACCGCACCCGCCCGGGCGGGTTCGATCTGGTACCACACCCACGTGCCGCGTCTCTCGGCACGAACAAGACCCGAGTCCTTCAGCACCTTGAGGTGATGCGAGACCGTGGGTTGGGACACATCCGAGAGTGACGTCAGGTCGCACACACACGTCTCGCCACGCTCGTCCGTGGCGATCGCAGACAAAATGCGAAGGCGCAACGGGTCCGCGAGCGCGCGCATCAGCCCCGCAACCGATGCCGCAGCATCGTGGCTCATCGCCCGGCTGGTGCTCGGCGCGCAATTAGTGATCACCGCAGGCAGGGTTGTGCTCATGTCGCGTTCACCGCCTGCTCCGGTTGCTCACGCGCAAAGGGATCGGTGTGGAACCACCTGCGAGCCAACCACAAAGACACGTAGACCAGGCCCACCAGCACGGGCACCTCAATGAGCGGCCCCACCACCCCGGCCAGTGCTTGACCCGATGCCGCCCCAAAGGCGCCGATGGCTACGGCGATCGCAAGCTCGAAGTTGTTGCCGGCCGCTGTGAAGGCCATAGCCGTAGAGCGCGCATAGTCGAGGCCCAATGCCTTGCCAAGTCCCAGCCCGGCGAACCACATGAGCGCGAAGTACACGAGGAGGGGCACCGCGATGCGGGCGACATCTCCCGGGCGGGACGTGATTGCGTCGCCTTGCAAGGCGAAGAGCAGCACGATGGTGAAGAGCAAGCCGTAGAGCGCCCAGGGACCGACGGCAGGGATGAAGGTTCCCTCGTACCACGCCCGGCCCTTGCGCCGTTCACCAATCCACCGTGACGCGAAGCCCGCGGCAAGCGGAATGCCAAGGAAGATCACCACATTGGTGGCGATCTGCCCCATTGATACGTCGAGGCCCTGAGTATCGAAGCCAAGCCAAGTGGGAAGGACGGTGAGGTAGAACCAGCCGAGCACGGAGAACATGACCACCTGGAACACCGAGTTGATGGCAACGAGTACGGCTGTCGCTTCGCGGTCACCGCACGCGAGGTCGTTCCAAATCACCACCATTGCGATGCAGCGGGCAAGACCCACAATGATGAGCCCCGTCCGGTATTCAGGCAGGTCCGCGAGGAAAACCCACGCAAGAGTGAACATGACGGCGGGCCCCACCACCCAGTTGAGCAGCAAAGACGACACGAGGAGTTTCTTATCGCCCGTGACGGCCGCAATTTTGTCGTAGCGCACCTTTGCAAGCACCGGATACATCATGACGAGGAGGCCGAGCGCGATAGGAAGAGAGATTCCGCCGATTTCCAAGCGCGCAAGGATGTCGGAGATCCCCGGGATAAAGCGGCCAAGGACAAGACCTGCGGCCATCGCCAGGCCAATCCACACTGGAAGCCACCGGTCGAGAGTGGACATCCGGGGAGCCGTCCGCGCGGGTGACGTCGACACGGTCATAGGGAGTCTCCTTGGTTGCCGCTCGCCGGGTGACTGTTTCGAACCTTGTCTATATTGACACCCATCTAATCACAGCGCAATGACGCCAGCCGCGCGCATGAGGCAAACCCCACGTAATGTGGACAAAGTGACCCCTACACGCCAGAGTGCCACCCCCGCCGCCCGCCCCGATCAGGACGGCCCGCGCATCTCCGTCCTCGCACCCTCACCTCAGGTGGTGGTGGAGATCACCTTCGACGCGACTGGCGACGGCAGTGATGACCATCCCACCATCCACATGCATCCGGGAGGACAAGGGGCGTGGGTTGCGACGATGGCGGCCGCACTTGGCGCGCGCGTCACGCTTTGCGCCCCGTTGGGAGGAGAACTGGGGGAACCCCTGCGCCAACTGTTGAGCCTGGAAGGCATCACGGTGATGGCGGTTGGCATGGGCGCAGGCACCGGTGCCTCCGTTGTCGACCTGCGCAGTGGAGACAGGGTCACCGTCGCGGCCATGCACCCGCCGCCGCTTGACCGACACGAGCTCGACGACCTCTATGGGATGGCACTCGTTGACGCTCTCGAGTCCAAGGCCGCAGTGGTGACCGGTGTTGACCCGCCGTCGCTCGTACCCCCAGACTTCTTTGGTCGGCTTGTGGCCGACGTTCGAGCGGCTGGAGTGCCCGTCGTTGCGGACCTCTCGGGCGAGGCCGCTCTTGCCGCAATCGCGGAAGCCCCCACCGTCCTCAAGATGAGCCACGAGGAAGTTCTTGCGGTGGGCCTCGCCGATGCCGACCATCTCGACCCTCTGCGCGAGGCCGCCGAGACGCTCGTCAGCGGCGGCATCGAGGCCGTCGTCATCTCGCGCGCCGAGAAGCCCGCGCTCCTCGTCACGGCCGATGGCGCACGCCTCGTGTCAAGCCCCGCGATTCGACCCGTCGTCCACCATGGCGCCGGTGACTCGATGACGGCGGGCATCGCCGTGGGCCTTGGACGCGGTCTCAGCATTGAAGACGCCATCCGGCTCGGCGCGGCCGCCGGCACCCTCAATGTAGCTCGCCGTGGTCTCGGTTCGGGGCGCCGCGAGCAGATCGAACGCTTTGCTGACCAGATCGACATCGACGAGGCACCTCCGCACACCTGAAAGGAGCACCCATGCACGCACTCATCACCAATGACGACGGCATCGCCTCCCCCGGGCTGACGATTCTGGCCGACGCTGCTCTCGCCGCAGGTTACGAGGTGACAGTGGTCGCTCCGCACCATGAGTATTCGGGTTCATCCGCCGCGCTGATGTCGCACGAGTCCGATGGCCAGCTCGTCTTTGTCGATGCCCGCCCACCGGCACTTGACCCGAGTGTGCGCGCGCTTGCCGTCAAGGCCGCACCGGGACTGATCGGCTTTGTCGCACAGGCAGGCGCTTTTGGATTCACTCCGGACCTCGTCCTGTCCGGCATCAACCTGGGTGCTAACACGGGTAGAGCGGTGCTCCACTCCGGCACCGTGGGCGCCGCTCTCTCCGCCGCCGCTCACGGCGTTCCCGCCATGGCAGTGTCCATTGCCTCTGCCGAGCCTCAGCATTGGGCCACCGCCCGTGTGGTGGTCGATGAGGCGATCACGTGGTTGACGGCGAACGACATTGGCGACCGCGTCCTCAATGTCAACGTGCCGGACGTTTCACGGGAACGTCTGCGCGGCATCCGGCCCGCCACTCTTGCGAGCTTTGGCGCCGTTCAGGCGCGCGTCAAAGAGGAGGGCGTTGGCTTCGTCAACCTCACGTACTCCGCCGTGGTCCCCGGGGAGGAACCCGACACGGACCATCAGCTTCTCAGCCGGGGATGGGCCACCTGGACCGTCGTGCGCGCACCCGTCGCCGATCACCGCGGCATCGAACTGCCCCGCGTCGACTGGGCGTTCACGGCCGACGCTGGGGTTGAGATATCGGCAGGCACCGTCATGTCCGCGCAACAGCAAGAGGATTAACGCCGGCGCAGTGGGGGGCTTGCAGTCCCCGCACCATCGGCAATGCCGCGAACCACCTCAGCGACCGTTTCGAGCGCTGAATGCTCGGGCCGCCAATCAAGAACCTCGCGGGCTCGCTCCGTCGCCATGAGCGGCACATGTGCCGCCATATCGACCCAACCGGGAGACACGGGCACCAAGCGACTCGTCCACGCTGCCGAGACCGCAGCGCGCACAGCACCGCGCGGCACCTCACGCCACCTGCCTCCAGCGAGAATCAACGCGATCTCCGCTCCCCCGAGCGAATCGTCGGCCGCAATGTTGATGGCGCCTCCCGGACGCTTCCGCACGGCAGCGAGATACGCGCGCGCCACGTCATCGGCATGCACCGCCTGGACACGCGTGGCGCTCGGCCATGGCACCAGCGGCAGGTGGCCATCAAGCAGCCGCGGTGGCACGAGCGCTCCAATGAAGTACCGCTGGATCTCCGAACCAACGTCGCGCTGGAAGATGAGGGCCGGGCGAAGTCGGGTGATGAGCGTCTCAGGATGCTCGCGTTCGTGGGCATCAAGAATGCGCTCGACCGCCGCCTTGTCCACGCTGTAATCGCTCGCGTCGATGCCACCAGTGGGCCAGCTTTCGTCGTGGAGCGATTCGTCCACTGCGGGCGAGTAAGCGCCAACGGATGATGCGACGACAACGTGGGGAACCTGCGCCGCGCGCGCAGCGGCCAGGACTCGCTCCATGCCGAGCACATTGGTACGCCGCAGCCGTTCTCGATCGTGGTTGGGCTGAACGGCCCACGAAAGGTGGACCACAGCGTCGGCCTCATCCATCGCAGCCGCAAGGACGGTGACAACCCGCGCCTCGCTCGGCCCGCCCACGTCAAGGGAGAGCCACGTCGCGTGGTTGTAGGGCGGCGGGGGCGTGCGATGCGGCGCTCGGCGCACCACGCCCACCACGTGGTCGATGTCCTCCGCATGCGCGACCTGCCGCAATATTGCCGTGCCCACATTGCCGCTTGCACCCGTGATGACGATCTTCACGGCACGTCCCTCCTTGCTCAGCGCTCGGATGCGCTCACATGGAGAGAACGGCCAAGCAGTTCGCGAGCCTTGCCTGGTTCAACGGCGGGCATGAACAAGAATCCCTGGCCGGTGGCGCAACCGAGCTCCCGCAAGAACTCAAGCTGATCCGATGTCTCCACACCCTCAGCAACCACGGCAAGGCCCAGGGCCTTCCCCAGCTTCACGAGCGACTCGATGAGCTCGGCGCTGTTCTCGGCAGAAGCAAGAGTCTGGATGAAGCTGCGGTCGATCTTGAAGGCGTCCACAGGGAAGCGATGCAGCGTCTCCAGCGAGGAGAAGCCTGTGCCAAAGTCGTCGATGTGAAGGCGCAGCCCCGCCTCGTGCATCTTGCGCATGATGCGCAGCGCCATCTCAGGCCGGCGCATGAGCACCGACTCGGTGATCTCGAGTGTCAGTCGGTCAGGCTCGAGATGGTGTCGTTCAAGAGTGGCGAGAACGGTGCGCAGCAGATCCTGGCTCCAGAACTCCTTGTCAGAGATGTTGACGCTCACGTTGTCGACTGCGGGGCCCCACTCGGCGATCTGGCGACAGACCTCGTCAACAACCCAGTGGCCGAGCTGAACGATGAACGCCGTGTCCTCGATTGCGGGCAAGAAGTCCTCAGGGGCGAGGAGTCCGCGCTGGGGATGGCGCCATCGGAGGAGCGCCTCGAAGCGGTCGGTCCGTCCAGTGACGAGGTTGACGATCGGTTGATAATGGACCTCGAATTGATCGCGGTGGAGTCCTGTGACGACATCGTTGGCGAGGGCCGCACGCTCTTTCGCGTTCGAATGCATCGGTTCATCGAAGAAGGCGATGGACCCCGGCTCCGAACCCTTGGCCCGGTACATTGCCGCATCCGCGTCTCGGAGCACCTCCTCGGCAGCAAAGTACGCCACCTCACTGGAGGCGATGCCGATCGACGCGCGTGTCACCACCTCGTGACCGTCAAAGCTGTTGACTCGCGCGAGCGCATCCTGAATGCGCATGGCGGCAAGCAAAGCGTCGTCCGCTGTGGTGTCGGAGAGCAAGACAACAAACTCATCGCCGCCAAAGCGCGAGGCCGTGTCTTCCGCGCGCAACTGAGACGCGATCGCCTTCCCCACCCACTGGAGAACAAGGTCACCCACGTGGTGACCCAAGGAGTCATTGATGAGCTTGAAACCGTCGAGGTCCATGAAGAGCACGGCATACGGCGCCCGAGACCGTTGCCACCGTGCCATCGCCTGATCAAGTTCGCGGACAAACAGCTGTCGGTTCGGTAGGCCTGTGAGCGCGTCGTACAGGGCGCTGCGGCGAACTTCCTCTTGCCGACGCTGGGATTCAAGCGCGGCCGAAAGCAACGCCGCCCAGTGCTGGTAGGTCTCGCGCGCGGTGACGGCGTCGATCTTCGCGACCACGGCAAGCAAGCCCCAGTTCTTGTCGCGCGTGCTCACCGGCACAATGACCGTCACCTCACGGCTTCCCGGATCGGCCTGTTCGATGAGGACCCGGGGTGGGAACTCATCGGTTCGCACATGCGTGCCCACAAGCCCAAGCGATTGCCCTCGCGAGAAATCACCCACCACCGTGAGCCCGCCGTCTTCGGACTCTCCATCCCACAAGGCGAGCGCCGCCGCCTTCACGTGAGTGGTGGCGAGCCAGTGGAGGTC
>JAEYOR010000033.1 GCA_023411615.1 Actinomycetes bacterium
ACTCGGCGATAGCACCGAGGCGGGCAGAGACACGGCGGGAAGAGGCAGCAGTCACCCGCCTATCCTCGCAGAGGTCCGCCCCGGGGTGCCCAGGCGTTCGTCCCTCGGTCCACAGGGCCGAGTTCGACCCTGGCGCGACGTTCGCGTACAGTGTTCCCTCGGTGGTTTTTCCGCCATGCTCAGCCCTGCCCGCAGGGTGAGATGCGGAACCCTCCAAGGGTAGTGGCGCAATTGGTAGCGCACCGGTCTCCAAAACCGGCGGTTGTGGGTTCGAGTCCCTCCTGCCCTGCGTTCTGCGGAGGTATATCCGCAAATCCACTAGTCAAAGGATGTCCTGGTGAGCGAAGCTGCCGTGACCGGATCCGGAGAGAAGGATCCTCGCCACGAATCGCGCGAGGGTCGCAATGTCTTCGGCCGCATCGCGCTTTTTGTGCGCCAGGTCGTCTCCGAACTCAAACGTGTGGTGACTCCAACCCGCGATGAGTTCATCAACTACGTCTGGGTCGTCCTGGGATTCGTTGGCGTCATGATGGCGCTGACGTTCTTCCTCGACCTGGGCTTCACCGCTATCTCCTCGTGGGTATTCGGGGATTAGCGAGAGGAAGGGACTGACGTGAGCACAGAGGACCTCAACGGCAACGAGCCGATTGACGAGACGACGGACACCGTCGCGCCCGTTGACGACTCGTCGCTTGCCGACGCGCCCGTAGACGCCGTCGTCGAGGCCGATGACGACACGGTCCCGTCGGAGCCCAACGTCGCAGCCGAAGAGGCAGCGGTTGTCGCAGATGAGACCCCGGTCAACGAGCTCGTGGTCGAGGACCCGGCGGCGGACTTCAAGGCATCGCTCATGATGCAGGACGGTGACTGGTACGTCATCCACTCCTACTCGGGCCACGAGAAGCGCGTGAAGCAGGCGATCGAGCACCGCATCGCAAGCCTCAACATGGAGGACTACATCTTCCAAGTCGAGGTGCCGATGGAGGATGTCGTCGAATACCGCAACGGCCAGAAGAAGACGGTCAACCGAGTGCGGATGCCTGGATATGTCCTGGTGCGCATGGACCTCACGGACGAGTCGTGGGGCGCGGTCCGCAACACCCCAGGCGTCACCGGCTTCGTTGGCCACGCGCACCAGCCGGTGCCGCTGTTGCCTGACGAGGTGGTGAGCATGCTCGCGCCCACCGGCATCACCGAGGCAGCGTCCGACGCCGCGGCGGCAACGAGCGGCCCCGCTGTTGAGATCGACTTCCAGGTGGGTGAGGCGATCACCGTCATCGACGGCCCGTTCGCCACCTTGCCCGGCACGATTTCCGAGATCAGCGTGGAGAGCCAGAAGCTCCACGTGCTCGTTTCGATCTTCGGCCGGGAGACCCCGGTCGAGTTGTCGTTCGCGCAGGTGCAGAAGATCGCGTAGGCGATCGCACCGATTCGAACGAAAACCCTGGCGACATCCGTCGCCACCATTCACACAGAAGGACCCGAAAAACTAATGGCAGCACCGAAGAAGAAGGTTGCCGGCCTGATCAAGCTCCAGATTCAGGCTGGTGCCGCTAACCCGGCCCCGCCCGTCGGCCCCGCGTTGGGTCAGCACGGCGTCAACATCATGGAGTTCTGCAAGGCCTACAACGCCGCGACCGAGTCGCAGCGAGGCAACATCGTGCCCGTCGAGATCACGGTGTACGAAGACCGCAGCTTCACATTCATCACCAAGACTCCGCCGGCCTCGCAGCTCATCAAGAAGGCCGCTGGCGTCGCAAAGGGCTCTGGCACCCCGCACACCACCAAGGTCGGCACGCTGACTGAGGCGCAGGTTCGCGAGATCGCCGAGACCAAGATGGAAGACCTCAACGCCAACGATGTCGAGGCCGCGGCCAAGATCATCGCCGGCACCGCCCGTTCCATGGGCATCACGGTTCAGTAAGAACCGCATTCACCTTGAGTGGGAGGGCCAGCGCGGCCCGTCACCACGACTGCACAGAAAGAAGCAGATATGAAGCGCTCAAAGGCTTACCGCGACGCAGCCCAGCTTGTGGATCGCAACCAGCTCTACACGCCGCTCGAGGCACTCCGTCTCGCGCAGAAGACGTCTTCCAAGAAGACTGACTCGACGATCGACGTCGTCTTCAAGCTCGGCGTCGACCCCCGCCACGCTGACCAGATGGTCCGCTCCACTGTCATCCTGCCCAACGGCACCGGCAAGACCGCCCGGGTCCTGGTCTTTGCCAACGGTGACAAGGCGGAAGCGGCTCGCGAGGCCGGTGCGGACATCGTCGGCGGCGACGAGCTCATCGACGAGGTCGCTGGCGGCCGCCAGGACTTCGACGCCGTTGTCGCTACCCCCGACCTCATGGGCAAGGTGGGTCGCCTGGGCAAGGTGCTTGGTCCTCGTGGCCTCATGCCGAACCCTAAGACCGGCACAGTGACGATGGACGTGGCCAAGGCCGTGTCCGACATCAAGGGCGGCAAGATCGAGTTCCGTGTCGACAAACACGCGAACCTGCACGCCGTGCTCGGCAAGGCGTCTTTTGGCGACGAGAAGCTCCTGGAGAACTACAAGGCACTTCTTGACGAGGTGCTCCGTGCCAAGCCCTCGGCATCCAAGGGCCGCTACATCCTCAAGGCGTCGATCTCCGCGACCACCGGTCCCGGCATCCCCTTGGACGCCACCGCAAAGTCGGACGCGTAATCCGATCGCCTTCGGGTGCATCACATCGCAACGAAGGTCCGGGCCCGCATGGGTCCGGACCTTCGTGCGTTAGCCGGTGGGAGCGTCGGCCGCTGGTTTGCACCGAAGGCGAGCGAACACGTACACTGATCGACGCCCAAGACCGCCGGTCGTCGGCACCAGGCAACTGGAGCCAACCGAAGTCCCGCAGCAGCGGAGGCCAGCGCAGGTGAGATGAGAGCGTGTTCGCGCGCGTGAACCTTGGGCGGCTCCGGCCGCCTTTCGTGTTTCACGGACCCGGCACGTTTGAGCCCCGCCTGCGCGGGGCTTTTCTGTTGATGGGGCGGGCCCGCAAGGGGAGCGTCGGTCATCCACAGGAAGGATCACTATGGCGACGCCAGAAAAGGTGGCGACCGTTGCCGAACTCGCGGACTTGTTCCGCAACTCGGCCGCTGTCATCGTCACCGAGTACCGCGGCCTGACGGTTTCGCAGCTCAATAGCCTGCGCACCGGCCTTCGCGGTAACGCGACCTACCAGGTCGCGAAGAACAAGCTGACGGCGCTCGCGGCTAAGGAAGCTGGCGTAGAGGGTATTGACGACCTCTTCGTTGGCCCCACTGCCATCGCATTCATCACCGGCGACCCGGTGGAATCTGCGAAGGCCTTGCGTGACTTCACCAAGACGAACGACAAGCTCGTCGTCAAGGGCGGCGTTCTTGAGGGCAAGCCGCTCTCGGCCGACGACGTCAAGAAGCTCGCGAACCTCGAGTCCCGTGAGGTGCTCCTCGCCAAGGCTGCCGGTGCCATGAAGGCATCGCTGTTTGGCGCGGCTTACCTCTTCCAGGCGCCGCTGTCGCAGGCGGCCCGCACTGTTGACGCCCTGCGCGCAAAGCAGGAATCCGCGGCGTAAGTCGCACCCAACTGACGCCCTGCACTGCGCAGGTAAGAGAAAAGGACAATCATCATGGCGAAGCTCACCACCGAGCAGCTCATCGACGCGTTCAAGGAGCTCTCGCTCATTGAGCTCTCCGAGTTCGTGAAGGCTTTCGAGGAGACCTTCGAGGTCACCGCTGCCGCCCCCGCCGCTGTTGCTGTTGCCGCTCCCGCAGCGGGTGGCGACGACGCTGGCGCTGGCGCGGAGGAGAAGGACACCTTCGACGTCATCCTCGCCGCCGTCGGCGACAAGAAGATCCAGGTCATCAAGGAGGTCCGTGCGATCACGAACCTCGGCCTTGGCGAGGCCAAGGCGCTCGTGGACGAGGCCCCCAAGCCCGTTCTCGAGGGTGCCAAGAAGGAAGACGCCGAGAAGGCCAAGGAGCAGCTTGAGGCTGCTGGTGCCACCGTCGAGCTCAAGTAGTTCGGACGCGCGTAGCGTTTCTCGCCGCAAGGGCCGGGTCACCTCACGGTGGCCCGGCCCTTGCGCGTTCTCAAGGCCGACGCTCGACTCGCCGTTGCACAAACGTGACCCACAGCGTCGGCCGGCTGCGGTACGGTCGTGCCGACAGCGCAGGACGTACCGAGACATGGGGTGCGGGGGCAATGATGCATGCCTGCGGCCTTGACGCGAGCCTCAAAGGTGACTAACCTTGGAGGTTGCGCTGTCTATCGCCCTGCCCTCATATGCCTACCTGGCGCGCGCCCGCTGTTTACCAGCGCAGACGCCCCAGGATCCGGTGGAGCCGTGGTTAAGGCAACGCGGAACCGATCCATCGTCATGGGAAGGACGACCCCTTGGCTGCCTCGCGCACCGATTCCGCATCCGCCACTCGCACCTCAACCCGCGTCTCATTTGCCCAAGTCTCTGAGCCTGTCGAGGTGCCCAACCTCATCGGCTTGCAGACGGAGTCCTTTGACTGGCTCCTCGGCAACAAGGCGTGGCAGGGCCGCGTTGAAGCCGCCAAGAAGGCTGGCCGCAACGACGTTCCTGAGGTCGCCGGTCTTGACGAGATCTTCGCGGAGATCTCACCCATTGAGGACTTTGGCCAGACCATGTCTCTCAGCTTCTCGGATCCGTACTTCGAGGAGCCCCGCCACACTCCCGAGGAGTGCAAGGAAAAGGACTTCACGTACGCGGCACAGCTGTTCGTGACCGCAGAGTTCATGAACAACACCACGGGCGAGATCAAGTCTCAGACCGTGTTCATGGGTGACTTCCCGCTGATGACGGAGCGCGGCACGTTCATCATCAACGGCACCGAGCGCGTTGTCGTGTCGCAGCTGGTCCGTTCGCCTGGTGTCTACTTCGAGTCAACTCCCGACAAGACCTCCGACAAGGACATCTTCACCGCCAAGGTGATCCCCTCGCGTGGCGCCTGGCTCGAGTTTGAGATCGACAAGCGCGACGCTGTGGGCGTCCGCGTTGACCGCAAGCGCAAGCAGTCCGTCACCCTCTTCCTCAAGGCACTCGGCCTTACCGCTGAGCAGATCGCCGAGGAGTTCAAGGACTACCCCTCCGTTCTCGAGACCCTCGAGAAGGACACGGTTCACAACCAAGAAGACGCACTGGTTGACCTTTACCGCAAGCTTCGTCCGGGCGAGCCTCCCACGGTGGAGGCCGGTCAGAACCTGCTCAACAACTTCTACTTCAGCCCCAAGCGCTACGACCTTGCCAAGGTGGGACGCTTCAAGCTGAACAAGAAGCTTGGCCTCGACAAGCCGCTCGCGGACTCGGTGCTCGGCATTGACGACATCGTGGCAACCGTCAAGTACATCGCCGCGGCGCACGCCGGCCACAAGACTCTTGTTGGCGCAAACGGCGACGTGCTCGTTGAGACCGATGACATCGACCACTTTGGCAACCGCCGCATCCGTGCGGTCGGTGAGTTGATCCAGAACCAGATCCGTACCGGCTTGTCCCGTATGGAGCGCGTGGTGCGTGAGCGGATGACGACGCAGGACGTCGAGGCGATCACGCCGCAGACGCTGATCAACACCCGCCCTGTGGTTGCTGCCATTCGTGAGTTCTTTGGCACCTCGCAGCTGTCGCAATTCATGGACCAGAACAACCCGCTTGCGGGCCTCACCCACAAGCGCCGCCTTTCGGCACTTGGCCCGGGTGGTCTGAGCCGTGATCGCGCGGGCATGGAAGTGCGTGACGTTCACCCGTCACACTACGGCCGCATGTGCCCGATCGAGACCCCGGAAGGCCCGAACATCGGCCTCATCGGCTCACTCGCTTCCTTCGGCCGTATCAACCCGCTCGGTTTTGTTGAGACGCCGTACCGCAAGGTGAAGAACGGCAAGGTGAGCGACGAGATCGATTACCTCACGGCTGACGACGAGGACCGTTATGTCATCGCGCAAGCGAACGCGGTCCTCGACAACAAGGGCCAGTTCGTTGAGGAGCGCGTTCTCGTGCGCGCCAAGGGTGGCGAGGTTGAGTTCGTCGCGCCCGAGGCGGTCGACTACATGGACGTCTCGCCGCGCCAGATGGTGTCGGTCGCGACCGCTCTCATCCCCTTCCTCGAGCATGACGATGCAAACCGCGCCTTGATGGGTGCGAACATGCAGCGTCAGGCCGTGCCGCTCGTTCGCTCCGAGGCGCCGCTCGTCGGTACTGGTATGGAGCGTCGCGCCGCAGTCGACGCCGGTGATGTGGTCGTTGCCACAAAGCCCGGCGTTGTGACGGAAGTGGCGTCGGACCTCGTGACTGTTGCCAATGACGACGGCACAACGGGCTCGTACCGTATCGCCAAGTTCGAGCGCTCGAACCAGGGAACGAGCTACAACCAGCGCGTCATCGTTGACGAGGGCGACCGCCTGGAGGTGGGCACGGTCATCGCCGATGGCCCCGCCACCGACCAGGGTGACCTCGCACTCGGCAAGAACGTCCTCGTGGCGTTCATGTGCTGGGAGGGCCACAACTTCGAGGACGCGATCATCTTGTCGCAGCGCCTCGTGCAGGACGACACCCTCTCCTCGATCCACATCGAGGAGCACGAGGTTGACGCCCGTGACACGAAGCTCGGCCCCGAGGAGATCACCCGGGACATCCCGAACGCATCGGAGGAGGTCCTCGCCGACCTCGACGAGCGCGGCATTGTCCGTATTGGTGCGGAGGTCCGCGCCGGTGACATCCTCGTCGGCAAAGTCACGCCCAAGGGTGAGACTGAGCTGACACCTGAGGAGCGCCTGCTCCGCGCGATCTTTGGTGAGAAGGCCCGCGAAGTGCGTGACACCTCGCTCAAGGTTCCGCACGGCGAGTCCGGCACCGTCATCGGTGTTCGTGTGTTCACCGAAGAGGACGGCGACGACCTTCCGGCCGGTGTCAACCAGTTGGTGCGCGTCTACATCGCTCAGCGCCGCAAGATCCAGGAGGGCGACAAGCTCGCTGGACGCCACGGCAACAAGGGCGTCATCTCGACGATCCTGCCGCAAGAGGACATGCCGTTCCTTGAGGACGGCACGCCCGTGGACGTCATCCTCAACCCGCTCGGTGTGCCCGGCCGTATGAACGTCGGCCAGGTGCTCGAGACCCACCTTGGGTGGGTTGCGCACGAGGGGTGGGACGCGACCGACGTCAAGGACGAGTGGACTGCGGCACTTCCCGACGCGGCCCGCAAGGCCGAGCCGGGCACGCGAGTTGCGACGCCGGTGTTCGACGGCATCTCGGAAGAGACCATCAGCGGTCTGCGCTCCGTGGTGACGCCGCGACGTGACGGCGAGCGCGTCGTGGACGCCAACGGAAAGGCCCGTCTGTTCGACGGCCGCACCGGTGAGCCGTTCCCGGAGCCGATCGCGGTGGGCTACAAGTACATCTTGAAGCTGCACCACCTGGTGGACGACAAGATCCACGCGCGTTCGACTGGTCCGTACTCGATGATCACCCAGCAGCCGCTCGGTGGTAAGGCTCAGTTCGGTGGCCAGCGCTTTGGCGAGATGGAGGTGTGGGCCCTCGAGGCCTATGGCGCCGCATACGCCCTGCAGGAGCTGCTCACCATCAAGTCGGATGACATCACGGGCCGTGTGAAGGTCTACGAGGCGATCGTGAAGGGACAGAACATCCCTGAGCCGGGCCTGCCGGAGTCCTTCCGCGTCCTCATGAAGGAGATGCAGTCTCTCTGCCTGAATGTCGAGGTTCTCAACGCGGACGGCCAGTTGGTCGAGATGCGCGAAACCGAAGACGACGCCTACCAGGCCGCCGAGTCACTCGGCATCTCGCTGTCCAGCCGTCCTGACGCCTCGAGCGTCGACGAGATTTAAGGGGAGAGGCAACAAGTGCTCGACGTAAACGAGTTCTCCGACCTGCGCATTGGCCTCGCCAATGCTGAAGACATTCGTGAGTGGTCACACGGCGAGGTGAAGAAGCCTGAGACCATCAACTACCGCACGCTCAAGCCGGAGAAGGACGGGCTCTTCTGCGAGAAGATCTTTGGCCCCACCCGCGACTGGGAATGTGGTTGTGGCAAGTACAAGCGTGTCCGCTACCGCGGCATCATCTGTGAGCGTTGCGGCGTTGAGGTGACCCGTTCCAAGGTGCGCCGTGAGCGCATGGGTCACATCGAGCTCGCTGCTCCCGTGACGCACATCTGGTACTTCAAGGGTGTGCCGTCACGCCTCGGTTACTTGCTCGACCTCGCTCCCAAGGACCTCGAGAAGGTCATCTACTTCGCGGCCTACATGGTGACCGAAGTGGACGAGGAAGGCCGTCACGAGGACCTGCCGCAGTTGCGCAACGAGTTGGAGCAGGAGAAGAAGTCTCTTGCCAACCAGCGCGACGTGCAGATCAACGACCGTGCTGAGAAGCTCGAGAAGGACCTCGCCGAGCTGGAGGCGGAAGGCGCCAAGGCCGACGCGAAGCGCAAGGTGAAGGACGGCGCAGAGCGTGAGATGGCGAACATCCGCAAGCGCTTTGACGCTGAGATCGAGCGTCTCGACGCCGTCTTCGACCGCTTCCAGAACCTGAAGGTCCAGGACCTCGAGGGTGACGAGATGCTGTACCGCGAGCTCTCGCGCCGTTACGGCTCGTACTTCAAGGGTGCGATGGGTGCGGAGGCGATCCAGCGTCGTCTCCGTGACTTCGATCTCGAGTCCGAGGCCGAGAAGTTGCGCGACATCATCGCCAACGGCAAGGGCCAGCGTAAGACCCGCGCGCTCAAGCGTCTCAAGGTCGTCAACGCGTTCCTCACGACGACCAACAGCCCGGTTGGCATGGTGCTCGACGCAGTTCCGGTCATTCCGCCGGACCTGCGTCCCATGGTGCAGCTTGACGGTGGCCGCTTTGCGACCTCCGACCTCAACGACCTGTACCGCCGTGTCATCAACCGCAACAACCGCTTGAAGCGTCTGCTTGACCTCGGTGCACCCGAGATCATCGTGAACAACGAGAAGCGCATGCTGCAGGAGGCAGTCGACGCACTGTTCGACAACGGACGTCGTGGCCGCCCGGTCACGGGCCCCGGTAACCGCCCCCTCAAGTCCATCTCGGACATGCTCAAGGGCAAGCAGGGCCGCTTCCGTCAGAACCTGCTCGGCAAGCGTGTCGACTACTCGGGCCGTTCGGTCATCGTGGTCGGCCCGCAGCTCAAGCTGCACCAGTGCGGTCTGCCCAAGCAGATGGCGCTCGAGCTTTTCAAGCCGTTTGTCATGAAGCGCCTTGTGGAGCTCAACCACGCGCAGAACATCAAGTCCGCCAAGCGGATGGTGGAGCGCAGCCGCCCCGAAGTGTGGGACGTGCTGGAAGAGGTCATCACCGAGCACCCGGTGCTGCTCAACCGTGCACCTACGCTGCACCGTCTGGGCATCCAGGCGTTTGAACCGCAGCTTGTCGAGGGCAAGGCCATTCACCTGCACCCGCTCGTGTGCGCCGCGTTTAACGCGGACTTCGACGGTGACCAGATGGCTGTGCACTTGCCGTTGAGCGCAGAGGCGCAGGCCGAGGCCCGCATCCTCATGCTCTCGAGCAACAACATCCTCAAGCCTTCGGATGGCCGCCCCGTGACCATGCCGTCGCAGGACATGATCATTGGTCTGTACCACCTCACCTTGCAGAAGGACGGCGCAAAGGGCGAGGGCCTCGCTTTCGGTTCCGAGGCCGAGGCGATCATGGCGCGAGAGGTTGGCACGATCGAGCTCGGCAGCAAGATCACGTTGCGCGTGGACCCTGGCACGATCCCGCCAGTGGGCTGGACCGCTCCTGATGGCTGGACCGAGGGCGACCCATTCGTTCTTGAGACGACCCTCGGACGCTCGTTGTTCAACGGTCTCTTGCCGGTGTCCTTCCCCTACGTCAACCGCGACGTGGACAAGAAGGCGCTTGCCGACATCGTCAACACGCTCGCCGAGCGGTACGAGAAGGTGGAAGTGGCCGCGTCGCTTGACGCTCTCAAGTCCGCTGGCTTCTACTGGGCGACCCGTTCGGGCGTGACAATCGCGATCAGCGACGTTGCCACCCCGGCGGCAAAGCAGGAGATCCTCGACCGCTACGAGACCCTCGCGGCAAAGGTGCAGGACCAGTACGACACCGGTCTTATCACCAACCCCGAGCGTCGCCAGGAGCTCATCGAGATCTGGACGCGTGCCACCAACGAGGTGGACACGGAGATGCGCAAGTCCTTCCCCAAGTACAACACCGTGCACACGATGGTGGGCTCTGGGGCTCGTGGTAACTGGATGCAGGTGCGCCAGATCGCGGGTATGCGTGGTCTCGTGTCAAACCCGAAGGGTGAGATCATCCCGCGTCCGATCAAGTCGAACTACCGCGAGGGCCTGTCCGTCCTCGAGTACTTCATCGCCACGCACGGTGCCCGCAAGGGCCTCGCTGACACCGCGTTGCGTACCGCTGACTCGGGTTACTTGACCCGTCGTCTCGTGGACGTGTCGCAGGACGTCATCGTGCGCGAGGACGACTGCGGTACCGAGCGTGGACTCACGATGCCCATCGTGGAGCGCGATGCGACTGGTGCTGTGGTGTTGCATGAGCGGGTGGCCACGTCGGTCTTCGCTCGCACGCTCGCCACGGATGTGGCCGACGCGAAGGGCAAGGTGATCGCGGAAGCGGGCACCGACATCGGTGACGTCTTGATCGACGCATTGATCGCCGAGGGTGTTGAAGAGGTCAAGGTCCGTTCGGTCCTCACCTGTGAAGCCCCCGTGGGCACCTGCGCCAAGTGCTACGGCCGTTCTCTGGCTACGCGTGAGCTCGTCGACATCGGTGAGGCCGTCGGTATCATCGCGGCCCAGTCGATCGGTGAGCCCGGCACCCAGTTGACGATGCGTACGTTCCACACCGGTGGTGCCGCCACCGCGGAGGACATCACGCAGGGTCTGCCCCGTGTCCAGGAGCTCTTCGAGGCCCGTACCCCCAAGGGTGAGGCCCCGATCAGCGAGGTCGCGGGCAAGCTCAAGGTGGACGACTCGGAGGCCACGCGCCGCCTCGTCATCACGCCTGACAATGGCGACGACCCAGTCGAGTACCCGGTCACCAAGCGTGCCCGCCTCCTTGTTCAGGACGGTGAGCATGTCGAGGTGGGCCAACAGCTTGTTGCGGGTGCCGTCGACCCGAAGAACGTCCTGCGCATTCTCGGCCCGCGTGCAACTCAGAAGCACTTGGTTGATGAGGTGCAGGAGGTCTACCGCTCGCAGGGCGTGGAGATCCACGACAAGCACATCGAGGTCATCGTGCGCCAGATGCTCCGCCGCGTGACGGTGCTCGACTCGGGTGAGACCACGCTGTTGCCTGGTGAGCTCGTTGAGCGGTCGCGCTTCGAGGCGGCGAACCGTGACACCGTGACTAAGGGAGGCAAGCCGGCGTCGGCCCGTCCCGAGCTCATGGGAATCACCAAGGCGTCGCTGGCGACCGAATCGTGGCTGTCGGCCGCATCGTTCCAGGAGACCACCCGCGTTCTTACCGAAGCCGCACTGTCGGGTCGATCCGATCCGCTGCTCGGCCTCAAGGAGAACGTCATCCTCGGAAAGCTCATCCCGGCGGGTACGGGCTTGCTGCAGTACCGCAAGGCCACCGTCGAGGTCACGGAGGACGCCAAGGCGAACCTCTTCCCGACCTTTGGCTACGAGGAATGGGACGGTCAGTACTTCTCGGAGGGCACCGGCGAGGCCGTGCGCCTCGAGGAGTTCGACTTCCCGCGCGACTGATCCACCTTCACACACACCGTCGAGGGCCCCAGGTTTGCCTGGGGC
>JAEYOR010000058.1 GCA_023411615.1 Actinomycetes bacterium
GATGTGGACCAGCTCGACGCACTCTCGGGCATGGCAGTCGACTTCGGGGTTCTGCCCGCGAAGCCTGACTTCGACCGGCTCGTCAAGCAGCAGTAGGCGCATGACGGGGCGGGGGCGGCGGGGGCCCCCCCGCCGTCATGCGCCTACTGCTGCTTGACGAGCCGGTCGAAGTCAGGCTTCGCGGGCAGAACCCCGAAGTCGACTGCCATGCCCGAGAGTGCGTCGAGCTGGTCCACATCGATCACCCAGTTGAACGTGGGCAACGTGATGCCGGCGGCCGCCGCGTCAGGGATTTCAAGGTTCTTGGCAATTGCCGCACGAACCTTGTCTTCATTGGCATTGGCCCACTCGAGAGCTTCCTTCATGGCGGCTGAGTACTGCGCCACCATCTGGGCGTTGTTGTCCAAGTTGTCCTGAGTGGTGATGTTGGTCAGCACCGTGAGGCCAGGAATGGTCTCTTGGTACGGGTGCATGACGATGAGGCCACCGTCGCCGGCAACCATCGACATGAACGGGTCTGGCGCCCAGGCTGCGTCAATGGTGCCGGCAGCGAGCTGAGCTGGCACCTCGGGGAACGCAACCTCAACAAACTCGATCGTCGAAGGGTCGCCACCGGCGTCCTTGACAGCCTGCATGATCGTCACGTCACCCGCAGCACCCAAGGAGTTGACCGACACACGCTTGCCAGCGAGGTCAGCAGGGCCCTGGATTCCAGAGGACTCAAGCGCAACGACACCGTTGACGTCCTTGCCCGACGCCTGGGAGTCGGCGTAGTCACCAATGATGACGATGCCGAGGTCCTGACCATCCGCACGGAACGGGCCGAACGGCTGACCAATAGCAAAGTCGATGTCACCGCTCAGCAGCGCAGGGATCGCCTGCGCGCCACCCTGGGCGGGCACAATCTCGATGTTGATGCCGTGGTCGGCAAAGATGCCCTCTTCAATGGCCGCCCAGAGGGCGCCCGTCTCAGCAATGGGCAATGCCGCCACGCGAACGTCGTACGTCTCTTGCGTGGCCTGCGTTTCGGAGGTCGTGGGGTCCGCGGGTGCGCTAGTTGTGGGCGACTCCGTGGACGAGTTGGTGCATGCGCTGACCACCAAAGCGATAGCGGCCGCGGATACAGCGGCGAAAACTCTCTTCATCGAACAGCCTCTTTCCCGGTGATAGGTGCTCACCACTACGAGTCGACTGTCGCTGTGAGGACGGCATGTCCGCGAAGCGAGAATGTCTCACATCGTTGTGGTGACACAGCCCCATCGTTGAGCACCTCCGGTGCGATTGTCAAGATATTTCTGACGCCCGTCACAATGTTGTTAACTCGTAGAACGAACACATCTGAACGGGGATGGCGTTGTTGACGGGCCAGATTCCGGGCAGTATGTTCACTTATAGAACGCTTGTTCGCCTGGCGGTCGATGATGACCTGGGGTCTTCAATCCGTCCGTCAGCCCCGCCAGGAAGGTGGAATCCACGGTGGAGCACCGCATCTCAAGCACCGGAACTATTCCGGGTGGCGACACCCCCAGCGGCGAGAGCCCAGAAGTCACTCTCAGCGAGCGCCGGGAGCCACAAGAGCGGTCGGGCGAGTTCGTTCAATCGCTTGAACGCGGCCTTGCCGTCATTCGCGCCTTTGGCGCGGAACGCCCCGCCCTCACCCTGAGCGAAGTCTCGCGCCACACCGGGCTTTCCCGAGCGTCGGCCCGACGCTTCCTTCACACACTTGTCGAGCTCGGCTATCTCGCGTCGGACGGGCGCGAGTTCTCGCTTCGTCCACAAGTGCTCGAGCTCGGCCACGCGTATCTTTCCGGCCTGTCCTTGCCCCAGATCGCTCAGCCGTACCTCAAGCAGCTCGCTACCGAGGTGGGCGAATCAGCGTCGGTTGCTGTGCTCGACGGCACTGACATCGTCTACGTCGCCCGCGTGACGACGTACCGCATCATGTCCGCGGCAATCGTGGTGGGCACTCGCTTCCCTGCTTACGCCACCTCCATGGGACGCGCCATTCTCGGCTCCGGATCCATCGACCGCCAGGAGCGCTACCTCGCCGAGGCGGAGCTGACAAAGTTCACGCCACGCACCATTACCGACCCCCGTCGACTCCGGGCTGCGCTTGAGCACGTGCGCAAGGAGGGCTGGGCGCTCGTCGATCAAGAGCTCGAAGAAGGCTTGCGCTCTCTTGCCGTGCCGGTTCGCGACGCAACGGGCCGAGTGGTGGCAGCAGTGAACGTGTCAGCGCCGGTGCGAAGAGGTGACGTGCGCACTCTTGTGCGGGAGTTGCTCCCGCCCGTCATGCGTGCGGCCAAGGACATCACCGCCGATCTTCGCCGGGCAGGAACGGTGGTGCGATGACCACGGCATTCATTTACGACTACGTTCGCACGCCCTTTGGCCGATACGGCGGCGCGCTGGCAAGCGTTCGCCCCGATGACCTCGCAGCTCATGTCGTCGGTGAGCAGGTGCGCCGGAGCCCCGAGCTCGACCCGGCCCTCATCGACGACGTGATCCTTGGCAATGCCAACGGCGCGGGCGAGGACAACCGCAACGTCGCACGGATGGCCGTGTTGTTGGCTGGCCTGCCGCTCACCGTTCCGGGCACCACCATCAATCGCCTGTGTGGATCAAGCCTCGACGCCGCGATTCAGGCATCACGTGCGGTCGAGAGCGGAGACGCCCACGTGGTGCTCGCAGGCGGCGTCGAATCGATGAGTCGCGCACCGTGGGTGGCCCTCAAACCCGAGCGGGCCTTCCCCGCCCAGGACAGCACGCTCGTATCAACCACCTTGGGCTGGCGCCTCGTCAATCCCAAAATGAAGGACGAGTGGACCGTGAGCCTCGGCGAAGCAACGGAGCGTCTTGCCGAGCGCTTCCACGTCTCGCGGGAGCGTCAGGACGAGTTCGCAGCCCTGAGCCACCACCGCGCTCACCAAGGGTGGGCGGCCGGTCACTACGTCGATCTCGTCACGCCTGTCCCCCACACCGACCTCGCGGTCGACGAGGCGATTCGCCCGGACACCAATATCGAGAAGCTCGCGAGTCTCACCACGGTGTTCCGCTCGGATGGCACCGTCACGGCAGGAAACGCCTCCCCGCTCAACGACGGTGCGAGTGCGATGCTCATCGGTTCGGAGAAGGCCGCCGACCTCACGGGTCGCGCACCGATCGCCCGGATCGTGTCACGCGCGGCCGTTGCCAATGAGCCCCAGTACTTCGGCTTTGCGCCCGTCGAAGCCGCGAACCGAGCGCTTGAGCGCGCGTCGCTCACGTGGGAGGACATCAGCGCTGTCGAGTTGAATGAGGCCTTCGCCGCACAGGCCCTTGCCTGCATCGATGCCTGGAAGGTTGATCCGGCGATCGTCAATGCATGGGGCGGCGCGGTTGCCATTGGACATCCCCTCGGCGCCTCGGGCACGCGTGTGCTCGCCACCGTTGCGGAGCGCCTGCGCGTCAGCGGTGAGCGGTGGGGTGTGGCCGCTATCTGCATCGGCGTTGGCCAGGGACTCGCCGTTGTCGTGGAGAACGTATCGTGACCACTTTCGCACAGACCACCCTCGAGGCCATCGGCACAATCGCCGATGGCGCCACCGTCATGGTGTCCGGCTTCGGTTCGGCCGGGCAACCGGTTGCGCTCATCGACGCACTCATTGAGCATGGCGCGACAGACCTCACCATCGTGAGCAACAACGCTGGCAATGGCGACGAGGGCCTCGCACGGCTCATTGAGCTGGGCAGAGTGCGCCGTATGGTGTGCTCATTCCCCCGCCAATCGGACTCGTGGCATTTTGATGCCGCTTACCGTGCCGGTCGCGTTGAGCTCGAGCTTGTACCCCAAGGCAACCTCGCCGAGAGAATTCGTGCCGCGGGTGCGGGCATCGGCGCCTTCTACACGCCCACCGGCTTTGGCACGCCCCTTGCCGAGGGCAAGGAGACTCGCGAGTTCGACGGCATCGGCCACGTGCTCGAGTACCCGATCCGTGCAGATGTCGCTCTCGTCAAAGCCCATCGCAGCGATGGCGTCGGCAACTTGACGTACCGCAAGACGGCCCGCAACTTTGGCCCCATCATGGCGACTGCCGCACAACGAACCGTCGTCGAGGTGACCGAAATCGTCCAGACCGGCGAGATTGATCCCGAGGCCGTTGTCACCCCGTGCATCTACGTCGACACCGTTGTCCAGGTCACGTACCCGCTCGCAGCGTCGGCAGACAAGGGAGCCGCCACATGACACCTTTGAACAAGGACGAACTTGCCGCACGGGTCTCGCGAGACATCCCGTCGGGCGCCTTCGTCAACTTGGGGATCGGATTGCCGACGCTCGTGTCAGACCACTTGGACCCCCACTCGGGCGTCACTCTCCACACGGAGAACGGCCTGCTCGGCATGGGCCCTGCGGCAGTGGGCGACGAGATCGACCCCGACCTTGTCAATGCTGGCAAGGTGGCGGTGACCGAGATGCCGGGAGCGTCGTACTTCAACCAGGCCGAATCGTTCGCGATGATGCGCGGCGGCCATATCGATGTGTGTGTGCTTGGCGCCTTCGAGGTCTCCATCGCGGGTGATCTCGCCAACTGGTCGACGGGCACGCCCGATGCGATCCCGGCAGTTGGCGGCGCGATGGATCTCGCCGTTGGCGCGCGCCGCACGTGGGTGATGATGAACCTCTTCACCAAGACTGGCGAGCCAAAGCTCGTCGAGACATGCACGCTGCCTCTCACCGGCGTCGGCTGCGTCTCTCGCGTCTACACCGACGTGGCCGTCTTTGATGTGGGCGGAAAGGACGACGCTGGTGCACCGCTGCCCCCGCGCGTGCTCGAGACCTTCGGCATCACTCTTGCCGAGCTTCACGAACGGTTAGGCCTCACGCTGCTCGATCACACGGAAAGCAGGGCATCATGAACGCCGAGTCCACGTCCGTCATCATCGTGGGCGGTGGGCCCGCCGGGCTCTTGCTGTCGCAATTGCTCGACGGCTCCGGGATCGATCACGTGGTCATCGAGTCGCGCAGCTATGACGAGATCGCCACCACCCAACGCGCTGGCATCCTCGAGCAGTGCACCGTCGACGTGCTGGTCGATGCTGGACTCGACCGCGTCATCCGTGAGGGACATCGTCACGATGGGATTGATCTGCGTTTTGACGGACAGATGCATCGGATCGACTTCCGCGAACTCGTCGGTGATGCGGTGTACCTCTACCCGCAGACAGAAGTGTTCAAGGACCTCGCCGCGGCGCGAACTGCCGCCGGGACTGACATCCGGTGGGAGTGCCTCGTCACCGAGGTTCTCGACGGCGAGTCTAGGAGGCCCGGCGTGCGCTACACGGACCCCGACGGAGGCGTGCATGAGCTCCGCGGGGATCTGGTGGTGGGTGCGGATGGCTCACATTCCACCGTCCGCCACTCCTTTCCCACCGAGGTGCGCCGTACGTGGTCCCATGAGTACCCATACGCGTGGTTCGGCATCATCGTCGAGGCCCCGCCCAGCGCTGAACTGCTTGTCTACTCGGCGTCCGACCGCGGTTTTGCCCTCATCAGCCAGCGCACTGAGACTCACCAGCGCATGTACTTCCAGTGCGACCCGGACGACAACGCTGACAATTGGAGCGACGAGGCGATCTGGGAAGAACTCCAGGCCCGCGTCGCTGGCGCGGATGGCTTTGAGCTGAAGACCGGCCCCATCACAGAACGCGCTGTGCTGAGGTTCCGCTCTTCCGTGGTGGATCCGATGCGGCTGGGGCGGGTGGTGCTCGCAGGCGACGCCGCGCACACCGTTCCGCCTACAGGCGCCAAGGGTCTCAACCTCGCAATCGCCGACGTTGTTTTGCTCCACGCGATTCTCGAGGACTGGGCGAAGACCAAGGACGACGCCCTCCTCGACGAGTACGGCAAGCGCTCGGCCCACCGGGTGTGGCGTGCGCAGAACTATTCGGCATGGATGAGCCGCATGATGCACACCACAGTCGACGAGCCTGGCTTTGAGCGTCAACGCCGCATTGCCGAACTCCGTACGATCACCGAATCCGAAGCCGGACGCCGCTTTTTGGCCGAGGGCTACACCGGCTGGGGAGGTATCCGATGAGCACCGAGCCCACCGATCCCACTGCGCAGAGCGTCGATCCTGCATCCGCAGCGAGGGAGACTCAGGCACAGATCAGCGAAGAGATCGCGAGCGCTCATGCCGCGTACGACGCGACGATCGCCGCAGGCGGCCCTCCCCAAGTGGGTCCGAGCCTTGACTTCCCGCCGTACCGCTCGTCGCTGTTACGCCATCCCACCAAGGATTTGCGTCACGCGGACCCAGAGGGAATCGAGCTCGTCTCGCCGGTGTTCGGCGAGCGCGACATCAGCCCTGTCGAGGCCGATCTCACTGTCCAGCACAATGGTGAGCCGATCGGTGAGCGCATTGTGGTCCGTGGCCGCATCGTCGATGCGGACGGCCGCCCTGTCCGCGGTCAGCTCGTGGAGATCTGGCAAGCCAATTCGGCCGGCCGTTATATCCACAAGCGGGACCAACACCCGGCGCCCATTGACCCGAACTTCACCGGCGTCGGCCGCGCTTTGACGGACAACGACGGCTGGTACACCTTCACCACGATCAAGCCCGGCCCGTACCCGTGGCGCAACCACCTCAATGCGTGGCGGCCCGCGCACATTCACTTTTCGGTGTTTGGCACCGAGTTCACCCAGCGCCTTGTCACGCAGATGTACTTCCCAGGGGACCCGCTGTTCCCGCTCGACCCGATCTACCAGTCAATCCCCGATGCTGCCGCCCGTGAGCGGCTCATCGCCCGATACGATCACGACATCACCCAGCACGAATGGGCGACGGGTTACCGGTGGGACATTGTGTTGAACGGCTCGCACCGCACGGTGTTTGAGCACGACAGGGAGGACGGCGAGCATGCCTGAGACCGCACTGACGCCCTACCCCGGCCAGACGGTGGGCCCGTTCTTCCACTTTGGGCTCGTCTACCCGGGCAGTCACCTTCTTGTCTCGGCCGACGCTCCTGGTGCGGTGACGCTCCACGGCACAGTGACCGATGGTCACGGCGACCCGGTCCCCGACGCACTCGTGGAGATCTGGCAGCCCGGTCCGGATGGGCAGACGGTCACCGAACAGGGGCACATCGCGCGGGATGGGTCATTCAGCGGTTTTGGCCGGGCGGCCACCGACGTTGACGGCCACTATGAGTTCACCACGCTGCTTCCCGGCGCATCGGCCCCGGGGAAGGGGCCGTTCATTGCCGTCGCCGTGTACGCGCGCGGCCTGCTTGACCGCCTCTTCACCCGCATCTACGTGCCAGGCGACACTGTCGCCACGGACTCGTTCCTACAGTCCCTTGATGCGCGAGAGCGCGAGTCGCTCATCGCGGTGACCGAGGCGGACGGATCTGTGCGCTTTGACATCGCCCTGCAGGGTGAGAAGCAGACGACGTTCCTGCGGTTTGGCCCTGAGGGAACGGCTCACCATGGCTGATGTGGGGTTACTGACCCCCGGCATCGGCGATGACGATCCCGATGATGTCGCCTTGCTGCGCGCCATGGTCCGCGCCGAAGTCGCATGGGCCCATGCTCAGGAACAGTGTGGCCTCGCGCCAGTGGGTACTGGCGGAGCGTTCGACGTCGCAGGCGCCGCCGTGACTGACGGGGACGCCGCCCTTGCTCTTGCCAACTCAATCGCGTCGCACGCTGCGCTTACGGGCAACCCCGTCTTGGGAGTAGTGGCCGCCCTGCGCAGCGCACTCCCCGATGAGTTCCACACCTTCCTTCACCGGGATCTGACGAGCCAAGACGTCCTTGACACTGCCCTCATCCTCATCGTCACCGATGCCGCGGCGGCCACGAGTGCGGCCCTCACCATCGCCGGCCGGGAGCTGACGGCTTCCGTACGCCGCTACAGCTCCACGCCCGCGCTGGGCAGAACGCTCGGCCAGGCCGCCCTCCCCACCACTCTTGGCGCCCGGATGGCGAGTTGGCTCCAGGCACTCGCCGAGGCTCACCGGCGGCTTGACCGGGAGCGCGCCGACGCTCCCCTCGCCTTTGGCGGCGCGGCTGGCACCCTCGTGGGTGCGGCGTCGTCACATCCCTCCCCCGACGTCGACCCTTTTGCGCTCGCGAGCGCGTGGGCCGCGCAGCTCGGCCTGCGCCTGACGCCCGGCCCGTGGCACGTCACTCGCTTTCCCGTGCAACGTCTCGCAGGCGCCCTCGCCGAGGTATGTGCCGCTGGCGGCAAGATCGCTGCCGACGTCCTCGCTGGCGCCCGTCCGGAGGTGGGCGAACTGCACGAGCACTCGGAGCCCGGCAAGGGCGCCTCCTCGGCGATGCCGTTCAAGTCCAATCCCGTCCTGTCCATCTCGATGCGCCGTTGTGCGCTTGCGGCGCCCCATGCACTCGCTCAGGTGACGACTGGTGCGGGACTCGCCGTTGACGAGCGACCCGATGGCGCATGGCATGTCGAGTGGAGCGCCTTGCGCGCTCTCGCTCGCGACGCGCTCATCTGCGCTCATAGCGCCGCCTCGCTCTTTGCGGGGCTCACCGTGGACACCGAAGCGACTGCCCGCAACCTTGCCGCCCATGTCCCGGGCGACTACGGCGTCGGCCATGCGGAGCGAATCGTTGACCGCGTCATCGATTCTTATGGATACGGGGCCTGAGTCATGACGACGTCTTTGTCCGTCACGGGAGTGAACTTCGCTGTCCGGGATGCCTCACGGCCGCTCATTGTTCTTGGGCCCTCGCTCGGGACGTCGGTGACCGCGCTGTGGGAGGACGTGGTGCCGCTCCTGACCCCCGTTGCCGATGTGCTCGGTTGGGACTTGCCCGGCCACGGCACATCACCCGCACTCGACGGGCCACTGAAGGGCCTCACCATCGAGCAACTTGCTGCGGATGTCGCCCAACTTGCTGCGCGAGCACAAGAGACGCGCGGAGCACCGGGTCAGCCGTACTGGTGTGCAGGGGTGTCGGTTGGCGGGGCCGTGAGCCTGCAGGTTCTCCTCGACGCGCCCGACGCTGCAGCCGGGGCCGTGCTCTTGTGCACCGGGGCAAAGATCAGCACGCCCGAGGCATGGCATGAGCGCGCGGACCTCGTCGAGAAGGCGGGCACCCCCACGCAGGTCTCGGGCTCAGCGTCGCGGTGGTTCGCCACTGGGTTCCTGGACAAGCAGCCTGCCGTGGGCACGCGGCTGCTTGCGTCACTCCAGACCGCCGACCGCTTTGGTTACGCCGCCGTATGCCGCGCCCTCGCCACCTTTGACGTGCGCGGCCTCTTGGGTGACGTGATGGCCCCCGTGCTTGCGATCGCTGGCGCTGAGGACACTGCAACGCGCCTCGACCTGCTCGCCGCCCTTGCCGCTGGTGTGCCGAATGGTCGCCTTCACGTGCTGCCCGGAGTCGCACATCTTGCGCCCGCCGAGGCGCCCGTGGACGTCGCCGAGCTCATCGTCGAACACGTACAGGGCAGCTCCCCCGGCGCGGGACCGCGCCAACAGCGCCTCGCGGGCGCGATTGCCACGCGTCGTGCCGTGCTCGGCGATGAGCACGTGAGCCGCGCGCAGTCGCGCACCTCGGAGTTCTCGGCTGACTTCCAGGACCTCATCACCCGCTACGCCTGGGGTGAGATTTGGGGCAGGCCGGGGCTTGATCGCCGCTCCCGCTCGATCGCGGTGCTGACGGCGCTCGTTGCTGGTGGCCACTGGGAAGAGTTCCCGATGCACGTGCGCGCGGCAGTGCGCAACGGCCTCACGCACACGGAGATTCGCGAGGTGCTTCTTCAGAGCGCGATCTACTGCTCAGTACCAAGCGCGAACCGCGCCTTTGCGATTGCCGACGAGGTGCTGAGGGAATTCGACGAACTCACCTGACCGGGGCCGCCTGCCACGCGACGCGCCGGCAGGCGCGCGAGCCTAGAGCGTGGCCCGCAGGCGGCGCAGACGGTTCACCGCGTGGCTCTGGCCGAGGATCTCCATCGACTCGAACAACGGAGGCGAGACGAGACGCCCGGTGATTCCCACCCGTAGCGGCCCAAATGCAAACCGCGGCTTGACCCCCATCTCCTCGACGAGCACAGCCGTGAGGGCTTCTTGCTGAGCTGCGGCGCTGAAATCGTCGAGGCCCTCGAGAACGGTGATGGCAGCGTCGAGAATCTCGGCGGCGTTCTCGGGCAGTTTTGCCCGCGCCTCATCTTCGATCACCACTGCCTCGTCAATCTGGAAGAGGAAGCCCAGCATGCCCGGCGCCTCGCCGAGCAGTTGCATGCGCGTCTGCACGAGCGGCGCCGCAAGAGCGAGCGTCGCTTCCTCGTTGGGAAGCAGAGACTGAACGTCGGCCGAAGAGACGAATCCGGCGTCGTGCAAGTACGGAACGAGGCGTGCGGCGAACTCACTGAGCGGCAACATCCGCATGTGCTCCGCGTTGATCGCCTCCGCCTTCTTCAGATCGAAGCGGGCCGGGTTGGGGTTGACGTTGGCGATGTCAAAGGCGGCGATGAGCTCGTTGACAGTGAAGACGTCGCGGTCCGGCGCGATGCTCCAACCCAAGAGCGCAAGGTAATTGAGCAGCCCCTCGGGGAGGAAGCCACGCTCGCGGTGGTGGAACAAGTTGGACTCGGGGTCACGCTTCGAGAGCTTCTTGGTGCCCTCTCCCAGGACCATCGGCATGTGGGCGTACACCGGCATTTGATCCGCGATGCCCAACTCGACCATGGCTCGCCACAGGACGATCTGACGTGGAGTGGAACTGAGCAGGTCCTCGCCGCGCAGCACGTGGGTGATCTTCTGGAGCGCATCGTCAACAGGGTTGACGAGCGTGTACAGCGGCACGCCGTTCGCCCGGACAATCACGTAGTCCGGCACGGTGCCCGCCGGGAAGCGCACCTCACCACGGATCAGGTCCTGCACCACGATGTCCTCGTCGGGCATGCGCATCCTGATGACGGGTTCGCGCCCTTCGGTGCGGTAGGCAGCCTTCTGCTCCTCGCTGAGGTCCCGGTCAAAGCCGTCGTAGCCAAGCTTTGGGTCGCGGCCAGCGGCACGGTGGCGCGCCTCGACCTCTTCGGGCGTCGAGAAGGACTCGTAGGCGTAACCGCCCTCAATGAGCTGTCGCACCACGTCAGCGTGGAGGTCATGGCGCTGTGACTGGCGATACGGCGCGTACGGGCCACCGATGTCCGGGCCCTCGTCGTAGTCGATCCCAAGCCAGTGAAGAGCGTCGAGGAGCATCTCGTACGACTCCTCGGAGTCACGTTCGGCGTCGGTGTCCTCAATGCGGAATACCAACTCGCCACCCGTGTGGCGCGCGTACGCCCAGTTGAAAAGCGCGGTGCGCACCATACCCACGTGTGGAAGGCCGGTGGGCGAGGGACAAAAACGAACGCGAACTTTGCTCATCACTCTTTCCTTGACGCCTCAGCGGCGCACCACAGGGTTTCGGAGGACGCCGAGGTCCTCAATCTCAATCTCCACCACGTCCCCGTGGTTGATGGTGGTGACACCAGCAGGGGTGCCCATCAGCACTACGTCTCCGGGCAGCAATGTCGTCACTTCGGACACCATCGACAGCGCCGTCGCCACATCGAGAATCATGTCGCTGGTGTGGCCGCTCTGCGCTTGTGTCCCATTGATTCGCGATGTGATCGTCACATCGTCGTGCGCGAGCTCCGTCTCGATCCACGGGCCAAGTGGCAATGAGGAATCGAATGCCTTGGCGCGGAACCATTGATCTTCTTTACGTTGAATATCGCGTGCCGTCACATCATTGGCGCAGGTAAAGCCGTAAATGTAGTCCTCGGCATGCTCCGGGCTCACGTCCTTGCAGAGGCGCCCGACGATGACGGCGAGTTCCGCCTCGAGTTGGACGTCCTCGGAGTACGCGGGGGCGACGATCGGGTCATCCGGGCCAATGACCGTGGTGTTGGGCTTGAGGAAGAACAGCGGCAAGCTCGAGGCAGTGGGACGCGGCGCGAGTTCCCGAGCGTGCGCCTCAAAGTTCTTGCCAAGACAGACGATCTTTGACCGCGGAATGATGGGCGCGAGGAGGCGCACGTCATCATTGAGAGGGATTTTCTCTCCGGTTGGCTGACCCGCGATGTACATCGGGTCACCTGAAAGGACAACAAGTTCTTCTTCGCCGGGAGCGCCGTCAACCAGCGCGTAGCGAGGGTCCTCCCCCGTGGTGAAGCGAGCAATACGCATGGTGCCTAGCGTAGCCGCCGGGCATTCACGCGCTAACGCGCATACGATGGTCCAATGCCAACCCCTTTACACCGCCAGCTCAGGGCTGACGCCGACGCAGGCCTGGCGCGCGTACTCGCCATCACCGATGAGCACCCTGGGGTGTCACTGGGAGACGCATACCTCGACCGCACCACCACAGATGTGCTCGCGCACCTTCACGGTTGGCACGGTCTGTTTGCCGGATGGCTTGAGGCCCATAAGGCAGGAGGCCCTGTTGCGTACCCTGCCGAGGGTTATTCGTGGGATGACGTCGAAGCGCTCAATGACGTCATTTTTCGCACCCATCAAGGGCGGCCCCACTTGACGATGCGGACCGCGCTTGAGGAGTCCCATCAGCGCCTTCTCGCCCTCCTTGTGGAGATCTCGGGCGATGACCTCGCATCTCCACGTGCTTTTGCATGGACCGGCGGGGTTCCGCTGGCGGACGTTGCGCACGAGTGCCTCGGGGCCCACTACGACTGGGCGTATGACATCTTGACTACCGCGCACCTGCCCGCAGCGGCATAGTTTCACCATGCCGAGTCGCCTCCGCGCGGCCCTCGCCGGAAGGATCCCTGGGCTCGACCTTGCCCGGGCTGTCGCCATCATCGGCATGGTCGGCGCCCACGTGGGCGACCGCGGCACGCGCGGACCAGATTCGGACGGCTGGCCTTGGCTGTGGGTGACCGAGGGGCGCTCCGCAGCACTCTTCGCCGTCCTCGCGGGTGTCACCATCTCACTCATGGTTCGCCGGTCCGAATCGCCCCCTGGTCACACCGTGGTGCGGATCGCGGTGCGCGGGAGCATCCTCATTGCGCTCGGATACGCGCTTGATCTTCTTGGCACACCCATCGACATCGTCCTCACCAACCTCGGCCTCATGTTCTTCATGGTGCTGCCTTTCTTGCGGTGGCCCCGGACTGCCCTGGTGCTGCTTGCCGCACTCGCAATCGGCGCAGGCACCACTGTTGCGCGTGCTGCCGAGGGCGGACTTGACGGGTGGCCGGTGATCGAGAAGCTGGTGAGCACCCACTACCCGGCGGTCGCCTGGGTGGGCTATGTGCTCATCGGGATGGCCGTAGGCAGAGCGCCGTTGGCGCGTGGAGCCACCGCGGGCTGGCTCCTCATCATCGGCACCTTCGTCACCGTCGTCGGCTATGGCGAGGGCCTGCTTCTTGGCTCGCCCACGCCGTGGTCGCTCATGGCTGGCGACACGTGGGCGTCCGTCACCCCACACTCCAACACCATCTGGGAAATGACGGGAAACATCGGCCTCGCTCTCGTCATCATCGGCGTGTGTCTCGCCCTTGCGGCGCCATCACGATTAGCGGCTCCGTTCCTTGCCTTTGGCTCCATGTCGCTCACGATGTACACGGCCCACGTGCTTGTCATCTGGTGGGTAGGAGACGCGATGGTGTACCGCCCGTCAAATGTGGCCTTCGTTGTGCTGACACTCGGTCTAGTGGCAGTTTCCGCGGTATGGCGCACCTGGCTCGGGCCCGGCCCCCTTGAACGTGCATTGACCCGCGGATCTTCTTGGTGCGCCAACGCGCTCATCAAGCCCGCCGCATGACATTCTTTCCACCATGACGGACACCTCTGGGCTGTTCCCAGGCAAGCACTTCATCTCGACGGTGCTCGACGCCTTGGAGACCAAGACCGCGATGAGTGGAGGGCTCGCACGCGTCTACCTCATGCGTGCCGCGATGGCGGGGGGGCTCATCGGCATCATGTACCTCACCAACTACGCGATCATCGCGGCCTTTGCGGACGTGGGCGGCGACACCTTCGTGTCGATTGGTCGCATGGTGGGAGCGCTGGTCTTTGGTTTCGCACTCGTCTTCATTTACTACTCAAAGTCCGAGCTCCTCACCTCCAACATGATGATCGTGTCGATTGGCGCGTACTACCGCCGCACCACGTGCGTGAAGGCAGCCCGTGTTCTCTTGCTGTGCTACATCGGCAACGTCCTCGGCGGGTTTGTCGTCGCACTCATGGTGGTGGGGTCAACTCTCGGTGACGGTGGCATAGGCGAGCAGATGCAAGCAGGCGTCGACCACAAACTCGCGTATCTCAGCGAGGGCTTTGGCGGGTGGAGTGACCTGTTCTTGCGCGCGGTGCTGTGCAACTTCATGATCAACCTCGCGATGCTGCTCGTCTACAACGGCCTCATCAAGGACGACTTCACAAAGTCGCTCGCCATGATCATGTCCGTTTTCATCTTTGCCTTTGTGGGCTTTGAGCATTCGGTTGCCAACACAGTCTTGTTCACGATGGTGGGGATGCAGAACGGCATTGATGCGGGCTTGGCACTCGGCAACATCGCGATTGTGCTCGTCGGCAATTTTGTGGGCGGCGGGCTCCTCATCGGTCTGTACTACGCCTACGCCAACGACGACCGCCGCTACCTTCGCAAGCAGACCGCGAAGATCAACGACTGAGTGCGTTGCACACCAGCGCTTCACCCATGACCGCGCGGTGTTGCGACAATGACAAGGTGAACCTCGCCACTGTCACCGTGCTCGCGCGCGATGAGTGGCGCCCGCTCGAAGCCGCGCACCAGCGTCGGGCGGACGCCGCGACGTCCGGTCATCGCGAGCGGGCGAGCCGCGGCGACAAGCACGCAATCGAGGATTTCCTCTACCGCTACTACTCCGTGCGGCCCTTGCGACTGCGCCGCTGGCACCCAGGCGTCGGCGTTGTCATTGAGGACGCGGAGGAGCACGCGACGTGGCGCTTCTATCGCACAACCGCCCGTGGCGTTGGAATTGATGCCGACGCTTGGTGGCGCGAGCGCGGCGACGTCGCGGACAGCATCGGACGGCTCTTGGCGGCGACTTCCTCGCGGCCGGCGTTCCGTGGCTGTTTTGGACTGCACGAGTGGGCGATGGTGTACCGCGCGGACGAAGACCGGCGTCACCCGTTGCCGTTGCGTCTCGGTGCGCGCGGGACGGATGCGGTTGTCGAGGCGCATGACCTCGCATGCACGCATATTGACGCATACCGCTTCTTCACCCCCGCCGCACGTCCTCGCAATGCGCTGCAACTCACCAGGGCGGATCAACTGACTCACGAGCAGCCCGGTTGTCTCCACACCACCATGGATCTCTACAAATGGGCCACCAAGTTGACGCCAATCGTGCCAAGTGATGTGGTGATGGATGCGTTCGACCTTGCGATGGAGGTCCGGTACGTCGATATGCAGGCGTCGCCCTACGACGTGAGCAGCTTCGGGCTGAAGGCGATCATGATCGAGACGGCGGAGGGCAAGCGCGAGTACGCCCAGCGTCAGGCTGATTTCGCGGCACGCGCCCACGTTATCCGGGAGCGGTTGCTGGACGTGATCGCGATGGCCCGAGCGGCGTCGGAATTACCCGCCCGCACGTGAGGCCCGGCTGGGTCAGCGTCGGCTAGAGCGATGCTCTTGTGGCATCTACTCCTTTGTTCGCCAACTGATCGGCCCGCTCATTTCCCGGATCGCCTGCGTGGCCCTTCACCCATACCCACGTGATGTGGTGGCGTTCCACCTCGATGTCGAGTGCTTGCCACAGGTCTTGGTTCTTCACGGGCTTTTTGTCCGCGGTGCGCCAGCCGTTGCGCTTCCACCCAGCCATCCACGTCTTCACCCCTTGCATCACGTACGTCGAGTCCACGTGGAGAGTGACGTCGCATGGCTCCTTGAGCGCGCGCAAGCCTTCGATCACTGCGGTGAGTTCCATCTTGTTGTTGGTGGTGTGCGCCTCGCCGCCAAAGAGTTCGCGCTCATGCGCACCCGAGCGCATCCACGCGCCCCAGCCGCCGATCCCCGGATTGCCCTTACACGCGCCGTCGGTCCACATCTCCACGCGGGGTCTCGTCTGGGTCACAGCCACACCCTAAAGCAGACGCAGCCCTGCGACTCCTTGATCCCCCGTGTCGCGGCAGCACCCCAAACCGGCCCTGCGTACCACCGGCCCCGCAGCCCCACCGTCGCGGCAGCACCCCAAACCGCACGCTCAGGCCCTGAGCCCCGAACACGGGATCGAGGTGGAAGGAGATTTGGGGTGCTCGCGCGACGGTGCGGACCCGGCACCGGATCAAGGTGGAGGGAGGTTTCGGGTGCTCGCGCGACGGTGCGGACTCGGCACGGCACAATGGCCCCATGGCCAAGAAGTCCGCCAAGCACGATCACGCCTCGACGCCGGCGGTGGTCGCCCTCGTGACCGCCAGAATCGACCACACTCTCCACCCTTATGAGCATGACCCGAACACCGACCTGGGGTACGGACTCGAGGCGGCTGCGGCGATCGGCGCGGAGCCGGACCAGGTGTTCAAGACGCTGTGCGCATACGTGGATGGCGCGCTCACCGTGGGGATTGTGCCAGTGAGCTGCAAACTCGACCTCAAAGCCCTCGCCGCCGCGTTCGGCGGGAAGAAGGCGGAGATGGCACCTCCGGCGGATGCAGAACGCTCGTCGGGTTACGTAGTGGGCGGCATCTCCCCCATTGGCCAGCGCAAGAAGCTCCCCACAGCTCTGGACGAGACCGCGGAGCTCTTTGACACCATCTACGTCTCTGGCGGCCGCCGCGGTCTTGACATTGGCCTTTCCCCCGCCGCACTTGTCGCAATCACGGATGCAGTGGTCGCCCCGATCGCCAAGGAATCGTGATGTCACGCGAACTCGCCACGTCCCCACCGGGCTGGGACTACGCCGCTGCGCTCACCGAGGTCAAGGCGCGCATCATCGCGGCTGAGGGTGCAGCGGGGCGCGTGGGGGCGCAGGTGCGGCTGCTCGTTGCAACGAAGTCCTGGGACGCCGACGCCGCGGCAGCCGCCGTACGAGCGGGAGCGACGCTCGTGGGTGAGTCGCGCTTGCAAGAACTCGACCTCAAGGCCGAGGCTTTGCGCGCCGCTGGCGCGCGCATTCACGTGATCGGTCAGGTGCAGCGCAACAAGGCGCAGATCGCGGTGCGGCATGCGGACTGTGTGCAGACAGTCGACTCCCTTCCGTTGGCCGAACGCCTCAGCCGGCTCTGCACCGAGGCCGGCCGCGAGCTCGATGTGATGATTCAGGTGAATGTGTCAGGCGAGGAGACAAAAGCGGGTGTGAGCCCCGCGGAGGCTCTCACCTTCGCCACACAGGTGCAGAGCCTTGCGGCCCTCACAGTCACCGGCTTCATGACCATTGGCCTCAACTCCCCCAATGAAGAGGCCGTGCGCGCCGGATACGCCACCTTGCGAAATATTCGCGACCAGGCCCTCATCCTCTCTGAGCGCGGTGAGTTTCCGCTGCGCGACGCGTGGGAATTGTCGATGGGCATGTCAGGCGATCTCGAGTGGGCGATAGCCGAGGGCGCGACGATGGTGCGCGTTGGCACGTCCGTCATGGGTTCGCGCTCATAGGCCGACGGGCGCGTGGCCAAAGTGTCAAGGTGACTTGACATCGCGCCATGTGTCAAGCATCCTTGTCATGTAAAGGTTCCTTGTCACCGAAAAGGAGATCGCCATGACAGAAAAGCAGCGTCAACTCGTCGCGGTTCTTGCACCTCTCGCACTACTCGTGGGCGTGCTTGTCCCTCAGGCTGCGGACGGCGGGTTCGCGTCTCCGTCCCTCTGGTGGGGTGTGGTCACAGGCATCCTCATCGCACTCATCGCCGTCGCCGTTGGACGCCGGCTCAAGCGCAATCGAGCTGGAACGGACATGTAGTGCGAAATCACGTCCGCACCCTTCGCGAGGAGCGCGACCTGTCACAGTCAGCGCTCGGCGACGCACTTGGTGTGTCACGCCAGACCATCAACTCCATTGAGACCGGCAAGTACGACCCGTCCTTGCCGCTCGCCTTCACTATCGCGCGCTTCTTTGGGCTCGCCATTGAGGAGATCTTCGATGACCAAGACACCTAGGCAGCACAAGGCCCCGTCGACTATCGGCATCGCGGTTGGCGCACTCAGCGGCGCTGTCGCATGTGCCGTGCTCGCGATCGTCGCATATGCGTCCGGCAATGACAGTTTTGGCAAGGGCATCGTTCAAGGAGGCACCATCGGTATTGCCGTGATGGTGACCCTCCTCATCATTTCCCGCACCCGCTTCTCCACCGCTGAGGCGCGTGTGGTGTCCGGTCGAGGCGATGAGCGTGAGAATCAGTTCGCTCTGCGCGCTGCATCCATCGGGTTCATTGTCATGTACGCCGCAGCGATTGTCGCGACGTTCCTCCACTCATTCGGCGTGGAGGCGGAAGCGGGCTTTGCCATCATCATGTTCAGCGGCCTCATCGCATCGCTCGCGTCATTCGCGGTCCTCGTACGGCGCGGTTAGGGACGACGCTGGGGCCGGGAACTTAGGTCAGGCACACCTTCCTAGCAGACGGGACTGCCCGGGGCTAGCCTGGCGGCATGAGCAGTTCCACGCACCGCCCGGATATCTTCACGGGTCCGGACGAGGACGGCATGAACAGCCGCCTCAACTGGCTGCGTGCGGGCGTACTCGGCGCCAATGACGGCATCGTGTCGATCGCCGCCATGCTGGTGGGTGTCGCGGCGGCGACCACCGATCGTTCAATCATCGTCATGGCCGCCATCGCCGGTGTAGTCGCAGGTGCGCTGTCAATGGGCGTGGGCGAGTACGTGTCGGTGAGCGCCCAACGGGATGCAGAGGATGCCGCGCTCGCCCGCGAGCGCATTTGGCACAAGGCTCGTCCGGCGTGGGAGCTTGAGCAGCTCGTCCGACTCCATATGGAGACGGGAATGAGCGAGGACACCGCGCGGCGTGCCGCCACCGAGCAGATGAGCAAGGACCCGGTCGATATCCACGCGAGGATGCACTTGGGAATCGATCCCGACGATCTCACGAGTCCGTGGGCCGCTGGCATCGCCTCGATCATTGCGTTCACGCTAGGCGGGATCGCTCCGCTCCTCACCACCACGTTGCCGCCAGCGAGCACACGCATCCCGCTCACGTTTGGCCTCGTGGTGATCATGCTGGCGATCACTGGATACGTGTCCGCGTACGTTGCGAAGTCGCCGGTGCCACGAGCAGTCACGCGCAACGTCATTGGCGGCAGCCTCGCGATGGCGATCACCTACGGCATCGGCCTCCTTGTGGGTGTGACCGTCTAGCGCCTCATGGCACGAGGTTGAGCCACTCGGGCGTGGAGAACTTCTCGGCAACGAGCTGTGCAGCACGGTCGACTTCGTGCGCGCGCACGTCGCCTGGCACCGTCGCGTATCGCGAAGCAAAGTATGCGAGGAAGGACTCGATGACAGCCTCTCGCGACATGCCTGACTGCGACCGCAATGGGTCGACCCGCTTGTTCGCGCTCTTGGTCCCCTTGTCCGAGAGCTTCTCGCGGCCGATGCGGAGCACCTCGAGCATGGCGCTCGCGTCGATGTCGTAGGCCATCGTCACGTGGTGCAGAACGGCACCGTTCGCGTAACGCTTTTGAGCAGCGCCCGCAATCTTTCCGGCAGGCGAGGCGATGTCGTTGAGCGGCACATAGGTCGCGCTGATCCCGAGTTCGCGAAGTGCTCCGAGCACCCAGTCATCGAGAAACGCATAGGACTGCTCAAAGGTGAGCCCTTCGACCAAAGACGCGGGCACGTACAGCGAGTACGTGATCGTATTGCCTGGCTGGATGAACATTGCCCCGCCACCGGACACCCGGCGCGTCACGGTGATGTCATGTGTGGCGACACCTTCGGGATCGATCTCATTTCGCACGGATTGGAAGGAGCCGATCACCACGGTATTGCGCTCCCACTCCCAAATCCGCAGAGCAGGTCCGCGCGCCCCATCACCCACCTCGAGCGCGAGCACCTCATCAATCGCCATCTGCATGTGGGGGTGACGCGGGACGTCGTGAATCAACTCGAATGCGTGATCATGCCAACTCGTCGCGTGACCGAGCGCACGCCGCACGGCGATTGCCACAGCCTCAGGGCTGAATCCAATGAACTCAGCATCTCCCGCCGCGCTCGCCACGATGTCGGCCAATCGAGCCACGGGCGTCGAGGCGGGCAGGCCGGTCAGGGCGCCATTGATCGCGAGCAGAGCCTCAGCGGGTTCGAGAAAGAAGTCGCCAGACAGGACGACGCTGGAGAGAGTCCGCGCCTCGCCCTCCCCGGCGGTCTCGACGTCCGCGACAACGAGCTTGCCCCCAGGAACCTTGTATTCACCGTGCATACGTCCCATTCTCAGCCGGTCCGCACGCGCCGCTGACCGATTCCGCCTACGGCTGAGGCGAGACCCCCGCTTTCAGCAGGCCGTACAGGAGGGCCTCCGTCAGCGATTCCCATGAGGCCTCGATGACGTTGGGGCCCACGCCCACTGTGCACCACGTGCGTGCGGAGTCCGTGTCAAGCATCGTGATGAGCACGCGGGTCACCGCATCCGTGCCATGGCTCGCATCCATGATGCGCACCTTGAAGTCAACGAGTTCGAACCGCGCGATCTCGGGATACACCGCAAGGAGGGCCTGCCGCAGGGCGTGGTCAAGCGCATTGACGGGACCGTTGCCTTCACCCACGGTGAGGAATCGCTTTTGCCCTGCCCGGATCTTCACGATCGCTTCGGCGTCGGCGTCTTGGGGGTTGTCTGGGGCCGACGCTACCGACACGTTCCAGCGTTCCACCTCCCAATAGGGGGCAGACTCGCCCAGCTCGGCGCGAAGGAGCAACTCGAAGGAAGCATCGGCGGCGTCGTAGGTGTAGCCCGCGGCCTCTGCGTTCTTGACCCGCTCCGTCACGGTGGTGAGCACCTCGGACTGGCCGCTGAGGTCAAAGCCGAGTTCCTTGCCCTTGAGCTCGATCGACGCGCGGCCGGCCATCTCGGACACGAGCATGCGCATGTCATTGCCCACATAGGCCGGGTCGGTGTGCTGGTAAAGGTCCGGGTCCACCTTGATCGCGGAAGCGTGGAGGCCGGCCTTGTGCGCAAACGCGGAGGCGCCCACATACGGCTGACGCGCAAACGGTGCGATGTTGGTGATCTCAGAGATCGCGTGGGCGATGCGCGTCGACTCCTGCAGCCCGTTCGACGCGAGGGCGATGGCGCCGCGCTTCAGCTCAAGGTTGGCGGCGACCGTCACAAGGTCCGCGTTGCCGGTGCGTTCGCCATAGCCGTTGACACACCCTTGAACGTGCGTCGCACCGGCCGCCACTGCGGCCATCGAGTTGGCCACAGCACAGCCCGAGTCGTTGTGGGCGTGCATGCCGAGCTGTGCAGACGTGCGGCCACGCACGTCGCCAACTACGGCGGCGACATCGTCGGGCAACATGCCACCATTGGTGTCGCACAGCACCAAGGTGGACGCACCTGCGGCCTCACCCGCGAGGAGCGCCTTGATCGCATACTCGGCGTCAAAGCGGTAGCCGTCAAAGAAGTGCTCGGCGTCGAGCAGCACTCGTCGGCCCTCGCTCACGAGGAAGGCAACCGTCTCCTCGATCATCCGGAGGTTCTCGTCGCCGCTGACGCGGAGCGCGCGCTCGACGTGACGGATATCGGACTTCGCCACGAGCGTGATGAGCGGCGCCTCGGAGTCGAGAAGCGCCCGCACCTGAGGATCGTTGGCGGCACTTGTGCCCGCGCGCCGGGTCATGCCAAAGGCAGCAAACTGCGCGTTGGTGAACTCGAGTTCCTTGTGGACCAAGTTGAAGAACTCGGTGTCCTTGGGAACGGCACCGGGCCAGCCGCCCTCGATCACTCCCACGCCCAGTTCATCGAGCAACGCCGCAATGGCCAACTTGTCTGCGACCGATAGGTTCATGCCCTCTTGCTGAGCGCCGTCGCGCAGCGTCGTGTCGTAGATCTCAACGGTGAGATCCGCCATGGTGTCCTCCCAGGTCAAACAAGCATTCCGCTCACCCGTCACCCCAACAAAAAAGCCCCCCTGTGGCGTCGGGAGGCTGCGCGTCGGGGGTGAGCCGACGCGCTACAGAATGATGATCGCGGTGTGCATCGCGGTTATTCTCGCACAGATCGGGCGTATTGCGCCGCCCCTTTTACGGTGCGGGCGGGGACGAGCCGTTGAGAACGCGCCGAAGAATGCGCCATTCGGGTAGGTGCGTGTCCATTACCTTGTAGAAGCGTTCGTTGTGCCCACGTTCAATGAGATGTGCGAGTTCGTGAACCACCACGTACTCGAGGAGTTCAGGATCGCGCCTGCCGAGCTCAAGGTTGAAGGTGATCCGCTTGGTCTGCGTGTTGCACGTGCCCCACCGCGTTGTCATGCGCCGGAATGCAAGCGTGGGCATCGGCACGCCCATACGGTCCGCCCAGTATTCAACGAGGGGTGGCACAGCTTCCTTGAGTTGGGCGCGCATCGCCTCTGCTTGGGGCCCCGCCTCAAGAGGACGCGGTTGGTTGGCAAGCCTGTCTTTGTGCTTCTGAATCCACGCGGCCTTGTCCTTGACGAAGGCGGCGATGGCAGCGTCGGGCACATGGCGGGGCGCACTCACCACCACGTCTCCGTAAGGCGCCTTGACCGTGAGGCGCATGTTCTTGATGCGCTTGCGTGTCAGCGTGTATTCGGGCACCTGGTCCATGGTGCGACCAGATTACGCCGGAAGCGACCCTGCTACACCTGTTGTACGCGCTCTGTGGATGCGGTGACCTCGCGTAACTGCTCCTCGGTGAGACGCACCCCATACGCGGGGGTGTCGCGCTCGACCCTCCACGACTCCGAAAGCGGCCCCAAATCGACGGCGTCGTAGCCCAGGGTGTCGAGGAACCGCGTCACGATGGACTTCGCGTCAGCGTCGTCCCCCGCGACCACGAGCGCGCGGCGCCCCGGAGAGCCGGCGGGCAGGCCGTCTGCCGGGATGTCCTTGGCGTTGATGTGGTTGAAGACCTTCACGACGCGGCTGCCCGCGAGGTGACGCTGCACCAACTCCGAGGTGGTGGCCTCGTTGCTGTCGAGGTCCGCAATCCGGCCATCGCGCTGTGGGTAGTAGTTGTTGGCGTCAAGCACGATGGCGCCGTCGAGGAGATCGGGGCGGAGATCGAAGACCGCGGTCAACGGAATGGCGATCAGGACGAGTTCCGCGCGCGCAACTGCCTCTTCCGTCGTTGCGGCGCGGGCGTTGCCGCCAAGTTCGGTGACGAGGTCACTCAGTGTCTCGGGCCCGCGCGAGTTTGACAGGACAACGTGGTGCCCCGCTTGAACTGCGGCCTTCGCAACATTGAAGCCAATATTTCCTGCACCGATGGTGGCGATTGTGGTCATGGAGTGGGTAACCCGGTGCGCGATGTTCCGATTCCCTCACGGAGCCAATCGAGGATGTCGGTGCCGTCGCCCAATGCTGAGATGTGTGCGGCGCCCATGCGCTCCCACAACTGCGCCGTCGGCAGGTGCTCGGCAAGCCAGCGCGAGTGCGAGACCGGGACCACACGGTCCTCGGTGCCGTGGACGAGCAGCACGGGGGCCTGCACGCGGCTCAGGTCCACTCCCCAATCCGTCACGTAGGCCCGGTCATCGTCTACGGCTCCGCCAAGTCCGTGGACCACACCCTGAGCGGCAATCCCGTTGAACCATGCCCATGGACCCTCAAGCGCCCTGTGATCTTCAGGGGTAAACATCTCGGGGTCGAACTCCGTGGCGGCGAGCAGTGTCTCCACCTCCCCGGCCCCCATCTGGGCAGCCCGCAGCTCCGCCTCGATTCCCTTGTGCATGCCGGCGAACCAATCAAGGCCGCTGGCACCGAGTGGTGCCATGCCGGACACAGACGCGACAGCCGTCACACGCTCAGGCGCGATCGCCGCGAGCGCGATAGCGTGAGGCCCGCCACCCGAATGGCCGAGCGCCGCGAATCGCTCAACCCCGGCGTCGTCCGCTACCGCAAGAGCGACGTGGGCAGCGTCGGCAATGGAGCGGCCTTCGTGACGGTCGCTCTCGCCGTAACCGGGGCGATCGAAACCAAGCCACCTGATGCTCCGAGCGGCCGACGCTGCAAACAGCGGCTCAGGCGGCTCGCCGGTGTTGGGAGTGCCGTGGTGCCACATGACGGTGACGGCAGCGTCGGCCGGGCCCGCGCTGTACCAACGCACGCGGCGGCCGCCAACCGTGAGGAGGTGCGCTTCAACGTCCCAGACGCTCAACCCGGCACCCGCTCGCCGCCGGGCCACTTGGTGAGGTCGCCCGCCATCGGTGTCCCGATGAGCATGAGTGCGGTGGTGGCGATGGCGAGCACGGGATAGCCCGCGAGGAATGCGAGAACCGACGCCACCACGATGTGGTCGACGCGGGCGATGACGAGCCACGGCATGTTGAGTTTCTTGGGGGCCTTGGGGGACATGAAGACGGCCCACAGCACCGCACCCACCACCGGCAACAGCACTGCAAGCACGATGCGCCACACCCCCACGCCCCATGCCCAGCCGGTCAACGCGAGGCAGATGTACATGCCGATCTCGGCGAAAAAGACGAGCGCCGCGCCCAATGGCTTCATGCGCACAGCATCACATGCGGAGGCCCAACTTGTCAGGCGATATGCCGCATCCAGCCGTGCAGGTCTACAGCCCGGCCGTACTGGATGTCGGTGAGGCGCTGCAAGGTGGCGAGGGTGACGGGACCGGGCGCTCCCGTGCCCACTCTCTCGTCGATGCCATCGCCCTTCATGCGCCCCACGGACGTGACATTGGCTGCGGTGCCACAGGCGAATATCTCCGCCACGCTTCCCGTGCGGATGTCGTCGAGGAGTTGATCCAGCTCAATGCGCTCCTCGGTGACCTCCCTGCCCTCATCGCGCAGCAGTTGAATGATGGAGTCGCGTATCACGCCAGGCAGGATGGTGCCGCCGAGTGGCGGCGTTCGCACGGAGCCGTCCTCCATCACCACCATGAGATTCATCGCACCGAGCTCTTCCACGTATCGGCCCTCCTTGGCGTCGAGGAAGAGCACTTGGCCGCAACCGTTGTCATGAGCCTGCTGGGTGGCGAGCATCGAGGCGGCGTAGTTCCCTGACGTCTTCGCCTCGCCGGTGCCGCCTTCGTTGGCGCGGTGGTAGTCGCGCGTGATCCAGATCGACACGCCTTCCGATGACGAGCGGAGATAGGCGCCGACGCTGCATGCAGTGAGGGTGAAGGTCACCTCTTGCGGGGGCACCACGAGCAGGGACGGCTCGGTGCCAAACAGCGTGGGGCGCAGGTAAAGGCTGGCGCCAGGGGCATCGGGGACCCACGCCTTGTCGACGGCAACAAGAGTGTCGATTGCCGCGAGGAAGTCCTCTTCGGGCAGCACCGGCAGAGCCATCCGCGCGGACGAGGCTGCCATCCGGGCCGCATTACGGTCCGGGCGGAATGCGGCAATGGTTCCGTCTGCTTGCTTGAACGCTTTGAGCCCCTCGAACACCTGCTGTGCATAGTGGAGCACCGCCGCACCGGGGTGCATCGGCAGTGGCGCAAGCGGGCGCACCTCGTGACCGCTCCACCCCTCCTCCGCCCGCCACACCGCGTAGGCCATGTGGTCGGTGAAGACCGTGCCAAAGATGGGGTTGTCCATGCGCTGGGCGCGCTCAGGTGCAGGCACCGGCGACACGGAGCGGGTGACGGGGAATCTGTCGACGGCGGTGGGACTGACGCTCATGGCTTCCACCCTAATCCCGCGCCTGTGCGGCTCCGCGAAGCCTTGGCTACGAAGCTGGGACGTTGAGGCTCCCAGCGATGGCGTCCACGTCTCGCAACTCTCCGGACGCGACCGCCATGACGAGGTCGAACAGCTCATCGTTTGTCATCTCGAAGGATGCGCCATTGAGCTCAAGGAACACGAGCGCAAGGATCGCGGCAAGCCGCTTGTTTCCGTCAACAAGTGCATGATTCAAACAGACGGAATGGAGTAGCGCTGCTGCTTTCTGAGCAGTGCTGGGATAGGCCGGGTGGCCCATAGGCGTCGTGTGCGGACGGTCGAGCGCGGATTGCAACAGCCCCTCATCCCGGACCGGACCTATGCCCTCGCGTTCGATGATCGCAAGGACCACGCTGTACGGGATGCCGCGAATTGGGCGGGTCATCGACTACACGGAGCCGAGGCGGTCTAGCGCATCGCGATACCGGGTGGTTACGGCCTCATACGCCTGCAGCGCATCTGACTCAAGTCTGGTGTGCGCGTCATCACGAAGGATCGCTCGTAGCGCAGCCTCATGCTTGGAAACTCCTTGCGCAGCAGCGAGGCGCTCAAGTGCTGCTTCCACAGCGGACGTGGTGCGGAGTGTCATCGCCATAGGCCGATGGTATCACTGTGGTATCACGTGGGGCGAGAGGTGAAGGCGCGATGGCGCTACCTCCAGCGCCGCTCACCGTCACCCGCCACGCTTTGCGCGCTTGGGGATCGCGCGCGCGTAGATCTCCTCGACGATCTCGGCGTAATTGGACAGGACGTTGGCGCGACGGACCTTGAGCGACGCTGTCAGCTCTTCGCGCGCCTCGCTGAAGGAGCGCGGCACGATGCGGAACTCACGGATGGACTCGGCGCGTGAGACCTTCGCGTTTGCGGCCTCCACGGCGCGGTGGATGAGGTCGCGCACACCCACGTGGGTGGAGGCTTCCTCGATGGTGAGCTGCGGGAGGTCGTGAGCGTCGAGCCACGACGGGAGCATCACCTCATCGAGCGCGACGAGCGCGGAGACGAAGTGCTTGCCCTCGCCCACCACCACGGTGTCTTGAATGGCGGGGTGGGTGCGCATCGCGTCCTCGAGGACGGCGGGCTGGACGTTCTTGCCGGAGGAGAGCACGAGGATCTCCTTCTTGCGGCCGATGATGCTGAGCGCACCGTTGTCCACGCGACCCTGGTCACCGGTGGCGAACCAGCCGTCGCGCATGACGGCGGCCGTCTCCTCGGGCGCATTCCAGTAACCCTGGAAGAGGTTGAGGCCGCGGAGCATGATCTCGCCGTCGTCTGCGAGACACATCTCGGTGCCAGCGATCGGCTTGCCCACGGTGCCCACGATGCCGCCGTGTTCGGGCGATCCCATGGCCGCGGCCGTCGTCTCGGTGAGACCGTAGCCCTGCAGGACCACCATGCCGAGGCCGCGGAAGAAGTGCCCCGAGTCCTCGCTGAGACGTGCCCCTCCCGCGAGGACGTACTGCATCTGGCCGCCCATCAACTCACGGATCCTCGCGAGGACGAGGCGGTCTGCGATCGCGTGACGGACCTTGAGCGACCTGGTAACCGTGCCTCGCTCGCGGGCGCGCGACATCTCGCGGGCCACATGCGCGGACCAGCGGAAGATCTTCTTCTTGAGGCCCTTCTGGGCAGCGTCTGCCTTGTTGTAGATGGTGTCGAGGACGCGCGGCACGAGCACCATGAAGGTGGGGCGGAACGTCTTCATGTCCGCCGCGAGAGTCTTGTGCGTGGGAGCGTAGCCGATGACCGCGCCTGCCGAGAGGGACAGGATCATCGCGATACGACCGAACACATGAGCGAGCGGCAGGAAGAGGAGGAGGCGGGCGCCCTCGTCGCGCACAAAGCCGCCAAAGTTCGGGTCCCGCTCGATGTTAATGACGTGGTGGACAAAGTTGCCGTGGCTCAGCATTGCGCCCTTGGGGCGGCCGGTTGTGCCGGATGTGTAGATGATGGTGGCGAGGTCCGACGCTTCAAGAGTGGCGGTGCGGGCGTCCAGGTCTTCTTCGGTGACGTCTTTGCCGGTTATGGCGGTTGCCGCGAGACCCTCCGGGGTCATCATGATTACGGTGACGCTCGGGCAGGCCTCGCGCACAAGCTGGGCCCGCTCCTCGGTGTCCGCTGCGATGACGTTGAGCCCGGCGTCAGCGGCGATCCAAGCGATCTGCTCGGCGGAGGAGGACGGGTAAATCGGCACGGTGACGCCGCCCGCAGTGAACGTGGCGAAGTCGACCACGGACCATTCGTAGCGGGTGTCGCCGAGGATGCCGACGCGGTCGCCGAGCTTCACGCCGGCGGCGATGAGGCCGCGCGCGGTGGCACGGACCTGCTCGTGGAACTGGGCGAGGGTGATGACGTGCCAGACGCCGTCGGTCGAGATCTCCGCGAACGGGCGCTCCGGGTGGGCGGCGGCGCGTTCGGCAAGGAGTGCGGCGAGGTTCCGGGACTCATCCCCGGTGAGGAGTGACGGCGACGTCATCAGGTGTTGCATTCCCTCAATGTAACTTACGGCGGCGTAGGTTACGAGAGCGTAGGCAGGTGATTCGAGTCACTTTTTCTGGAGTGGGCGGCTCTTCGGGCGCCGGACTCGCTCAGCCCTGTCTCGCGAGTCGAGACACTCATGCTCGGGAGTTGCTCTCCATCAATATCGCGGTTCGCGAGTTTCTACGAACGACCTTCACGGGCACCTACTCAACGTGTGCACGGAGATCGACGTGGCTAGCGCCCACGAGGAACTTGGCACAACGGAGGCCCGCGCGAAGCGCGGCTCGGCAACTTCGCTCAAAATACTGACGCACCTGCACTTGGGCACGTTCCGCGCATCGGTTGGCGTCCTCGGGATTGGCGTACCCATGCGAAACTCCGAGGACGCCCGGTCGGACTGCACTTCGCGAGGCAGTTGGTTGTTCTGGCCTAGGCTGCAGTCGATTCGGTCGATACCTACAGTTCGTCGAGCACCGCTGAGAGAAGACCAGATGCACGCCGAGCGGTGCGCACCTGCGCGGCGGCACCCCGGTGCTCACGCCAGTGCTTTTCGAGCCATTCGACTTGTGGATCCATTACGGTCACACGCAGGCATTTACCATGCAGGCTTGCATATTGTGGGTAAGTGGAAAGTTCCGGCGCGACATCGATCGTCAAGGCGGTCGGATCGATGGCCAGGCCACCGTCGTCAAAAAGTCTGTGAACATCGCGCCGAAGCAAGAGACCACCGTGTTCGTGGTGCTCACCGAGTTTGGCGTAGCTGTAGAGGTGCCCAGCCTCGAGGACACGGTCGGGAGCTTCCCCCGTCAGAGCACAGACTTCGCGATACCTCCGCAGCAGCATCTGACGAAATGCCCTCTGGCCACGTCTCACCCGGACTACCGCCTGCGTGTGGCCTTGCGGCGCCGACGCTGAACCGTCGGCCTCATCGTCGCGGCCAAGTGCCCTGCCAAGCACCCTCTCAACCGCAGACCCACCGCCACGGCGTGTGACCGCGTCGCTGAACGCGCTCCAATTCAAGGGCCGCATACTTAACTGGCTCTTGGGACTCTCGCACAACCTTCGGAGTTCCTCTGCCGCCAATAGATCCTCGAGCGGTGTCCAAGCAGCATCGTGCCGTGATTGGTACTGGGTGACCCGAATCACCTCGACGATGGGCTCGTCGAATTCGTGTTTGCATTGCTGACAGCGGTACCTGGGAGAGCGGGTCTTGCGCTCCTTGATGCTGGAACGCCCACAGGTCGACATAGGACACCGATAGATCGGCTTTTCACGCGTCTCGTTGCGTATTTCCTCGATGACCGACACACCCAGAAGTCGTCGCTTATCCCAAACTGCGATCGCATCGCCCACACGAATATTGGCGTAGTTGTTGACCGTCGAGTCCCAGGTGTAATAAACGTCCGCAAGGTCGTCGTAGCCTTCGTTCCCTCCATGTTGGCGGTCTTCACCTGCAGCCATCATCAACCATGCTCGTGGCTGAGGTGCTGAGGTCACGGAGAGCAGCTTGCCACGCCTACCCGTGTCGAGGTCAAGAAACTCGCACATGAGGCAGTGGGCGTGGGTGCGGCGAGCCACCCATCAAGCCTGTGGCGGTCCGCTAAGTGACGGCTCGAGAGCACTACGCTTCCTATCGTTACGGTATTGCAGCAGGTCTGCCTGAGGAGCGAACTATGAAGATGCCTCGCATTGTCAGCCTCTTCTCGGGCGCCGGAGGGCTGGATCTTGGCTTTCTCGAGGCAGGCTTCGAGATCGCATTCGCAGTGGACCAGATGAAGGCAGCAATCCAGACCCACAGGCGTAACTTTCCGTCGACAACATCCGTAAGGGCCGACATTACGGTGCGCAAGCACCAGTCCGGGCAACTCGCCATTCTGGATGAAATCGCCAAGGTGCTCGACGACGGCGAACCCATCGGGATCATCGGTGGACCGCCTTGCCAGGGCTTTTCTCGTGCCAACCCGAATTCACATACCGACGATCCTCGCAACAAGATGCCGACCTTCTATCTTGAAATCGTCGAGGCCCTGCAAGCGAGGTACGAGGTGCAGTTTGTTCTCTTCGAAAACGTAATGGGTATCCGCGATGCGAAGCACACCGTGACCTTCCAAGGCATCCTCACACGGTTCGAGGAGCTGAAGCTCACGGCGGACGTTGCCGAGCACTCGGCTCTCGACTATGGCGTGCCCCAAACGCGGAACAGAGTAATCATCTCGGGGTTCAGGAACGAGGCCGCAGCCAAATCCTTCGAGCCGAAGACCACCCCTCGCAACGAAGGCGACTTGACCGTGCGTGGCGCGATCGGCTCACTCCCTCAGCCAGCCTTCTTCAAACGAGGTCTCTCGGTTGACGAGATCCAACCTCATCCGAACCACTGGACCATGACACCCCGGTCCAAGAGATTCAGCGGCGAGATTGACAGCCCAACGCCTACCCGGAGTTTTCGACGCCTTTCTTGGGACAAGCCAAGCCCGACGGTGGCCTACGGACACCGTGAGATTCACGTGCACCCAAACGGAACTCGCCGGCTGAGCATTTACGAGGCGATGCTCCTTCAGGGCTTTCCAGAGACCTTCATCCTCGAAGGCACCCTCTCAGAGCAGGTAGAGCAGGTTTCGAATGCGGTCCCGCCGCCCATGGCGAAGTCCCTTGCTGCGGCAACCCGTGTTGCGCTGACCGCTGCGGCAAGGGTCGGTCTGGTTACCGCTGGGTAGTCACCCTAGTAGTCGTCGCCGCCGAATGTCAGTCGTCGTCATTAAGGTCAAGTCGTGACGAGCGGAGGAATGCGATGAGCGAGGCGGGCAAGCGCCCTGGGCCGAAGGTGCTTCTGGGCCTTGCTGAAAATCGTGAGTCCAAACAAGTAAGGTCAGCCTGGATTGGTCCGACCCTTGCTCTCGGGACACGCCTTGCGCGCGAGGCGAATAATCTTGGCGACCGTCAGCTTATCGTCACGATTTCGGTTCCAAGCCGTGCGTACGCCGCGGTACTGATCGGGGTTGGGTGGACCCTCGGACGGCCCCCTGCTCGGGAAGCGACTGATCCGCTATTAGTGCTTCGGGAAGCCCAGTTGGGAGGCACGTACCGCGCGTTGAATGCTACTCACGTGATCTCGGGGTCTTTTCAGGGACTCGATGAGAGCCTCACGCCGGCGCGGGTCACCTTGGCGGGCCACTGGGCCGTGGACCGGCTTGAGGCCGTTGCACCCGTAGCAAAGAGTGACCCTGCAGAGAAAATGCCCCGTCCGCATATTGGGAGCATCGGGCGCATGAGCAGAGTTGATCGGGACTGGGCGAAGCGTCTCGTCGCACCCGCCGCCGACCTCGCGATCGTGGGAACGAGGAGTTGGATCGATGAGGACCTCGAAGCCATCATCACTCGCGGGACGGACCCGGACGGAGAATCCTTGCAAACGTTGCTTCTGCCAAGAACTGAGAAGTCAGCAACATGGTTCTCGCGGATCTACTCGTACTCAGGCTTTGCCGACCAGCTTCCGCTCCCGGAAGACGTGATGCTCACGATTCTGGACGGCCAGGGAGCAATCAAATACCTCCACGACGTTCTCAGCCCTGTGGTCGTGTGTGTCCTCGACCGATCGATTGCCGACGAGTCAGCCGCGGAACAGGTCGTACAACTCAGGAACTCGCGCGGGGAGCCGCTCGAGCTGTCGTCTCAACTGGGCTGGACTCCGCCTGCAGGAATTGAAGCACTCGGGTTCACGGTGGCACTATGACATCCCGGATCACAGGACTTGATCAGCGCTACGCGGCCTCAGCTTCGCTGGTGCAGAACGGCGTGGAGATCATCGCCGTTCGGGATGAGCTCGGCGCGAAGTTCGACTCTTCCGTCCGCAGCCTGTTCCGGCTGATTCAGAGGGATGGCCCCGGGGTCTGGGATCGACTCGCCGGTGCCGCAAAATTGCTGCGCTGGCGCCTGATCACTAGTCCTATGCCGATCGAACGCAATGCGCAGCTCGCGGCCGCCGCAGCCGAGGTGGGGCGTGAAGCCCGGCGGCTAGTCAGCGCCGTAGACGAAGACACTCTCCTGCGAGAGATTGCTGACGCTGCGGCCGCCCTATGCACCCGTGACCCACTCGTGGGCACGATATTACGTGAGTCGCTGACCGAGGTCGGCCCGGAATATGCGCTAGTCGTGGCCGCGAGCGGTCAGTCGCGAGAAGCTGTGGGCGAATGGCTTGGCTCATTTGACACACGCGTTCTCACGCAGGGTGAGCTTGAGCGTGTCGACGTTTCCGAAGACATTGCCTACTTCGTCGGTCCGCCACGATTCTTCAAGTCGGCGGCGGTCACTGCACCTCGCACGCCGGAGGTCACGTTCATCCTCCCGGCATGGTTCGGTGATCGAACTATCCCAAGTTCGGCCATCGCACGGTATGCCGAGGGGGGCATCCAGGTGACGGCTCGCATCATCGAGGTGGGCGATGCGCCGCCCGCGCCGTCGGATCCTACGACGTCGGAGACAGAGCCGATACCGGAGGAGGACCTCCTCCCACAGCCGGTCTGGGGCAGTCGGGTGAGCGAGGAACGCGCGCCGAGCGCGGAAGAGGTGGAAGCGCGCAAAGTCCTACTTTCGGGGAATCGCGCGATCTGGCTTGATGACGACGGCGAGCGCATCCGATCGCTTGACCCAACACAGCCGCCCGGCGAGCGCGTTGGCTATTCAGATGTGTCCGCAGTCGCTCCAGGCACCTACCTGCTTCTGCGGGAAGGTGAAGCTGAGCGCGAGTCTCTCCACGCGCGAGCATTTCAGCGAATCGGCCCTCGCGCGCCAATGATCCAGGAGTCGCAAACGACGTGGAAATCCGCACTGAATGAGCGACTCAAACGGACCAGCGCCCGCGATTCCGAAAGCACCTTGCGTGCACTCGGAGTTCGAGCGGCCGGGCAGGTCCGGTCCTGGGCATCGCCGCACGTCATCCGCCCGCAGAGTGATGGAGACTTCGAGCGGCTTCTCGGCTGGCTGGGGCTACCGGTCCAGCCATACTTTGGGCACGCCTCGTTGCTGAGACAAGAGGTGCACCGAGCCACTCGGGAGTTGCGTGACCGGTTGGAAGCAGCAGCGAACGTTGCGGACCTTCACGAGCTCGAGCGCGCAGGTCACCTGATGCTCGATATTTCCGAGCCTGGCTTTCGGGGGATGTTTGTCACCCGGGTCCTTGCGATTGCTCCATTTACGGAACTGATTGCCCGCCGCGACGCTCGCGTACCCTTTGATGACGAAGGTGCTCGATGGCTCGAATGATTCCGGCCTATTGCGCCGAGTCCGCCCCTCCAGGGGAGAAGGCTGTCTTCGAGGTACTGCGAGATGCAACGGGGACGGACGACTGGACAGTGCTGCACTCCCTTGGGATCGCGCAGCATGAGCGTCAAGTTGAAGGCGAGGCGGACTTCGTCATCGTTGCACCCAATGCTGGGCTACTAGTGATCGAGGTGAAGTCGCACCTGTCGGTCGCGCGCGGTTCCGATGGCTCCTGGCGCCTCGGCCAGGACCGCCCTACTGTGCGTGGACCTTTCCAGCAAGCTCAAGAGGCGATGCATAGCATCCGGGATTACCTCCGAAGCAAACGGGTGGACTTGCGAGATGTTCCCTCCTTAAGCGCAGTCTGGTTTACCGGGCTTCGCGCACGGTCGGTACTGCCGGAATCACCCGAGTGGCATCCTTGGCAGGTTCTCGATACGGGGGACCTCCGAACCGCCGCCCTATCGGTGGCCCGTGTGATGGGAGAGGGAGCGCAGCACCTCGCCGCAATGATCAAGCATTTCGGCTACGGCGGATTTGGACCTGATCAAGCCACCGCTGAGGCGATCGTTGCCACGCTTCGCCCCCGGTTCGAGATCGTGATGACTGTCGGCGACCGCCGACAAGCGCGGGAGAGTCAGCTCGCGCAGTTCGTCGAGGAGCAATATCGCGCACTCGACGCAGCTGCTGACAATAGAGGCGTCTTGTTTACGGGTCCCGCCGGAACGGGAAAGACCTTCCTCGCCGCCGAATCGGCTCAGCGAGAGGTCGCTCAAGGACGAACCGGGCGGCTTCTATGCTTCAACCGACTGCTCGGGCAAAGCCTCCGCGAGAAACTCTCGGATGTCGCAGGGCTGAGTGTGGGCACATTGCATCAGGAGATGCTGCGACTAGCCAACGTGAGCCGTCCGCCGCCAGACGCCAATCGCGACTTCTGGGAGCGCTCGCTCCCAGAAATGGCCCTTGAGGGCTTAGCCGAGAAGGGTGCGGAGGAGGTCGGGGATTTCCTCATCATCGATGAGATTCAGGACATCGCGACCGACGCGTACCTCGACCTCCTTGATCTGCTCCTCAAGGGAGGGCTGCGCGATGGCCGTGTGCTTATGTTCGGTGACTTTGAGCGTCAGGCAATTTATGGCCATGAGGGCGCACGTGAGGTGCTTCTAACCCGAGCGCCGCATCTAGCGTCGTTCCGACTCTCGGAGAACTGCCGGAATCTTCCTCGCATCGGCTATCACGTGAATCTATTCGGTGATCTCAGTCCGGGGTTCAGGGAGTTTCGTCGAATAGACGACGGAATCGACCCGAGGGTAATTCCGTATGTCTCAGGCGATGACCAGGGTGCTTTGCTGCGGAAGGCAGTGAACGACTTGCGCGATGATGGTTTCGATTTGACTGAGATCGTCGTGCTCAGCCCACTCGGCCGCAACTCCGTCGCCGCGAGCACCTCCGATCCGTGGCTTCGCCAATTGTTGATCCCGGCTGATGGATCGAAACCGCCCAGGGGAGGGCTGCGCTACTCCACGATTCACGCGTTCAAAGGACTGGATGCGCCTGCCGTTATTGTCACTGACCTCGACGCCTCAGGGAGGCCGAACTTCGATACGCTCGTATACGTCGGGCTAACGCGCGCGACCGACCGCTTGACCGCCCTGGTAGAAAAGAAGACACTACAGGGATTGCTGGGGGGTAAGGGATGAGCGGAATCAAAGCCCGTGAAACCGTTGAGGCGGCGCTGCGGCGAGAGTTATTCGGGCCCAATGACGGTGATCCCGTGTGGGGCCAGCCGCTAACTATCAACGCTGGAGTCGTGCATTTCGACACAGTGGAGGCATCGCTTGGCCAGTTCCACGATGCGGACAGTGGTCAGGAGATTCTTACACAAGGCAACCCGCTTAGGCGCTACGGAGTCGGAGTCCTGTACGCGGGAGCGAGCGTCGGTGGCTCACCGGTGGAAAGTGCCGTCCAAGAGGATTCCGACGCACTCGACGGAGTGACCGGTATCGCGCTCTCCGAGGACAATCTGGAAGGGCCGCCTGTCGAGATCCAGGGCCACGTCCGTCACGATATCGCTGACTCGGATGACTTCGATCTCACGGATGCCAATACGTTCAAGCCGTCGGCGATGGCCGTCTCGTTTGAGACTCGCATGGCTGACTCGGGAACCCTCACCGTTGAGGTGGTCGGCGCGAGATACGAGAAGCTGACGGTCCACATCGCAGGCGTCGCCAAACCAGTCGATTGGTGGGTCAGGCGCCCCTTCAAGGCGGTCGGCACGATCTCGGGTGGCACGGTTCTGCGAGAGACGAATCGGCTCAAAGTCGTTGACGTCGTGCTCCTGAGCGGCGAAGGCGTTGTCCCTCTTGCGGTGCGAGTGTTCAGTCGTCCGGTCCCCGGGGCTGACGACCCGGCTCTCAGGATCGTGACCGTCGCAGTCGTCAACGATGCTCCTGGTTCCGGTGCCTCTGCGGCGGTGTTTCAGGTTGGCTTCAAGGTGTCGACTGTCGGCAACGCTGAAATCATCCCCTATCCGGAGGTCGAGCTGCCCAACCGGGACGAGGAGGAGCGATCGCTTGACCTCCTCTACCGGAACCAGCGCACCTATGCGATCGGGCATGGCTGTGCAGCCGAGTGGGGGGCAGTCAACGCCGATGGAGTTGTGCCTTTCGTGCAGGCCGCAGCTCTGCCTGCATATGAAGTCGTCAGCCTCTCCCCGAACGTGTACCTGTCTGACGACGACGGGAATCCTGCCTTCGATGCCGATGGCAAGCGGCAGCCGGTGGCTGTCAGTATGGCGGCCCTGGCAAGTGGTAGCGAGGACGGCGCCGCCCAAGTGGAGCTTGTCCTCAGTCAGTATGAGAAGTGGATCGATCGGCGGGAGGCCGAGATCCCCGAGTTGCTTCCGCGCTATCAGGACGCCGCGAGTGAGCACATGCGTCGAGCACGAGCGGCGCTGACGCGGATGCGAACAGGGTGGAGCCTCGTGGCAGCGAACGATCGAGCTGCGCGAGCGTTTCGCTGGGCAAACGAGGCGATGCTGCTCCAGCAGGTCCGATCCGGATTCGAGCTGCGCGAGGCCAAGCAGAGCGGCGATGGTCGCTGGAGAATCGAGGGAGCGCACCCCGCGCTCACCGTGCCGACTGGCCGGGGATACTGGCGTCCATTCCAGATTGCGTTCCTACTTGCAGTACTGCCCGAACTCGTAGAGCCAGAACGCCAGACTCGCAGCGACGTCGATCTGATCTTCTTCCCCACTGGCGGTGGCAAGACAGAGGCGTACCTTGGCGCGGCCGCCGTCAGTTTGCTCTCCCGGCGGCTCCGTGACCCCGATGACGCCGGAACAGACACACTCATGCGATACACCCTGCGTCTCCTCACGGCGCAGCAGTTCCTCCGTGCTGCATCGCTGGTCTGCGTGCTCGAAGACATTCGGGAGCAGAACTCTGACACCCTCGGTGCTGCTCCCTTTGGAATCGGGATTTGGCTGGGTGGCAGTTCAACACCGAATACGTGGAAGCAAGCACTTGACAACTTGCGGGCTCTGCGTAGACGACCTCACGAGCAGAACCTTTTCCTTCTGCTGAGGTGTCCCTGGTGCGGTGCACAGATGGGCCCGCAGCCTAAGAAGGGCGGCGGACAGGAACCGATCGGGTACGAGGAAGCAGCGGGCAGGGTCGTGCTCCGCTGCATTGACGGCGAGTGCAAGTATTCACGCCGTGCTGGTCTGCCGGTCCATGTTGTCGATGACGATATCTATGAAGCTCGGCCCTCGATTGTCATCGGGACTGTCGACAAGTTCGCGATGATGGCGTGGCGCCCCAGGGCGAGGAATCTCTTCGGGCTTGACGCGAGTGGCGCGCGAAAGGTGTCTCCGCCCGGCTTGATCATTCAGGACGAGCTGCACTTGATCTCCGGCCCGCTCGGCTCAATGGTCGGAATCTACGAGCCCGTGATCGACGAACTGTGTACCGATCGCCGCGGCGCGAGTCCTGTGCTCCCCAAGATCATTGCCTCCACGGCGACGGTCAGGCGATATGAGGACCAGATCAAGGGGCTTTTCGGCAGGGAGACCGTCGCGCTCTTTCCGCCGCACGGTCTTGAGGAGGGGCGATCCTTCTTCGCTGAACCCGCGACGTCGGCCGACGGAACCCCGGAACCAGGGCGGCGCTACATCGGTGTGATGAGCGCATCGCTCGGCTCGACACAGACGGTCCAGGTCCGTGTCGCCGCCGCAACCCTCCAGGCCGCGGTGGACATCCCGGAAGAGGACCGGGACGGCTACTGGACCAACCTCAACTTCCTCAACTCGCTCCGGGAACTCGGGAATACCGTCTCGCTCCTCCAGGCTGACATTCCCGACTATCTCACCGGGCTCCGCCGACGGGACGGGATCGTGCCACGGTGGCCTCACCGGCAGATGGAACTCACTTCGAGGCGGCGGTCAGACGAGATTCCAAAGGCGATCGAACAGCTCCAGGTGAGGTACGCCCCTGGGAAGGAGCGACAAGAGGCTATCGATATCTGTCTCGCCTCGAACATCATCGAGGTAGGTGTGGACATCGATCGGCTCGCGCTGATGACGATCGTCGGGCAACCGAAGACCACGGCGCAGTACATCCAGGTGAGCGGTCGGGTCGGCCGGAAGCCGGAAGTCAGCCCTGGGCTGGTCATCACCATCTACGGGGCTGCGAAGCCGCGTGACCGCAGCCACTACGAGCGTTTCCGCACCTACCATCAACAGCTTTACGCGCAGGTGGAGCCGACTTCCGTCACCCCATTCGCCATGCCCGTTCTTCGCAGGGCACTCCACGCGGCGGCGGTCGCCTACGTCCGGCAGACCTCGCCGGAGACGCTTGGGCCTGACCCGTTCCCTTCGACTGCCTACGACGAGGCCATTCGCCTGCTGCGTGAGCGAGCAGAGATCGCGGAACCGGAAGAGGTTCCGGTCCTCGATCGCTTTGCGCGCGATCGCGCCCGGCAGTGGGGAGGGTGGGAGCGAACCGAGTGGGATGCGAACCCTGCTCCCTTCGGTGACCCGCTGCAAGGGCTCATGCGGTTCGCAGGAACACTCCCTGATCTTGACCGTCGCGCGCCGATCTGGGATGTGCCGACAAGCATGCGGAACGTCGATGCCGAGTGCCGCCTGGAGATCAGTCAGGCGTACCTGTTCGAGGACACGGCCGCGGAGGAGCCAGCATGAGCACTGGAGCAATGCGCCGAGCGCAACTGGTGACACCGTTCGGCGTCGGTGCCATGAGCGTGCTCGTAAACGGGACCTCTGTCATCACCGCGGGTCTTGACCACTGGTATGAAGTCGATCAGAGTGCTCTCGCGATGGAGGAGTACCAGGAACACGACTGGCGGCTTGAGTCTCGCCTCAAAGTCTCCGAGTTCCGACTGCCACCGGACTATAGGCCGTCAGGCCAGGGCAGCGACTTGCGAAACATCCGACTTACCGTGCCCGTGTTGCGCTTCCCCCGATGGTCGTTCTGCATCTATTGCAAGCGTCTGGAACTCAGCAAGCTCACGATGAAGACGCTCGTGGAGTGCCAGGACAAGGAGCATGCCGGCATGAAGTACAAGCCGAAGATGTCGCAGGTTCCGTTCGTGGCGATCTGCGCCCGAGGGCACCTGGATGACTTTCCCTTTGACAAGTGGGTGCATCGATCGGCCAACCCATCATGTACGGGCACGCTGCGCCTCGTATCACGCGGAGGCGGCGGGCTCGAAGGGCAGGTCGTAACCTGCAATGCCTGCAAGCAGGAGCGCTCGCTTCGAGGGGTCACCGAGGCCCGATTCGACAAGAACGGCGAGGAGCACACCAATCTCAGCGATCAGCTCGTTTCGCCAGAACAGCCCTATCTCTGCGGTGGGGCTCGGCCCTGGTTAGCGCAGCTTGACGGTGTTTGCGATCAACCGATTCGAGGCGCCCTGCGCGCTGCTGGAAACGTCTACTTCCCCAAGGTCGAGTCCTCGATCTATCTCCCTCGACGTGAGGGAGCCGTCAGCGAGGAGGTCCATCAGCTGCTCCGACACCCTGCTGTCAGCACGACTTTCAACAACGTGTTTCAGTTGGGTCTTGATGAGGTGTCGGGCGGGCAGCTACGGAAGCTGCTGGAGCGAAACGTCCCGCCCGAACTCTTCGCTCCCATTTCGGACGACGAGTTACTGGCGGCATACCAAGATCAGTTCGGCATCGACGAGAGCAGCGGGGAGGAGCCAGCCGAGGCTCCGGTCGACGCGGAGAGCCTGACGAGCGACGACATCTGGCGGCATCCGGAATACGTGAAGATTCGCGAGACACCGAAAGATGACTTCCTCGCGGCATCCGACCCGGGTCTTCACGCTGATCTAGCAAGCCACCTCTCTCGCGTGAGGTCGATCGATGTGCTTCGGGAGACGCGCGCGTTGCGGGGGTTTACGCGGGTTCGCGACGGCGAGCTGAAACTGACGGAGGGGAAGGCGATGCTCAGGCGTGCCAGCTTGACCCCTGCGCAGGATTGGCTGCCGGCCTATGTGGTCAAGGGTGAAGGAATCTACTTCGAACTCGATGGGGCACGCCTTGCAGCCTGGGAGGGGCGTGCGGAGGTCCAGGCGCGCGCTCAGCGGATCACCGATCACTACGGATCAGTGGCAAGCCAGCGCGGGTTGCAGGGGCGGACTATTAGCCCAAGGTTCGTGCTGCTGCATACGCTGTCGCATCTTTTGATCAACGAATTCATCTTCGCCTGCGGCTACAGCTCGGCTTCGCTCCGGGAGCGTCTCTACGTCTCTGACTCGGCTGGTCGGAACATGGCCGGCGTACTGATCTACACAGCGGCGGGCGACTCAGAAGGGACGATGGGCGGACTTGTTCGCATGGCACGCCCGGACAACGTGCGGCAAGTTTTTGCCTCTGCACTGGCGGACGCTCACTGGTGCTCGACTGATCCGGTGTGTATGGACGCAGGCGAGAAGGGGCAGGGGCCGGACTCGTGCAATCTCGCCGCGTGTCACGCCTGTGCGCTGCTTCCTGAGACGAGTTGTGAGGAGTTCAACCGATTCCTTGACCGAGCACAAGTCATCGGCACCCTGGACAACCCAGGCCTGGGCTACTTTTCTGATTTCTCATGAGGCCTCGCAATCCATGTCTGCGTAGCACAACTTTAAAATTCGGAGATAAAGATTGGACTATGTCCCCTGTCTCAGGGCGGCAGAGCGCGGCGGGGCCGATCGACTAGAAGTTCGCCACGTTGTCCAATTTTCATCCTCAATCCGAAATGCGAACACAGTAGGGATTGCCAATTCCCTCACGCACGCCGACTCTAACCGCCTGTAGTTCTCGTCTCCCAACGCCACATAACTGGTCGGCGCATTGGCCCGATACTCCTTGCGAACCTCGGTGAGGGCACGGCGCAATCCGGGATCCCCGGATGGGCTCAGCGCGTGACACCAGTTCGCGTACCCGCGAATCCTGGGATGCCTCCTCCACGCTCATGATCGGCAGGCATTGCGCCGAGAGATACCCCGGCAGCATCGCCTCGTCAGACCCTTGCAGGACGCTGGAAAACTGCGCCGACCCCTAAACCACCCGCTCCATCCAGCCGTATCGGTCCTCGGCACGGCCGTACTGGATGTCGGTGAGCGCCTTGCGGATGCGCATCGTCAACTCACCCGCCTCTCCCCCGTTGATCGTCACGTCAAAGTTGGGCGAGGCAAGCCGGCCCACAGGCGTCACCACCGCAGCCGTACCGCAGGCGAACACCTCGACAACGTCGCTGCCGTCGATCCCGGCGACCACCTCGTCGGCCGTGATGTCCTTCTCGATCACCTTGTAGTTGTCGTCTTCGAGCAACTGGATCACGGACGAGCGCGTGATGCCTTCAAGGATGGTTCCGGTGAGACGCGGAGTCTCGACGGTGCCGTCGCGGCGCACGACAAACACGTTCATGCCGCCCAGCTCTTCGAGGTACTTGTCCTCACGCGCGTCGAGGAACAGCACCTGCTGGCAGCCCTTCTCGTACGCCTGTTGCTGGGGCAGGAGCGACGCGGCGTAGTTGCCGCCGCACTTCGCCGCACCCGTGCCGCCCGGCCCTGCACGGTGGAAGCCCTGCGCCACCCAAATCGACACTGGCTTCACGCCCCCCGGGAAGTACGGTCCCACGGGCGAGGCGATGAGGAGGTAGTCGACCACGTTCGCTGGCCGCACCCCAAGGAACGCCTCAGACGCGAACATGAACGGCCGCAGGTACAGGCTCGATTCCTCCACGTCCGGCACCCATCCACTGTCGACCGCGAGGAGCGCCCGCACGGACTCCATGAAGTCCTCGGTGGGCAGCTGCGGCAACGCCAACCGGTACGCCGACTTGTTGAGTCGCTCCGCGTTCGCGAGCGGGCGGAACAGCCACACCGAGCCGTCAGCCCAGCGGTACGCCTTGAGACCTTCAAAGATCTCCTGGCCGTAGTGGAGCACGGCCGCGGCCGGGTCCAGCGTGAGCGGCCCATACGGCTCAACCCGCCGGTCGCTCCAGCCGCCATCCACGGTCCACTGCATGTGGGCCATGTGGTCGGTGAACTGGGTGCCGAATTTCAAGTCCGCGAGCGCCGCCGCGCGTTCGGCGTCCGACGCTGGGGCCGGGTTAGGGACAACACGGAAGGCTCCGGCGTCCGACGGTGCGTCTAGCGCAGTGATGTCAACCATCGAAATGAACCTTCCGTGTTGTTGTGTAGCTAACCCTTGATACGAGCCGCGAGGGCGTCGCCCACCTCAGAGGTGGACCGTTGTGCGTCTCCCTTCGCCGCAGCGTCGGCCGCGACGGCGTTCTCCACGCGAGCCGCCAGCTCCCCGTAACCGAGGAAGTCGAGCAGCATCGCCACCGACAGCACGGTGGCGGAGGGGTCCGCGATGCCCTTGCCCGCGATGTCCGGCGCAGAGCCGTGCACGGGTTCGAACATGGACGGTGCGGTGCGGTCCGGGTTGACATTGCCCGACGCTGCCAGGCCAATGCCGCCGGAGATCGCGGCCGCCTCGTCGGTGAGGATGTCACCAAAGAGGTTGTCGGTGACGATCACATCGAACGACGCCGGGTCCGTCACCATCTTGATGGTCGCCGCGTCCACGTGGAGGTAGTCCCACGTGACGTCGGGGAATTCGGGCGCCACTTCCTCCACCGTCCGACGCCACAAGTGGCCCGCGTGGACAAGCACGTTGTGCTTGTGGACCAGCGTGAGCTTCTTGCGGGCACGGCCGGCGGCCACACCAAAGGCGTAGCGCACCACGCGCTCGACGCCGTGGCGAGTGTTGACCGACACCTCAGTAGCGATCTCGTGCGGGGTGTTGACGCGCAGCGCACCGCCGTTGCCCACGTACGGGCCTTCGGTGCCTTCGCGGACCACCACAAAGTCGATCTCGCCGGGGTGGCTCAGCGGCGACACCTCGCCCGGGTAGAGCTTGGAAGGGCGGAGGTTCACGTACTGGTCGAGCGCAAAACGCAGCGGCAGGAGCACACCGCGCTCCAGCACGCCCGACGGCACGCTCGGGTCGCCAATAGCGCCGAGCAGGATGACGTCGTGGCTGCGGATCGCCTCAAGATCCGCGTCGGTGAGCGTCTCCCCCGTTGCGTGCCAGCGCTTGGCACCGAGGTCGAACTCCGTGATGTCAAAGGCGATGTCCGTGCCTTCGGTGGCGGCGGCGAGGCATTTGAGCCCCTCCGCCACCACCTCCGGACCAATTCCATCGCCTGCGACAACGGCGAGCTTGTACGTCGTCACAGTGGCTTTCCCCTTAGCGGGCCGTGCGGCCGTCGACGTAGTCAGAGTCGGTGCCCGAGGCGGACCACGCGAAGAGCTTGCGCAGCTCGCGGCCCGTGGTCTCGATCGGGTGGGTCTCGCCAGCCTCACGCAGCTGCTTGAACTCCACGCCACCGGCGTCCTGGTCGTCGATGAAGCGCTTGGCGAAGGCACCCGACTGGATGTCCGCGAGCACGGCCTTCATGTTCTCCTTGACCTCAGGAGTGATGATGCGCGGGCCGGAGACGTAGTCGCCGTACTCCGCCGTGTCAGAGACGGACCAACGCTGCTTGGTGATGCCGCCCTCGTGGATGAGGTCAACGATGAGCTTGAGCTCGTGCAGCACCTCGAAGTAGGCGATCTCCGGCTGGTAGCCAGCCTCGGTGAGCACCTCAAAGCCGTACTGGATCAGCTTGGACGTGCCACCGCACAGCACCGTCTGCTCGCCGAACAGGTCGGTTTCGGTCTCCTCGGTGAAGGTCGTCTTGATGACGCCCGCACGGGTGCCACCGATGCCCTTTGCGTAGGACTTGGCGATCTCCCACGCTTGGCCCGAAGCGTCGGACTCAACGGCGATGATGTCCGGGATGCCGCGGCCCGCGACGTACTCGCGGCGCACAGTGTGGCCCGGAGCCTTGGGAGCAACGAGGATGACGTCAACGCCCTCAGGCGGCGTGATGTAGCCAAAGCGAATGTTGAAGCCGTGCGCAAAGGCGAGCGTCTTGCCAGGGGCAAGGTAGGGCTCGATGTCCTCCGAGTAAATGGTGCGCTGGTACTGGTCGGGAGCCAAGATCATGATGAGATCGGCCCACTGTGCGGCCTCAGCAACCGTGAGCACGGTGAAGCCATCGTTCTGCGCCTTCTCTGCCGAGTTAGAGCCAGTGCGCAACGCCACGCGGACCTCAACGCCCGAGTCACGCAAGTTCTGTGCGTGGGCGTGGCCCTGTGAGCCGTAGCCAACGATCGCGACCTTCTTGCCTTGGATGATCGAAAGGTCGGCGTCGTCGTCGTAGAACATCTCAGCCATGTGCTGTGTCTCTCCTTGATGTTGCGGTGCCCGGTTAGGCGCCTGCGTCTTTAGTTCTTGTACGTCTGTGCTCAGGCCGTCAGGCGGTCGAGAGCGCGTTCGGTGATGGACCGGGAGCCTCGGCCAATGGCCACGGTCCCCGATTGCACAATCTCGCGCACGTCGTGCGGAGCAAGTGCGGCCAGGATCGCCTGGAGCTTGCCGGGGCTGCCCACCGCTTCGATGATGAGTGAGTCCGGCGCCACGTCAACCACGTGGGCGCGGAAGAGTTCGACCACTTGCAGCACGTCAACGCGCTGGCGGGCGTCGCAACGCACCTTGATGAGGAGCATGTCGCGTTGCACCGACTTCTCGGGATCGAGCTCGACGATCTTGAGCACGTGGACCAGCTTGTTGAGCTGCTTGGTCACCTGCTCGAGTGGCAGCGCGTCCACGTCCACCACCACAGTGATGCGCGAAATCTCCGGGTGCTCGGTTTGGCCCACCGCCAGCGAGTGAATGTTGAAGGCCCGGCGAGAGAACAGGCCCGCTACGCGTGCAAGCACGCCAGGCTTGTTCTCGACCAGGACCGAAAGCGTGTGCTTTGTCATGGCTTAGTCCTCCCGGTCCCACTCGGGGGCCACGCCCCGGGCGTACTGAATCTCGTCATTGCTCACACCAGAGGCAACCATTGGCCACACCATTGCGTCCTTCGACACAGTGAAGTCAACCACCACTGGCTGGTCATTAATCTCATTGGCGCGCTTGATGGTGGCGTCCACATCGGCGTCGGACTCGCACCGCAGCCCCACGCACCCCATCGCCTCAGCGAGCTTCACAAAATCGGGCGTACGGCGGGTGCCGTGGCCCGTGTGCAGATCGGTGTTCGAGTAGCGCTCGTTGTAGAACAGGGTCTGCCATTGGCGCACCATGCCGAGCGACGAATTGTTGATGATCGCCACCTTGATGGGGATGTCATTGATCGCGCATGTGACCAACTCTTGATTGGTCATCTGGAAGCAGCCATCGCCGTCGATCGCCCACACCGTCTTGCCCGGCTCGCCCACCTTGGCACCCATCGCGGCAGGAACCGAGAAGCCCATCGTGCCAAGCCCGCCAGAGTTGATCCACGTGTTGGGGTGCTCGTACGTAATGAACTGGCTCGCCCACATCTGGTGTTGGCCCACACCTGCGGTGAAGATCGTCGAGTCAGCATCGTTGAGCTCACCCAGTCGCTGAATGACGTACTGGGGGCTCGAGAGGCCGTCGTTTGTGGCGCTGTATCCGAGGGGATAGGTGCGGCGCCAGTCGTCGATCTGCGCCCACCAGGCCGCAAGGTCCGGCTTGCCGTGCTTCACGTGCTCTTGCTCGAGCGCGGGGACCAGGTCCGCAAACACGTCCTTGAGGTCACCCACAATGGGCACGTCAACGGCCTTGTTCTTGCCGATCTCTGCAGGGTCGATGTCCGCGTGCACAATGACGGCATTGGGCGCAAAGCTGTCAAGACGGCCCGTCACGCGGTCATCAAAACGTGCACCCAAGGCCACCACGAGGTCGGCCTTTTGCAGCGCCGCCACGGCCGGCACCGTTCCGTGCATGCCCGGCATTCCCAGGTGCTGCGGGTGAGTGTCAGGCAGCGCACCTCGCGCCATCAGAGTGGTCACCACGGCGGCGCCCGAAGCGTCGGCCAGTTTGCGCAGGCCGGCCGACGCGCCCGAGCGAATGACGCCGCCACCCACGTACAAGACGGGCCGCCGTGCCGTGGCAAGCAGGCGAGCCGCCTCCTGGACCGTCTTGGCGTGGGGCTTGGACCCAGCGTTGAACCCCGGCAGATCAATCCGCTCCGGCCACGCGTACGTCGTTGAGGCCTGCAAAGCAGACTTCGCGATGTCAACAAGCACGGGCCCCGGGCGGCCGTGGCTTGCGATATAGAACGCCTGCGCGATGGCGGCGGGGATCTCCGCTGCGTCCTTCACCAACATGTTGTGCTTGGTGATGGGCTGAGTGATGCCCACAATGTCCGCTTCTTGGAAGGCGTCCGTGCCAATGAAGCTCGCGCCCACCTGCCCCGTGATCGCCACCATCGGGATCGAGTCCATGTTGGCGTCGGCAATCGGCGTCACAAGGTTGGTGGCACCGGGGCCGGACGTGGCAATACAGACGCCGACGCGGCCGGTCGCATGCGCGTAGCCCTGCGCCGCGTGACCTGCGCCCTGCTCATGGCGGGTGAGGATGTGGCGAATCTTGGTCGAGTCCATGAGCGGGTCGTAGGCCGGCAAGATTGCGCCACCAGGGATACCAAAGACATCGGTGGTGCCGGTGGATTCGATGGCGCGGACGAGCGCCTCTGCTCCGGTCATTTCCTTGCCGTTGTACGGATCAGCTGGGCGCGCGGCCGCAGAGGCCCGCGGCTTCGCCGGCGCCTGAGGCTTTGGTTGCACCTGAGTCATGTCACTCCCGGATGTATTGGAACTTCACGGAGCACCTCGCCGTCGCTCCGCATGAAAAAACCCCTTGGCCCTGGGGACCTCGGGGAAGCGCGCGGAACGAACCGTTTGAGCTGGACTAGAGGTCCGCGCGCCCGGGTACTACGACGAGAAGAATGCGCATGCGATGACTGTACGCCCCTGCGCGCGCGCATGTCCACCGAATCTCCGACAATCTCATGTTTTGGATCACAGTCTTATATTATGAGACACCTTTGTCTGTGGCTATAGGTGTCGCGGTGGGTGTCGCTTTGACTGTGGCTGCTCGCGGCCCACACCGATACCCGCGCCCGTGCGTCGCGGGAGCACCCGATATTCGACTGCATCCGCCCCTTGCACGCTCACCAACCCGACGCCGACTCCGGTTTGGGGTGCTCGCGCGACGGGCACGAGGCCGGTGGGGGGCACGAGGCGGGTGGGGGGCACGAGTCAGGTGAGGGTGCGAGCAGGTGAGGCGCCGAGCGGGTGAGGGGTCGCGGCGAGCCCCGAACCGCAGCCCAGGGCCCACCTTGAGATTGACTTAGTTCAGCACTGCTCCACGCGAGGCCGAGCCCACGAGTTTCTGGTACTTGCCGAGCACGCCAGTGGTAAACCGCGCCGGGATCGGCTCCCAGCCAATGCGGCGAGCGGCGAGCTCCTCGTCAGAGACGTGCAGCTCAAGAGTCCCGTTGGCGACGTCAAGCGTGATGCGGTCACCGTCGCGCACAAATGCGATGGGCCCACCGTCAACGGCCTCGGGCGCGATGTGGCCCACGCACAGGCCCGTGGTACCACCAGAGAAGCGCCCATCAGTGATGAGCAGCACGTCCTTGCCCAAGCCGGCGCCCTTGATCGCAGCCGTGATGGCGAGCATCTCGCGCATGCCCGGACCACCCTTGGGTCCCTCATAGCGGATCACGACGCAGTCGCCGGCCTGGATGGTGCCGTCTTCAAGCGCATCGAGGGCCGCTCGCTCACGCTCGAACACGCGAGCCGTCGCCTCGAACACGTCGTTGTCGAAGCCGGCTGACTTCACCACGGCACCTTCAGGAGCAAGCGAGCCCTTGAGGATCGTGATGCCACCGGACTTGTGGATCGGGTTGTTGAGCGCACGCACCACGCGACCGTCGATGGTGGCGGGCTTGAGCTCGGCCATATTCTCGGCGAGCGTCTTGCCCGTCACCGTGAGGACGTCTCCGTGCATAAGACCGGCCTCAAGCAGCGTGTTCATGACGGCGGGCACGCCACCGACGCGGTCCACGTCGTTCATGACGAATTGACCAAACGGCTTGAGGTCACCAAGGTGCGGCACCTTGGCAGCCACGCGTGCGAAGTCATCGAGCGTGAGGTCCACCTGCGCCTCGTTGGCGATCGCGAGGAGGTGCAGGACGGCGTTGGTCGACCCGCCAAACGCCATGACCACGGCGATCGCGTTCTCGAACGCTTCCTTGGTCATGATGTCGCGTGCCGTGATGCCGTTGCGGAGCATGTTGACCACGGCCTCGCCGGACTTGCGGGCAAAGAAGTCGCGGCGGCGGTCTGCGCTGGGCGGCGATGCTGAACCGGGGATCGACATCCCCAGTGCCTCACCCACCGATGCCATCGTGTTGGCGGTGTACATGCCGCCGCACGCGCCCTCACCGGGACAGATCGCCTTCTCAATGGCGAGCCGGTCCTCTTCGGACATAAGGCCTCGCGCACACGCACCCACGGCCTCGAAGGCGTCGATGATCGTCACGTCCTTCTCGGTGCCATCGGCCAACTTCACATGGCCGGGCATGATCGAGCCCGCGTAGAGGAACACGGCAGCCAAATCCAATCGCGCCGCTGCCATCAGCATGCCCGGGAGCGACTTGTCACAGCCCGCCAGCAGGATAGAGCCGTCGAGGCGCTCGGCCATCATCACGGTCTCAACCGAGTCCGCAATGAGGTCCCGCGACACGAGCGAGTAGTGCATCCCCTCGTGGCCCATTGAAATGCCATCGGACACGGAGATGGTGGCGAACTCGAGCGGGTAGCCGCCTGCGGCGTGGACTCCTTCTTTGGAGGCCTTCGCGAGGCGGTCAAGCGAGAGGTTGCACGGCGTGATCTCGTTCCACGAGCTGGCGATGCCGATCTGGGGCTTGTCCCAGTCGTCATCTCCCATGCCAACGGCGCGGAGCATGCCGCGGGAGGCAGTCGCCTCGAGGCCGTCGGTCACCTGCCGAGAACGGGGCTTGATGTCTGGCGTCTGCGTCATATGGGGAGTCTAGGACCGCCGTAGACGACGCTGGCGCAAGTCCTCGAAAAACGGGCTTGACGTTGACGCGGCGTCAACTTCTAGGCTCTCCTTATGACATCACACTCCCCCGCCGACGCCGACGCTGACTTGGATATCGCCCAGGTGGCACGGATGAGCGGCGTCACCAGCCGCACGTTGCGTCACTACGACCACACCGGGCTGCTCACCCCCGCATGGACAGGAGCAGACGGCCGACGCCACTACGGCCGCTCCGAACTGCTCCGCCTCCAGCACATCTTGGTGTTGCGGGAGCTGGGGACAAGCCTTGATCGCATCGGCCAGATCGTGGATGCCGATGACCCCGCCACGGTCATCGCGCTCCTGCGAGATCACCTGAGCGGTCTCACCGCCGAACGCGATCGATACGCACGCCTCGCCGCGACGGTCGCTCGCACCATCGATTCTCTCGAAAGGGGAAAACGCATGACGACGCAACAGCTCTTCGACGGCTTTGATCACAAGCAGTACGAGCCCGAGGCGCGCGAGCGCTGGGGGGACGACGCCGTCGATCGCGCCAATGCAAGCTGGCAGCGCCTGGGCGAGGAGGGCAAGCGTCGGCACATGCGCACCGACCAGGAGATCGTAGAGGCGCTGGGCGCCGCCGTCCGTGTCGGGTTCGGCCCCGACAGCCCGGAGGTGCAGGACATTGTCGAACGCCACCACGCCTGGCTCAGTGAGATCTGGACCCCGGATGCCGAGGCGTACCGCTCTCTCACCCAGATGTACGTGGACGACGAACGCTTCCGCGCGCACTACGACGAGATCGCTCCAGGAGCTGCAGAGCTGCTGCGCGATGCGGCCGCGTTGTGGGCGGATGAGCATCTATAAGATGCGAGATCTCGCCGCGTAAGGGACGATGGTCCTAACCCGCGTTTGTCGCGCGGTGACGTATCCGAAGAATCGAATAGCTCTGGCCGTCGGGAATGCAAAGCAATCCCCCTTGTGTTCTGGCGGTGTTATCTCATTGCAACAAGCGCAGAGATGGAGGAGGGTCCGTGCGTATCGGATTGATTATGGGAGCGTTGGGCGACCCTGGCCTTAACACCCGGCTTTTTGACGCATCACGTCGGTACATCGGAGACGGTGTCACCTTGGAACACGTCCGCATCGCGGACCTGCCCGCTTTTGTCCCCTCCGGAGACGTGCCTGCGGAGGCAATCGCTTTCCGGGATCACCTCAGCGAGCTCGACGGCGTGATCATCTACGTCACGCAATACCTCGCCGGAGTGACAGGCGCGATCAAGAACGCTCTTGAGTGGACCTCGATGCCTCACAGCGTGTTGGCGGGCAAGCCCGTCGCGATCGCGGGAGTCACTCGTCACCCAAGCTCGACGTTCGCCGCGCTTCAGCAGGTTCGTTCGGCGCTCACGCCTCTTGACGCCGTCGTTATGCGCCAGCCCGAATACACGCTTGAGGTTGCCCCCGAGTTCTTTGGGGACAACGACACGATTGTCGATGTCCAGTTGGCTGACGAACTCGCGTCCTTCCTGCACGCGGTTCGCGGCTATGTCGCCCACCAGTTGCGCGTGTCCGAGCTCGGCACGGTACCGCTGTCTCCGGCGCTGGGCATCCCGGCGCCTGCAGCGGCTGCGATGCAGCGCGCTGGCGTCACCGGGAGTTTTGCGGGGTCGATCGCGAACCCCCTTCGTTTCCGCGCGTGACCTTCCTGAATGGCGAGTGTGTGGTGGGTGCGGCGCGACGCGCGTCTGCATGACAATCCCGCACTCCTCGAAGCTCAGCGTATAGGGGTGGCGGCTGCGGTTTTTCCGTGGTCGCCCCCCCTTGTGCATTGGTCTGGGCGGCGCCGGGCGTACCTTGCTCGCAGTCTGTGGAGCCTCCGTCATGACACCGGGGGTCGCGCTGCCGTACGCCAGGGCTCCCCGACTCAGACCCTCGTGACAGTTGCGCGCGAGATCAACGCCGACGCTGTGTGGGCACAGCGCGAATACGCCCCCTCCGCCGTTCGCGAGCAGGACGCGGTTGGGCAGGCCTTGGCCGACGCCGGGATTGAGTTGCATCTCGTTGGCTCGCCTTACGCGGTGGCGCCCGGGCAGGCGGTCAAGGCTGACGGCACGGAGTATCGCGTCTTCACGCCTTATCTGAAAGCGTGGCGCAGGCACGGATGGCGATCCCCTGCGCCTGCCGCAGACCCCGAGGCTCTCATGCCGCTCGAGCATGACGTCGATCTTGACCTCATCGCCGCACAGTCCGACGGTGTCGACCCCTTGGGCTTCAATCCCCCGTTTACGGAGACCGCGTGGCTCGGGAGGCTCGATGACTTTGTTGAGGATCGGCTCGCGCACTACGAGGAACGTCGCGACCGCCCCGACCTCGATGGCATATCGCGTCTCTCGATCCCCCTCGCCTTTGGCCAGATCCACCCGCGCACAGTCCTTGCCACGGTGGCCGCCGCCGTCGCGCGCAAGCCGGGCCTCGCGTCGGCCGCAGAGAGGTTCACGTCCGAATTGGCGTGGCGCGACTTCCACGCAGATGTGCTCCACCACCACCCTCGAGCCTTGCGGGAGTCACTCACACCTGTTGTGCCGGACGAGAACTGGGCAACCGGCCCTCAAGCCGACGCTGCCTTCATTGCGTGGCGAGACGGACAGACAGGCTTTCCGCTCGTGGACGCGGGCATGAGAGAGCTCGCGGCCACCGGCACGATGCACAACCGTGTGCGGATGGTGGTGGCGAGCTTCTTGGTGAAGGATCTGCACCTGCCGTGGCAGCGCGGTGCCGATTACTTCCGGCGCGCCGAACTCGACTACGACCACGCGCAGAATCAACTCAACTGGCAATGGGTCGCGGGAACGGGGCGCGATGCTGCGCCGTACTTTCGCATCTTCAACCCAGAGGGCCAGCGCACCAAGCACGATCCCGAGAGCGAGTACGTGCGCCGATGGCTTCCCGACCTCGACACTCCCGCCTACCCCCAGCCCATCGTGGACCACGCCGCCGAGCGCGAGGTGTCCCTCGCTGCGTACCAGCGCCGCCGCTCGGGGACGCACACCTGATTGGGCCGGGCGCTCTCAACCCTCCCGTGTGCCACGCTCCGCCACACCCACCAAGACGGCGTTGACGGGTTCCCTTCCCGCGCGCAGCGCGGCAATCTGCTGCTGGACCAAGCCGGTGAAGCGACGGTTGGTGAGGTCCTCTCCCCCGGCCACGTGCGGAACGATGATGCAGTTGGGTGCTGTCCACAACGGATGCCCGGCGGGCAGCGGCTCAGGGTCGGTCACGTCTAGTGCCGCGTGAAGGCGACCGCTCGTGAGCTCCGCGACCAACGCATCTGTGTCGACAACTTTGCCCCGCCCCACGTTGACAAGCATTGCACCGTCAGGCATCGCCGCAAGTGCAGCGGCATCGAGCAACTTGTCAGTGCTCTCGTCATGGGGCGTGACGACGATGACGATGTCAAAAAGCGGCAGCACCTCCTGAAGGACCGCCACCGCATGCACAACAGTGCCGTCCTCTTCGATTCGCGCCGTGCGCGCGATGCCCTCCACGTGCACCTCGCATGCCCGCAAGCGCTGCGCGATTGCGGCGCCGATCGAGCCGTAACCCACGATCAGCGCTCGACTATCCGCGAGGCCCCGAGCAAACCACATGGGCTTCCACACACCACGACGTTGGGCGTCAAAAAACTGCGGGAGGTGACGACGCTGCGCCACGATGAGCCCGAGCGTCATCTCAGCCACGCGGGAGTCATGTACTCCTCTCGCATTCGCGAGCACGACGCCTTCGGGCACGAACGGCTCCGCATGCTCATAACCCGCGGACGGGATTTGAATCACTTTGAGATTGGCGCACTGCGCCAAACGACCGTAGACCTTGCGACCGCCTGTGTAGTGCGCAAGGCAAGCAAGAGTGATCTGGCCCTGTTCATCCTCAGGCGCGTCAGCGTCGGCCGGATTCCACACGACCACGCGGGCGTCGTCACCCACGTCACCCAATGCCTGCGCTACGTCTTCCGAAGGGACCGAGACGGTGATCATGACGTCAGTGTGACACGACGCATGCGGGCCTCAGCCGCACCGAGAAACAGACGAGCGACAGGGGGCCAGCATCCCGTCGCCGCCTTGTGACGGATGCTGGCCCCACTGTCGCTACGCGCTGATTGTCGCCGTCGTCAAACGCGGCGAACTGACTGAGACCTCGTGAACCTCGCCCACCAATGTGGTGGTCGCCTCGGCCTCCTTGGTGGCGGAATCGCCACACCACAGCCTCAGCTCACCTGGCTCCACAATGCGCTTGAGCTCGCGCCCGGTGAATGCGACGCGCGCCGTCGGCACAGAGAATGTGACGGTCGCCGATTCGCCCGGCTCGAGTTCGACACGCGCGTATCCGACCAACTGTGCGAGCGGTCGCGTCACGGATGCCCATGGGTCCCGTGCGTACAACTGCACCACATGGCCACCTGCGCGCTCACCCGTGTTGGTCACGGTGACAGACGCCGTGATGGCATCGTCCGTTGCCACCTCCGCCGGAACCTTGAGTGCTCCGTACGTGAAAGTCGTGTACGACAACCCATGGCCGAAGACCGCCGCGGGACTGTTGAGCAGGTTCGACACCTCTCCGTCACCGCCAAGCTGCGGGTGGAGGTACGTATATGGCTGAGCACCGGCAGAACGTGGCAACGTGACAGGCAGACGCCCCGACGGGTTCACGCGGCCGGACAGCACACCCGCCATCGCAGACGCACCCTCTTCTCCTGGGAAGAATGCCTGGATCACGGCCGCACACCGTTCGACGGCCCACTTCACTGAGTAGGGACGGCCGGTGACAAGAACGAGCACCACGGGCGTACCGGTGTCGAGGATTGCCTCGACAAGTTCGCGCTGAACCCCTGGCAGCTCGAGATCGTCAGTGTCGCAACCCTCACCCACCGTGCCGCGGCCAAACAGGCCCGCAAGGTCACCAACGACCACCACGGCAGTATCGGCGGCCGACGCTGCGGCAACGGCCTCGGCGAAGCCCGAACGGTCGTCGTCGTTGACGTTGCAGCCACGCGCCAGGGTGACGTTCTCACCGAACTCGTCGCGGAAGCCCTCGATGAACGTGGGAGCCTCGAAACCGAGCTCGACACCCGGGCGCTGCGACAGGACGTGGTTGGCGAAGGAGTAGCAACCGAAGAGTGCTTTGTCGGTGTCGGCGTTGGGGCCGATGACTGCGTACTTCTTGCCTGTGGCCGGCAACGGCAGCGTGCCATCGTTGGAGACGAGCACGATGGACTGCTCCGCGATGAGCCGTGCCACTTCCCGGTGCTCTGGGCTGTCGAGATCAACGCCACTCGGTGGATCGCCGCTGAAGTCAGCGTCGAGCAGACCAAGCTCTTCCTTTTGCATGAGCGCGCGGATAAGGGCGCGGTCAACAAGGGCCTCGTCAACACGACCATCCTCGACTGCTGCCTTGAGCGGAACGAGGTACGCGTCGCCTGTCGGCAACTCGATGTCGACACCCGCCTGCAGCGCCTGGCGGGCAGCGTCGGCGTGATCCGGCGCGATGTCGTGAAGGATGTGGAGGAAGGCGACGCCGAAGTAGTCAGCAACCACCGTGCCGTCAAAGCCCCACGTATCACGCAGAACACCCGTGAGGAGTTCCTCGCTCGACGCGACCGGCACACCGTCAATCTCGGCGTACGAGTGCATGACGGAACGTGCGTTGGCGTCGAGAATTGCCATCTCGAACGGCACCATCAACACGTCGGCAAGTTCACGTGGCCCCACCGAGACCGGCGCAAAGTTGCGTCCTGCCTTCGACGACGAGTACCCGACAAAGTGCTTGAGCGTCGCGTGAGCCCCCGCAGACTGAACGCCCTTCACATAGGCGACGCCCACCTCACCCACGAGGTACGGATCCTCACCAATGCACTCTTCAACACGGCCCCACCGGGCATCGCGCACCACATCGAGCACGGGCGCAAGTCCCTGGTGGATCCCCAGCTCCTTCATCGAGCGGCCGATGAGTTCACCCATCCGCTCAATCAAGGCCGTGTTGCCCGTTGCCCCCCATGCCAATGGCGTGGGGAACGTCGCGGCCTTCCACGCCGAGAGGCCCGTGAGGATCTCCTCATGGACCAGCGCCGGAATGCCGAGCCTGGTGTTCTCCTGGAGCTGACGCTGACGCATCCACAGATACGACGCGCGCTCGTTCGGGTCATGCGGGTTGGTTCCATACACCCGAGTGAGGTGGCCAAGACCATGTGCGATGGCGTCGTCCAGACGACCCGTGGAACTGAGTTCGCCCTGGAGGGGGGCGACGGAGTCGCCCTCCTCCCCTTCCCAGAAGCCGACGATCTGAGCGAGCTTCTCGTCCAGCGTCATCTGGGCAACGAGGGCCAGCACCCGCTCGCTGGGGGCGGCGGGAGTTGAGGCAGTCATTGATTATCCCTTCACGGCTCCGGTAAGACCGGACACGATTCGCTTCTCCATCAGCGTGAAGAATGCGATGGCTGGCAACATTGCCAACGACAGGAACGCGAGGATCAGTGCGGTGTCTTGCGAGCGGTCCGTCTGGAACCTCGCCACACCGAGCGGCAACGTGGTCCATTCCGAGCCCTGCACCAAGAGCAATGGCAACAGGTAGGCATTCCACGAGCCAACGAATGCGAGCACGCCAACCGTCACGAGTGCCGGGGTGGTGAGCCGCAGGAGGATCCGGAAGAAGAACTGGATGCGGCCTGCGCCGTCAATTGCAGCAGCCTCTTCAAGTTCCCGTGGGATCGCCCTCACGAATGGCCGGAGGATCACCACTGTCACCGGCAACTGGAATGCGATCTGTGGCAACACGACACCCCATGGAGTGCCTGGCAGATGCAGCTTCAGCAACACCAGGTACAGAGGGAGCGCCGCCACCGTGATCGGGAACAGCAGACCCGCGGTGAAGTACGTGTACATACCTTCTCGACCACGGAACTCGTAGCGAGCGAGGGGGTATGCCGCCATGACACCCAGCAACACCACACCAAGCGTCGTGAACAGAGCGATCACGGTAGACGCGAACAACATCTTCCAGAATGCGCCGTCACCGAGGATCTGCGAGTAGTTGGTCCACACGAAGGGCTTTGGCAAGCCCACCGGAGTTGCCGCCAACTGACCGCTTGTGCGGAAGCCCGAGTAAATCACGTACACGACGGGCACGATGCAGAACGCTGCGGCAAGAATGGCCGCCACGTAAGAGCCCACGCCCACCTTGTTGGCCGAGCCCTTCTTGCGCTTCACACCGTTATTGACGGATGTCACCTCGGCACTCATGCCGCACCGCCTTCCCCTTGGTTGTCACGACGCATCACGAACCGCATGAACAACAAGGCAGCGGTAAGCGAGATCACGAACAGGACAATTGCAGCCGCAGTCGCATAGCCGTATTGCCGCATACGGACTGCTCGGTCGATGACGAACATCGCCATGGTGTACGAACTGTCGAATGGCGCACCGTTATTCGTCAGCAGTCGCGCCATATCGAAGAGTTGGATCGAACCGATGATTGACAAGAACATCCATACGCGGATCGTCGGCCCAAGGAGCGGGATCGTGATTCGACGCTGGATTTGCCACCACGAAGCACCATCAATTGAGGCTGCCTCAAGCACCTCGTCTGGGACACCCTGCAGTCCCGCGAGGAACAGGATGATCGCGAGCCCCACGTACTTCCACGTGAGAACGAACATCATGGTCCACATGACGAGCTTGGTGTCAGACAGCCAGCCGATGGCGTCGGCAGGCTTGTCGAACACACCCAATTGAATAAGCGCGGTGTTAAGTACGCCGCGCTGGTCGAGGATGAGGCGCCACATCGCACCTGCAATGACCTCGGCCACCACGTAGGGAACGAAAATCATCGTGCGGAATGCCGCACGGAAGCGGAGCTTGCGATTCATCAGGAGCGCTACACCAAGGGCAAGTGGGCCCTGGATCAGTAGCGACATCACCACGATGAACGCGTTGTTCTTCATTGAGCTAATGAAGACCGAGTCCTTGAGAACGTTGGTGTAGTTCTCAAAACCGATGAACTTGCCGAGGTCACCGCCTCCATCCCAGTGGAAGAAGGAGACGTAGCCGGCGAGCACGACCGGCAGAATGACGAAGGTGGAAAATACGACCAGCGCCGGCCCTGTGAAGAGCGCAATCTCACCCCAAGGGGTGGACTTGCGAATCCGGTTCGTGGCGGCGCCGGTAGCGGCCGGCCCCGCCGACGGCGCTTGCGCGCCGCCGGCGGAACCGGTCTCCCCACCTAAGGCTTCCCGATTGACGGTCACGGGCTTGCCTTCCTTTCGGGGTTGGTAGGGATTAGAGCGATTCAGCGGCTGCGATCATGGCCGCCGGGATGTCCTCAGGAGCAGCGCTACCTGCGAACAGCTGGATGATCGCGTCGTTCATCTTTCCACCCACGGTCGGACCGTAGGAGGTGTCCAGCCAGAGCTGGAGGTAGTTCGACTTGCCCATGTACTCGGCGATCACCTTGAGGTTGGGGTCGGTCACTGCGCTCTGAGCAGCCGGAGCCGACGGAATACCGCCAACCTCAGATGCGAAGCGAGCCAGGACGTCGTCGCTGGTGATGTACTTCAGCAGGTCAACGCACTCATCGGGAGCGTCAACGTAGCAGGAGAAGCCGTCACCACCGCCGAGCATGGCGGTCGGGTCACCCTTGGCACCGTCGATCGACGGGAAGGGGAACCACGAGAGGTCCGCGAGAAGAGCGTCGGGGTCGTCGACCAGACCGGTCATGACCGAGACGTTCCACTGACCCATGAGCTCCATGGCAGCGTTACCGTTGGCAACGAGACCAGCCGACGAGGTTGCACCCTCCTGAGCGGAGGTCGCAGCAAAGCCGGTGTTGAAGGGCTCAGTGTCGATGAACTCCTTGAGCTTCTCACCAGCGGTGACGAAGCACTCGTCGGTGAAGTCGAGCGTGGAGTTCGCTGCCTGCAGCACGTCTGACGGGCAGCTCTGGAGTGCGAAGTTGTACCACCAGTGAGCAGCCGGCCAACCGCTGGCAGCACCAACGGCGATGGGCTCAATGCCGGCGTCCTTCAGCTTCTGGACAGCGTCGCTGAGCTCAGACAGCGTCTCAGGCGTACCTTCGATGCCAGCCTGCTCGAACAGCGAGGGGCGGTACCAGATGCCCTCAGGACCGAACTGGTACGGAAGACCGTAGGTCTTGCCATCCACCTGCCACGGAGCGACCGAGCCACCCAAACGGGCCACATCGTCGTCCACCATGCCAGTGAGGTCCTTCAGGTAGTTGTCAGCCACCTGTGCAACCATTTCGCCGCCGCCCCACTGCTGGAACAGGTCGGGAGCTTCACCGGACTGGAGGGCAACAGGAATACGGGTGCGCTGGAGGTCCTCGTTCTGAATGCCCTCGACGTTAACCGTCACGTGGGGGTTCAGAGCTTCGAACTCGTCAGCGACCGTCTGCCAGAAGCCCAGAGCCGGGTCTGCGGTTGCGTTGTGCCACCACGTGATGGTGACGGGAGCCTTGTCGGAGCCCGTTGCACCACCCGACGCGGCGGGGGTTTTGTCGTCGTCTCCACCTGAGCTGCACGCAGCAAGCAAGAGAGCGGACGAAGCGGCTACTGCCGCGAAGACGCCGTAGCGTCGCATGTTCGCCATTGCGGTTCCTTTCAGTCGTCATTGACCATGCCGAACGTGCTCACTCTTGCACGCGAGGTGTGGCTCGTCAAACCTTATCGATAACGTTTTCACAACGATGAAAAGAACGGTGTAGCATCTCAGCCATGGGACCCACCGCGCGGGTGAAACTCGCAGACGTCGCTGCAAAGGCAGGCGTCTCCGTGGCGACGGTGTCCAAGGTTGTCAACGGCCGCTATGGCGTCGCAAAAGAGACAATGGCCCTGGTACAAGAGGTCATTGACGAGCTCGGTTACGTCGGGAACCTCGGCGCCTCTGGGCTTCGGAGCTCGCGCACCAATGTGCTTGGCATCCTCGTTGCAGACTTTGAGCCATACAGCGCCGAGTTGATCAAGGGCGCCGCGAAGGCCACGCGCAACACGCAGTATGACTTGCTGTCGTACGCGGGTGGCGAGGTCCCCGCGTGGGAGAAGCGATCGCTCGCTCGGCTGGGCGGCACTCTCATCGATGCCGCCGTCGTCGTGACGCCCACGTCACTCGATACCGCGATCAGTGTCCCCGTGGTTGCCGTGGACCCGCACTACGGACCTCACTGGTTGCCCACCATCGACTGTGACAGTTTTGGCGGGTCTCGCGCCGCGACGCAGCACCTCATTGGTCTTGGGCACCGCCGCATCGCCTTCCTCGGTGGCCGTGAGGAACTCGACTCATCCCAATTGCGCGAAGCAGGCTTCCGCGAGGCCATGCGCCTCGCCGGGATTCCCGTGGAGGAAGATCTCGTCCGCGACTCCCGCTATGACCCCGACGCCGCCTTGCGCATCGCGGAAGACTTCCTCACCCTTCCCGAGCCACCGACGGCGGTCATCGCCGCGAACGACGTCACGGCAATGCGTGTCATCGAAGAGGCAAAGGAACTGGGCCTTTCGGTTCCGCGCGACCTTTCCGTGGTGGGCTTCGACGACATTCCCGACGCTGCCTTGTGTGAGCCGCCCCTCACCACGGTGCGCCAGCCGCTCCAAGACATGGGCGCCGCCGCCATGACGATGCTGCTCGACATCCTCGAGGGCCGCGAGCACGAGCACCACATCCGCATGGACGTGGAGCTGATCGTGCGCGCCAGCACCGCTCCCCCGCGCTAACGCCACACGGCGACCGCCACCTCGTGGGTGACGGCCGCCGCGGACCGGGAGTGAGAAAGGGCTAGTGCCCGTACAACTGTTCCGTCGCACGCCGGTACTGCTCACGCACCACCGGTTGCGGGTCGGGATCGATATGCGTATCCATTGCCACTTGCCACGCAGGCCGTTCACCCGTGAGCGCCCATGCCGCCTGGACGGTGGCACCCATGGCGACGTACTCGCCTGGCTTGGGGATGTCGATCGGAAGGCCAAATACCTGAGCCGCAGCCCGGCCAACGGCAGGGTTGAAGGCAGCTCCACCGACGAGCAGAATGCGCTTGGCGTCGAGTCCGTGCGCACGGACAGCGTCGACGCCGTCGGCAAGGCCGCAGAGCATTCCTTCGACGTGCGCCCGCGCAATATTTGCTCGGGTGGCCGAGGCGAGCGTGAGCCCAAGCAGGCTCGCGGTCGCATCGGGGCGATTGGGAGTGCGCTCACCTTCGAAGTAAGGAACCAACGTGACGCCGCCAGCACCGGGCTCAGCGGACAGTGCCAGTTCCGCCAACCCATCGAAGTCCACCTCGAGGAGGCGCGTTGCCGAGTCAAGCACGCGCGCCGCATTGAGGGTGGCGACAAGTGGCAAGAACTGGCCCGCAGCGTCGGCGAATCCCGCGATGGTGCCCGTCGCGTCCCGCACGGGCTCGGGTGTGACGGCAAAGACCGTGCCGGAGGTGCCGAGCGAGACAACGACGTCGCCCTCACCAGCACCCAGGCCGAGACCCGCGCCAGCGTTGTCGCCGGCACCTGGCCCAACAACGATGTTCGTCGGGCCGTTGTACGCGACAGTTCCAGCGCTCTCGTTGGGCGCGACAACACGAGGCACCACGACGTCGTGGCCAAGGGCAGCGATGAGCAGCTCGCGGTCGTACTCCCCCGTCGCCGGATTCCAGTAGCCCGTGCCTGAGGCGTCGGACCTATCGGTAGTCAACGCATCAAGCTTGGCTCCAAGAGGGGCCGTGCCCTCGGGGCCGTAGCCCATAAGTCGCCACGTCAGCCAGTCGTGAGGCAGTGCCACGGCGGCCACGCGCTCGGCATTCTCCGGTTCGTTATCCCGAAGCCAGCGAAGTTTGGTTGAGGTGAACGACGCCACCGGCACCAGACCCGACCGTTCCACAAGCGTCTCGGCACCAAACTCCGCGATGAGGTCTTGCGCCGCACCAGCCGAACGGGTGTCGTTCCACAAGAGCGCTTCACGCACCACGTTGCCTTGGGCGTCGAGCGTCACCATGCCGTGTTGCTGGCCGCCGACGCTGATCGCCGCGACGTCATCAAGGCCACCGGCGTCGTCAATTGCCGTCAGCAGTGCAGTCCACCAGTGATCGGGGTGGACCTCGGTGCCATCGGGGTGAGAGGCGCGGCCACTGCGGACCACATCACCCGAGGCGAGGTCGCGAATGACGACCTTGCAACTTTGAGTAGAAGAGTCGACTCCTGCGACGAGCGTCATTGCTGTCTCCGTGTCTTAAGGGGTGAGATGACGACGTGGCCGGCCGGACACCGCGCTGCCGCGCGGGCCGGCCGGCCGTGTCATGGTCTTAGCCGCGAGCGCCGAGCAGGTGCTCGATAGCGAGCTGCTGAACGCGCACGTAACCGAATCCCTCACCGTTGTAGTACGCGTCGGGGTTGAAGTTCTCGTACGCCGATGCGTCGGCCTTGAGGTCCTCGATCGACTCGCCGTGAGCCAGCGTGGGCTGTGCGAGCTGGTCGTTCTTGGCGGCCTTGAGCGCCTCCTGAACCTCGGGGTCCGCACGGAACGCCTTGGCGCGCTCCTTGAGGAGGAGGTACATGCGGATGTTGGCACGAGCCGACTCCCACACACCGTCGAAGTCTTCGGTACGCGAAGGCTTGTAGTCGAAGTGGCGAGGACCGGTGTAGGCCTTGCCGCCGTCGGGTCCACCGTTTTCAAGGAGGTCGACGAGTGAGAAGGCGTTGATCAGGTCGCCGTGTCCAAACACGAGGTCCTGGTCGTACTTGATGCCGCGCTGACCATTGAGGTCGATGTGGAACAACTTGCCCTGGAAGAGCGCCTGGGCAATGCCTGCGGTGAAGTTGAGGCCTGCCATCTGCTCGTGACCCACTTCAGGGTTGAGTCCCACAAGCTCCGGGTGGTCAAGGGTCTCGATGAAGGCAAGTGCGTGACCAACGGTGGGCAGCAAGATGTCGCCACGGGGCTCGTTTGGCTTGGGCTCGATGGCGAACTTGATGTCGTAGCCGTTGTCGAGCACGTACTGGCCAAAGATGTTGGCGGCCTCGCGGTAACGCTCAAGCGCAACGCGGGTGTCCTTCGAGAAGTCGTACTCGGCACCTTCGCGGCCGCCCCACATGACAAATGTCTTGGCGCCGAGTTCGGCAGCGAGGTCAATGTTGCGCAGCACCTTGCGCAACGTGAAGCGACGGACTGCGCGGTCATTCGAGGTGACGCCGCCGTCCTTGAACACGGGGTGCGAGAACGTGTTGGTGGTGATCATCGGGATCACCATGCCGGTCTCGTCGCACGCCTTCTTGAGAGCGTCGATCGCCTTGCGGCGGTCTGCGTCAGACGAACCAAACGGGAAGAGGTCGTCATCGTGGAACGTCATGCCGTACGCACCGAGTTCCGAGAGCTTGTGAATCGCCTCGACGGCGTCCAGCGGGCCACGCGTCGCCGAGCCGAAGGGGTCCTGCGCGTTCCACCCAATGGTCCACAGACCAAAGGTGAACTTGTCGTCGCGCGTGGGGGTGGGGGCCATGGTGTGCACTCCGATCATCATCGATCAATAGTTGTTAGTGGGAACATAATTCCCCAAAGTCACGGTGTCAACCCGTGACCTAGGACCAAGAGGTGAACCGGGTCACCTCGAAAACGTTATACATTCTTCAGCATAATCACGATCAGGTAACACCCGCACGCCAGGAGTTGGCAGTGAGCCTCGAACCGGTTATATGTTTGCGGGGTCAACTTAGTGTGACGCCACGATGCAGGAGCCTGACGAAGGAGTGAGGCAGGGTGTTTTGTCCAAGGTGCGCGGTAAAACTACCGCCTTCGGCCTCGGTCACACCCCTCTTCCCCTTTCGCCGGATGAGTGCATCGTTATCTCCGACAACGTGCAAGGCATCAATGCCGAACCGCGCCCGGAGAAGCGCAACCGCAGAGTGCCACTCGGCACACAAGGAAGGGAAAACTGCGCAATGAAGAAAATGAACAAGCTCGCGCTCATCGCGGGCGTCGGCGCTATGGCGCTCACCCTGGCCGCTTGCTCCTCGGACAGCGACTCGGGCGAGACGACCAAGGCAACGAGCGGTGGCGGTGGCGGCGACGCTGCAGCCGAGTGCAACGTCGGCATCGCGATGCCGACCCGCTCGCTCGCGCGCTGGATCAACGACGGTGAGGGCCTCAAGGCCCGCCTGCAGGACGACGGCTGCACCGTCGACCTCCAGTACGCCGACAACAAGACCGACCAGCAGATCTCGCAGCTCCAGAACATGATCGCCAACGGTGCGAACATCCTGGTGATTGCGTCGATCGACGGCACCACCTTGGGCCCCGTGCTCGAGGAGGCTGGCGCCGCCGGCGCTACGGTCATCGCGTACGACCGCCTCATCAACGGCTCGGAGAACGTGGACTACTACGCCACGTTCGACAACGAGTCGGTGGGTACCCTCCAGGGTCAGTTCATCGAGGAGACCCTCGGCCTGGCCGACGGTGAAGGCCCCTACAACTTCGAGCCGTTCGCCGGTAGCCCCGACGACAACAACCCGAAGGTCTTCTGCAAGGGCGCCTGGGACGGGCGGAGCCAGTACGTCGACAGCGGGCAGCTCGTGGTCCAGTCCGGCAAGGCTCCTGGCTCGGTCGACGACTGGCAGTCCATCGGCATCCTCGGCTGGGGCTCGGATGACGCCCAGGCCGAAATGGAGACCCGCCTCTCGTCCTTCTACACGGACAAGAAGGTTGACGTCGTCCTGTCGCCGAACGACTCGCTCGCCGTTGGTATCGCGCAGGCTCTTGTCAACGCTGGCTACACCGGCGACGACTTCCCGGTCCTCACGGGCCAGGACGGTGACAAGGCTGCCGTTTCCAACATCCTCAAGGGCAACCAGTCCATGACGGTCTGGAAGGACACCCGCCTCCTCGGCGAGCGCGTGCAGAAGATGATTCAGTCGCTTCTCGCGGGCGAAGAGCCTGAGGTGAACGACACCGAGACGTACGACAACGGCGTCAAGGTTGTTCCGTCCTACCTCATCACGCCTGAGGTTGTTACGGCCGACACGGTCCAGTCGAAGCTCATTGACTCGGGCTTCCTCAAGGCTGAGGACGTAGGCCTCTAAATACCACTGAGGCGGGGGGGGGGCGCCCGGCGCCCCCGCCCCC
>JAEYOR010000064.1 GCA_023411615.1 Actinomycetes bacterium
GGGGAAACCTGCCCGCCGCGCCTCATGCACGGAAGGACGTCATGAACGACACGACCGGATTCAGTTCCCCCGACGACGACGGCGCAGACGACGCCCTGGGCCAGGCCGAGGAGATCGTCAACCAGGCAGCAAGCTCCGAGACGCTTAACGCGGGCGACCAGGCCGCCGATGAGCAGGCAGCGGACGACGCCCTCACGCAAGCGGAGGCGAAGGCCGCTGAGCACCTCGAGGACTTGCAGCGCCTCCAGGCGGAGTACGTCAATTACCGCAAGCGCGTTGACCGCGACCGCGCTCTCATCACGGAAGCCGCGCAAGCGTCGTTCGTTGAGGCGCTCCTGCCAGTGCTCGACGACCTCGCCGCTGCCCGCCAGCACGGCGACCTTTCGGAGGGGCCGTTCGCGGCGATCGCCGAGAAGTTTGAAGAGACCCTGGGTCGCTTCGGATGGACGAGCTTCGGCGCGTCCGGCGAGGCATTCGACCCGACGATCCACGAGGCGCTGATGAGCCAGCCGAGCACCGAGGTCGACGGCCCCACCGTCACCGAGGTGGTCCAACTCGGCCACCGCATCGGTGAGCGCATCGTGCGCCCGGCCCGCGTCATCGTGGCCCAGCCCGAGGACTGATGCCCACAGCGGCAACTGAAAGGAGGTGCCCGTGACAAGCCAGGACTGGTTCAGCAAGGACTTCTACGCAATCCTCGGCGTGCCGAAGGGTGCCTCTGAGTCCGACATCAAGAAGGCCTACCGCAAGCTCGCGCGCGACCTTCACCCGGACCGCAACCCGGGCGACGCGTCGGCCGAGCAGCGCTTCAAAGAAGTGGGTGAGGCGTACGCGGTCCTTGGCGATGCCGAACAGCGCCAGCAGTACGACGCCGTGCGCGCGATGGGCGGCGGCGGGGCTCGCTTCCAGGCGGGTGCGGGCGGCGCTGGCGGCGGCTTCGAGGACGTCTTTGGCGGAATGTTTGGCGGCGGCCAGACCCGGGGCCAAGGCTTCGAGGACATCTTGGGCGGGCTCTTTGGCGGCTTTGGCCGCGGCCCGCACAAAGGCAATGACATTGCCGCGGCCACGGAAGTGAGCTTCCGCCAAGCGGCAAGTGGCGCCACCGTGTCTCTCAGTCTCGACGGCAACAAGATCTCAACGCGCCTGCCTGCGGGCGTCACCGACGGCCAGAAGATCCGGATTCGCGGCAAGGGCCGCCCCGGCGCACAAGGCGGCCCCCCTGGAGATCTCATTCTCACGGTCCACGTGGGCAAGCACCCCGTGTTCTCGATGGATGGCAACAACCTCCGGATGGCCTTGCCTGTCTCTTACGACGAGGCCGTCTTTGGCGCCACCGTTGAGGTGCCGACGTTGAGCGGAGAACGCGTCAAGGTGAAGGTGCCGCCGGGGACATCGTCGGGCACCACCTTGCGCGTCAAAGGCAAGGGAATCGCCACCAAGAGCGGCACCGGTGACCTGTTGGTGCGCGTCGACGTCCACGTGCCCACCAAGCTAAGCAAAGCGGCACGCGAGGCGCTGCAGGCATTTGCCCTTGAGGTAGCAAAAGAGGATCCGCGCGAGAAGTTCTACGAGGACGCGGCGCGCTGACCATAGGGCCCGCGACGGCGTCAATCTAGGCTGATCGCAACGGCCGGAAGGAGGAGGCATGGAACAGCCCGACGTGGACGAGCCTGTGTTTCTCATCTCCGCCGCGGCGGAACTTGCCAGCATGCACGCACAGACGCTGCGCCAGTACGACCGTCTCGGCCTCGTGGTTCCGCGCAGGCGCCCCGGTGGCGGGCGCCGTTACTCGCTCCGCGATGTCGCCACGTTGCGAGAGATCCAGCGCCTCAGCCAAGAAGAAGGCATCAACCTTGCGGGCATCGCGCGCATCCTCACCCTCAGCAAGCGCGTCGAGCGCCTTGAGAAGGAAGTCGAGCGCCTGCGGCCCCGCGCAGACTACGGCTCCCGCGTCTTTACCTCCGCGCCCTCAGGCAGCGTCGTCATCGTCGAACGTGGGCGTCGTACGCCTCGCGACGAAGGCCGCGCTCTTGTCGTGTGGCGCGGCGGGCGACCTTAAGAGGCGCTATGACACGCCATCGGGTATATGACATGGAAGTGGGGCGGCTGTACCCGCTCTATGTGACGAAGGCCGAGCGCAAGGGCCGAACCAAGGGTGAGGTTGACGAGATCATTCGTTGGCTGACGGGCTATTCCGACGCTGAGGTCGCGGCACACGCCGCTGCCGGCACCAACCTTGAGGACTTCTTTGCGAGCGCTCCGGCGATGAACCCTTCGCGCTCGGAGATCAAAGGTGTCGTGTGTGGCGTTCGTGTTGAAGAGATCGAGGAGGACCTCATGCGGGAGATCCGCTACCTCGACAAATTGATCGATGAACTGGCGCGCGGCAAAGCGATGGAGAAGATCCTGCGCGCCTGACGCCGCTTCCAGGCGACGGATGATGGGCGCCCAGCGTGAGCGTCGGCCCACTATGCGCCATCTACCTCGATTGTCTTAATCCGCGCCGTGTGACCCGAGACGATCCGCACGTCGCGCCGGCGGACGCCAAAGTGCTCTGCCAGCACCGCGATGATGCCCTCATTGGCCGCGCCATCCACGGCTCGCTCGCGCACGTGGACCACGAGGACGCCATCCGGGCCGTCTTCGACAAACGGACCCTTACGACTGCCCGGCTTGGCCTGCACCCGATGCCTGCTCATGACCCCACGCTAGCGTCGGCCGCTGTTACGGTTTGGAAAATTCTCGACGTATCTGGTGTGCGTGTCAGACCTTTTCCGTACTTTGTGAAGGTGACCGACGACATCGCAGTTGAGGCAGAAGGGCTCGTCAAGTCCTTCAAGCAGACCAAGGCGCTCCAGGGCGTCTCGTTCCAAGTGCCACGCGGCAAGGTGCTTGGTGTGCTTGGGCCAAACGGCGCGGGCAAGACCACCGCGGTGCGCATTCTCGCCACGTTGCTTCGGGCCGACGCCGGACGCGCCATCGTGGCGGGCTACGACGTCGCGCGCCAACCGGCGGAGGTGCGCAAGCGGGTGGGCCTCACCGGCCAGTACGCCTCGATCGATGAAGAGCTGACCGGCCGCGAGAATCTCCGCATGATTGGCGAGCTCCTCAATATGCGAGTGTCGATTGCCTCCGCACGCGCCAAGGAGCTTCTTGAGTGGTTTGACCTCACCGACGCGGCTGACCGCATGGCCAAGACATATTCGGGAGGCATGCGCCGCCGCCTCGACCTCGCCGCTTCGCTCACGGGCCACCCGGAGATCGTCTTTCTCGATGAGCCGACTACGGGCCTTGACCCTGCCAAACGTGAGGACATGTGGGACGTGGTGCGTGACATCGTGTCGACGGGAACGTCCGTGCTCCTCACCACCCAGTACCTCGAAGAGGCAGATGCGTTGGCAGATGACATCGTCGTCATCAACTACGGCGAAGTGATTGCTCACAACACTGCCGAGAATCTCAAGCGCATCACGGGCACGCAGACGCTTCGCGTGCGGCCTGCGGACCCAAGCCGCGAGGCGCAGGTGCGGGACATCCTTGTGAGCATCGGCACGCCCGGAACAAGCGTTGACACCCCTCGCCCCGGCGACTTGTCTGTGCCCGTGACCGATCACCGTGCGCTGGCTCGTGCCGTCGCCGCGCTCGAAGCAAAGGACATCGAGGTGACGGAAATGTCGCTCATGTTGCCGAGCCTCGACGAAGTGTTCTTCACATTGACGGGAGAGCGCCGCAAACCACAAGTCAGTACCGATGTCACTGAGGAGGTCTCGTCATGACGGCGACCGCTAGCGCGACGCACCAGGTTGAGACGCTTCCGAGCGGTCCACTCGATCTCATTCGCCACTCGTGGGTGCTTGCGAAGCGCTCGTTGGTAAAAACGTGGCGGACACCCGAAGGTCTCGTGGACGTCACGTTGTCGCCCATCATGTTCGCTTTGCTTTTCACGTACATCTTTGGTGGGGCGATTGCCGGGTCCACATCGGACTACTTGCCGCTGCTCATCACGGGTTTGATTGGCCAGAACATTGCGTTCGCGTCGGTGGGCATCGGCATCCAATTGAATGCCGACATTGAGAAGGGCATTTTCGACCGTTTCAAGGCGCTGCCCATTTCCCGTATCGCGCCGCTTTTTGGCGCGGCGCTCGGCGACATTGTGCGGTACGTCCTGCTCATCGGCATCATGGTGGGCACCGGTTACGCGCTCGGTTACCGAGTGGGCACGGATATCTGGAAGTTCTTTGCAGGGGTAGCCCTTGCGATGCTGTTCGCCTTGTGCCTCGCTTGGGCGCCCATGCTCGTGGGCTTGCTTGCGCGCAACCAGCGCGCCGTGCAGGGCATCGTGTTCATGACGCTCTTCCCCCTCACGTTCGCCTCGAACGCCTTTGTCCCCACCGAGTCCATGCCGGGTTGGCTTAAGGCCTTTGCCGACGCTAACCCCCTGTCCCACCTCATCGAGGCGCTGCGGGCTCTGTGGAACGATCCCTCCCTGCCGGAGGCGATGTCGAACAACGGTCATTGGCAGACGCCCGTCGCGTGGACCCTTGGCTGGTGCGCAATCTTTGTCGTCGTGTTCGCGCCGCTCGCGATCCGCGCATACAACCGTCGCTCGTAAAGGACTCCAGAGACGCG
>JAEYOR010000049.1 GCA_023411615.1 Actinomycetes bacterium
CCCCCGCCCCCGGCGGCCCCCCCCCCCCCCCCCCCCCCCCCCCCCCCACTCCAGCGATTACTCGAAGCGAGTCGACGTCATCTCCGTCGAGCGTCGGACCATTCCGAATGAACCGCTGACGGCTAGCGCCGCGATCGCCACCGAGCCGATGAGGGCCCACCAATATCTCTCGTCTGGCCACGTGAGGTAGAGGTCGTGACCGAGCGTGAGCACCATGACGTACGCGACGACGAAACCGAGTCCTGCCGAGGCGACGAGAGTGACGCCCAACGGCAGTGCAGCTTCCACCGCGACTGTGCGCCGCAAGTCACCCACCGGCATCCCGCTGAGGCGCAACAAGCCAAAGGTGCGCTTGCGATCAAGGGCCGCCGAGACGGTCGCCACCGTGAGGGAGATCGCTGACACACCCACAGCAATTGCCATGCCGATGTAGGACAGGATCGCGAGTTGGTGTGTGATGTCCAAGGTGGCCGCGTTGCCGAACTCTGCGCGTGTGACGGGCGCGAAGGTCATGTCACCCGTGACTCCAAGAGCCGTACGAACGCGGTCGATCGTGCTCGCCTTGCCATCCGTCACCGCGACGACGTATCGGACGTCGTCACCGCGTGGCGCCGCTGATGCACGCGGCGGCTCCGGCTTTTGGCTCCACATGTCTGCCGACAGCATCATGTAGAAGTCGACAGCAACCCACTCAGAATCCGGCAGGTTCGGGATGCCGAGGCGCCTCGCGTCCTCAGCCGTGATGACGGAATCCTCCGCATCAGGACCGATGCGCACGGCGATCACATCGCTGACGCCCTCTGTCGCTTCTGCCGCCGCAACCATCGCAGCGGGGTCCGACCATTCCTCCACATCCGCCGAGACGGCGTTGAGGGGCAACAGGCCGGGCTCCTCTCGGGAGGACACGAAGCTGTTGACAGAGCTGGCAACACCGGCGAGAACGGACACGATGAACACCGCGACCACCACGCCCGCGACCGAACGGAAGGTGGCACGCGGGTGGCGTGAGAGCCTGCCGGCGGCGACAAGCGAGAAGCCGCTGCGCGCGTTGCGGGCGTAGGCCGAGCTCACCACCTTGGTGATCCACGAGCCCGCGAGGACGATCCCAAAGGTGATCGCGGCGAAGCCGAAGACAAGTCCCAGTACGAGAGCGCCTTCATTGGCCGTGTCCCGTGAGGCAAGGAATGCCGAGATGGAGAAGATCCCGAGACCCACCGCGAGCAACGTGGCACGGCGCCACGACACCTTCTTCTCGGGACGTTCGCGGACTGCTCCCAAAGCACCGACGTCGTCACGGAACGATCGCCACCACGAGATTGCCGCGGAGAGGACCACAAGAATCGCAATCGCGCCCACCGTGGCTGTCACCGGGGCAGTGAGGTCTGCCTGGAAGGACTGTGTGCCCGCAATCGGCAGGCGTGCCGCGAGGGGGCGCAACAGTGCCGTGACGCCGATTCCCGCGATCGCACCAACGAATGCGGCGACGCCCATTTCGAGAGCGGCCAGATTGGCCATCGTGCGACGGCCCGCGCCAATGAGGCGAACAGTTGCATAGCGTTCGCGACGCGCTGCCGCACCAAGTTGAGACACGGTTCCAACGAGCAGGACGACTGGGACGAGCAGTGCGACAGCGCCGACTCCCAAGATGACGCGGTACACCATCGATGTGGCGCGCGGCCCATCCTCAGGGAAGCCTGTTTGCACCCGCGCGTTCGGGTCGAGCGCCATTCGGTCCCAATCCTTCGCGACCATGACCACCATCTGGTCCGGGCCCTTGAGGACAGTGTCCGGAAGGACTCCCTTGAGAGTGCCGTATCGGTTGGCAAGTTCGTCGTCCGGGTAGCGTTCAATGAGGTCCATGAGCGCAGGAGACGCGTAGTACTCACCAGCCGTGAGCGGCTCAAGGCCCGCGGGGAACTCGACCGTTGTATCCGGCGTCGTCGCAATGCTGATGCGGTCAAAAGCCTTGCCGCGCATGTAGTCAGCCGAGACGCGCACCAAGACGTCCTCGCGCGAGGGTGCCGGTTGGGTAAGTTCGCCTTGCTCGTTGAACTCGCGGTACTCGCCGCGAGCCGTCATCCAACCAGATCGCGCGTCACGCTCGGGCATGTGCATGAAAGCCCCGGTCAGGAGCAGGAGCATGCCTGTGCCGAGGGCGATCCCAGCGGCGATGCCGACGAGGCGGCGCATGGCTCCCGCAGCGCCGAACACGATCATTCGCGCAGCTGGCGGCCTCATGCGGCACCGCCGCGCGATGCAGCGCTGAGACGACCGTCACGCACAATGACCTCGCGGTCTGCGTACGCAGCAGTACGGGGGTCATGCGTGATAAGGACGACGGTGGTACCGGCTTCGCGCACGGCATCGAGCATCGCCTTCAGCACCTTCTCTCCTGCGACGGAGTCGAGAGAGCCAGTGGGCTCGTCAGCGAAGACGACGCTCGGGTGCGTGACAAGCGCGCGGGCAATGGCAACGCGCTGCGCCTGACCCCCTGACATGTTGCCCGGCACCTTCGCGGCTTGGTCACCTAGGTCAAGGCGCTCAAGCCATTCCTGCGCCTGCTTGCTTGCCGAGCGTCGGTTCATGCCGCCCATGAGCAAGGGCAGGGCAACGTTGTCGACAGCAGACAGATCAGGCAAGAGCTGACCAAACTGAAACACAAAGCCCACCTTCGATAGGCGGAAGCGTGCACGCTCGTCTGCCGACAGCTGTGTCACGTCCATGCCATCGATGACAACGCGGCCCGAGTCGGGGGGCAGGACGCCGGCGATGCAGTGAAGAAGCGTCGACTTGCCAGAGCCTGAGGGACCCATCACGGCGAGCACTTCGCCGCGGTTGACCGTGAGGTCGATTCCACGAAGCGCCTGAGTGGGGCCAAACGACTTGTGAAGGTCGGTCGCCTCAATGAGCGCGCTCGTTGTCGAGACTGCGGGCGGCGTGAGGTCAAGGTCAGTCATGGTGGAGGATCTCCTGTCGCATATCGGCGAGACGGGCGCTCGCCAAGTCAATCCAGCGAAGGTCGGCTTCGATCTGGAAGAGGGCATGGTCGATTGCCAAGCGCTCGAGCATGGGCGCGTTGTGCTTGGCAGTGGTGAGGTCACGCATTCGCGCGAGGTGGGCGTGGCGCTGCACGTCCAAGAGCCCGTCCGCATCGTCATCGAGCAAGAGCGCAAGCACTGTCTTGGCGAAGAGATTGGACTGCAGAGTGGGCGATGGCTCGTCGGGTGTCGACAGCCATTGGCGCAAATGCTCCCGACCGTCTGGCGTGACCCCGTAACGCTTGCGGTCGGGGCCAGCGCCCGGCTCTTCACCCAAGGACTCGATGTATCCATCGCGGATCATCCGCGCGATGGTCGAGTAGATCTGCCCAAAGGCAATGGGCCGCTCCGCGCCAAAGTAGGCGTCGTAGCGGTGCTTGAGGTCATAGCCATGTGATGCCCCATCTGCGATGAGGCCCAATAAGGCCGGCGCTTTGTCCATGTCGGCAACTATACACCCGGTGTATACCCTGAGTGTCTATCGGGGTTTGCCCTGATTCTTGCCCTGATCCTGATCGCCAAAATGCGAAGACCCCCTCCGGAA
>JAEYOR010000005.1 GCA_023411615.1 Actinomycetes bacterium
CGGCAGCAGCGGGAGCTGCAGGAGCGGGCGGCGGCGGTGCTGCAGCAGCCGGAGCCGCGGTGGGTGCCGGCGGAGCAGGCTGGGCTGCAGGTGCCGGTGCCGCTGGTGCAGCCGGCGCAGCTGTGGCAGCCGGGAGCGGGATGCCGCCGAATGCCGCACGGACGCTCTTGGGCGCGAGCAACACGGCGACGACCGCGATCGGAATACCAAAAGCGTGAGCGACGTCGAGCAGGCTGGCCGAGTCGATCGAGTTCTGGATGACAGTGGCCACAATGCCAAGGATCAAGAGGAATCCAGCAGCAACGAGCACGAGCAGCTTTTGCTTGGCGTACGCGGTGCGGGCGAGGAACGCTCCACCGGCAGACACGGCGGCCATGAGCAGGCTGACAACGATGAGCGCCGCAGACTTGCCGCCTGGCTGGCCAATGTCGGCAAGCAGCATGAGCACAGTGGTGATCACCTTGACGAGCGCGAGTGCTGCGCCAACGGCAAACAGCACGACGGCCGTGCCCACCCACTTCTGCGCCGCGTCAACCGGCTTGGTGAGGGACTTGAGCACATGCGAGGACGCAATGGCACCAATGATGAGCAGGCCGATCACCGGGAGGCCGAGATAACGAATCGACTCAACTCCGCCGAGCGACAGATCCCAGTCGGTGATCCAGTCGATGAACACGGCCCCGAGCAGGATGACGCCCGCGACAACCGCGACGGTGCGGCCGATCTCGGACGCACGGAGGAAGCCAAGGGTCAAGAGGGCGAATGCCACGAGGAAGACAAGCAAGAGGACGATGATGGCGACGACGTACGCGCCAGGAAGCCCCTCACGCTGGTCCTTGAGGAAGAAGAACAAGGCGAGCAGTGAGAAGAACGTCCACAGCGCACCGAGTCCAATCGCCGCGCCGCGCATGATGAGTTTCTGCAGATTGCCGAGCGGGCTCGCGTCCGTCTCAAAAGAGCGCGGCATGCCAGCAAGCGCGGCTCCGGTGAGGCCCAGGGCAGCGGCGAAGCCAACTCCGCGGGTGTCGTCCTTCGCCACGTCCATGATGATGTAGACGATGACAAGGATCGCGTAGGGCAGGTTCGCAGCGGCGCGCATGAGCGCGACTTGCGCACCAGTGACCCCGGGTCCGAATACTCGGGCCCGGCCCAGGTATGTGAGACCAAGCGACAGCACGCTGAGCAAGGTGAGCAGTACTACCGCGATGACGTCGGTAGCGTCCTTTCCTCCTTGCCATGGCATCGCGAGCGACAGCAGGAGGAGAAGCAGGGCGGCCCCATCGCGCACATAGTCAGCGACGGGAATCCCCGCAAAGGGGTTCGGCGCTGCGCCCCCCGGCGCGACGTGGGGTTGTGGATCGGTGGTCATTCGACTTCCTCTCGCATTGTGAGTGAACGGCAGGCCGCACACGCAGCGTTGCCGAGACAAAACTCACCCTAGCGATGTCGCGTGCCCCGTGGAAGAACAAAGGATGGTGAGTATTGCCCATCCTGTTGTCAGCGTCGGCCGGATGGTGGTGCGTCGATAGGATGACGCTCATGTCTCGCATCCTCTCCGCCGTTGCCTGGCCGTACGCCAACGGCCCTCGCCACATCGGCCATGTCGCGGGTTTCGGCGTCCCCTCTGACGTCTTCAGCCGCTACATGCGCATGGCGGGCCACGACGTCCTCATGGTGTCGGGCACGGACGAGCACGGAACGCCGATCCTCGTGCAGGCAGAGCGTGAGGGTGTCTCCCCTCAAGAGCTTGCGGACCGCTACAACCGCGTCATCGTGGAGGACCTCACGCAACTGGGTCTCACGTATGACCTCTTCACCCGCACCACAACGGGCAACCACTACGCGGTGGCGCAAGAGCTGTTCCGCACCATTCACACCAACGGCTACATGATTGCCCAGACCACCCGCGGAGCGATCTCGCCGTCCACCGGCCGTACGTTGCCGGACCGCTACATCGAGGGCACGTGTCCTATCTGTGGCTACGACGGCGCTCGCGGTGACCAATGCGACCAATGTGGCAACCAGCTTGACGCGATCGACCTCATCAACCCGGTGTCGAAGATCAACGGCGAGACGCCCAAGTTCATCGAGACTGAGCACTTCTTCCTCGACCTGCCCGCCCTCGCCGAGGCGCTTGGCGAGTGGTTGGGTGCGCGCCACGGCTGGCGCCCCAACGTCCTTAACTTCTCCCTCAACCTGCTGAAGGACGTCCGCCCGCGCGCGATGACGCGCGATATCGACTGGGGCATCCCGGTCCCGCTCATGGGGTGGGAAGACAACCCGAACAAGCGCCTCTATGTGTGGTTTGACGCCGTCATCGGCTATCTGAGCGCCTCCATTGAATGGGCCCGACGCTCGGGTGACCCCGAGGCATGGCGCCTGTGGTGGAACAACCCCGAGGCGCTCTCGTACTACTTCATGGGCAAGGACAACATCACTTTCCACTCGCAGATTTGGCCTGCCGAACTTCTCGCCGCCGCCGGCAAGGGCGCCCGGGGTGGCGCGGTGGGCCCATTTGGCGAATTGGTTCTGCCCACGGAGGTCGTCTCAAGCGAGTACCTCACGATGGAGTCGAGCAAGTTCTCCTCCTCGCGTGGTCACGTGATCTACGTCCGCGACTTCCTTTCGCGATACCAGCCCGACGCTCTGCGTTACTTCATCGCGGTGGCCGGCCCCGAGACGTCCGACGCTGATTTCACGTGGTCTGAGTTCAAACGTCGCACGAACGATGAGCTGGTCGCTGGCTGGGGAAACCTCGTCAATCGCACCGCATCGCTCTTGCACAAGAATGTGGGCTCGATCCCCGCTCTCGACAACCTTGCTGACGTTGACCGGGCAGCGCTCGAGCGCTCCGAGAAGGCTTTCGCTGAGATCGGCACCCTCATTGGCGGGCAGCGCCAGCGTCAGGCCATTGGCGAGGCGATGCGCGTGGTGGGTGACGCCAACAAGTACTTGGCGGACACGGCACCGTGGAAGCTCAAGAACACGGATCCCGAACGAATGCAGACGGTACTTGGCGTGGCCGCCCAGCTTGTCTCGGATGCGAACACGTTGCTGTCGCCGTTCATGCCTCACTCGGCGCAGCGGGTCCACGAGGCTCTCGGCGGCTCCGGCATCTTTGCGCCAATGCCGCAGATCTCCGAGGTCGATGACCTTGACCGTGCGGATCGCTCCTACCCGATCATCGAGGGTGACTACTCCGCCCAGCACGGCACGTGGGGCCGTCGCGATCTCACGCCCGGCACCCCGGTGCCGGCCCCATCGCCCGTGTTCACCAAGCTCGACGACGAGATCGTGGAGGCCGAGCTCGAGCGGATGCGCGACGAGGAGTGAGCGCGGCTACGTGGGCGGCGACGCCCGAACCGTTACCCGCGCCAATCGTCGACAATCACACCCACCTCGATTTTGACTATCGGGGCGCTCCCGAGCGCTCAGTCGCCGAACGCCTCGATGAGGCGCAAGCGGCAGGCGTCACCCGTGCCGTGCAGATCGGCTGCGAGATCGACTCCGCTCGGTGGACTGTCGCTGCCGTAGCGGACGACCACCGTCTCGTGGGGGGAGTGGCCCTCCACCCCAATGAAGCACCGCGGCATGCGTCGGGCGCTCACGAATCGGGCCTCGACTATGACGCGGCGTTCGCCGAGATTGCCACTCTTGCCACCGCGCCGCGCATCCGAGTGGTGGGGGAGACCGGTCTCGATTACTTCCGTACGGGACCCGAAGGCCGCGCGGCTCAAGTGCAGTCCTTCCGTGACCACATCGCGCTCGCGAAGGAGCTCGATCTCGTGTTGCAGATCCACGACCGAGACGCGCATGCGGATGTGCTCGACGTCCTCGCCCGCGACGGCGCCCCCCAGAAGACCGTGTTCCATTGCTTCTCAGGCGATGCGGCCATGGCGCGCGTCTGTGTGGATCGCGGTTACTACCTCAGCTTTGCCGGGACCCTCACGTTCAAGAACGCGACTGACCTCCACGCCGCGATCGCCGTGACCCCACTCGATCTCATCCTCATTGAGACGGACGCGCCCTTCCTCACTCCCCATCCGCAACGCGGCGCCGTCAACACGCCCGCCCAGGCTGCGGCGACAGCACGGTGGGCTGCGGCCCACCTCGATATTGAGCTTGAGCATTTCTGCCGCACGGTCGACGCCACGTCCGAGGCCCTGTACGGTCCCTGGTAGGACATCCGCATCGCGTTTACCATGAATGCCTTGGGTTTGCGAAGCGGCATGCCGATATGAGACAAAGATGCGAACAACGCGCCCCCGTCGTTAGGACCGTATGACCTACAGGACCTTGCCTCCCACGCCAGGCGGCCGCCGTGAACGGCGGTTGCAAGAAGGCGCGCGCTTGCGTACCTATCGTCAGGTAGGCACGACGGCAATCGTGCTGGCGCTCGCGGCAGGTTCCTTCTCATCCGCTGGCGTTGAGGACGTGACGTCCGAATGGCTTGGTCGCGACACCGATCCTGTTGAAAGTGTCGCCCCGCTTGCCGCAGAGGACCTCCAGGTGGAGGTGACAACTGAAACGTCTACCAACACCATTGCCAGCGGGACCATTGAGCAGCCCGACTTCCAGTTGCGCACGGGATCGCGCCGCGTGGTTCAAGAAGGGGTACCCGGCACCGAACTCGTCAGCTACACGGTGACCCGTATTGACGGCGTCGAGGTGGGCCGCACTCCGGGTATCAGCGTGGTGGTCGCGCAGCCGCAGGACGAGATCGTCGCTGTTGGTTCTCTCACCATTCCCCCTGCCACACCCGTCCAGGTGGGCTCCAACCGTGAACTCGGTCAGTCATTGGCCTCCGAGCTCTATGGCTGGAGCGGGGACGAATGGGCGTGTCTCGACAACCTGTGGGCCCGCGAGTCCGGATGGTCACACACCGCCCATAACCGATCGTCCGGCGCATACGGCATCCCGCAGGCCTTGCCCGGAGACAAGATGGCGACGTTTGGCGCCGACTGGGCGTCCAACCCCGCCACGCAGATCAAATGGGGCCTCTCTTACGTCTCAGGCCGTTACGGCACTCCATGCGGCGCGTGGTCCTTCTTCCTCCAGAAGAACTGGTACTAATCGCTCGTGGCCGAACTCCTAGGCCCTAGCGACATCCGCTCACTCGCGGAGTCCCTGGGAGCGTCACCCACCAAGAAGTGGGGCCAGAACTTCGTCGTCGACTCCGGAACCGTGCGGCGCATCGTCCGCATCGCCGGTGTCAACCCCGGTGACGAGGTGGTGGAGATCGGCCCCGGTCTCGGCTCTCTCACCCTCGCGCTCCTGGAAGCGGGTGCGCGGGTCACGGCCATTGAGATCGACCCGACGCTCGCCGCGGCATTGCCTCACACCGTCAGCGCGCGCGCAGGGGCCGACGCTCCACTCACCGTGGTGCAGCAGGACGCCTTGCGCGTCGATTCGCTCGATGCGGAGCCGCGCCTGCTCGTCGCGAATCTCCCGTACAACGTCTCGGTGCCGGTATTGCTCCACTTCCTTGAGACCTTCCCCTCAATCGACAAGGTGCTCGTCATGGTCCAGGCTGAGGTGGCTGACCGCCTCGCCGCGCCGCCAGGTTCCCGCACCTACGGCGTGCCGAGCGCAAAAGCCGCGTGGTACTGCTCGGTTCGCCGTGCAGGTGACGTGGGCCGCGCAGTCTTTTGGCCTGTTCCACGTGTCGATTCGGCGTTGCTCTTGCTTGAGCGTCGGCCGCAGCCCCTGACGACCGCGCCACGCGACACCGTCTTTGCCGTCATCGACGCCGCCTTTGCACAGCGTCGCAAGGGCCTGCGCGGTGCGCTCTCCCAGGTGGCCGGCTCGGGCGCTGAGGCCGAAGTCGCCTTGCGTGCGGCTGGCATTGACCCGCTCACCCGGGGTGAGCAGCTCGCGATCGACGACTTCGCACGCATTGCGGAAGCAATGCCTCATCTCAAGGCCGTGCGATGAGTGTGATCGCTGCGATCGACGGCGTAACCCGGCGCCGCGTGCGAGCGCGAGCCTCTGGCAAGGTGAACCTCCAGTTGTCCGTGGGCCCTCGCCGCGAAGACGGTTACCACCCACTCGCCACCGTGTTCCAAGCGGTCGATCTGTACGAGACCGTGACGGCATCGGTTCGCGATGACAGCCTCATCACGTTGACGGTTGAGGCGGCGCCTGGCTTCCACGGCACCGTGGGTGACGTGCCTCTCGATTCACGCAATCTTGCCTGGCAGGCGGCGGAGGCGGTGCGGGCTGAATACGGCATCGCGGATGGCATCGACCTTGAGATCGTCAAGGGGGTTCCTGTTGCCGGTGGAATGGCTGGAGGGAGTGCCGACGCGGCCGCCGCACTTGTCGCATGCGCGGAGGCGTGGGATTGCGGCGTCACTCGCGACGACCTCATGCCGCTTGCCGCGCGGCTGGGTGCGGACGTCCCCTTTGCTTTGCTCGGCCACACCGCCTTGGGCCTTGGGCGCGGCGATGAGGTTTCGCCTGCGATGGCAAAGGGCGACTTTCACTGGGTCTTTGCTGTGCAGAACGAGGGCTTGTCCACGGCTGCCGTATTCGCGCACTTCGACGAGCAGGTGGCGGACGGGCAACGCGTCGCCACGCATCCTGAGGTGAACGCGGCGGTCATGGCGGCTTTGCGTGCAGGCGATCCGGCCCTGCTCGGAGCGGCGCTCACCAACGACCTCCAAGACGCCGCTCTTGAGCTCGCTCCTCGCCTTTTTGGGGTCTTGGAGGCATGCGAAGAGGCGCTCGCATTGGGCGTCATCGTGTCTGGGTCGGGCCCCACGGTGGCCGCGCTCGCGGCAGACGCTCAACACGCGCGCGAGATCGCGGCCCACCTCACGATGAAAGGCGTGGCCGACGCCGTGGTGACAGCGCGCGGTCCGGCGGCCGGCACGGTGATCCTCGAGGCGTAAGCCCCGCTACTTCTGCAGAGCGTCTCGGATTTGCGTGAGGAGCTCGATCTCCGTGGGTGAGACAGGCTCGTCGGGTGCGGGCTCGTCCTTGGCGCGGCGCTTCGCAATCGAGTTCAGCGGTGCGACAACGGCGAAGTAGATCGCGGCCGCCACGAGCAGGAAGTTGATGACCGTGTTGAGCAGCGAGCCAAAGGAGACTACAGCGTCGTCCGTAGGATCTCCCGGCGTGCCACCGTCATTGACCGTCCACGTGAGGAACTGGGACAGGTCTGGCACTTGGAACACCCCCGAGATGATGGGGTTGATGACGTTGCCGACGAGCGACGTAACGACGGCGCCGAAAGCGGCGCCGATGACAACGGCGACGGCAAGGTCAATGACGTTGCCGCGCGTGATGAAGTCCCGAAATCCCTTGATCATCGTGTCCTCCTGAGATGTGGTGAGCGTGCCGCATGCGGCGATTTTCAGGCGTCGCCGGGGGGCATCTCCGGCGCTGCCTCAAGTTGAGACAGACCATTCCACGCAAGGTTCACCAAGTGCGCCGCCACCACCTGCTTGGACGGCTCACGAACCTCGGCCCAGTGCTGACCCGCAAGGGCCACCATGCCCACGAGCATTTGCGCGTAGAACGGGGCGACAAGCGGGTTGAGGTCCCGACGCTCGAATTGGTATGCGAGCAGACCCTCAACTTGAGCTGCGACATCGCCGAGCAGCGAAGAGAACGTTCCTGACGCCTGCGCGACGGGCGAGTCGCGGACAAGCATGCGAAATCCGTCGGGAGAATTTTCGATATATCCGAGCAGCGCGAGAGCCGCCCGTTCCACCAATTGGCGCGGGTGAGCACGCGAAGAAAGTGCTCCGGTGAGGGCACCGAGAAGGGCTTCAACCTCGCGGTCAACGATCACCGCGTAGATGCCTTCTTTTCCGCCAAAGTGCTCATATACCACGGGTTTTGATACATCGGCACGGAGCGCGATCTCCTCCACTGAGGTGCCTTCAAAGCCCTTTTCCGCAAAAAGCGCCCGGCCCACCGTGATGAGCTGTTCACGCCGTTGGCGCGCACTCATGCGCGCCCGGGGTGACCTCTTCGGCTCGTCGCTCACGCACCTAGTGTGCCGTGAATCCTGGCAGACTGGGGCGCCGGGAGTCTGTTCGGCTCCGTTCCGCCCTGGTGTAATGGCAGCATGCAGGCCTTTGGAGCCTTGCGGTCTAGGTTCGAATCCTAGGGGCGGAACTCTCGCCGGTAGACTGATCCCGTTCCTCAACGGCAGTACTTCTCGACCCACGACAAGGGGGCGCGGTGAGCGCGAACCGGCCGGCCGCCGTCATGATCCTTGCGGCAGGCGAGGGCACCCGAATGCGCTCTGCGACCCCCAAGGTCCTGCATCGCATCGGCGGCCGCTCCCTGGTGCATCACGCGATCGAGGCCGCACAGGGTCTCGACCCCGCACACCTCGTTGTGGTGGTGCGCCACGAACGTGAGCGCGTTGGCGCGCACGTGCTTGAGGCGGCACCGAGCGCCCTGTTGGCAGACCAAGACGACATCCCCGGCACTGGCCGTGCAGTGTGGTGTGGACTGACCGCTCTCGACGCCCGGGCAATGGCGGCCGCGACCGTCAATGGACATGACCGCGAGACGGTGTTGTCGAGCGAAGTCTCGGGCCCCGTGGTGGTGACGTCCGCTGACGTCCCGCTCGTTGACACCGCCTTGCTTGCCGCGATGGTGAACGACCACGTGGAGAACCAACGCGCAGTCACCGTGGTCTCAGCGCGGGTCCCCGACCCCACCGGATACGGCCGCATCGTGCGCGATGGCGGTGAGGTGACGGGCATCGTCGAGCACAAGGACGCGAGTGACGCTCAACGCGAGATCAACGAGATCAATACGGGCCTTTACGTCTTTGACGCGGCGACGTTGCGCGGCGCACTCGCCTCGCTCAGCACGGACAATGCTCAAGGCGAGCTGTACTTGACGGACGTGATCAGCATCGCCCGCTCCGGTGGTTCGCGAGTGGGGGCTTATGTCGCTCCCGATGCTGCCGCCGTGGAAGGTGTGAACGACCGCGTGCAATTGGCCGAGGCAGGCCGCGCGCTCAACCGCCGCGTCGTCGAACGCTGGATGCGCGAAGGATGCACGATCATCGACCCGGCGACCACCTGGGTCGATGTCACCGTCACCATCGGCAAGGACGCGACGATTCTGCCGGGCACGCAATTGCACGGGACGACGAGCGGCGGCGCCGACGCTGGGGGGGGCCCGGACACGACCCTCACGGACGTTGTGGTGGGCGATGGTGCCACCGTGATCCGTTCGCACGGGACGTCCTCGCGGATCGGTGCTGGCGCTTCCGTAGGTCCCTTCGCTTATCTGAGGCCGGGAACCGACCTCGGTGAGGGCGGCAAGATCGGCACGTACGTCGAGACAAAGAACGCGACGATCGGTGCTGGCTCGAAGATCCCTCACCTCAGTTATGTGGGCGACGCGACCATCGGTGAGCAGACGAACATCGGCGCCTCGACGATCTTTGTCAATTACGACGGCGTGACAAAGAGCCACACGACGGTGGGCGACCACGTGCGCGTGGGCTCGGACAACACCCTCATCGCGCCGCTCGTCATCGGCGACGGCGCCTACACCGGTGCTGGCGCGATCATCCGTCACAGCGTCCCGCCAGGGGCGATGGCGCGTAACTCGGCACCGCAACAGGTCATTGAAGGCTGGGTGCGCGAGCGCCGCCCCGGCACCCCATCTGCTGAGGCCGCAGCACGCGCCGAGCAGGAGGCCAGGATTTCGGGAGCCGCAGCCAGCGGCGAACCGGTATCGTCCCAAGAAGGCAACGCGACCAGAGGTGAGCAATGACGTCGGTGATCTCGAACGCGGGTGAGAAGCGGCTTGTTTTTATGGGCGGACGGGCTCACCCCGAGCTCACCGACGCAGTTGCCCGAGAACTCGATATCGAGCCGGTTCCCACCACGAGCTACACCTTCGCCAATGGCGAGTTGTACGTGCGGTTTGGTGAGTCAGTGCGCGGCGCAGATGCGTTTGTGCTCCAGTCCCACGCAGCGCCCATCAATGAGGCGATCATGGAGCAGCTCATCATGGTTGACGCCCTCAAGCGGGCCTCCGCCAAGTCGATCACCGTCATCATGCCGTGCTACGGCTATGCGCGTCAGGACAAGAAGCACAAGGGCCGCGAGCCGATCTCGGCGCGCCTCATGGCGGACATGTTCCGCACTGCCGGTGCCGATCGCATCATGTCGATCGACCTCCACACGGCGCAGATCCAGGGCTTCTTCAATGGACCCGTCGACCACTTGTGGGCGATGCCGCTTCTCGCTCAGTACGTGCGGTCGCGGGTGGCTCCCGACAACCTCACGATCGTCTCTCCCGACGCGGGCCGCGTGCGTCTTGCTGACCAATGGTCGGACCACATGGGCGCGCCGCTCGCCATCATTCACAAGCGTCGTGACCCCTCGGTGCCTAACCAAGTGAAGGTGCACGAGCTCGTTGGCCAGGTTCAGGGCCGCACCTGTGTGCTTGTCGACGACATGATCGATACGGGTGGCACCATCATCCAGGCCGCTCTTGCTTTGTTCGAGAACGGCGCAAAGGACGTCATTGTCGCTGCGACTCACGGCTTGCTCTCGGGCCCTGCCGTGGAGCGGCTGCGCGATTCGCAGATCTCCGAGGTCATCGTGACTGACACCCTGCCCATTGGCGAGGACCGCCGCTTCGACAAGCTGACGGTGCTGTCCATTGCCCCTCTCATCGCACGAGCCGTGCGCGAGGTCTTCGACGACGGTTCGGTGACGAGCCTCTTCAACGGTCACGCGTAAGGCGCGGTCGTCGCGACCGGTCCATCGGTCGCGCCAGTAGGGGTATCACCACCTCGCGTGAGGGAGTAGACTGTTCGGGTTCCTCGGCGAGGCTGGCCCTCCATCAGGGCGGCGTGATCGACGCGGCAGATGGCTGTTGCCCTGCCTCGCTGTGGCCGCTATCTGACCGTTTACGAGGAGAATCTCTCAATGTCTGAAAACCTGACGCTCGTCGCCGAATCGCGCTCCGAATTTGGCAAGGGTGCGGCCCGTCGCGCGCGCGCTGCTGGCAAGATCCCCGCCGTTCTCTACGGTCACGGCACCGAGCCTGTCCACGTGGTGCTCCCGGGCCACCAGACTGCGTTGGCGCTCAAGCACGCAAACGCGCTGCTCACCATCAAGCTTGGAGACAAGAGCGAGCTCGTCATCGCGCGTGACGTCCAGCGTGACGCAGTGCGTCGCACCATCGATCACGTGGACCTTCTCATCGTGAAGAAGGGCGAGAAGATCGCTGTTGAAATCCCGATCCACATGGTGGGCGAGCCGTTCTCCGGCAACATTGCCGTCCAGGAGTTCATGACCCTGCACATCTCTGCGGAGGCCACGAGCCTGCCGGAGCGCTTTGAGGTGTCGGTTGAGGGTCTCAAGGAAGGCGCACACATCAGCGCCTCGCAGATCGAGCTGCCCAAGGGCGCCGAGCTCATCACCGACCCTGAGGCCGTGCTGATCGCCGTGTCCTCCACGCGAGCACTCGCCTCTGCTGAGGGCGCCGAGGCCGCGGCGGGCGAGGAAGAAGCCGGCGAAGAGTCCGAGTAAGGAATAACGTGTTCGCCCGGTTCGTGCCCTGGGGCGCGGCCGGGCGTTCGCGTATGCAAGCACGGGAGGACGCGGTGACGAGCCTCGTCATCGGCCTGGGAAATCCGGGTCCGGAGTACGCTGCGACGCGCCACAACGTCGGCCAGATGGTCGCCGACGAACTGGCACGGCGCTACGCCGGCTCATTCTCGCGCGACAAGAAGAACAACGCGGCGACGGCCGCGATTCGTATTGGCGGCGCAGCCGGGCACCGCGTGGTGCTGGGCAAGCCGTTGTCCTACATGAACCTCTCGGGTGGGCCAACGAAGGCGCTTGCCGCCTACTACTCAGTGCCGGCCGAGAACGTCATTGTCATCCACGACGAGCTCGACGTTCCTTTCGGCGCCATCAAGCTCAAGCGCGGCGGCGGTTCGGCAGGTCATAACGGACTGAAGGACGTGACAAAGGCGCTTGGCGGGCCCGACTACGTGCGGGTGCGCGTGGGTGTGGGACGCCCGCCTGGGCGACAGGACGCCGCCGACTTTGTCTTGCGCCCGTTCTCAGGGGCCGAACGCAAAGAACTCGACCTCCTCATCGCTCTCGCGGCCGACGCCGTGGAGGACATTATCGAGAAGGGCCTCGCTGAGGCACAACAGCGGTTTCACTCAGCGGGATAGCGCTCTCTTGCGCATGCGCTTACATTTGGGGTGGCGTCAAGGTGGACAGGCCCCGGGTGTGCCCGTCTACCATCGATGAAGTAGGCCCGCGCGAACCCGTGCGCGCCGCGCGACCAGTGTCCAGTTCCCAACTTCAAGGAGGGGTCTTCGTGACCTCAGGCCGCACAGCGTGGACCATTCCCCAACTGCCCGAGCGAAGCTTTGGCGCCGCCCTGTTTGACCTTGACGGCGTTCTCACACCCACTGCCGATGTCCACATGGCGGCGTGGCGGCGGATGTTCACCGAATACTTCCAAGCGCATGGTGTGGTGCCGGTCTACACGGATGACGACTACTTTGCCTACATCGACGGCAAGCCCCGATACGACGGCGTGCGCGCGTGCCTCGATTCCCGCGGCATTCACTTGCCCTTCGGCGATCCGAGCGACCCGCCTGGCGACGCGACGGTATGTGCCCTGGGGAATCGGAAGAACGACGTCTTCAACGCGGTCCTGCGTGAAGAAGGTGTTGTCGCCTACGCCGGTTCAGTGGCCCTGATCAATCACCTCGAGGCCATTGGGGTGCCGATGGCCGTCGTTTCTAGCTCGCGAAACGCGGCCGACGTTCTGGCGGCTGCAGGCCTCGCGCACCGATTTGATGTGGTGGTCTCGGGCCTCGTTGCGGGCCAGAAGGGACTGCCGGGCAAGCCCGCTCCCGCCACGTACCAGTACGCGGCGGAGCAACTGGGCGTTGCCGAGCGCGACGCTGTGGTGGTGGAGGATGCGATTTCGGGCGTGCAAGCAGGTGCCGCTGGCGACTTCGCTCTCGTCATTGGCGTGGACCGCGGCGCAGGCGCTGAAGACCTCACGGCCAACGGAGCCGACATCGTCGTGCACGACCTCGGGGAATTGGTGAAGCAATGAAGGCAGCGCAGAAGTCGTGGGGTGATACGACTGTCACAGAGTACGTCGACCGATTGCGCTACCCGGTTGACCCGTGGCGGCTCATCGAGACGTCTTTCGACCACACCGACATCGGCACGTCCGAAACGCTCTTCTCAGTGGGCAATGGTTACCTCGGCCTGCGCGGAAACATCGAGGAAGGCCACGACTTCAGCAGTCACGGCACCTACATCAACGGCTTTCACGAGACCTGGCCCATCCGCCACGCGGAAGAGGCATATGGCTTTGCGCGCACGGGGCAGACCATCGTCAACGTGCCGGACTCTAAGGTGATCCGGCTGTACATCGACGATGAACCGTTGCTCTTGTCGGTCGCGGACCTTGTCGAGTACAACCGCACTCTGGATTTGCGTGACGGAGTTCTGACACGAGATCTGCTGTGGCGCACTCCCGCCGGCAACCGAGTCCGTGTGCGCTCGCGCCGGATGGTGTCCTTCACTCACCGCCACCTTGCCGTCATGACCTTTGAGGTGACGCTCCTGGACAAGGAAGCGCCATTCGCCATCTCTTCGCAACTGCTCAACCGTCAAGCGGGGCTTGATGAGTACCGCTCGACGCCTGATCCAGGTGGAGCGTTTGATCCCCGCAAGGCGGAGCGGCTCCATGACCGCGTCCTCGTTCCTCGCGTTCATCGCGAGGATGACGGCCGCGTGGTGCTTGGCTACCAGACCACCAACTCGGGGATGACCCTCGCCGTGGCGATGGAGCACATGGTCGATACGACCGCCGAGTACGAGCGTCTCAGCGAGATCGAAGAGGACTACGCCAAGCACGTGTTCCGGGGACGCCTCCAACCGGGTGAGACCTTCACCCTCACCAAAGTGGTGAGCTACCACACGTCTCGGCTCGTGCCGCCGCGTGAGCTCGCTGATCGCTGCAATCGCACTCTCGACCGCGTTGCCGCCGAGGGCGTGGACCGCCAGTTCCAGGAACAGCGTGAATGGCTCGATGAGTTCTGGGAGCGCTCAGACGTGGGCATCGAGGGCCAGGATTCCCTCCAGCAAGCAGTGCGGTGGAACCTCTTCCAACTCGCTCAAGCCGCAGCGCGCGGCGATGGCGCGGGCATTTCTGCAAAGGGCGTCTCGGCATCGGGCTACGGCGGCCACTACTTCTGGGACACCGAGATCTATGTGGTCCCGTTCTTCACGTACACGTCGCCGGTCATTGCCCGGAACGCCCTGCGCTACCGCTACCGCATCCTCGATGCGGCACGTCAACGGGCCACCGAACTTGCCCAGCGCGGCGCCCTCTATCCGTGGCGCACCATCAATGGGGAGGAAGCGTCGGCGTATTACGCGGCAGGCACCGCGCAGTACCACATCGATGCGGACATCTCCTATGCGATCAACAAGTACGTTCGCGCCACCGGGGATGACGAGTTCCTTGCGCGCGAAGGGATCGACATCCTTGTCGAGACGGCGCGCATGTGGGCGGACCTTGGCTTCTGGCGCCAGATGAAGCACCACGAGCCGTCATTCCGCATCCACGGCGTCACCGGCCCGGACGAGTACACGACCGTGGTCAACGACAATCTCTACACCAACGTGATGGCGCGCTTTAACCTGCGCTGCGCCGCGGAGTCGGTGCGCAAACTGGCCCAGACGTGGCCGGACCAGTACGAGAAGATGGTGCGCCGCCTCGATCTGAAGGAGGAGGAGATTAAGGAGTGGGAGCGCGCCGCGGAGGCCATGGCGATTCTGTGGGATGAGAATCTCGGCATCCACCCGCAGGATGCACTCTTCAACGAGCGCGAAGTGTGGGACTTGGCCAACACGCCCTCGGAGCAGCGCCCGCTCCTCTTGCACTTCCATCCGCTTGTCATCTATCGCTTCCAAGTGCTGAAGCAGGCCGACGTTGTTCTTGCGTTGTTCCTGCAAAGCGAGCATTTCACTCTTGAGGAGAAGCGTGCGGACTTCGAGTACTACGACCCCATCACCACGGGCGACTCGACGCTGTCTGGCGTGGTGCAGTCGATCATCGCCGCCGAGGTGGGTTACCACGAGCTCGCCAAGCGCTACTTCTGGGACTCGGCTTTTGTTGACCTCGCCAACCTTCACGCCAACACGGGCGATGGCGTCCATGTCGCGTCGGCCGGTGGGGTGTGGTCGGCACTCGTCTTTGGATTTGGCGGCATGCGCGACCACGGCTCGATGTTCCACTTCGACCCACGCCTGCCAGATGACTGGCGTTCTCTCACTTTCAAACTGACAATGCGCGGCACGCGCATCAAGGTGACGGTAACGGCAGAGGCCATTTCCTTCGATATCGAAGAGGGCACCTCGCTCACGGTCGATGTGCGCGGCAAGCACCATACTGTGCTTGCGGGCGAGACCACAGTGGTTGCTCTCGACGGCCAAGGCCCGCGCATTGATGGCGTGCCTGATCCCGCGAAGTTCCATGGCACGTTGCGCGCCGATGGAACGGTCATCACCGCGTCCATCCCGCCTACTGCCACGGAGGTGGAGGCGATGGAGGTGCCGTCATCGGAGGCATCGACCCCATTCAGCTGAGGGCCTACGATGTCTCGCAGCAACCGTGCCAGAGCAACCAATGGGGGTAGGCCAAGGTGACTGAGCCGCAGAGCGCACCACCGAGCATGCGTGAGGTTGCAGCGCTCGCGGGGGTGTCTCACCAGACGGTCTCACGCGTCATCAACGGCCACACGAGTATTCGTCCGGAGACTCGTGAACGAGTGCGGCGGGTCATCGAAGAAGTGGGCTACCGGCCCAACTCGGCGGCGCGGGCGCTCGCGACTCGGCGCACAAAACGCATTGGGGTCGTGGTTGATTCCGCGATCAAGTTTGGTCCCAACGCCACGCTTCGCGGAGTCGAGGAGTCGGCGCGGGAGGCGGGCTACTCGGTGAGTTCGGTGACGGTAGGGGAAGACCGCTCCGTCAGCGCCAACGCGGCGGTTGATCATCTGCTCGCTCAGGGAATTGATGCGGTCTGCGTCATCGCGCCCCGGTCGTCATCGGTCGATCTCATTCGGGCCCGTGTGTCGACCCTTCCGGCCATTGCCGTCACGTCGAACCCGGAGACCGAACTGCTCACCGCATCCGTTGATCAGCTCCTTGGAGCCAAGTTGGCGGTGCAGCACTTGGTGGATCTCGGCCACCGGGACATCGCGCACGTAGCGGGTCCGATGGACTGGCTTGACGCCCAAGGCCGTGCGCGGGGATGGCGCGCAGTGCTCGCCGACGCTGGGCTCACCGTCCGGGAACCGCTCGTGGGGGACTGGACGGCCGATTCGGGATACGCCGTTGCACTGTCAGCTGAGTGGCCCACCGACATCACCGCCGTGTTCTGCGCGAACGATCAAATGGCGCTTGGACTTCTCCATGGGCTTGCAGAGAGGGGACTGCGGGTGCCAGAGGACATCAGTGTCGTCGGTTTTGACGATCTCCCGGAAGCGCGCCACTTCTCGCCGCCGCTGACAACGGTGCGTCAGGACTTCCACCGGCTCGGCCAGCGCACCGTGGATGCGCTCGTCGCGGCCATTGAAGGACGTGATGCCCCACAGCGCACGCTCATTGATCCCGAACTCGTGGTGCGCGACTCCACGGTGCCCGCGTAAGCCCGCCCAAAGAGGCGTTTCGCATTGACGCCGGGTGAGAAGCGGGTGAGAATGTTAGCGGTAACATTCCGAGTGGGCGCTTAACGCGTCTGCGGTGGCACCGTAGCCACCCGCCTTAGGCCGGGTGACATGGTTGCCTCACGCAATGGAGCGAATGAGGAAGGCGATCGAATGACCACTCCCCGGAGCGACAGCTACGTTGTCGGCATTGACTTTGGCACCCTTTCCGGACGGGCAGTGGTGGTACGCGTCGCCGATGGTGCGGAACTGGGATCGGCCGTTCACGAGTACGCGAGCGCTGTGATGGACACGACGCTCGTCGCAACGGGTGAGGCTTTGCCGCCCGAGTGGGCACTGCAAGACCCGGACGATTACCGCGAGGTGCTTCGCCGTGCCGTTCCCGAAGCCGTCAAGGCTGCGGGCATCGACCCCTCGCAGGTGATTGGTGTTGGCACCGACTTCACCGCCTCCACTCCACTGCCAGTCCTCGCGGATGGCACTCCGATGTGTGAAGTCGAGGGCTTCCGTTCGCGTCCGCACGCCTATGTCAAGCTGTGGAAGCACCACGCAGGTCAGGCACAGGCGGACCGGATCAACGCGCTTGCCCGCGAGCGCGGTGAGGCGTGGTTGCCGCGCTACGGCGGCTTCATCTCGTCAGAGTGGGAGTACGCGAAGGCGCTTCAGCTCGTTGAGGAAGACCCGGAGATCTACGAGCGCATGGACCACTGGGTCGAGGCGGCTGACTGGATCATCTGGCAGCTGTGCGGCGAGTACGTTCGCAATGCATGCACGGCCGGTTACAAGGGCATTCTGCAGGACGGCGAGTACCCGAGTGAGGACTTTGAGGCCGCTCTCAATCCGGCCTTCAAGGGATTTGCCGCCACCAAGCTCGCCCACCGCATCGGCCAGCTTGGTGAGCGTGCTGGTGGACTCACCGCGAAGGCTGCCGAGTGGACGGGCCTACCGGAAGGCATCGCCGTGGCCGTTGGCAACGTCGATGCCCACGTGACCGCGCCAGCAGCCAAGGCGACCGCACCCGGGCAACTGCTGGCGATCATGGGCACCTCGACCTGTCACGTGATGAACGGCGACCACCTTGCCGAGGTGCCGGGCATGTGCGGCGTGGTGGATGGTGGCATCATGGCTGGCTACTACGGCTACGAGGCCGGCCAGTCAGGCGTCGGCGACATCTTTGCCTGGTACGTGAAGAACCAGGTGCCGGGCCGCTATTTCGACGAGGCGCAGAAGGCGGGGCTGAGCGTTCACCAGTACCTCACCAACCTCGCCTTCGAGGAGCCCGTGGGCGCGCACGGACTTGTCGCCCTCGACTGGCACAACGGCAACCGGTCGGTGCTTGTCGACACGAACCTCTCGGGCGTCATCGTCGGCCAGACCCTCGCCACCCGCGCCGAGCAGGGCTACCGCGCCCTCCTCGAGTCGACCGCCTTTGGCACCCGCGTCATCGTCGAGACCTTCAACAAGTCGGGTGTCCCTGTCACCGAGTTTGTCGTCGCGGGCGGACTGTTGAAGAACCCGCAGCTCATGCAGATGTACGCCGATGTGCTGCGCCTTCCGCTCAGCACGATCGCCTCGGAGCAGGGACCTGCGCTCGGCAGTGCAATCCACGCTGCCGTCGCCGCGGGTGCCTACGAGTCGGTGGCGGAGGCCGGCGAGGCAATGGGCCGGGTGGAGCGCGGCAAGTACCAGCCAAACCCCGAGGCGGCCGACGCTTATGACGCGTTGTTTGCCGAGTACCAGGCGTTGCATGACTACTTTGGTCGTGGCGCAAACGACGTGATGAAGCGCCTCAAGGCGATCAAGCGAGAAGCGGTGGTTGAGCGTGTTCAGTCCTGAGATCGAGGCCGCGATCGCGGCAACCCGCCAGCAGGTGAGTGACCTTCACCAGGAGCTCGTCAAGTACGACCTCGTCGTGTGGACCGGTGGCAATGTCTCCGGTCGCGTCCCAGGTGCGGACCTCTTTGTCATCAAGCCCTCGGGTGTCATGTACGAGGACCTCACGCCCGAGAACATGATCGTGTGCACTCTCGACGGCGAGAAGGTGCCCCGGCTGCCCGGCTCGGAACGAAACCCGTCGTCGGACACCGCAACCCACGCCTACGTGTACCGCCACATGGCCCATGTAGGTGGCGTCGTCCACACCCACTCGCGTTATGCCGCCGCCTGGGCAGCCCGCGCCGAGCCGATTCCGTGTGTGCTCACCGCAATGGCTGATGAGTTCGGTGGCCCGATCCCGATCGGCCCCTTCGCGACCATTGGCGATGAGGCGATTGGCCGGGGCATCGTCGAGACGCTGACGGGCCACCGCTCCCGCGCGGTCCTCATGCAAAACCACGGCCCCTTCACCATCGGCAAGGACGCAAAGGACGCCGTCAAGGCGGCCGTCATGTGTGAAGACGTCGCCTATGCCGTCCACATCGCCCGACAGGGCGGCGAGCTCGTCCCCATCCCGCAAGAGGCGATCGACGCGCTGTTCGACCGCTACCAGAACGTCTACGGACAGCCTTCGAAGGAGAAGTAAGTCATGACCTCACGCAGCGTGCTCCCTGACCTCGACACCCTCGAGGTGTGGTTCGCCACTGGCAGCCAAGAGCTTTACGGCCCCGAGACTCTCGCCCAGGTGGCGACGCAGTCCCAGGGCGTAGTCGACATCCTCAACTCCTCGGGCGATATCCCCGTCAAGATCGTGTGGAAGCCCGTCTTGACGAGTTCCGACGCGATCCGGCGCCTCTTCCTTGAGGCAAATGCTGACGACAAGGTGCTCGGCGTTGTCGCCTGGATGCACACATTCAGCCCGTCCAAGATGTGGATCGCGGGCCTCAACGTGGTCGCGAAACCGTTGCTCCACCTCCACACCCAGGCGAACATGGAACTGCCGTGGGGCAGCATCGACTTCGACTTCATGAACCTCAACCAGGCCGCTCACGGTGACCGCGAGCACGCCTACATCGAGTCCCGGATGGGCATCCCGCGCACCACTGTGGTGGGCCATGTGAGCGATCAGGCCACGCGTGACGGCATCGAGGCATGGACCCGCGCGGCGCTCGGCCGCTGGGCCACGCAGAACATGAAGCTCGCCCGCTTTGGCGACAACATGCGCTACGTCGCCGTCACCGAGGGTGACAAGACGGAAGCGGAGATCAAGTTGGGTGTCCAGGTCAACACCTGGGGAGTCAACGAGCTTGCCGACGCGGTGCACGCCGTGCCCGAATCGGCGATCGACGACCTCATCACCGAGTACCTCGATCTGTATGAGGTGGCGGATGTGCTCAAGCCGGGCGCAGACCGTCACGACTCGCTGCGCTACGGCGCGCGCATTGAAGCCGGCCTGCGTTCCTTCCTTGAGGCAGGCGGCTTCACTGCGTTCACTACGAGCTTCGAGGACCTCGGTGAGCTTCGTCAGCTGCCTGGCCTGGGTGTGCAGCGCCTCATGGCCGACGGCTACGGCTTTGGCGCCGAAGGTGACTGGAAGACGGCCGTGCTCGTGCGCGCCGCCGCCGTCATGGGCGTCGGCCGCTCTGGTGGCGCGAGCCTCATGGAGGACTACACGTATCACCTCGAGCCGGGCAAGGAGCTGATCCTCGGAGCCCACATGCTCGAGGTGAACCCGGCACTGTCGAGCGGCCCTGTGCGCCTCGAGATCGCACCGCTGGGCATCGGAGGCAAGGAGGACCCGGTGCGTCTGGTCTTCACGGCCGACGCTGGCCCGGCCGTGGTGGTCGCGATGTCCGATGTGCGCGAGCGCTTCCGTCTGCTTGCCAATGTGGTGGACCGCGTGCCGCTGCCCGAGCCGATGCCTAAGCTGCCGGTCGGCCACGCCGTATGGAAGCCGCGCCCCGACTTCCGCACCTCGACCACGTGCTGGCTGACGGCAGGCGCCGCACACCACACGGTGATGTCGAGTCAGGTGGGCATCGCAGAGTTCCGCGAGTTCGCCCGCATGAGCGAGGTGGAATTGCTCACCATCGACGAGAACACGACGATCGAGTCCTTTGAACGTGAGGTAAGGGCTAACGCCGCGTACTACCGGCTCAACCAGCCGCTCTAGTCCGCACTGGGTCTCACGCCCAGACCCCTGTCGGGGTCCCGTTCCGCCGGGTCCCACTGACACGAGACGTCGCCACGTCGCCCCTGGTTCCAGGCGATCGGCAGACGAAGTCAGTGGGAACCGGCGGACCCGACGGTGAGGTGTGCTTAGGATGGACGACGCCGGAAAATCCGGTCCTTTGGCGTGCCTTGGAGGCATTGTGACCCGTCCATTCGCACCCCTTCTCGAGGTGTTGCCGACATCCCCTGTCACTGACGGTGAGCACGTCGTTGCACCGATTGCCGGTGCGGCCGCCCTCCTCGCAGCGAACTCCTCGGACGCTCCAACGGTGGTCATCACCGCGACGGGAAACGACGCCGCCGCCTTTGTTGCGGAGCTCGGTGCATACGTCGACCCCCAGACGATTGCCCTGTTTCCCAGCTGGGAGACGTTGCCGCATGAGCGCCTCAGTCCGCGCGCGGACACCGTCGCAACGCGCCTGGCCACCTTGCGCCGCCTCGCACGGCCGGAGGAGGCCGCCGTCGAGGCCGGCCTGCCTGCGCCGCGCTTTGTGGTGGCATCGCTCCGTGCCGCCCTGCAGCCCCTCGCGCCTGGTCTCGATGGGCTCGAGCCGGTGCGGGTGCTCCCCGATGAGCGCATCGATCTCACTGACCTCACGGCGCGCCTCGCTGCCGCCGCCTACACCCGCGTCGACATGGTGGAAAAGCGCGGCGAGTTCGCCGTGCGCGGCGGCATCGTCGACGTCTTCGCACCCACTGACCCGCACCCGGTACGTATCGAGTTCTTTGGCGATGAAGTGGAGTCGCTGCGGCAGTTCTCCGTTGCGGACCAGCGTTCGCTCAGCGAGGTGGATCGGCTGTGGGCGCCACCGTGCCGCGAGTTTGTGCTCACCGACGACGTTCGCAAGCGCGCTGCTTCACTCCAGAACACTCTTCCGAATGCAGGCGACATGCTCGCACGCATCGCGGCGGGGCAGGCTGTGGAGGGGATGGAAAGCCTCATGCCCGCGCTTGTCGATCGGCTCGTTCCTCTGCCTCGCCTGCTCCCACCGGGGTCGCTTGTGGTCGCCCTTGAGCCCGAGCGGCTCGCTCGCCGCGCCGAGGATCTCTACCGGACGGCGCAGGAGTTCCTCGCAGCCGCATGGGTGAGCGCCACCGCGGGTGCCGACGCTCCGCTCGATTTGAACCGCGTGACGGAGGCCTCGCCTGAGCGCGCCTTTGCCCATGGCGGCTTCCTTGAGATGGACGAGCTTCGCGAGGTTGCGGCCGACGCTGGCTTGGGTTGGGCGACAATCGGGCCATTTGGACCGGCCGAGTCCCGCAACGCCGGGCTGATCGACAACGAGTCCTTTGTCGGCCGCGCCCGCGCGGCCCTCACCACCGCCCGTCAACGCCTCGCCGAAGGCTGGCGCGTTGTCATCGCCGCCGCCGGTACCGGTTCCGCGCAGCGCCTTGCCGAGCAATGCCAAGAAGCGGATGTGCCAGCGCGCGTCACCGAGGTGCTGATGGACAGTGCCCCCGAGGGTGTTGTCGAGATCGTCCCCGGCGTCGCCGCTCACGGATTCCATGCTCCCGAGGCGCGCCTGCTCGTCCTCACCGAATCAGATCTCACCGGACGCGCTACTACCGTTGCCGGACCCAAGGTGAAGGTGCCGAGCCGCCGCCGCAACGTCGTCGACCCCCTGCAGCTGCGCCCCGGTGACTTTGTTGTCCACGAAAGCCACGGCGTCGGCCGCTTTGTTGAGCTGACGACGCGAACGGTGCGCGGAGTCGAACGCGAGTACCTCGTCATCGAATACGCACCGTCAAAGCGCGGAGGGCCGGCGGATCGGCTCAGCGTGCCGACCGACCAGCTCGACCTTGTGACGAAGTACGTGGGTGGGGAGACGCCCGCTGTCAACAAGATGGGCGGTTCGGACTGGGCGAAGACCAAGGGGCGCGCCCGCAAGGCGGTCAAGGAGATTGCCGCAGAGCTGATCCGGCTCTACAGCGCGCGGATGGCGTCGAAGGGACGCGAGTTCGGGCCCGACACCCCATGGCAGCGCGAACTCGAGGAGGCCTTCGCTTTTGTCGAGACGCCCGATCAGTTGAGCACCATTGACGAGGTGAAGGCCGACATGGAGAAGCCGGTCCCCATGGACCGTCTCATATGTGGTGACGTGGGTTTTGGCAAGACCGAGATCGCCGTGCGTGCCGCGTTCAAGGCGGTGCAGGACGGCACCCAGGTGGCGGTGCTGTGTCCCACGACGCTGCTCGTCAAGCAGCATGTCGACACATTCTCGGAGCGTTTTGCCGCGTTCCCGGTGAAGGTGGCGGCGCTCAGCCGTTTCCAAACCGACGCTGAAGCACGTGAGGTGGTCGAAGGCCTCGCCAAAGGCGAGATCGACGTGGTGATCGGCACCCACCGGCTCATTACGGGTGCGGTGCGCTTCAAGCAGCTTGGACTCGTCATCATCGATGAGGAACAGCGCTTTGGAGTTGAGCACAAGGAGACCCTCAAGGCGTTGCGAACCGATGTGGATGTGCTCGCGATGTCCGCGACGCCCATCCCGCGCACGTTGGAGCTTGCCGTCACCGGCATCCGCGAGATGTCGACGTTGGCGACTCCGCCTGAAGAGCGCCACCCGATCCTCACCTATGTGGGCCCGCAAGAAGACGCACAGGTGGCGGCCGCGATTCGCCGCGAGCTGATGCGTGACGGGCAGGTCTTCTACATCCACAACTCGGTGAAGACCATCAATCGTGCGGCGCTGCACTTAGGCGAGTTGGTGCCGGAAGCGCGCATCGCGGTTGCGCACGGCCAGATGAGCGAGAAGCAGCTTGAGCAGGTGATTGTCGACTATTACGAGGACAGATACGACGTACTGGTGTGTACGACGATCGTCGAGACCGGCCTTGACATCACGAACGCAAACACCTTGATTGTGGAGAAGGCGAACACCTTCGGTCTCAGCCAGCTTCACCAGCTCCGTGGCCGTGTGGGCCGTGGCCGCGAGCGTGCGTACGCCTACTTCCTGTATCCACCGGACCACACCCTCACCGAGACAGCGCATGAGCGTCTGCAGACGATCGCCGCCAACACCGACCTTGGTGCCGGTATGGCAGTGGCGATGAAGGACCTTGAGATTCGCGGCGCGGGCAATCTGCTCGGTGCCGAGCAGTCGGGACACATCGAGGGCGTGGGCTTTGACCTCTACATCCGCATGGTGGGGGAGGCCGTGGCCGGCTTCCGCGGTGAGGGCGAGCAAGAGCGTGCCGCCGTCACGATCGATCTGCCGATTGAGGCGCACATCCCCACCGAGTACATCGAGCATGAGCGCTTGCGTCTCGAGGCGTATCGCAAAATCGCCGACGCTGACAGTGAGCAGGATTTGCAGGCGGTCGCCGATGAGCTCGACGACCGTTACGGTGCGATTCCCGAGCCGGTGGCCAACTTGTTTGCGGTGGCGCGAGTGCGTCTTGATCTGCGTGCGGCAGGTGTGACCGATGTGGTGTCCCAGGGCAAGTACATCCGCTTTGGACCCCTTGAGCTGCCTGACTCGGCAGCCGTCCGCATGAACCGCCTGTACCCCGGCACCGTGATCAAGCCAGCCGTACGACAAGTGCTCGTGCCAGCTCCCACCACCACCCGCATCGGCGGCACTCCCGTTGAAGGTGTTGCGCTGCTCGATTGGGTGAAGGACGTGCTCAAGTCCGCCCACGGTGCGCCGGTAGGATGACGAGCATGAAGCGCATCGTCGCCGCAGTCGTCATCGCCCTTGCTCTTGCTGGATGTGCCGTCACTGGCCAACCGGCGAACCCCGGTACTGCCGCCACCTTTGATGGCCGCACCGTGACCAATGAGGACGTGAGCCGCTGGGTCAAGGCGTTCAACGAGCTCAACGTGGCCGTTGACCCCTCTGCCGTGCTGACTCTGCTGCTCCTTCAACCGACGATCGAGCAGTCCGCATCAGACGCAGGAATCCTCTTTGTGAAGGACGACCTCACGTTCGAGGCGCGCAAATGGATTGCGTCGCAGCGCGGCGACCAGACGGAGGTCACCGATGACATGCGCGACGCGGTGCGATTGGTGCGCACGGTGGTGCTGCTGATCAACGGTGCCGACACAGCAGGTGCCCTTGCCGAAGCCGTGCAGAAGATCGAGGCCGACGCAGTGGTGTCGCCGATGTACGGCGAGTTCACGATGGAGCAGTACGTTGAATCGCTCCAAGCGGCCTTCACCCGCGAACAGAATGAGGCGAGCCTGGCAGATGTCAGCTACCTCGTATTCAAGGACGTCTCTGGCTTTGCACCCACGGCCGCACAGCCGTGGATGACGAGCGGAGCGTCGTCCCCTGAGCCCGCTCTCGGATAGGCCCTGTGGCCCGGCGAGGCCGTGCTCACGTCGATAGACTCACAGGGGAGTAAATCCCCATGAATGCCCGCACAAGCGGCACAACGTAAGGAGCAACATGGCCAGCATTGAGGCCGTTGGCGCCCGCGAGATTCTTGACTCGCGCGGCAACCCCACCGTCGAGGTCGAGGTCGCGCTCGAGGACGGTACGTTCGCACGCGCGGCTGTCCCGTCTGGTGCATCGACTGGCGCTTTCGAGGCCGTCGAGCGTCGTGACGGCGATAAGGGCCGTTACTTGGGCAAGGGTGTGGAGCAGGCCGTTGACGCCGTCATCGACGAGATCGCTCCCGAGGTCGTTGGCCTCGACGCCACCGAGCAGCGTCTGATCGACCAGATCATGATCGACCTGGACGGTACTGACAACAAGGGCAAGCTCGGCGCGAACGCCATTCTCGGTGTTTCCCTCGCCGTGGCCAAGGCGGCAGCCGATTCGGCTGACCTCGCCCTCTTCCGTTACGTGGGCGGCCCGAACGCCCACGTGCTTCCCGTTCCGATGATGAACATCCTCAACGGTGGTTCGCACGCTGACTCCAACGTGGACATCCAGGAGTTCATGATCGCCCCCGTTGGCGCCCCCACGTTCCGTGAGGCACTGCGCATGGGCGCTGAGGTCTACCACTCGCTCAAGTCCGTGCTCAAGGAGCGCGGCCTCGCTACGGGTCTTGGTGACGAGGGTGGTTTCGCACCTAACCTCGGCTCCAACCGTGAGGCGCTCGACCTCATCCTCGTTGCCATCGAGAAGGCCGGCTACAAGCCCGGTGACGACGTCGCTCTTGCTCTTGACGTCGCCGCGACCGAGTTCTTCAAGGATGGCGCGTACCAGTGGGAGGGTGGCCAGAAGTCGCCCAGCGAGATGATCGCCTTCTACGAGGGCCTCGTCGCCGATTACCCGCTCGTGTCGATTGAGGACCCGCTGTCGGAAGACGAGTGGGACTCGTGGTCGGAGCTCGTCACCAAGGTCGGTGGGCTCACCCAGATTGTTGGTGACGACCTCTTCGTCACCAACCCCACCCGCCTCAAGAAGGGCATCGAGACCGGTGCGGCCAACGCCCTGCTCGTCAAGCTCAACCAGATCGGCACGCTGTCCGAGACTTCCGACGCCGTGCAGATGGCGCAACGCGCAGGCTTCGCCGCCATGGTGTCGCACCGTTCCGGTGAGACCGAGGACGTCACGATCGCTGACCTCTCCGTGGCCTACAACGCTGGTCAGATCAAGACCGGTGCCCCCGCCCGTGGCGAGCGCGTCAACAAGTACAACCAGCTGCTCCGCATCGAAGAGGAGCTGGACGACGCCGCGAAGTACGCGGGCAAGGCTGCCTTCCCGCGTCGATACGGCAAGTAAGGCTGTCGACTAACTGAACACAGGTGGCTCCCCGCGAGTCACCGCCAGTCGCGCGCGGCGCGCCTGGACAATGAGGGCATGTCAGCCCCTCAGCGTCCGGG
>JAEYOR010000055.1 GCA_023411615.1 Actinomycetes bacterium
ATCACGGGCATTGGCGGCCCAACGGCCCGCCCCTTGGCCGCCGTAAAAAGCACCGATGATCAGACCGATGCCACCGAAGAAGACACCGACGACTCCTCCCGCGACGATCGCGAGCACGTACGCGGCCACGATTGATGCCGGCGCCTTAGGTGGAGCGTAGAGAACTTGTCCGTTGAACGTCACCGTGTGATATCCGGGGATACGAGACTTTATCTTCAGCCACTGGAAACCCCCTTCAACCATCTGGATTTCGTAGTCGTTCCTAAACGAGCGCTTCGGGTACCGTCCATCGATGCGCAACTCGGGACGTGCCTTGTCCATCTTGTACAAGCCAAAATGCGTCCCCACGGCACCCGGCAGATCGAGGCCCATCGCGCGTGGCCGCCCGTCCGGCGTGCGGAACTCGTCGTCGGCGTTCGCGCTCTGCGTGTCGAGCAGGGCGGGCTCGGGATTGAGCGGCACCTCGCTGCCCGCAGGTTTAATTGTCTCGACCATTACTCCCCCTCTATTCGATCTCACATCAGGCTAGCGTTCAATGGTTACCGCAGCATCGTCACCACGGCGATGACCGCGAAGAACACGGCCACCGTATTGATGAGTGGCAAGAGAACGCGCAAGAGGCGCGGCATCTGCGGGTTCTTCACGATGGGCACGCCCATGAAGAACAGCGCGAGCGCGATGGGCACCGTCCACCAGATGAGGATGACGAGAAGCGCCGGCGAGAACAGCGTGATCTTCTCAGGCAAGCCCACGTGAGCGCCGAGCTTGTGGACCACGTTGCCGCGCCAGATGAATGACTGGAAGCCGGGCATGAGGCCCTTCACGGCGAGCCGCTCGTCTCCCTTGTGCGTGGGAATGGCCCAGCCGCCGCGCTGCGGCGCAGCACGCTCACCACCCACAAACACTTTGGCGACGATGCCGAGCGCCCCGTCGATCTCCACTTTGGCAGTGGCACCTTCGAGCTTGAGGTGGACTCGGTTCTCAGCAGGTGCGGTCACGGCGTCGAGATTATCAGGGCGCCGTGGCAGCCGAATCATTGCCAGCGAGCGACTCACCCTCCGCCACAGCCCCCTCGTATGTGCGGCCCTTGGCACGTGCCTTTCCTGCGATGAGCGCGCGGTCTGCGGCAAGAATCAACTGATCGGCAGCGTCGGCAGCGCTGTTGCTCACGCAATACCCAGCCGTCACTCCCAGGCCGCGCTCGGCACCAAAGGTGCGGCGGAGCGAATCCTCAATCCGCGCGCGGATGCGCTCTACCGCTAAGCCCGCATCCTCGGTCGGAGGCACCATGAGCGCCGCAAGGAACTCGTCGCCACCCCAGCGCACCGCCATATCGGAGCTGCGAATCTCGCTTTTCAGCACCCTGCTGATCTCAGCGAGGGCGTGGTCGCCTACTCCGTGGCCCTGCTCGTCGTTGAGGCACTTGAAGTTGTCGAGGTCGAACATCGCCATGACGAGCCGGACGTCACTTCCTCGCGTCGCTGCAAGCATCCGCGCCGACGCACGATCCGCGTGACGGCGGTTGTACAGACCCGTGAGCGGGTCACGCACTGCAGAACGATGCGCGCGCATGACGGGGCGCCACGTCACCGCCAAGAGGTACGCGAGCACCGCCGTGGACAGCACAGTGCTGCCAATCACCCACCGCATCGTGGCGCGAACCGCCACATAGCCCTCGTTAAGGCCGCCTTCTGAGGCGCGCAAGTGGACGATCCACGGCACCCCGTACCGATCCAGCCCGCGCTCAAGGGTGATGGCGTCGCCACTCTCACCAATTGTGTCCCCGCTGCGCGTATTCGCCTTGACGGACGGCCCCAGTCCAAGCTCAGACAAGCGCGGAAGGCCACCCTTTTCGCGGGTGTACGCGTCAAAAGCCGGCCGACGCTGTTCCGAGATAGTGATGAGGCGGCGGTCGGGACCGAGCAAGAACACTTCTCCATCGGTGCCTTCGGGGAGCGCATTGAGGAGCCGAGCCAGTTGGTCAAGGTAGATGGTGGCTGACACAACCGCCAGTGGTTCACCGGCCTCACCACGCGCAGTTTCGACAACGGCCACCTGGGCGTCACCGCTACTCGCGTCAAGATATGGACGGGTCCACACGAGTTCGCGGCTCGCCAACGCGGCCTCGTAGGACGCCGCATCGCGGGGATCCCACGCGACGATGTTGTGGTGCTCCGACACGAGTCGCAGTTCCGGGTCGTACTCGGCAAAACGGTGGGCGATGACGCCGCTGTCGCGCACATCAATGACGTGGGCGGAGAACCCACCCGGACTCTGGCGTGAGCGCGATAGCGAGGCGTAGTCACCATTCGGGTAGGTCACGGACAGCGTCGCGACCTCAGGCCGCGTTTGCATGGTCTTGTGGAAGCCGGCAATCGCCGACATCGACGAGCGCGAGCCAACGAAGTTGGGGACCTCTTGCTGCACCGCTTCTTCGGCAGCTCGAGCGAAAACGCTCACCCGCTCAGCAGAGATATCGGCGACATACGCGAAGGTGTTGACGATCGCCGTGTCCGATGCACGGTTGGCCGAAACTCCTCCGCCGACGAGGAGAACTAATTGAATGATGATGAGGATGGCGACCGCTGCGGCTACAGCTATAAACCGTGCGGCGGGCTCGCTGAGACGCATCGCCCACGCTGCACGACGCATGCCCCCCATTGTGGGGGCAGGCGAACCGGACAGGCCAGCCGCTGTGAGGAGAATCTCACTGGCATGTCGCGCGTGCGAGCCACTATAGGCACTGCTCCGCGGGCGCAGATGGCGCGTTCACCGGGGACGACGCTGGGCGCGGGCTGAGGCGTAGAGGCACACCGACGCTGCGGTCGCCAGATTGAGACTCTCCGCCTTGCCGTAAATGGGGATACGAATCACCGCATCGGCAAGAGCGAGCTCATCCTCGCTCAATCCCCATGCCTCGTTTCCGAGCAGCCACGCAGTCGGTCCCGCGAGGGCATCGTCATCGGCACCTTGGTCGCCAAGCTCGACGGTGCCCGCGCCATCAGCGGCAAGCACCTGCAGCCCGGCCTGCTGCAACTCGACGACGGCGTCGAGGAGCGGCAACGATCGCACCACGGGAATGTGAAACAAGCTTCCCGCACTCGAGCGGACCACCTTGGGGTTCGACGGGTCCACGCACTCCCCCGCCAAAATGACAGCGTCGGCGCCTGCAGCGTCGGCCGCACGAATAACGGTGCCAGCGTTGCCGGGGTCTCGAACATTGCTCATCACGGCGATAAGGCGCGGCTTGGCGGCGAGGACGTCATCAAGCGCCACCCCCACCTCATCGACCACCGCCACAATGCCTTGGGCGTCTGCGCTCATCGCGTCGAGCACCTGCGCCGAGGCGAGATGCACCCAGCGCTCAGCAGCAAGAGCGTCGGCCACAATCGGGCGATGCCGCTCAAGGGCCTCCGCGCTCACGTAGAGATCCCGCACACGCTCCGGAGCCCATGCGACTGCCTCCCGCACTGACTGCGGGCCCTCAACGAGAAGTGCACCTGCCCGTGAACGTGCAGAACGCCCCGCCATCGCCGCGACCTTCTTCACGCGCTCCGCTCGAGGGTTGTCGAGCGTAAGCACCAAATGGTCGGGGCTGACGGGGCGTCCTGTCATCGAAATGCGTTACGCGGCGGGCGCGTTCACATCCGCCGGCAGTGCCTTCTTGGCCGCCTGAACGAGGGCGGCAAACGCGGCCTCGTCGTTGACGGCAAGTTCGGCAAGCATGCGGCGGTCCACCTCGATCTCAGCAAGGCGGAGGCCCTGGATGAGGCGGTTGTACGTGATGCCATTGGCGCGAGCGGCCGCGTTGATACGCGTGATCCACAGCTTGCGGAAGTCACCCTTGCGCGAGCGACGGTCGTTGTAGGCGTAAACGAGCGAGTGGGTGACCTGCTCCTTCGCCTTGCGGTACAGGCGCGAGCGCTGACCGCGGTAACCGGAGGCGCGCTCGAGGGTAGTGCGGCGCTTCTTCTGGGCGTTAACAGCCCGCTTGACGCGTGCCATAGGGGTACTCCTTCAGTCTTTAGGGGCTACTTGCCCAGCAGCTTCTTGATTCGCTTGGCCTCGGGCTTGGGCAGAACGCCGTCGATCGCAACGCGGCGCTTGCGCGAGGAGTGCTTCTCCTCGAACTTGTGCACGTTCATCGCCGAGTTGTGCTTGACCTTGCCGGTCCCGGTGATCTTGAAGCGCTTCTTGGCGCCCGAGTGGGTCTTGTTCTTGGGCACAATGCCCTCCTTCACTTCACGTCTGGCCGCACCCAAAGGCGCGACACGCTTTCAATCCCGGGCGCTCGTCCCGGACGTCTCATGCGGGAGCTACTCCGCTACGGCCTCGGCTGACTTCGCCACCTTTGCCGCTTCACGCTCGCTGCGCTCTTGCTCGTCAGCGGCCTTCTTGGCCTCGCGAGCCTTGCGCTGTTCTTCCTTCGCTTCCGCCTTCTTCTTCAGCGGACCAAGCACGAGCGACATGTTGCGGCCCTCTTGCGACGGCATGTTCTCCACCACGCTGAACTCTTGAAGCTCATCGGCCAGCTTGAGGAGCAAACGCCGGCCCATCTCGGGACGGGACTGCTCGCGACCACGGAACATGATGGTGACCTTGACCTTGTCGCCGCCCTTGAGGAAGCGCACCACGTGGCCCTTTTTGGTCTCGTAATCGTGTTCGTTGATCTTGAGCCGGAAGCGCATTTCCTTCACTTCCGTGTTTGCCTGGTTCCGGCGCGCCTCGCGGGCCTTGACAGCCGCCTCGTACTTGAACTTGCCGTAGTCCATCAGCTTGACGACGGGCGGACGCGAGTTGGGCGCTACCTCCACAAGATCGAGGTCGGCCTCCTGAGCAAGCCGCAGGGCATCTTCAATCCGCACGATCCCAACTTGCTCGCCCTGCGGGCCAACCAGACGGACCTCAGGGACTCGAATGCGCTCATTAATGCGGGGCTCGTTGATAGTCTCGCTCCTTCGTTGTCGTTCAACATCCTGATGACAAAAGAAAAAGGCCTCTGTCATCACGCGCACAGAGGCCATCAAAGGAGGGGCACGCACGTATGCGCGCCCGGACCTTAGAACCCCGGTCCATCAATTGGTCCGTAGGTGGGAGTGGCCTCCACTTGCGAGCCGTGGACACTCCACGGCCGGTCGGCATACAAGAATAGCACCATGACACCTTCGATGCCCAGCGCCGCCAACGGCGACACTCCCGATGCTGCGGCGCTCACCCGCGATATTGCCGAGGTGAGCGCAGTAGAGGTGGTGACAACGGTAGCCGTTCACCTGATGTCGGCGGCAGCCGTGCGCTGTGGCCTTGCCGAAGAAGGCGACGACGCTCAAGACCTTGGCGAGGCGCGCATTCTCATCAATGCCCTCGCCGCGCTCGTCACTGGCGCCGCTCCCGATATTGGTAACACGCATGCCCGCGCCCTCCGTGACGGCTTGCGGAGCGTACAGTTGGCATTTCGAGAGGCCTCTGCCATTCCGGATGAACCAGGGCAGGGACCGGGGGAAAAGTACACCGGAGCAGTGACCTGAATGACCGCCACACCACCGAGCGGATCGCGACCCATCACGCGGGTTGCCGCGAACGAGGAGACTACGGTGCTCACGCCTGTGAGCGACCGCACCGATGCCCTCGATCGGATCCCGGTGACGCAGCGTCGGCTGTGGATCGTGGTGACGTCCGTCCTCACTGCACTCCTCCTTGCCTCGTGGTACTTCACGTACCACTTGTGGACCGTGTCCAAGGACTGGGAAAAGCAAGTCGACGAGGTGATTGCACAGAACTACGACCTCGGCCAGCGCTTTGCTTCCGAACAAGAACACTTGGTGGCCCTCCAGAAGGACTACGACACGACTTCTGAGCAGCTGAAGGTCGCTCAAGAACGCGTCATTGCCCTCAGCGCGGAGGCCGCTCAGCGGGACGACAACGCCGAGTTCTACACCGCCCAGATCAACGACCTGCGCGCGATCATCGACACCGCCTCAAGCGTGTCAACGGCTCTCAACCAGTGCATCGATTACAAGAACCAGCTGATGGAGCGCGTCCGCCATGCCGAGGACTATGACCCGGCCGAACTGACCGCGTTTGAGCAAGACGTGAACCGGCAATGCAAGGCGGCGACCGACGCGAGCGTCTTGCTACAGCAGGCGATTACCAAATGAGACTCGCTGCGACCCTCACCACAGCCGTGGTGGCCGCCGCACTCTGCACCTCATGCGCGTCGGTCCCGCGGTCCCCCGAGCCGTTGCCCACGGACTATGTCCCTGCCGTCGCGACCGCCATCCCGCAGGAACAGGGCAACCTCTCCCCTGACGGCTTCACACAGGCCCAGCGGATGACGGTGCGCGTGCGCAACGTGGGCTGCACTCAATTGAAGACGGGTACCGGGTTCGCGTACGACGGGCGCACGCTGATCACCAACCGCCACGTCATCGAGAACACCCGCGACCTGCAGGTGACGACGTACGACGGGCGCACCGTTGACGTCACCGCGGCGTCCGCCACTACCGTCGCTGACCTCGCCATCATCACCATCGACGAGTCGATCGGTGTGGGCGCGGTGCTCGCGCAGCAAGATCCCGTCGAGGGCGATCCAATCTCGGTGGTGGGCTACCCCAAGGGCGGCAGGCTGACCACCGTCACGGGCGTCGTCTTGGGATCAACATCCGATCCATTGGGCGCCGCACTCGGCTCCGTGCTCGCCACGTCCGCGCCGGTGGAACCTGGCTCCTCCGGCTCCCCCGTGCTCAACGAGCGCGGTGAGGTGGTGGGGGTCATCTACGCAAAGAACGACTCGGAACAGTCCTTCATGGTGCCCGTCAGCATGCTGCGCAGCCTGCTCGATCAGGAGCAGTTGATGGTTCCCCAAGACCAGTCGTGTTCCAACTAGCTGCGGTACGCAATCAGCTTCAAGGCAATGACGCCTGACCGATAGGGTCACGGAGCGAGGAGGCTCATGAACGACAACACTCAGCCGCCGAGCGGCCCTGCGGACGCGACGTGGCAAGCGACTCCGCCCCCGCCGCCGACGCTGGGCACGCCGCCCGCAACGCCCTCGGCCCCTCCCCCGCCGACGACGCAGCCAATCTTCCCGGCGGACGCTCCCGCCCCGGCGTCGGCCACCGCATCCTCTCTGGCACCGACCGCACCCTCTCCGACACCGCCCGTGGCCGCCCCGCCCGCCACCACTCCCGCCTTCGCGACGCCGCCAGTTGCCGCGCCAAAGCCGAAGCGGCGCGTGCTCACGTGGGTGGTGCGCTCCGTTGTCACTCTCGTCATGCTTGGACTTATTGCGGTGAGCGCTTACCTCGTTGTGGTCTCGCAGAAGTGGTCGGAACGGGTCGATGAACTCACCGGAATCTCGGAGGACCTCGGCGCGGAGGTCGCAACGGAGCGTGCCGCCAAAGAAGGCGCGCTCGCCGCAGCCGATGACGTGCAGTCACAACTCGATACGTTGAAGGCGCGCGTCACCGACCTCGCAAACGAGGAAGCGAACGTCAAGGACCGCGAAGACGTCCTCATCCAGCTCCTCGAGTCGATGACTCAATGCGCGGATGAGCGCGGCACCCTCCTTGACGGCTACGGCAGCCAATGGCGAAGCAACTCCACCGGAGAAATCCTGACGAGCCGCCAATACGCCGATCAGATCACCGAATACTGCGTGTCGGTCCAGGCCGGCATTGATGATTTCTTCGCTGAGGAGGGCTGATGCGCTGGCGCGTCATGGCGGGCGTGCTCGTGCTTGCCGGAGCGACCGGCTGCGGCGTGTTGCCCGCGCCTCCGGACGCTCTCGACGCTGATTTTGTACCGAGTCTCGAACCGTCGCCATATCTCCAGGCCGACGTCGCCGCCGATGGCTTCACCTACCAGGAGCACTACGCGGTACGCATCCGCGTCGCGACATGCACTGGATGGTCGACTGGCTCGGGGTGGATTCTCAACGAAACCCAGGTGGTCACCAACGAGCACGTGGTGGCAGGCGCCCGGTCAATCGAGGTGACAACGTATGACGGTCGCGACTACGTGGCGTCGTATTCGCAGGTTGCCCCCGTTGCAGACCTCGCACTCCTCACGCTTGATCCCGTGTTCACCGAGTGGGCCACGTGGGAAGTCCGGGACCTCCAAGATGACGAGAGCATCTACGTTGTCGGCTATCCCGATGGCCAGGCGATGCACACGAGCCGTGGACATTTCTGGGGCCCCACCACGGACGACGTTGGCGACACCGGCGAAGAGGTGTGGGAGCTTGAGGCGGAAGTCCACCCTGGAAGTTCCGGCTCACCGCTGTACGCCGAAGACGGCGTGGTCGTCGGCACGATCTTCGCTGGAGACGAACACGGCTATGCCATGGCGTGGTCGAACTCCTACCTCAAAGACTTGCTTGACGGCACCGTGCTGTGGTCGCCAAACGACCCCGCCTGCTGACAGGACCCACAGTCACGCACGGTCACTGAGCTTCCCGAAGGCGAAGTTCGAGCCCGTCTACGCGATCTGCCACCATTTGCGATGCGGCGAGCGCCTCATGAACTCGTCTCACGGTGTCGTCCACATCGGCCCGGCTCAGGCCGGGGATGAGTGACACCACCACGGCGACTTCCGCCGCTCGTCCCGGCACCACGTCGATTCCCCGTATCTGCTCGTCAAGCGGTACCGCATCGACGATTGCCTGCCGGACATCGGTCACCACCGCGCCGTCGGCAACGGCGGGGTGCCATGGCTCGCCTTGACCAAGTGCCCACACGGCCGGACGCGGGATGACAACCGAGTCGCGAGCCGGATTGACAACCAAGACGCTCCAACCCTCCGCGATGGCGGCGAGTGCGGCACGCGGCCCCTCGGCTGGGATGGGGCGGGCATCGGGATTCCACGCCGCCATCGCCTCCACATCGGTGAAGACCGGCAACGCGGCGCGACCATCGGGAGTCTGCAAGGCCACCACCCCCGTCGAGGCGACGTGATCCTGCTCAACCCCGTACTTCCCCATGATGCGCTCATCGCCGTGCGCCACTACCGGCACCAACACCCGTGCATATGCGAGAGCGTCAACCACCTCGGCCAAGGGCGCGCGTGCGGCTGCGAAACGGATGAGAGCTTGGGCGAGACGAGCGTCGGCCGCGCCGTCATCATCCGCGAAGATCGACTCGGGGATCTCTTTGAGCGGCTCCCCCGGCGTGTGCCCCACGTGGTCGTTCATAACGCAAGCCTAGGCGCGCGGTACGACGCGCCTGTGTCGCCGTTACGGGCGGCCGGCCACATCCAGCGCCTCTGGCAACGTGAAGTTGCCGTTGTACAACGCCTTGCCCACAATCGCGCCTTCGACGCCAACCGGCGTCAGCGCGCGGATCGCCTCAATGTCAGCGAGCGAGCTCACGCCACCCGACGCCACCACCGGTGCCTTCGTCGCCTCACACACCTGACGGAGCAGGTCGAGATTTGGCCCGCTCAGCATGCCGTCCTTGCGCACATCGGTGACCACGTAGCGCGAGCAGCCGGCGGCATCGAGGCGCGCGAGCACCTCCCACAGGTCGCCGCCTTCCTGCGTCCACCCGCGCGCGGCCAGCGTTGTGCCGCGCACGTCGAGACCCACGGCCACCCGGTCACCGAAGCGGTCGATTGCCGACGCCGTCCATACCGGATCCTCCAGCGCGGCAGTACCGAGGTTCACCCGTGCGCAACCCGTCGCCATCGCCCGCTCAAGGGAAGCGTCGTCCCTGATCCCTCCGCTCATCTCCACCTTGACGCGATCTCCGACGCGTGCCACCACATCGGCAAGGAGCTCCGCGTTCGATCCGCGCCCAAAGGCCGCGTCAAGATCGACGAGGTGAATCCACTCTGCTCCGCCACTGACCCAATCAAGAGCGGCCGAGAGCGGGTCGCCGTAGCTCGTCTCCGAACCAGCCTCACCTTGGGTGAGACGTACCGCTTGACCGTCGGCAACGTCGACGGCGGGCAGGAGTTCAAGGCGGGGAAGGCTGGTCATGATCTCGCTTTCTGGGTCTTTGGCGGGACCAGGCTACCCCGCTCGCGGACCTACGAAAGCGTCGCGACCCAGTTGCGCAGCAGGTGTAGCCCAGCGTCACCCGACTTCTCGGGGTGAAACTGGGTGGCGCTCAATGGGCCGTTCTCCACGGCCGCGACAAACCGATCACTCGCGTCGGCGTTACCGGCGACCGACCACGTGACGAGCGGCGGCGCAAGGCGACCCGTGTGTTCCGTGGTGCCAAGCGGGAACTCGCGCGCCGCGTATGAGTGGACAAAGTAGAAACGTTCGCTCTCGACGCCGTCAAAGAGCCGGCTCCCGTCAGGCGCCTCCACCTCGGCCCATCCCATATTCGGCACGATCGGTGCTTGGAGCGGCTCAATCACCCCCGGCCATTGGTCGAGGCCAGCGCTCTCAACACCGTGCTCGACGCCTCGCTCAAACATCACCTGCATGCCCACGCAGATGCCGAGCACGGGCCTCCCGCCTGCGAGCCGGCGGCCCACGATGATGTCGCCGCGCACCTCGCGCAGGCCTGCCATGCACGCGGCAAACGCGCCGACGCCAGGGACAAGCAGGCCGTCGGCATTCTCGGCAGTCTCCCGGTCAGCAGTCAGCGTCACCTCCGCGCCCACATGCTCGAGCGCGCGTACTGCCGAACGGACATTGCCAAAGCCGTAATCGAGGACAGTGACGCGGGGCATGGGGAAATCCTAATGCCGCGCTAGGCCTGCGCTTTCTTTGCCTGCTGTGCCAGTTTGCGCAGTTCGCGGAAGGCCTTGAAACGGCTCATGCGAGCACTGAAGACCTTGTCCGGGTGAGTCGCGGCCACTTGCGCGATGGTCTGGCTGCCCGACATCAACGTGGTGACAACGCCCGGTGCTTCGTTGAGCGCGAGACCCGGCGGGAGTGCGTCTCCCTTGCGTCCTGCCTGGTATCGCCACACAGTGACCTGGCCATCCCGGCGCTCCAGTGCCAGCAGCGGGTGCTCCTTTGCAAAGCCGGACACCGCAGCGGCAAGGCTGTCCACCACACCGGGGGAAGCGTCGTCCACTACCGCCATCGCCCCGGCCGACGTTTCCAGCACCTGCCCCCGCGTGCCGTTGAGAGCGCACAATGCGGCGAGCACCCGGCCGCTGGGAATGGGCGTGAGGATCGCGGCAATCGCTTCCTGGCCCAGTTCCGCCGCGCCCGACGCTGGAGCGGCTTCGCTCACAGCGCGCCCTTTGTCGACGGGATTCCCTCCACGCGAGCATCGGGAGCAACGGCGGCACGCAATGCGCGCGCGAGAGCCTTGAACTGGGACTCGACGATGTGGTGCGGGTCGCGGCCTGCGAGCACGCGCATGTGGATGCAGATGCCCGCGTGGTGCGCGATCGACTCAAGGACGTGTGCCGTGAGCGAGCCTGCGTAGTTGCCGCCGATGAGGTGCGTGGCTTGTCCAGCGGGTTCGCCCGAGTGAACGCAGTACGGACGGCCGGAGACGTCAACAACGCACTGCGCGAGAGACTCGTCGAGAGGGACGAGCGCGTCGCCGAATCGGGAAATGCCTGCCTTGTCGCCGAGAGCCTGCTTGAGGGCTTCGCCAATGCAGATCGCGACATCCTCCACCGTGTGGTGAGAGTCGATGTGAACGTCGCCCGTGGCCCGCACCGTGAGGTTCATGAGGCTGTGCTTGCCAAGGGCCGTCAGCATGTGGTCGTAAAACGGCACACCGGTGCTGATCTCGGTGCGACCAGTGCCATCGAGATCAAGTTCGACGAGCACGGTCGATTCACTTGTGCTTCGCTCAATGCGGCCGATGCGGCCGGTGGCCGTGGTCATGAGGTCACCTCCAGGAGGGCGTTACGGAACATGGCCATCTCGCGAGCTGTGCCGATCGTGACTCGAAGGAAGCCTTCCGGCCCGGTCACGCGAATGAGCACACCGCGTTCAAGCAACTCGGAGAAGATCCTCTCGCGATCCGCGAAAGAACCAAAAAGCACAAAGTTGGCGTCGGTATCCGCGACGGTGTAGCCCTGCGCACGGAGCCAGTCCACCGTGTCATCACGCTCCGCCCTGATCTCATCGACTTGCGCCTGAAGCTCGCGGTGGTGAGCGAGCGCGGCACGCGCGGCTGCCTGCGTGATGGCGCTCAAGTGGTACGGAAGACGCACGATGCGCAGAGCGTCGATCACCTCACGGCTCGCCGCCAAGTAGCCAAGGCGGCCCCCAGCGAGCGCGAAGGCCTTTGACATCGTTCGGGACACCGCAAGGTGCGGGATTTCGGGCAACAGCGCGGCCGCGCTCGGCACTCCTCTGCGGCGGAACTCGGCGTATGCCTCGTCCACCACCAAGATCGAACCCTCGTCGACCTGCGCGCACGCCTCGGCGAGGCGCCGTACCTCGTCAAGAGACAAAGCGGTGCCCGTCGGGTTGTTGGGGCTTGCCACGATGACGAGCGAAGGCTTGCATTCAGCAATCGCCGCGACCGCGGCGTCGATGTCAATGCGGAAATCGTCGCGGCGCGGCAACGTCACGTAGTCAGTCAGCGTGTCGCGCGCGTACTCGGGGTACATCGAATACGTGGGCGCAAAGCTCAACGTGGTGCGGCCCGGTCCGCCAAAGGCCTGGTGAAGGTGGAGCATCACCTCGTTTGAGCCATTCGCAGCCCAGATGTTGTGCGGCTCGAGAAAATCGACGTGGCTCTCAACCCCGAGGTAATGCGCAAGGTCGACGCGCAAGGCCATGAACTCGCGGTCCGGGTAGCGGTTAAGGCCCTCCGCAGCTTTGCGGACGGCAGCCGCAATGGCGTCGACAACCGCCGACGGCGGCGCGTACGGGTTCTCATTGACGTTCAGCCGCGCGGCGACCTCCTCTTGAGGAGCACCGTACGGCGACAGGCCCTTGAGTTCAGGGCGGATGGGCAGCGTCATGCCCGAAGTCTAGTGGCGGTGCTGAGGCGCCTTGGCGACTCGGAGCCTGCGCATCGTCGTCGGCTCCGCTTGCTCGCCTACTGAGTGCTCAGGCGTGCCGAAATGGCCTCGCCGTGCGCCGGGAGGTCTTCCGCGTTCGCCAAGGCGACGGCGTGCGGGCCTACCTCAGCCAGAGCGTCGGTGTCATACTCCACGATCGACACCGCACGCAGAAAGCTCGTCACACCCAGGCCTGAGGCAAAACGTGACGTGCCACCTGTGGGCAACACGTGGTTGGAGCCCGCGATGTAGTCACCCAGCGGGACCGGGCTGTACGGCCCCACAAAGATGGCCCCCGCGTTGCGGATGCGCGCCGCCACGTGTGCGGCGTCGCGGGTGTGGATCTCGAGGTGTTCGGCGCCGTACGCGTCTGCCACCTCGATCGATTGCTCAAGACTGTCGGTGAGGATGATCGCCGACTGGACCCCGCCGAGGGCTTCCTTGGCGCGCGCCTCGTGCTTGGTCGCGCCAACGAGGTCCGTGAGGCGCTCGCCCACGAGCTCCGCGATCTGTGGCTCGTGAGTGATGAGAACGGAGCCCGCGAGCGGATCGTGCTCGGCCTGGCTGAGCAGGTCGTAAGCGACGTAGGTCGGGTCGGCCGTGTCATCGGCAATGACGGCGATCTCCGTGGGTCCCGCTTCGGCGTCGATGCCAACGGTGCCGCTCACGGCACGCTTGGCCGCGGCCACGTAGACGTTGCCTGGCCCGGTGATGACGTCGACAGGTTCGCACAGCGTCGTCCCGTCGGTGCCCGCTGCCCCATAGGCGAGCATGCCGATCGCTTGTGCGCCACCAACTGAGTAGACCTCGCTCACGCCGAGGAGTGCGCACGCGGCAAGGATGGTGGGGTGCGGGTTGCCTCCGAAGGACGCTTGTGGGGGGCTGGCGACCGCGATTTCGGTCACGCCCGCGGCCTGCGCCGTCACCACATTCATCACCACCGAACTCGGATACACGGCGAGTCCACCCGGCACGTACAGCCCTACCCGCTTCACCGGGATCCATCGCTGACTCACCGTGGCACCCGGCGCGAGGGTGACAGCGGTGGGCTGGGGCACCGTGGCCTCGTGGAAGGCGCGCACACGGCGGATCGCCTCCTCAAGCGCCGCTCGCACAGTCGCGTCGAGCGTGGTGAGGGCGTGGTCGATCTCGGTTTGCGCCACGCGCAGGGAGTCCGGGACCACGCCGTCAAAGCGCTGGCCGTACTCGCGGAGGGCGTCCTCGCCCCTGGCCCGGACGTCCGCAAGGAGCGGGCGCACGGTCTCAAGCGCGGCGTCGATGTCGATTGCGGCGCGCGGCACCACGCCCAGCAGCTCACGCAGGGACAGGGACTGACCGCGAAGATCGATGCGCCTCAACACGGCGCCAGCCTACCCGCCCACCCCTCCCCCGTCGTTTGCGGTGAGTTGTTGGAGGGATAAGTACCCTCGCACGTCGTTTGCGGTGAGTTGTTGGAGGAAAAGGGACCCCGGGCGCAGTTCGCGGTGAGCCGTGCTCAGGCCGCCAGTGCCCTCCGCCGATCCCTCATTGCCGCGAGAATCCGCGCACGGCACAGTTCCGGGGATCCCGCCACCATTCGATGTGTCAGCCGTAGAGTCTGAATACCCACGCTGGCGAGCGCGAGATCACGCGCGCGATCTGACTCCCACTGATCAGCCGTCTGGTGATATTGCCTGCCGTCGAACTCGATCGCAAGCAGAGCGTCGGGATCAAAAGTGTCGAGCCGATAGCGCATGCCATTGACCTCGACACGTACCTGGCGCTGCAGATGGGCAAACTCGGGGCCCGCAAGCACTTCCCGCATGCCCCGGTACTCGAGAGGGCTCTCAATCCCCTGCCCGTGAAGCGAAAGCGCGTGGATGAGTTCCCGTCTCCCTTTCGCGTACGGCATGGACTCGACAACGGAGGCCACCTCTGCAACGTCAACGTCACGATGCGCGAGCACGAGAAGTGCAACACCAAGGCGCCGGGGCGGCGGCAGTTCGCGCATGGCGTGGAGCAGAGCCCACCCAGGCTCCGCGATGCGCAGTCCGCCACGGCTCCAAATCGGTACGGGGCGACTGCACCGATAAAAGCCAGTTCCCTGCGGTGCCCGCGTCGCATGATGATGACGATCGATCGCGATGATGACCCGCGCGGGTGCGTTGTCCACAAATCCGCCAAGGAACAATGCCGCCATCCCCGTGATCGCGCCACGAGCGCCCGTCCCCATCAGTGCCGCTTCCGCTCGAACCGCCATGGTGGCGGCGAACGTCGCGGGCGCGTAGAGGTCTCGAGCGACGCGAACGCATGCACCGCTCGCCGTTGCACTCCGGACAACGTGCTCGCCGTAATCGCGCACGAGATCCCGCCGCGAAGACACCCAAGGGCGCAGCAGCGCCTGGTTCCACGGGATGTCGATGGAGAGCGGTGCCACGCAGGAAGGATGACCGCAATTACGGGACGGCGCATGGCTCCCGGCCGACGCTGTGGAAAACCTGGGCGCTCTTGTCACCAATAGCTCACCGCAAACGGCGGTTGTGGGTCCCTCTTCCTTCAACAACTCACCGCAAACGACGGGGTGGGGTGGGTGGGGTGGGTGGGACGGGGGCCGACGGGGCGGTTAGCCCGCTAGGCAGTTGGGGCCGAGCGCTGCTTTGAGGTCTCCATAAAGCGCGGAGGATTTTGCGACACGGAACTGGTCACCGAGGCGCATCGTGAGTGGCTTGTCACCACCAGTCAGGATCATCCGCACCTCAACCGGGCCAGGGTGGGACGCGAGGATTCCCTTCACCTCTTCCACCAATGGAGGCGTGACGCGACCTGCGGGCACCGTGATCGACACGGGCGTGTTGTCCACCACATTGACGTTGGGGATACGCAACTCCATCGCGGAGTATTGCAATCCGCCGTCACCACGTTCGCGAGTGCGCACCTTGATCGCCACCACCGCGTCCTCGACAAGGTCGCGCGCAAAGGTGTCGTACGTCTTGGCGAAGAACGACACCTCGCACTCGCCCGTCATGTCCTCGAGCACCACGAGCGCATAGGCGTTGCCGGATTTTGCGATGCGGCGATCCACACGGGTGATGAGGCCCGCGAGCACGATCTGCTCGTTGTCGCCGACGCCGTGAGCAGGAGTCGCGTTCAGGATCTGGTGCGTCGCTTCAGAGCGCAGCACGTGGTCGAGTCCTGAGAGGGGGTGATCGGACACATAAAGCCCGAGCATCTCGCGCTCAAGGTTGAGCAGAGTCTTCTTGTCCCATTCCTCAATCACCGGCACTTGGACGGACACTCCTCCGCCAAGGTCAACGTCGCCTCCGAACAAATCGAACTGGCCCGTCGCCTCTTGGCGCTTCACTCCCACTACGGCGTCGACCGCCTGCTCGTGGATCGTGTTGAGCGCACGGCGCGTATGGCCAAGCGAGTCAAAAGCCCCCGCCTTCACCAGCGAGTCGATGGTGCGCTTGTTGCACACTGAGGCTGGCACCTTGTCGAGGAAGTCAGGGAACGACGCGTAACGCCCCTTCTCGTCGCGCGCGCGCCAGATCTCGTTCACCACATTGGTGCCGACGTTGCGCACGGCGGACAGGCCGAAGCGGATGTCGTCGCCAACAGCCGAGAAATTGGCCTTGGAGTCATTGACGTCCGGCGGGAGCACGGTGATGCCCATGCGACGACATTCGGCCAGGTAAAGGGCCATCTTGTCTTTGTCGGTCCCCACGGAGGTGAGCAGGGCCGCCATGAACTCGGTGGGATAGTGCGCCTTGAGATACGCCGTCCAGAACGACAGCACTCCGTAGGCCGCCGTGTGCGCCTTGTTGAAGGCGTAGTCGGCGAAAGGCACCAGGGTGTCCCACAGCGCCTTGATCGCAGGCTCGGAGTAGCCCCGCTCGCGCATTCCCGCGCTGAACGGCTCGAACTCCTTCGCAAGGATCTCGGGCTTCTTCTTTCCCATCGCGCGGCGCAACAGGTCTGCCGCTCCCAGCGAGTAGCCGGCGACAATCTGCGCGATGCGCTGCACCTGCTCCTGATAGACGATCAGACCGTAGGTGACGTCGAGCACCTCCTTGAGCGGCTCCTCAAGCTCAGGGTGGATGTAGTCGACAGGCTGACGACCGTTCTTGCGCTCCGCATAGTTCGTATGCGAGTTCATGCCCATGGGACCCGGCCGGTACAGCGCGAGCACAGCGGAGATGTCCTCAAAAGAGTCGGGACGCATCTGGCGCAGCAGCGAACGCATTGCCACACCATCGAGCTGGAACACGCCCAACGTGTCGCCACGGCCGAGAAGCGCAAACGTCTCGTCGTCCTCCAGTGGGAGGTCTTCGAGAACGAGCGGCTCCTTGCCGTTGCTCACGATGTTGTCGAGAGTGTCGTCAAGAATCGTGAGGTTGCGCAGGCCGAGGAAGTCCATCTTGACAAGGCCAAGCGACTCGCACGTCGGGTAGTCGAACTGTGTGATGATCGCGCCGTCCTGCTCGCGACGCATGATCGGGATGATGTCGATGAGCGGGTCCGACGACATGATGACGCCCGCTGCGTGGACACCCCACTGGCGCTTCAGCCCCTCAAGACCCCGCGCAAGCTCCGTGACTTCGGCGGCCTCAGGATCAGCATCGATGAGCGCACGGAAGTCGCCGCCTTCGTGGTACCGCTCATGAGCGTGGTCGAACACGCCCGACAGCGGCATGTCACGGCCCTGAACGGGCTCGGGGTACGCCTTTGTCAGTTGCTCGCCAAGCGCATACGGCTTGCCGAGCACGCGCGCCGCGTCCTTGAGCGCCTGTTTCGCTTTGATGGTGCCGTACGTGACGATTTGCGCGACTTTGTCTTCGCCGTACTTCTCAGTGACGTACCGGATCACTTCACCACGCCGACGCTCGTCGAAGTCGATATCGAAGTCCGGCTTTGACTCGCGTTCCGGGTTGAGGAAGCGTTCAAAGTACAGCTGGTGGACGATCGGATCGAGGTCGGTGATGCGCATCGCATATGCGGCCATCGATCCTGCTCCCGAGCCGCGCCCAGGGCCTACTCGAATGCCGTTGTCCTTGGCCCACTTGACGAAGTCGGCGACCACAAGGAAGTAACCGGGGTAGCCCTTGTCGGCAATGACCTCGATTTCAAAGTTCGCGCGTTCCTGAACATGCGCGGGGATCGACTCCCCAAAGCGCTCATGCAAGCCGCGCTGGACTTCCTTCACAAACCATGAGTGCTCGTCCTCACCCGGCGGCACCTCATAGCGCGGCATGTAGTCGGCCTTCGTGTTGAAGGACACTTCGCACTGCTCAGCAATCGCGAGCGTGTTGGTGAGCGCTTCAGGGTAGTCGCCCCAGATCTTCCACATCTCTTCGGCGGTCTTCACGTAGTAGCCATTGCCACTGAATGCGAAGCGTTTTCCGCCCTCGTCATACGTCGGCTCACTCAGCACCGACCCGGACTGGACGCACAAGAGCGCCTCATGTGTGTGCGCGTCTTCCTTCGACGTGTAGTGAAGGTCGTTCGTCGCGACGAGCGGCGCGCCGATGTCCTTTGATATCCGCAAGAGGTCCTCGAACACCCGCTTCTCGATGTCGAGACCGTGGTCCATCAACTCGACATAGAACGAGTCGCGGCCAAAGATATCTTGGAACTCGCGCGCGGCCTTGAGCGCCTCTTCGTACTGCCCGAGGCGCAGACGTGTCTGCACTTCGCCAGAGGGGCAGCCGGTGGTCGCGATGATGCCTTTCGCGTAGCGCTGCAAGAGGTCTCGGTCCATGCGGGGCTTGTAGAAGTGGCCTTCGAGAGAGGCATAAGAGCCAAGCCGGAACAGGTTGTGCATGCCAGCGGTGTCTCGTGCCCACATCGTCATGTGGGTGTACGCGCCACCGGAGGAGACGTCATCGCCAGCCTGGCCCTCTTGGCCCCACTTCACTCGGGTGCGATCAGCACGGGCAGTGCCGGGCGTGAGGTAGGCCTCAAGGCCGATGATGGGCTTCACGCCCGCAGCCGTCGCCTTCGACCAGAACTCGTATGCACCGAAGAGGTAGCCGTGGTCGGTGGTGGCGATGGCGGGCTGGCCCAGTTCTTGGGTCTTCTTCATGAGGTCGCCGATGCGGGCGGCGCCGTCAAGCATCGAGTACTCCGTGTGCACATGGAGGTGGACGAAGTCTCGCGACATGTCGATGATTCTAGGCCGCTCCTCTGACGCACCGGACGGCCCCACGTGGCGCGCCGCGCGACACGCCGACACCCCGACTCATCGGCACAGGGACAATAGTGCGGTGACCTCCACCGCCCGTCCTTCCCAGCGCGCCCGCGCGGCGCGTAAGGCGGTGACCCTGCCACCCATCACCTATCCCGTCGAGCTTCCCGTCAGCGCACGCCGAGAGGACATCGCGCGCGCGATCGCCGAGCACCAGGTGGTGATCGTCGCGGGCGAGACGGGTTCTGGAAAGACCACGCAGCTTCCCAAGATCGCGCTTGAGCTCGGTCGGGGCCGTGCGGGACAAATCGGCCACACCCAGCCCCGCCGCATCGCCGCTCGCTCTGTCGCGGAGAGAATCGCGGAAGAACTCGGCACCAGGCTCGGCGATGTCGTCGGTTACCAGGTGCGATTCATCGACGAATCAAGCGATCACACTCTCGTCAAGGTGATGACGGATGGCATCCTGCTTGCCCAGATCCAGCGCGACCCGGACCTGCGCGCCTACGACACCCTCATCATCGACGAGGCCCACGAGCGCTCCCTCAACATCGACGTGCTGCTCGGCTATCTCACGCGCCTCCTCCCCCGCCGCCCTGACCTCAAGGTCATCATCACGTCGGCCACGATCGACACGGACCGCTTCGCGCGTCACTTCGCGCCCGGCGGCCCGGCGGCTCCTGATGACGCCGACGCTCAACTCGCCCCGGTGGTCGAGGTGACCGGCCGCACCTATCCGGTCGAGATCCGTTACCGCCCGCTCAGCGGAGACAGCAAGGATGACGATCTCGACCTCTCAAGCGGCATCGTCGCGGCATGCGATGAGCTGATGGCGGAGGGCCCAGGCGACATCCTCGTGTTCTTAAGCGGTGAGCGCGAGATTCGCGATGCGGCCGACGCTCTGGCCGGGCACCTGGGGCCGCGCGTGCGGGATGCGAAGCACCCCCGTGCAGTGGAACTGCTGCCGCTGTACAGCCGGCTCAGTGCGGCGGAGCAACACCGCGTATTTGAACGTCACAGCACCCGCCGGATCGTGCTCGCGACGAATGTGGCAGAGACTTCGCTGACGGTCCCCGGCATCCACTACGTGGTGGACCCCGGCACCGCGCGCATCAGCCGCTATTCGAAGGCGACGAAGGTTCAGCGTCTGCCCATTGAGCCGGTCTCTCAAGCGAGCGCCAACCAGCGTGCGGGCCGTGCTGGCCGCCTCGCGGACGGCATCGCGATCCGCCTTTACGACAAGGAGGACTACGAGGGCCGCCCCGCTTTCACGGAACCGGAGATCCTCCGTACGTCTCTCGCGTCCGTGCTCCTTCAGATGATCTCGGCTGGCGTCGTTTCCTCCGCCGACGATGTCGCCTCCTTCCCCTTCATCGAGCCGCCGGACACGCGGGCGATCCGCGACGGTCTGCAACTTCTCGCGGACCTTGGCGCCGTCAGACAAAAAGGCGGGAGGACGCAGCTCACCGAGGTTGGGCGCAAGATCGCCCGCCTTCCCATCGATCCTCGCCAGGCGCGCATGATCATTGAGGGCGCGAAGCGCGGGGTTGCCTACGAAGCGATGATCATCGCGGCAGCCCTGTCGATTCAGGACATCCGCGAGCGCCCGCAGGAGCGTCGGGACGAGGCGGACCTCCTGCATCGCCGCTTCGCCACCCCCACGTCGGACCTGCTTGCCTACCTCAATCTCTGGTCGTACCTGCGCTCTCTGCAGAAGGAGCTTTCCGGCACCGCCTTCCGCAAGCGCGTGCGCGCGGAGTTCATTCATTACCTCCGCATGCGTGAATGGCAGGACCTCGTTCAACAGCTCCGCCAGGCCGCCAAGCAGATCGGCATCTCAGTCAAACCCCGCCGCCCCGACGCGATTGAGGGAGAAGGAACGTCGATCCATCACGCATGGGATGAGGAGGCGGTCCACCGCGCCATCCTTGCGGGCCTCCTCACCCAGATCGGCCAGCAAGAGGCCCTCGAGGTGCGCGCCTCCGACTTCGCTCATCTGCGTGGAGAGGCGCGTCAAGCGGCGATCCGCAAGGCGCGCAAGCGTTCAGCGAATGAGTACCTTGGCACGCGCGGGGCGCGCTTTGCGATCCAACTGAGTTCACCGTTGTCGAAGAAGCCGCCGGAATTCGTCATGGCGGCGGAGCTTGTCGAGACAAACCGGCTGTGGGCACGCGGCGTCGCCCGTATCGACCCTGCCTGGGTCGAGGAGCTTGCGGGTGATCGCGCAAAACGCCAGTATTCCGAGCCGCGCTGGTCAGCGTCAACGGGTGCGGCTGTGGCAACTGAACGCGTCACCCTCTATGGGGTGCCGATCGTGACGGACCGGCAGGTGTTGTGGGGGCGCATCAATCGCGAGGAGGCTCGCGATCTGTTCATCCGCCACGCCCTCGTCCAGGGCGAATGGCGCACACATCATGCGTTCTGGAAGGCGAATCAACGGGCGCTTGCCGATGCGGAGGAGCTGCAGGCACGCCAGCGCACTCCTGGGCTTGTCGCCACGGACGACGACGTGTTCGACTTCTACGACGAGCGCATTCCCGAGCACGTCATCTCGACCCAGCATTTCGACCGCTGGTGGAAGGAAGCGCGGCGCACCGACCCCGACCTTCTCACGCTGTCTCGCGAGGACGTGCTCCCCGATGCCCCGACGGTCGACCCGTCGCTCTTCCCCGACACGTGGCCGCAGGGCGACCTGCGCCTGCCCCTCACCTACCAGTTCGAACCCGGGGCCGATGCCGACGGCATCACTGTTCACATCCCCCTTGCGGTGTTGCCACGCGTGGTGCCCGACGGCTTCGACTGGCTTGTTCCAGGCCTGCTTGACGACCTCACGACAGCGACGATCAAGGCGCTGCCCAAGGCAGTGCGGCGCCTGCTGGTGCCCGCGCCCGACGTTGCCCGCGACATCGTCGCGTGGCTCACCGCGAATGGGCCGCAGTGGGAAGAGCGCGCACTGTCGGGAGAAGGCAGCGAGCCCTTCCGTGACGCCTTCACCCGGGCTGTGCGCCATCTTCGAGACGTGACGATCCCGGCGGACGCGTGGGATGGCGTGGAGGATCGCCTGCCTTCCCATGTGCGCATCACTTTCAGGGCTGTCGAGCACGTGGGCAAGCGTGAACGCGTCATCGATGAGTCAACCTCTCTGCTTGCGCTTCAGCGCGCGCTCGCGACGCAGACGGAGGCCGCGGTGCGCCGCGCCGTCACCTCCGCCATCTCCCCCAAACCGGCCGACGCTGCCCCCTCTCCCGCCTCTGTCGCGGCCGCGCGTGCGGGAGCGCTTGTGGAGGAGGCGGGGCTCACCACGTGGCCATCCGCCCCCGCCGCGCGGGTGCTTGCCTCGGTCGTCGAAACCGATGTGGGCGGGGGCGTCATCGTGCGCGGCTATCCCGCGATCGTGGAAGAGGGCGACGGGGTCAAAGCGGGTGCGGCTGTGCGCATCTTGCCGTCCGAACACGGTCGCGATGCCGCACACGCGCGCGGAGTGACCCGGTTGCTCGCTCTCGACGCGGGTCTCCAGGTCAAGCGCATCACGAGCCGCTGGAGCGGTCACGAGGCCCTTGTTCTCGCGTCGTCCTCTTATCCGTCAACCGAGGCCCTTGTTGCCGATCTTCAGGTCGCCGCCGTGCGCTCCCTCATTGCGGATGCGGCTCACATTCGTGATGCCGATTCGTACGCATCCGCTCGCGAGAAGGTCCGCACGCGCATTGAAGACAGCGTCTACGCGTACGTCACGGCGCTCTTGCCCGTGCTTGAGGCCGCACGGGCCCTTGACACGCAGGTGCGGGCCTCGACGTCGATGGCACTCCTTCAAACGCTGTCGCAGATCAGAGCCCAGACCGCCGCACTCGTGGGTCCTGGATTCATCGCCCACACCCCACCCGAACGACTCCGCCACCTCGTGCGCTACCTCAAGGCAGCGTCGGCCCGGCTCGACAAGGCCATTGAGAACCCTGGACGCGATACTGAACTCGCCTGGAGGGTCGCAGAGATCATGTCCGAGTACGAAGCCACGCAGTCACGCCACGCGCAGAGCCGCCCAAACGCGGAACGCGAAGCGGCGCTCACCGCCATCGGCTGGATGATCGAGGAGTACCGCGTGTCGCTTTTTGCCCAGCACGTGGGCACCGATGGGCCAATCTCGGACAAACGCATTCGGGCCGCGCTCGCCGCAATCCCGCAGTAGCCCGCGCCGGGAACCTGCCCGATGTAAGGTCCACTCAAGAGGCAACGAGGCGAGAGGGGAGGTGCGGTGCCCAAGATCGATGCCGCAACTGTGGCCGAGCACCGCGCCCAGCGCGAAGCCGCTTTGCTCGCCGCCGCCACCGAGTTGCTGCGGGAACACCCGGGTATCGCCCCCAGTCTGGGCGACGTCGGTGTGCGAGCCGGGCTGTCGAGATCGGCGGTGTATCACTACTTCGATTCGCGCGAACACCTCGTCGAAGCCGTGATGGAAGAGACGTTCCCCCGGTGGGAAGCCCGATTCGCCCGCGCTTTTGACAACGCGGGAAGTCCGCTCGAGGTCATCCACGCGTACGTCAGCGAAAATGTCACGATGGTCTCCGAAGGCGAGCATGCCTTTGCGCTCACCTTGATGCGCGTGGCGCCGGGAGAGAGCCTTGGCACTCGTTCGGCCCAGTTCCACCAACGCCTTGCTGAGCCATTGCTCGACGCACTCACGGCTGCCGGTGACCCGCACCCAGTGATCACCGCCGAACTCATCAATGCGATGGTGCGGTCCGCTACCCATCTCGTGGAAGCGGGCGAGCCTCACACCACCGTGATCGACGCGATTATGTCGATCGTGAAGGGGCGATTCGCCGCCCGATGAGGCGCGCACTTGCACCGAGCGTTTTTATCAACATAGTGTTGGCAAGTCTCCCAACGGGTTCCCCGAATCGCGTTGACCTCTCAATGAAGGTGGAGCATGTTTCTCGCCCTCCGCACGCTCGTCTTCCAACGCGGCAAGCTCGCGCTGCTCGGCGTCGTCATCTTTCTCCTGAGCCTGCTGACCGTCATGCTGTCCGGACTGTCGAGTGGTCTCGTCAATGACGGCGTCTCGGGTCTCAAACGCCTCCCCGTCACGGCCTTCGCGTTCTCTGAAGGCACCCAACTCGACAGCGCCTTCACCCGCTCCGTAGTTGATGGCGACCAGCTCGAGGTGTGGCGCTCGGAGCCCGGTGTCGAGGACGCGACCCTCATGGGTCTGTCGATCGTCAATACTCACAATCAAGACGGCCTCGCCGTTGACGTCACGCTCTTCGGTGTTGATCCCACCGGCTTCCTCGCTCCCAAGACGGGTGAAGGCGAGAGCCTGGGCGCGCTCGACGGCATGGTGCTCTCCGCAAGCGCACAAGATGACGGGGTCGCGGTGGGCGACGTGCTCACCATTGACCGAGTTGGCACCGAGCTTCGCGTCATCGGCTTCACGACGGGGCAGGACACCTTCGGCCACGTCAACGTGGGTTACGTGCCGCTGTCGACATGGCAGTTCCTGTCAATGGCGATGGACGCACCAGGACCGGTCACCGAGGCAGATGTCGCCACCGTGACGCACAACATCGCGAGCGCGATCGCGATCAAGGGACAGGGTGGCTCGCTGGCACAGGTAGATGTGGCCGCGACCGACGCTGCGGCTGGGACGATCACGCGGGACCTCACCACGTCCTTTGGCGCCTCGCCCGGCTACACCGCGGAGACTACGACGATCGTCCTCATCCAGGTCTTCCTCTATGTCATCACGGCGCTTGTCATCGGCGCCTTCTTCACCGTGTGGACAGTGCAACGCCAACATGAGATCGCCGTGCTTCGTGCCGTTGGCGCCCCCACGGGATTCCTCCTTCGCGACGGCGTCATCCAAGCCGCCGTCCTCCTCGTCACCTTTGCCGGCGTCGGGCTCATCGCTGGCATGGGAATGGCCGCCGCGATGCCCGCTGCGGTGCCCTTTGCTCTGGAGATGGCACCGGTTCTCACTGCCCTCGCCGCGATGCTCGTCCTCGGACTTATCGGTGCAGCTGTCGCCGTTGGTCGAATCGTTCGAATCGATCCCCTTGCCGCGCTTGGAGGCCAGCGATGACCACCCCCTCCCCCACACCGGCAACGGCTGCCGCGAGCATCGAGATGACCGATGTCACCCTTGAACTCGGTGACGGAGATCGCCTCGTGCGCGCACTCGACAAGGTGAGCCTCCGCGTCGACAGCGGTGAGCTTGTCGCCGTCGTTGGACCATCCGGATCGGGAAAGTCGAGCCTTCTCGCGGTGGCCGGTGCACTCACCTCGCCCACATCCGGAATCGTGCGCGTGCACGGGCAGGACCTCGCTGAACTCTCGCGCGCTGGCGCCACGCGGTTCCGTCTCAAAGACATCGGCTTTGTGTTCCAAAGCGGCAATCTCGTCCCGGCGCTGACAGTGGGCGACCAACTGCGCCTCGTGTACCGGCTTTCAGGCCGCCGCGGCTTCGACCCGATGCCACTGCTCGAACAAGTGGGCATGGCGCACAAAGTGGACCGCCGCCCGCATGAACTGTCTGGCGGTGAGAAGCAGCGTGTTGGCATCGCGCGCGCCCTTGTCAACTCGCCTTCGCTTCTCTTGGTCGACGAACCCACCTCCGCACTCGACCGTCAACGCAGCCAAGAGGTTGTCGAACTGCTCCGCAATGAGGCCGAGCACAACAACGTGGCGACGCTCATGGTCACGCACGATCACGATGTGCTCCACCACTGCCACCGCGTGCTCCGCATGGAGGATGGCCGCCTCGAACCGTTGACCGCAGCGTCAGCCGCGTAGGGCGACGAGGGCGTCGGCCAAATCCTGCGGATAGTCCGACGCGAAACGCACCATCCCGCCCATTGTCGGGTGCTCAAAGGCCAGCTCATATGCGTGCAGCCATTGGCGGGTGAGGCAGAGCTTCTTCGCGAGCACCGGATCAGCGCCATAGGTGACGTCGCCGACGAGTGGGTGGCGGATCGCCTGCATGTGAACGCGAATCTGGTGGGTGCGGCCCGTCTCGAGGTGAACTTCGACGAGGGACGCGCCTGGCATCATCTCGAGCACTGCGTAATGGGTGATCGATGGCCGCCCGCCCTCGACCACCGCGAACTTATAGTCAGCGGTCGGGTGACGGCCGATGGGAGCATCGATCGTCCCTTCCGACGGCTCGATGTGACCCTGGGCGATTGCGTGGTAGACCTTCTCGACGGCGCGCTCCTTGAAGGCGCGCTTCAAGGCCGAATACGCCGGAGTGGTCTTGGCCACCACCATGAGCCCGGAGGTGCCGACGTCGAGCCGATGGACGATCCCCTGGCGCTCGGCGACTCCCACCGGTGCGACGGTGATGCCAGCGGCGGCGAGGCCGCCCGTCACCGTGGGCCCAGCCCACCCGACCGAGGCATGTGCGGCAACGCCCACCGGTTTGTCGATGACGACGATGTCGGTGTCTTCGTAGACGAGGCGCAAACCACCCGGAATGGGCGGCTCGGGGGCTGCGCCACGCTCATCGGGCAAATCAATGATGAGGATGCCGTCGTGGAGGAGATCCGACTTGCCGAGCACAACGCCGTCCAGTATGACACCGCCATTGGACACCACGTCGGCGGCTTTCGAACGGCTCAGTCCCAGCATCCTCGCCAAGGCAACGTCAGCGCGCTGCCCCACCAGTGCGTCGGGCACGGGCAGGTAGCGCGTCTCACTCACTTGTCATTCGTTCCCGTGAGGAGGTGCCGATTCGTCACGCTGAGGATCATGAAGATGACAGCCGCACCGACGATCGCGATATCCGCGACATTGCCCACGAAGTAGTCGCCGTAGTTGATGAAGTCAACCACGTGCCCCTCGGCAAAACCGGGCTCACGGAACAAGCGGTCGATGAGATTTCCCACTGCGCCGCCTAAGGCAACGCCAGCAAGGAGCACGGCCCAGCGCGTGCGTGCCTGGCGCGCGATCCACACGATGCCCACCGTGACGACGACCGCCACGACAGTGAGCAACCACGTGTGATTGCCGCCCAACGAGAATGCGGCGCCCGAGTTGAAGACAAGCTGGATTGAGATGAGGTCACCAATAAGGGGGTGCTTCTCGCCCTCGACGAGCGCATCAAGCGCCCACTGCTTGGTGAACAGGTCAACTGCGATGACGAGAACTGCGGCCAGCCAGATGGCCGGCCGCACGGTCAACGACGCTCCTCGCGCTGCTTGCACGTGACGCAGTGTGTGGCGCGCGGAAACGCCTGGAGGCGGGCCTTCGCAATCCCCTCGTTGCATGACATGCAGAACCCGTATGTGTGGTTCTGGATACGGCGCAGAGCGTCGACCGACTCCTGCAGCATTTCGCGTGTGTTGTTGACGATAGACATCTCTTGCTCGCGCTCGAGCGCCGTGGAACCCGCATCGGCCTGATCGTCGCCGGAGCCATCCGAGGTGTTGAGGAGGTCCTCGAGGTCCGTCTCATTTGCCCGATACTCCTCGACGAGGCGCTCGACGTCCTCGTTGAGCGCCTTGACGACGTCGCGTAGCTCGGCAAGGGTCCAGGCACTCTCGCCGTCACGAACGGCAACAGCCTTCGCATCAGCGGCCTTGAGGCTCGCTGCATCCACCTTGACGATGGGAACTTCAGTGCTCGTCATCTGGTCCTCACTCGGGGTATCGGAAGGAGATTAGTCTCCTGTGCGAAGCAAAGCAAAGCGCCGCGCCAGGAGCCGTACTCCCAACGCGGCGCTCGTGCGCAGAATTCCTAGAAGTTCCAGCGGGGCATCTCGTCGGCCTCGCCTTCTTGCGGCGCCTCAGCCGGTGGCTGCGCGATTGCGCCGCTGCCGTCCGTCGCGGGCTGAACGGGTTGACCGTAGGCATTCGCGTCGGTGACGGGCGCGAAGCTCTGCACCGGCTCCGGGAACGCCGGCTGAGCAGGCGCGACTGGTGCACTCGGTGCCAGGCCCGAGAACTCGTCGAATGCCTGAGTATCGCCTCCGCCTTGGACAGGTTCGGGGAAGGCCGCAGGAGCGGCTGCCTGAGGGAACGGAGCGAAGGAACCGGATCGATATGTCGCCTGCTGGGGCTCAGCTGCCGCTTCGGGATCCGACGCAGGCTGCGCGGAAGCAGCGAACGGTGCCTCCTCCGCTACCGGCGTCGCCCCTGAGGCGGGGAACGTCTCCACGGACGGGCTCACTGCCGTGGGGTACGCGTCGCTCACCGGTGCAGCGTCGGCAATCGGTGCAGTGTCGGCAATCGGGTGGGCGTCGGCAGCCGGAGCAGCGTCGGCAATCGGGTGGGCGTCGCTCACCGGGGCAGGCTCGGCGACCTGCGCCGCGCCAAATGATGCCGACGCCTGGGTCACCGGCGCTGCCGCACCCTTCGAGGCGCTGTGTTCAAGATCGCCCAACAGATTCTCAAGGTAATTACGCAAGTGGCCGCGGTAGTCACGCTCAAATCGACGCAAATCATCGATCGATCGTTCGAGCTCGGCCCGTTCCGCTTCGAGTGATCCGAGGCGTTCCTGTGCGTCCTTTTCGGCCTGACGCACGATGTCCTCGGCCTTGGCCCGGGCGTCGTCCATGATCTTTTCGCGCTCCGCCTCTCCGGCCTGCACGTAGTCGTCATGCAGTTTTTGCGCCATCGCGAGCATCGTCGTGGCCGACGGCGGGTTGGGATCGGTCGCTGCTGCAATGAGCGAGCCGGACGGAACAGCTTGCGGCGTGGCGCCGGTGACGGGTGCTCCGCCTCCGGCTGCGAGCCGTCGCTGCAATTCGTCACGTTCTGCCGTCAGGGCAGCAATCGTGTCCGCGACCTCGTCGAGGAACTCATCGACCTCGTCTTGGTCGAATCCTTCCCGGTAGCGGGTTTTCTGGAACGCCTTATTGAGAACGTCCTCAGCGGTGAGCAATGCCATGCGTCATCCCTCCTCGCAGTCGGGGCGGCGCGTGGCGCTCGCCGTGGTCTGGTTGATGGTCACCTATTCCCCCTACGTATCGGCGGGGACTTGAGTTCCTGTTCTTCACCGCTCCTCATCAGAGCGACGCCCTCAACACAGCCAGGAAGAACCGCAGCGCGATGACTGCGAAAAACACAATCATGAACGCTACATCGAAACGGAATGAACCCAGTTGCACGGGAGGAAATACCCGGCGAATGGGCTTAATGAGTGGATCAGTCACCACGTACATCGACTCGATCGCCACAGCGGCAAGTCCGTGCGGGCGCCAGTCCCGTGCATAAACGAATACCCATGACATCACTACGCGCCCAATCAGCACAAGCGTGAGCATGAGCAACGCGAAATCGGCGAGGTCGAGGGCGAAAGTCACAAGTACAGCGTAATCGAGGCTTGCGTGCGGCCTGTCGCCGCGAGATTAAGCAGTGAAGAAGGAATCGCGAGCAGGCGGCTGCTCGGTGTCAACCGCGATCTCGACGTGCGAGGGCGACAACAAGAACACTGCCGGGGTGACACGCTCAATCGAGCCCGCGAGACCAAAAGTGAGACCGGCAGAGAAGTCGACGAGACGCTTCGCGTCAGCGTCCGACATCTCGGTGAGGTTCATGATGACGGGCACGCCCTGGCGGAACGCCTCGCCGATGGTGCGGGCATCCGAATACGTGCGGGGTTTGATCGTTTGGATCCGGCGCAGGTCCTGACGCTCTGATGGCCTGCCTGAGCGCGGCTGGCGCACGGCTTCCGTGTGCGGGCGCGATTCGCGCTGCTCACGGACGTGCGAGACATCGTGGAGGTTAGTCACAGGCGCCAACTCTTCGTCGGCGTAGTCATAGTCGTAGTCATCCCGATCAGCGACCTCGAACCCGAAATACTGCATCGCCTTGCGCATCGCGCTCATGATGGTCTCCACTCTCCCCTTGGGATTACTGCTGAATTCAACGGTATGCGCGTGTAGACGGCGCTTCCGGTACCGACACGCCGCACCGCCTGCTCATGACGACGATGGGGCACAGCGGATGACGCCACCGTGCCGGCCCGTCGTACCGTCGCGTCGGAACGAAAACAGGTGTGGATCCTCGTAGGTGCACCGCTCATCGCGGTGCACGCGCGTGACCCCAAGCGAGGCGAGCCGGGTTGACACGGCGTTGGCGACATCGAGGCCCGGTGTCCCCCACTGTGTCACCGCGCGCGCCGCCGGATGCACAGCCACCACCTCGGCAGCCATGTCGGGGGGGACCTCGTAACAGCGACCACAGATGGCTGGCCCGATGGCGGCCGTCACCCCGGTGTGGTCCGTCGGGTCTGCTCGCACAGCGTCGAGCGCGCTCATGGCGGCATCAACCGCTCCGGCGACAAGGCCCTTGCGCCCCACGTGGGCCGCCACGACGGCGCCGCTCGCCGCATCGTGCAAGAGCAACGGCACACAGTCACCCGCTAGGGCGGCAAGAGACACTCCAGGCGTCGTCGTGATGAGGACATCGCCCGGTGGGATGTCAGCGCCACTCGTCATCGCGTCATCCACCGTCACCACGGTCGCACCGTGCTCGGGGCGCATGAAGACCACTGGGCCGCCCATGCGGAGGGAGAGGGCCTCCCGGTTCGCCTCAACCGCATGAGGCTCGTCCCCCACAGCCGTTGACAGATTGAAAGTGTCGAATGGTGCGGTGCTCACGCCGCCAACGCGATCAGTGAAGATCGCCGTCACGGGCAGTTGAGCATCATGCATGCGTCTACTTGAGGAAGTCCGGGACGTCCAGGCCGTCATCGTCGCCCCACGACGGGCTCACCTGGATCGCGTCGGTCGCGGGCTCGCTCTCGCGCCAACGGTCGCGGCGCACCTCGCTCGGCTGTTCCACAAGGGAGTCACGAGCCGAAGCGCTAAAGGAGGGCACAGCATCGACCTCGACGGGTGCATCGACTGGCTCGAGAGCGGGGCTCGCGGGAGTCGGCTGAGCACCGTCCACAGTGCCAAGCGCACCGGCGTTCTTGCGAACGGGCGGATGTCCACCGTCGAATCCTGCGGCGATCACGGTGATGCGGAGCTCGTCGCCCAATGCGTCGTCGATGACGGTGCCAAAGATGATGTTGGCCTCGGGGTGAGCCGCCTCGCGAACGAGCCGCGCCGCGCTCTCCACTTCCTTGATGCCCAAGTTGGAGCCACCGGCAATGCTCAGCAGAACACCGTGTGCACCCTCGATCGAGGCTTCAAGCAATGGCGAGGCAATCGCGCCTTCCGCCGCATCGAGAGCGCGGTTGTCGCCGCGTGCGGAACTGACACCCATGAGGGCCGTGCCTGCGCCCTTCATCACCGACTTCACGTCATTGAAGTCAACGTTGATGAGGCCGGGGGTGGTGATGAGGTCGGTAATACCCTGCACACCTCCCTGGAGGACCTGGTCTGCCGCCGCGAAGGCGCCAAGGACGCTCAGGTTCGCGTCGTCGATATCGAGCAGGCGGTCGTTAGGAATGACGATGAGGGTGTCAACCTCTTCGCGGAGGCGGTCGATCCCCGAGTCGGCCTGCTCGGAGCGGCGACGGCCCTCAAAAGAGAACGGCCTTGTCACGACACCTACGGTCAACGCCCCCTGAGAACGCGCGATTCGCGCAACGACGGGAGCGCCACCGGTGCCGGTGCCGCCACCTTCGCCAGCCGTGACAAACACCATGTCCGCGCCGCGGAGCGCCTCTGCAATCTCGTCTTCATGGTCCTCGGCGGCCTTGCGCCCCACTTCAGGATCAGCTCCCGCGCCGAGACCCCGCGTCAACTCTCGTCCGATGTCGAGCTTGACGTCCGCGTCGGACATCAAAAGCGCTTGGGCATCCGTGTTGATGGCGATGAACTCGGCGCCTTTGAGGCCCACCTCGATCATCCGATTGACGGCGTTGACTCCACCGCCGCCGACGCCGACGACCTTGATCGCCGTGATGTAGTTCTGCGGTGACGCCATGGGAGATCCCTTCAACCTTAACGTTCAACTTGAGGGTTAGAGTTATGTCAAGCTGACCTGCATTGACGGTACGGTCCCGGGGTCCCGCATCGACGCAACGGCGCGCGTGTCGCCGTGATTTCGACCTCTCGTCAGCCCGCGCTGCGCGTGATCGGCAAGGTGGGCGCGGATACGTCGACAACCACCCCGGCAGGCGCTTGTCCACTGTCGAGCAACACAGTGAGCACTTGCGCCTTAAGCGCCGAGTCATCGGCGCTGCCCCACTCCACTCGAGGGCCTTCCCTCAGCGAAAAGGTCACCGAGTCCTCGGTTTGAGCTCCAAGACCCTCAACTCGCTCAAGGACCGCTGACGGCAAACTCCGGATCACCGTGAGCGCCGCCTCGAGCACGCGCGCGTCGCCCAGCGGCACGTCCATGATCGGCAACCCGGCCGGGACTGCGTCCACCGTCCCCACCTCGACGGCGTCGGCGTCAAGGAGGACAAACTGCTCGCCCGCGGGAATCGCCGCCACCGGATCGCGGGCGATGAGGGTGACGCGCAAACCTTGCGGCCACACGCGCTCAACCGTCGCATCCCGCACACCCGTGAGGTCACGCAGCTGGTTCGCGATATGCGGCACATTCATGGTGAGCAATGAATCTCCCACGTGAGAGTCGAGAACGGCCTGGACGTCATCGGCGCTGATCTCGCGGCTCACGCCGGACAATTCGATCTTGTCGCCATCGAGCGCAAAGAGCGGTGAGGCCGCGATGACCCACACGACGGCGAGGACGGCGGCGATCACGGCGACGACCCGCCCTCCGCGCGACATTGCCCGGCGGCGTTCGGTGCGCTTGCGTTCTGCAAGTCGCTCTCGCATGCGCATCGAGACGGTGTCCGGCGCTGGAGACGTGGGCGTTCCCTTCACCTTTTTCCACGGGCTCGCGTGACCTTGCGACGCTTGCACGTGTTGCCGGGGCGCACGCTCCACTTCACGTGCACGGGTGGGCTGCGACGTGCGGGGCTGCGACTTGTTGCGCTGCGGCGTGCGCGCCTGTTGCGAAGCGCGAGGCGGTGAGGGCGGCCGACGCTCAGGCATAGCGTTCCCGTAAGCCGTCAAGAATCCACGTGGCAGCTTCTGTCACGGTCCCCGAGCCCACCGTCATGACAACGTCACCGGGGGACGCTGCGGCGACGGCCCGATGGGCAGCATCCTCAAGAGACGTGGCAAGTTCGACGGGCGAATCACGGCCCGCCACGATGTGGTCTGCGATCAACTGCGAATCGACGCCTGGAATCGGGTCTTCGCGGTCGCCGTGGACCGGGGCAAGGATAATCGCGGCGTTGTCGATGGACAACGCGTGCGCAAACTCGCGGTGCAAGGCCTGTGTGCGCGAGAACAGCGCCGGCTGGAACAACACGATGAGGCGGCCACCGCGCGCCGCTCGAGCCGCTGAGATGACGGCCGCGACCTCGGTGGGATGGTGCGCATAGTCATCAATGACGCGCACGCCCGCCACTTCGCCCCGCAACTCGAAGCGCCGTCCCGTGCCACCGAATGTCGCCATCGCCGCTGCCGCTCGCACCGGATCGGCGCCCATCTCGACAACGGCCGCCCACGCGGCGGCGGCGTTGAGCCGATTGTGGCTGCCCGGGGTGGGGACTTCGAGAGGCACGTCAAAAGCATCCCGAAGCAAGCGCGTCGGTGTCACCACGATGGCGGCCGTCTCCGCGTGATGGCCATAACGGATCACCCTGACGCCAGCCTCTTCCGCAGTATCGCCGACGCGCGCAGCACCGGGATCATCTGCACAGACAATGAGCACACGGGCCTTCGTGGCAAAACGCACGAACGCTTCCTCGACGGCATCAAAGCTGCCGTAGAAGTCCAAGTGGTCGGGCTCAACGTTGAGCACAATCGCCACGTCAGTGTCGTAACGCAAGAATGACCCGTCAGACTCGTCGGCTTCGACCACTGCCTCACGGGCACTGCCTCCGTAGCCGCCAGCAACGGCGCCTTCGACGCCAAATACGCGGGCACCGACCGCGTATGACGCATCGATTCCACAGCGGTGAAAAAGGTGCGCGACCATCGCAGAGGTGGTCGTCTTGCCGTGGGAGCCCGCGACCGCGACAAGGCGCTTGCCTTCGAGAGCCCATGCGAGGGCTTCGGAGCGGTGCCACACGGTGATGCCCCGTTCGCGAGCGCGGATGAGCTCTTCATTGGAGTCCCGCACCGCGCTTGTAATGACAACCCGATCGGCACCATCGACCAGCTCGGGATCGTGACCGACGCGCACATCCACTCCCGCCGCCTCGAGAGCAGCGAAATATGCACTTCGTTTGCGGTCGGTTCCCGTGACGTCGACACCCCTCGCCGCGACTAGTCGTGCGACGGCGGACATTCCCGAGCCGCCCACGCCAATGAAATGGAACCTCACTGAATGGCTCCTTCGACAAGCGTGGCAAGACGCGCAGCACCATCAACGACGCCGACGCTGGCTGCAGCGGCACGTGCCTGTTCTTGCACCTTGCGGTCGAGCACCAAAGGCTCCGCCCTCAACTCAAGGGATGTGGGGGTGAGATCGGCGTCGTCAAGCAACGTCGCTGCGCCGGACTCAACTGCTTCTCGCGCATTGAGCGCTTGCTCGCCGTTTCCATGCGGCAGCGGCACATACACGGCCGGAATGCCGAGCGCAGTCACCTCGCACACCATGCCCGCGCCCGCACGGCACACCACGGCGTCGGCCGCAGCGAAGGCGGCGTCCATGTCATGGACGTATTCACGCACCACATATTGATCGCGCATGAGAGCGGGCAGGTTGCCCCATGCACGCTGCGCGCCGTCCGACTTGCCTCGCCCGGTCAGGTGCAAGACATGAATTCCATGGGCGACAAGGGTCTCGATTGACTCGGCAACAGCGGCGTTGAGGCTCGCAGCGCCTGTCGATCCGCCGGTGATGAGCAAGGTCGGGGCGTCATCGGGCCAACCCCACGTGGCACGCGAGATGCGCCGGGTATCCGGGCCAGCGACTGGATCCTTGAGACGAGCGGCCAGATCGGTGATGGCGTAACGCAACGGCAAACCGGTATGGACCGCACGAGGCAGAGGGGTGTCCTTGAATGTGACCGCCACGGCGGCAGCGTTGCGCGCGCCGAGCCGGTTAGCCAGGCCCGGCTTCGCATTGCCTTCGTGGACGACGACGGGCACCCCACGCTTTCGAGCCGCGATATACGCGGGAGTCGACACATAACCGCCAAAACCGACGACGGCATCGGCTCCCACCTCATCGATCGCGCGGCCTGCGGCGCGCACCGCCGCTCGCAATCGCCATGGAAAACGCAGAGCCGACGCAGATGGTCGCCGTGGAAACGGCACCCGAGGGATCACGTGCATCGGCAGCCCCGCACGCGGAACAAGCTCCGCTTCAAGACCCTCCGCAGTACCAATGACCGCGACATCGTGACCGCGGGTGATGAGCTCTTCGGCAGTGGCGAGCAACGGATTGACGTGGCCAGCCGTACCGCCACCCGCGAGCACAAACTTAGCCATGGGCACTCCTTGCCATCACCGCGAGCGAGCGCCTCATGACGCTCGGGCGTGCATTGAACGCTTCTCGAGCGCCGGGCTCGCTGCGCGCGAGCGCCATCAGCACGCCGATGCCAGCGAGGGACATGATGAGAGAAGAACCACCCGATGAGACGAGCGGCAGCGGCACGCCGGTGACCGGCAAGAGCTCAAGGACCACCGCGATATTGATGAACGCCTGGCCCACGATCCACGCACCGATCGCACCCGCAACGATCTGTGCGAACGGGTCGCGATGGCGCCTCACGATGCGGTGCACCGCGACCGCCATGAGAGTGAAGGCAAGCAGGACGAGCAAGGTCCCAATGAGTCCCCACTCCTCGCCGAGGATTGCAAAGATGAAGTCATTGTCCGCCGCAGGAAGGTATCCCCACTTCTCGCGGCTCATGCCTGGGCCAAGCCCCCACAACCCCCCAGACGCAAGGGCCCACGTGCCGTGCGTCGTTTGAAGGCAATCGCCTTGAACATCACAGCTCGCCGGGTTGAGCCACACGTTGATGCGAGCCGAGCGCGTCGATCCGTCGGCGATGAGCACGAGCGCGCCCACCACAAGGCCCGCTGCACCAAGAGCAAAAAAGCGCAATGGCAATCCCGCTACCCAGTACGCGGCCGCGATGACGAGACACAAGACGACGGCCGTGCCCATGTCACGCCCCGCGAGCACGAGGAGGAGAACGAGCCCGGCAACGATTCCGCCGGGCACAAAGATTCGCCGCACGGTGGTCAACTCATGGCGAAACATCGCGAGGACGACGCCCAAGTACAGGGCGAGGCCGAGTTTCGCGATCTCCGAGGGCTGCACGGTGATCGGGCCAAGAGGAAGCCAGTTCTTGTTGCCGCCTACCGCGACGCCGCGGAAGTACACCATGACGAGGAGGATGAGTGAACCGGCGAGGACAAAAGGCGCGGCTCGCTTGAGTCCCTTGATCGAGAACCTCGACAAGACAGCGAGCGCGACGGTGCCGACGACGAGCGCCACGACTTGAATGAGGAAGAGCGTCCATGCGTTGCCGTCGCGCTGACGAATCGACAAGATCGACGTGCTCGACAAGACAACGGCGAGGCCAACGAGCAAGAGGATTCCGGTCGACGCCATTAAGAGGTAATAACTCGCCACAGGCGAACGCCAGGCAGTGGAGAGAGTGGTGCGCGGACTTGTCTGCGTCACATCACCCTCCTAGAGCGACTCCACCTCCACTGCGAAGGCTCTTCCTCGGTCCGCGTAACTGCGGAACTGGTCCATCGACGCACACGCTGGTGACAGCAACACCGTGTCGCCGCCTCGTGCGAGCCGACGAGCGGCCGCCACTGCGTCTCGCATCACAGTCTCTCCCGGCTCGATGCGCACCACGGGTATCTCAGCGGCGTGTTCGTTGAGGGAACTCGCAAGTGGCTCTGGGTCCACGCCGATGAGCACAACAGCGCGTAGCTGCGGTCGGATGCGCGCGATGAGGTCGTCAAAGGACTGGCCCTTAGCAAGTCCGCCTGCGATCCACACGACCGAATCGGGCGCGCGGCCGCCAAAAGCCGCCATCGCCGCGTGCGCGTTTGTCGCCTTCGAATCGTCGACGTAGTCGACGTCGTCAAGCCTGCGCACAAACGCGGTGCGGTGCTCGTCGAGACCGAAAGACCGCAAACCGTCACGGACAGCGCGAGGCTCGATGCCCACGGCGCGTGCGAGCGCCGCGGCGCTGAGCGCGTTCGTCACGAGGTACGGAGGCACGTCTCCTGCAACGAGATGGCTGAGGTCCGCCAGTTCGGCAAGTTCGTGGGCGGTTGATTGACGGTCATCGTGAAAAGCCCGGTCCACCAGCACGCCGTCAACGACGCCAAGTTGTGACACTGACGGCGCACCGATGGTGACGCCTATCGCTCGACAGCCCTCAATAACGTCGGCCTCTTCCACCATCTGCTCGACCGTGCGGTCTGCCATCGGGTAGACGCAGGCCACTCTCACCCGCTCATAAACCCGCGCCTTGTCCGCCCGATACGCCTCGATCGAACCGTGCCAATCAACGTGGTCAGTGTCGGCATTGAGGCACACGGCGGCCGCCGGAGACAAGGTCGTCGTGAAGTGAAGCTGCAAAGACGCAATCTCGACGGCAAGCAGGTCATGCGACTCGCGAGCGGCCGTGATGACGGGGTTGCCCATATTGCCGCATACCGAGACATCGAGACCGGCAGCCGCCGCGATGGCGCCGACCATCTGCGTCGTGGTCGTTTTGCCATTGGTGCCGGTAATGAGCACCCACGGCTCATCATGGGCGCGCACCCGCCATGCAAATTCCATCTCGGACCAGATCGGCAGGCCTGCGGCCTCGCATGCACGCACGTCGGATGAATGCGGCGCATACCCCGCCGAGGCCATCACCGCATCAAAACCGCTGAGGTCAAGCCCCTCCAGCGTTGTCCACTCTGCTCCCCCACTGCCGTCCACCGTGACGTAGTCAGCCCCGATCTCATCGAGCGCTTTCGCGGCCGAGGTTCCTGCCACACCTAGACCCAAGACGATGAAGCGTTTGTCCGCGAGGTGCACCCCAGCGTCGGCTGTGTCCGGCGAAGGTATGTCCGTCATTACCCGCCCGGACCCAAACTCGCGACCCACTCCGCGTAGAACAGGCCCATACCTGCGCCGGTGAAGAGAATCGCGATAATCCAGAAGCGCGTGACGATGGTCACTTCGCCCCATCCGAGCAACTCGAAGTGGTGATGGAGCGGCGCCATCTTGAAGACGCGTTTACCGCCGGAGATCTTGAAGAAGCCAATCTGGATCACCGAGCTGAGCACGATGATGACAAAGAGACCGCCGATGATGCCGCCGAGGATCTCGGTGCGGGTGACAATCGTCATGCCCGCAATCGCACCACCAAGCGCGAGCGACCCGGTGTCGCCCATGAAGATCTTGGCGGGCGAGGCATTCCACCACAGAAAGCCGAGGCAGGCTCCCGCGATGGCGGCAGCGAGAATCGCCATGTCGCGCGGGTCGCGAACTTCGTAACACGTCGCGGGATCGGTGTTGTTGACGCCGCAGAGCTGGTTCGTTTGCCAAATGCCCACGAGGACGTATGCGCCAAAGAAGATGAGCGCGGCACCCGTGGCGAGGCCATCGAGTCCGTCCGTGAGGTTGACCGCATTCGACCACGAGGTGATAAGGAAGTTCGACCACACGATAAAGAGGATGATTCCGAGTGCCGGTCCCCACATTGCGAGGTCAAGAGCGGTGTCTCTCAAGAAGGACACGGCCTGCGAAGCGGGATAGACGCCTTGATCATCGGGAAAGCGCAGCGCGAGCACGGAGAACGTGATGCCGACACCCGCCTGCAGGACGATCTTCCACCGAGCATTCAGTCCGAGAGAGCGCTCGCGGGTGATCTTGATGCCGTCATCGAGGAAACCGACCAGTCCAAGACCGAGCATGAGTCCGATGACGAGGACAGAGGACACGTTGGGCGTGCGATCGGTGAGGAGGTTCGCCAATAGCCAGCCGAAGAGCGTTGCGAGGATGATGACGACGCCACCCATCGTGGGCGTCCCGCGCTTGGTGTGGTGCGAGGCCGGGCCATCTTGACGGATGAACTGGCCGAACTGACGCTTCGTGAGATAGCGAATCACCCACGGTGTGCCGAGGAGGGCCACCAGCAGGGAGATGCCTCCCGCGAATACGACCGCCCTCATCGGGCCTCCTTCGTCAGGTCGTCAGCGAGGCGCCACAACCCGGTGCCGTTCGACCCCTTGATGAGAACGGTGTCGCCGGGAGCGACGCGGTCCGTCACAAATGCGCGGGCCTCGTCAATCGTAGCGACGTAGGCTGCCTCGTCTCCCCAAGAGCCCTCTCGCACCGCGGAGACATACGCCGCTCGAGCGCCCTCACCAACAACGAGCAAGTGGTCGATGCCGAGACGCACCGCGTCGATGCCGATCTCCTCATGTGCGGACAGAGAGGCATCCCCCATCTCGCGCATTTCGCCGATGACGGCCCACGTCACTCCCCCATCCGCGACTGCGCGCAGCGCGCGGAAAGCCGCCTTCATCGACTCGGGCGACGCGTTGTACGCGTCATCGAGAATCTTCACTCCGTCCGAGCGTTCTGTAAGTGCCATCCGGTGGGCGCTCAAGGGGCGAGCGGCACTGACCGCTGCAGCGGCTTGCGGCGCCGAGAGGCCGCACTCGCGAGCGACGGCATACGCCGCGAGACCATTGCTTGCGTGATGATCGCCCACGAGAGACATCGCCACGTGGACGCCATCAACGTCAAAGTGTGCGCGACCAGCCTCGACATGGCGGTTGCTGGCCACGACGTCGGCGTCACCAAAACCGAAGGTCACCGTGCGCAGCGCACGCCCCGTCATCGCGGCGACTCTGGCGTCGTCCGAGTTGAGGATGCCGACACCGCCAGGGACCACTCCATCGAGGATCGTCGCCTTTTCTTCAGCGAGCGCCTCAAGGGATCCATAACCCGCAGCATGGGCGCTGCCGACCATCAGCACGACGGCGATGTCGAGAGGCGCGATTGACGTGAGGTAGGCAATGTCGCCAGGGGCCGATGCTCCCATTTCGAGAATGAGGTGGCGCGTGGTCGGTCCGGCCGTGAGCACCGTCAACGGCAGGCCAATCTCGTTGTTATAGCTGCCCACAGGCGCAATCGCATCGGGCAACACCTGAGCGAGGATGTCCTTCGTGCTCGTCTTGCCGTTAGAACCCGTGATGCCGATGACGGTGAGGTCACCTTCGAGCCGCAACGCCGCCACATACGCACGGGCCATGTCACCCAGGGCGCGCGTCACATCGGCAACAAGGATGTGAGGGCCGTCGACCGGCCGTGACACGAGCAAGAGTGAGGCCCCCGCTTCAAGAGCCGCCGCTGTGAGGTCGTGCCCGTCGACGCGCTCGCCAACAAACGCGGCGTAGAGCGCCCCTGGGGAGACGTCACGGGTGTCCTTGACGACGGATGTGACGCGGGTGTCGACATCGGCCGCAAGCTGCCCGCCAACGGCATTCGCAATCCATTGCGCGGTGAGTGTCCTCACGCCTTCGCCTCGCGTTCGGCGACGATCTCCCGATGAGCGGCCAGATATGCGTCGCGGTCGTTGTAGCGGTGGAACACCCCGGCAACCTCCTGTGTCGGCTCATGGCCCTTGCCGGTGACAATGACGGTGTCGCCAACGCGGCCCAGCCGTAAACCATAAGCGACGGCCGCGGATCGCGGTTCGACCTCATGCACATCGGTGAGATCGGGTCGCACTTTCTCGATGCCTTCACGGATTGCCGCGCGAATCGCCGCTGGCTCCTCCGAGCGGGGGTTCTCATCGGTAAGGACGATGACGTCCGCCAAGCGCGCGGCGATTTCACCCATGACAGGGCGCTTGCCCTGATCGCGGTCGCCATCAGAACCAAAGATCAAGATGAGCCTGCCCGGCGTGATCGGGCGAACGCCCTCGAGGGCAAGAGTGAGAGCATCGGGCGTATGGGCGTAATCGACAATCGCGAGGGGGTCGACGTCAGAGCGTTCAATGACGCGCTCCATCCGCCCGGGCACCGCATGGGCAGTGCGTACACCGTCGATTGCGGAGTCAAGAGGCACGCCTGCCGCATGCGCCGCAACAATCGCCACCGCCGCATTCGACACATTGACAAGCCCTGGAAGAGGACTGAACGCCTCGTGCTCACTGCCGTCAGGGGCGATGAGTGTGAAACGTGAGCCGACTCCATCCAACCCGACAACGGCGTCGGCCACATTCCAATCTCCGCGCGGTGATTCTGGCCGCGTCGCGACCGTCTCGATGGGGATTTTGGCGTCACGGGCAAATGACTGGGTCCACGTGTCGTCAATGCACACGACGCCACGCTTCGCACGGCCAGGCTCGAACAAGCGCGCTTTGGCTCCGAGGTACTCCTCCATCGTGTGATGAAAGTCGAGGTGGTCCCACTGCAGGTTGGTGAAGACAGCGACCTCGAATTGGGCGCCCGCGATGCGGTCGAGAGCGGCAGCGTGTGAACTCACCTCTGTCACCGCCGCGCTCACCCCCTCTTCGCGCATCCGCGCAAGGAGTCCATGGAGCACGGGGGCTTCGACCGTCGTCCGCGGCGATTCGATGGCCTCGTCCTTCACCCGCAGTTCAACGGTGCCCATGATGCCGCGGTGCTCATGCACCTGGGCCAGCGCGTGCTCAATGAAGTAGCTCGTTGTCGTCTTGCCGTTGGTGCCGGTGACACCCACAAAGGTGAGGTGTCGTGACGGGTGACCATAAATTGCTGCGGCGGCGCGACCCATCGCATCGCGCTCACCGGACTCGATGACCACCACCGGCACCGAGATCCCTGCGCCACGGACAAGCGCGTGCCCCGCACGGTCGGAGAGAATTGCCACCGCTCCTGCGTCGACGGCCGCCTGCGCGAAGTGGGCGCCGTGGCGGACGAGTCCCGCGTAGGCGCCAAAGAGGTCGCCCGGCTGCACTGAGCGCGAGTCGACACTCGCGCCCGTGATGGTGACATCGGGTCCGTCGAGCGCCGACGCGGCAATTCCTGCGTCCGCAAGGACATCTGTCAGGGCGATCGGCGTGACCCGTTCGGGCCGCAACGCCATATCCATGTCACTCCCAGGTGGTCGGGAAGCGCGTCTGCTCACCGCTTGAGGGCGGCACACGCAAGGTCTGCAACGCAAAGGTTGCCACGTCCCGGAACACCGGGGCCGCAACATCGCCACCCCAAATCGAAGACTGAGGGTCGTAAAGGATCACGGAGACCACGATCCGCGGGTTGTCAGTCGGTGCGATGCCCACAAACGAGGCGACAGTTCGCGTCAACTGACCATTATCGTCCGGCGCTTGGGCGGTTCCCGTCTTGCCGCCGACGCGGTAGCCCGGGATCTGAGCGGCGCGGCCAGTTCCGTTCGACACCACCTCTTCCAACATCGTGAGGATTTGGTCGGACGTCTGTTGAGAAACGACGCGCACCGGCTCGGCCCTGTCCGTTGGCGTAAAGGTGCCGTCAGGAGCCTCGGTGCCAGCGACGATCGTGGGGGCGGTGCGCACGCCGCCGTTGGCGATGATCGAATAGACCTGTGCCGTCTGGATTGCAGTGACCGACACGCCTTGGCCGAACATCGTGGCGTACTTGGTGCGTCCGTCCCACTTCTCCCACGGATGGAGGATGCCTGCCGACTCATTGGGCAGGCCCAGGTTGGTCGGCTGGCCAAGCCCGAAGTCACGCATGTAGTCGTATCGAGTCTTGTCGTCCATCATCTGACCGATCTGGACCGTTCCGGTATTGGACGACGTGACGAGAACTCCCGCGAGGGTGAGTTTCTGATCGGCGTGCTCGTGGGAGTCACGGAAGACTTCGCCGTTTTCCGTCGTGTAGAGGTACGGCGCCACGAACTGCGATTCGGGAGTGGCCACCCCCTCCTCAAGAGCCGCCGCCATCGTGATCGTCTTGGCCGTCGATCCCGGATCGAACACCCCTTCTACCGAGCGCGCGCCACGCAGATTCGCAGGCGTCGCGCCTGGATCGCTCGGGTTGAGCGCGCCCGAGTCCACGAGCGCAAGAACTTCATTGGTCTCGGTGTCGAGGACCACCACTGAACCCGCTGACGAACCGGTATTCGCCAGCGCAGAGTCGAGTGCTTGCTCCGCGTAGAACTGGATGTCGCGGTCAATGGTGAGGCGCACAGTCGAACCAGGGATTGCCGGGGTCTGCGAGCGCTGGCCAGCCGGGATCACCGTGCCATAGCGGCTTCGCTCAAACGTCTCGGTTCCAGCGGTGCCGACGAGGAAGTCGTTGAAGGTGCGCTCGATCCCGCCCATGCCGGTCTTGCCAGGGTTGACGCCATCCTCCGCCATGTAGCCGATGACGTTGCCTGCGACATCGCCTGCGGGATACAAACGCTGAGTCGTCGGTTCTGCGTCAATCCCAGCAATATCTTCGGCAAGGACAAGATCACGAGTTTCTGGCGTTACGTTCTTGGCGATGTACATGAATGACTTATCGCCAATGAGTTGCGCGGCGAGATCCGACTCACTCACGCCAAGAATCGGTGCAAGGATCGCCGCCGCGTCGATGGGGCCTTGTGCGGTGATCTTCCCGTTCGATGTGCGCTTCCATCCCGCGATATCCACTTGGTCCACCCACAGGTGGTACCTCTCGACTGATGTGGCAAGCACGTCGCCGTTGCGGTCGACGATTTCGGCACGCGCGGGCACCACCGTCCGCTCAACGAGCCTCTTGTCGAGGGCCGCCTGGGCTACCGGCGCGGAATTGACGATTTGCACGTCGACGAGTCGCACGGCAAAAACGGCGACGAGGATGAGCGAGAACGCGAGCACGACGCTTTGGCGACGATGCGGGTCGCCGACGCGGGGTGCGAAGGGGCTGTTGCGTATGACGCCCGGCGCGGGTGCGGCTGGCGACAGTGTGGTGCGGCGCCGATCACCGGAACGACGCTCGGGCGCAGGACGAGACCGGTTGCCTGGCGGCGGCGCCATGCCTGGTCGTCGCGTCACCTCCGGCCTCCCGCGTGGATGACCTGTCCGCTGTCGAGAGAAACGAAACCGATTGACGACGCCGGCACCATTCCCAACTCTTGGGCGCGTTGCGACAGTGCGGACGGTGCCGCGTTCGCCTCCAGGAGCGCGAGCGTCTCGGCTCTCGTCTGGTGCAGCTGCGCGATCTCGATCTTGATGTCCCGGGACGTGTAAGAGGACTGTGCCATCGCAGTGTTGAGCACAAGCACCGCCGCGAGAGCGGCAAGGACGATAGCGACACAGAGGAGCGCGAACGGCGCGATTGAGCGGCCAGGCTGTGGGGCGGGAACGGCCGCGAGACGAGGCCGACGCTCCGCTTGGCTTTGGCTCTGGCGGGTCGGCGTCGGGCTCAGCGGCCGTGCCGTTGTCCGCAGTGGCGCGGCGCTCATGCCGCCCTCCGCGATGTCGCTCGAATCCGCTCCGCCGCACGGAGCCGCACGGGCTTCGCTCGCGAGTTTCGGTCGATCTCAGCCGGCGACGCCTTCTCGGCACCGCGAGTAAGCAAACGCAGGTATGGCTGCTGCTCATCAGGGATGACGGGCAGGCCGACGGGTGCACTCGAGCTCGATGCCGCCGCAAATGCGCGCTTCACCATGCGGTCCTCGAGCGAGTGATAACTCATGACAACAAGGCGCCCGCCCACGGCCAAAGCGTCGATCGCCGCGTCAATCGCATCCTCGAGGACATCGAGTTCCCGGTTGACGGCGATGCGGAGTGCTTGGAACGTCCGTTTCGCAGGGTTCGAGCCGGGTTGGCGCGATGCTGCAGGGATGCATGCGCGGACGAGGTCGACGAGCTGTTCGGACCGTGTGACGGGATCGCTCGAGCGGCGAGCGACAATCGCTTCGGCAATGCGACGCGCGTATCGCTCTTCGCCGTAGACGTGAAGGATGCGAGCGATCTCCGTCTCATCGGCTGTCGCGAGGATGTCGGCGGCCGTGACGGGATCATCGCGATTCATCCGCATGTCGAGCGGCCCGTGGTTGACGTATGAGAAGCCGCGCTCGCCCTCATCAATCTGCAGAGAACTCACGCCGAGGTCCAAGAGGATGGCGTCGGCAGCGTCGGCATCAACTGCCGCGAGTGCGCCCTCGATGTCGTCGTAGGTGGCGCGATACGCAACAAAGCGCGCTCCCGCCCACTCGAGACGCTTGCTCGCAAGTGCAATGGCGTCGCCATCGCGGTCGATGCCCACAACGGTGAGACGCGGATGGCGCTTGAGAAGTGCCTCGCTGTGCCCACCCATCCCGAGGGTGCCGTCGATGGCTATTGCCCCATCGCGTTCGAGGGCAGGCGACAGCAACTCGACACAACGGTCGAGCATGACCGGCGTGTGCCGGTGTGCTGCCTCGCCCAACGGCCCCTCCTTACGGTGTGACACGCCTCGAGGTCTCCCTCCGACTCTCTGGCGGGGGGAAGTCCGTCAGAGCGATTCGGGAGGAGGCCTCGAGGCGCGTGCGCTACATGTCCCCGAACAAATCCGCCGCGGTTGCGGCATATGCGTCCTCGCCCTCGGCGAGGTATGTCTCCCAGGCCTGGGCGTCCCAGACCTCAATCCGTGCGCCCATCCCCACGACAGCGACATCGCGAGTGAGAGAGGCGTAATTGCGCAACGGCGCACTGAGCAAGATGCGCCCCTGCTTGTCCGGCACGTCGTCCTGGGCGTGGCCCAAGAAGTTGCGCAGGTAGTCGCGGGCTTGCTTGTTCTCCATCGGCGCGCGGCGCAAACGGTCGTGCACGTGCATGAACTCGTCGACGGGGAACACGAATACGCAGCGGTCCAGCCCTCGCGTGGCGACAAAACCCGAAGCGAGCCGTCCGCGGAATTTCGCGGGCAGGATCAGGCGGCCCTTGTCGTCGAGCTTGGGCGTGAACGTGCCAAGGAAGACCCCTGTAGGGCCGAGACCGTGCGTCAGTTCAGACATCAGGGCCTCACCTCCTCGCGCCACGACTCGCCAGTGCGCCCCACTTTACTCCACTTCTCTCCACAAAATGGGGCTCGATGTGGCAAATCGCTCACTCCTCCGCCACAGTGCCTGGTATTTGGTCAATTCGTAAGTGGAGGGAATGTCGGCGGGTCTCCTCCATTAGGCTCAAACCTGTTAGCGAAGGAGCCCACATGACTCAGCCAGTGCCGAGCGACCACGAACTTGCGGAAGTCGCTGAGGTGACCTTGCGAATCCGACAATCAATGTCGACGGTGCTCTCGGGTCTCGACCACGCCATCACGTCGACTCTCGCTGTGGTGCTCGCAGGCGGTCACCTCCTCATGGAGGACGTGCCGGGCGTCGGCAAGACGACAATCGCCCGCGCACTCGCGGCGAGCATCGATTGCTCGGTGGGGCGTATCCAGTTCACCCCGGACCTCTTGCCCTCCGACGTGACGGGCGTCAGCATCTTCCGCTCGGACGACTACCGCTTCGAATTCCGTCCCGGCCCGATCTTCGCCAACGTCGTCATCGCTGATGAGATCAACCGAGCCAGCCCCAAGACGCAAGCCGCACTTCTCGAGTCGATGCAAGAACGTGCCGTCACCGTGGACGGACAGACACATGCCCTGCCCCGGCCCTTCCTCGTCGTGGCGACGCAGAACCCCATCGAGATGGAAGGCACCTACCCGCTTCCGGAGGCGCAGCGCGACCGCTTCATGGCACAGGTGTCCGTCGGCTATCCCTCTGCTCGCGATGAGATGCTCATGCTTGAATCTCACGACGGCGCCGACCCATTGCCGGCGCTGAGACCCGTCACAACCACCGAGGTGATGGCCCGCCTTATTGACACGTCACGGCGTATTTACGCGGCTCCCGCGATCAAGCAGTACATCGTCGACCTTGTCGGTGCGACGCGCCGTGACTCATCGTTGCGTCTCGGCGCATCTCCGCGAGCGGCTCTGCAGCTCCTCGCCGCCGTCAAGGCCCGCGCTGCAATGGCGGGCCGCAATCACGTGCTCCCCGACGACGTCAAGGCGCTTGCGAACCCCGTACTCGCGCACCGCCTCATCGCCTCGACCGAAGCGCGGCTCTCGGGCCACACCCCCGCAAAGATCGTGAGCGAGATCGTCGCGCGCACTCCCGTCCCAACGGAGGCGCGGGACATGCCTGCCCCTCGCGAGGCCGCCGTGACCAGCCCCGTCCGGGTGGGCCCGGCGTAACGTGGCACGCCGCTCCGACTCAAGCACGACGTTGTCGTCGCGCGGCATCGGCATGCTTGCCGCGGGTGTCGTTGTCGGTGGGCTCGGAGTCGGTCTAGCGACAGGCCCACTTGTCTACATCGGCATCGCGATGGTCGCGGCAGTCGTCGTCGGCGTCTTGTGGATGCTCTTCGCCGTTAATTCCTTCCTTTCTTCTTTTCCCTTTGCAAGACGCGAAGTGAGCCCGCGACCGCTGACAGTCGGCGTCGGCGGCACGGTGACTGTGACGATCTCCGCAGCGTCGCGCGGACGGTCAGGAGCCTTTGTACGCCGCGCTCTCGCCGATGCCCTCGACATTCGCGAGCAAGCGGCGGCAGAGCTCACGGGCGGCGGACCGACCAAGGCCACCGTCACCCGCAGCGAGGACAAGCTCACTCTCAGTTACGCGCTCCAGCCAGTGCGTCGCGGCCGCTGGCCGCTTGGTCCTGCGCTCGTCCACTCATCCGATCCACTTGGGATGATCTGGGCCGACACCTCAGTCGGTGAAAGCGAACAGATCCCGGTATGGCCGGCCGTTGTCGACCTGTCAGGCACCGCGGGAGCACTCATGGGTCACGCCGACCGCATCGTGCTTGGCGCCCGCACTCCTTCCGCAGACGATGCGTCGCTGAGGGACTACCGCGAAGGGGACGACCTGCGGCGCGTCCACTGGCCGTCGAGCGCGCGCAAAGGAACGATGCTCGTCCGCTCCGACGAGCGCGCCGGCCGCCGCCCCGCGACTGTGGTGATCGATCTGCCCCGAGAGCCAAAAGGCCTCGAGTGGTCGATCAGCATGGCCGCTTCCGTCGCACTGTCAGTGCTCGACTCAGGACACCCCGTGCGCTTGCTCGGCGGAACAATCGACCCAGACAGGCTCCATCATCTTGGCAACCACCATGCCGAACTCGCTCGCGCCACGCTTCTTGACCTCACGGTCGACTTGCACAGCGCAACAACTCATGTGAGTGCACACTCGCAACTGATGCGTGCGATCCGTCACCTCGCAGATGACAAGGTGAGCGGCGAAGTGACGGTGGCTGTTCTCGAGCCCCCGGACCGTGCCACTGTCGAGGCACTTGCTCCGATCGGCGAATCCGGTCGCGCGTGGGCGATTGTCCGCATCCCTGACGACGACACATCGGCGGCGCATGAAGGCGTCGTCGCGTTGCGCCGGACCGGGTGGCGAGCGACTTCCGCGAGCACTGGCGCGGACATCGCGACCGTGTGGGGCGCCCTCATCGCGCTTGGTGACGTCGGATGACGTCGCGCCACCAGTCGATCGCCGCGCCGTGGTACGCCACTGTCGTGGTCGCCGTCTGTGTCGCACTCGGATTGAACGGTCTTGCCGACATGGTGGCGTACGGCGCGTGGGTGTGGACCGCCATTGGCATCCTCGGCCTCGTTGCGCTGTGTGTCGCAACAACGCGGATGCTGTCGCGATCGCGATTGCTGCCCACCGCCGTGGGCCTCGTCGCGGCGATAGTCATCGCCGTGCCTGCTTTCGCCCAAGACGACGCGGGCGACAGGTTCATGTTGCCCACTCCAGCCGCGCTGCGGGCCCTCTTGCGAACTCTTGAAGAGGGTGTTGACCTCATCTATACGAGTGCCCCGCCGGCATCTGTGGAGCGGCCGCTGCTTGGCGTGCTCACTGTCGGCCTCGTCGGCATCTTTCTCGCGGCGGACCATATTGCCGTGTCCTGGCGTGCGGCTGCCGTGTCCGGCGTCGTCCTCCTCATGCCGTGGGTGCCCGCGATCGCATTGCAATATGGCCTCACCCTGAGGCTGCTCCTCGCGGCACTCGTTTCGTGGATCCTTTTGCTTGCGCTCACGCGCCGGCCAACGGGTGCAAGCGAGCGACCCGCCCCCTTTGCAGGCACCATTGCGGCCGTTGCCGCGATCTGCCTTGCCGTGCTCGTCGCGCCGTCGGCAATCGGCGGCAATGGCTGGGGAATGATTCCGCGATTCGACACCGTCGACCAATTCGACACTCCGCCTCGTCTCAACCTCGAACTCGACCTACGCAACTCCCTCGGCACCAATTCCTCGTCGACCGTTGCCGTCTATCTCACGACGGGCGCTCGCCCTGAGGTGCTTCGTCTCTACACGCTGTCCGACTTCGACGGAACGTCGTGGGACACCCCGGAACCACCCCCGAGTAGGGAACTGACAAACGGCCCGCTCTGGCCGGTCGACGTCCCCGACTGGGGTGAGCGCGAACTCGACACTCTCACGATGTCTGTCCTCTCGGCCGAGACCAGCCTGCCGTTGCCGCCAGTGCCACGCAGCGTCGGCCCGCTCGACGGCCACTGGACGTACGCGGCCGCCACCGACCAAATTCTTGCCGACAACACGAATACCGCTGGCCTCGAATACACCCTCTCCGCCGATTTGGGCTTCATCACCCCGGGTCTGCTTGAGGTGGGTGATGGCAGTCAAGACGCACGACTCGATCCGACGACGCTCCTCATCCCCGAGGGTGTTGACGCGGACCGCTTCGCGGAATTAGCCCGCAGCATCACCGATGGCGCGACCAACCGCTACGGGCAAGCCGTGGCACTACAGGAGTACTTCCGCAACGGCGGCGGCTTTGTTTATGACACATCCGTCCAACCGGACACGGCCGACGCCGTCTCGGTATTCCTCGACGACAAGCGGGGATATTGCGTCCAGTTCGCCACCGCGATGATCGTTTTCGCGCGATCTCTCGACATCCCTGCGCGCCTCGCCGTTGGCTACCTTCCCGGCACGCAGGACGAGTCGGGCGCCTACATCGTTCGGGGTGGCGATGCCCACGCCTGGCCCGAGCTCTACTTTTCCGACGTCGGCTGGGTGCGATTTGAACCGACGCCGTCAATTCAGACAGGGGCGCGCCCGTCCTACACACAACGAGCCGGCGACGCTGCGGTCGACGACTTCACGAATCCCACTGCGCGCCCCGACTTCATGGGCGAGACCGATGCACCGATCGTCGTGCCCACGTCACGGGCGAGCGCGGGAGATGGCGGGTCGGGCTTCACGGTGCCGTGGCCACTCATTGCCGTGTTTGCCACGGTCGCAATCGCGCTCCTGTGGGGAGCGTCCCTCGTCGCACGCCGACGCCGCGAAGAAGAGAATCGTGCCGCAGACCCAGAAGTGACGTGGGCGTGGCTACGACAACACGTCCCCAGCTCGTTCGCGTGGCCGCTCACGCTCACCCCACATGAAGTGGGCTCGTTTGTGGACGCAGTGGCGCGGAGCGAAGGCGTGGAGATTGAGACGGAGGGCCGCGCATCTCTCGAGGCTCTCGCGCTTGCCGTTTCAGATCACCGCTATGCGCCGGACGGCACGCACGTCGACGCACACGACCTCGAACACCACAGTCGTGCGGCGCGCGATGCGATCGCACAAGCCGCCGCGGAAGCTGCTACAGGTCGCCCTGCTCGCGCCGGCGCTCGAGGCGGTCCTCGACGCGGCGGATAAACGGTTCCTTGGAGTCACGCTTCGGTGCGGCCTTTCCAGACGACGCACCGTCGGACTTCACCGCGGTCAACTTCTTGGTGGGAGCCAGCAGCGCCCACATCGCGGCCGCGATCATCAGCGCGAAGCCACCGATGCCGAGCGGCACCACGTCCGCCGCAACCCCGACCAACACCACGGTGAGCCCAGCGAGCACACCAAATGCGCCCAACACAATGCGACCACGCTGACGCGGTCCCCTGGCCAACGTCCGGCCAAGTTTAGGGTCCGCGTTGAGGTCGCGCTCAAGCTGCTCGAGCACTCGCTGCTCGTATTCCGACAGCGGCATGGTGACCTCCTTCGACCCGTGCCTTCAGGCCCATTCTAGATGGCTTCAGGGATAGGAGCCAGCATCGCCCCTTCCTCTTCACCTGGCCTAACGCTTTTCGTGGGCCAATACGTTCCCTTTATGCCTCGTCCTTGAGGAAAAAGAAACGGGGTGGCACCCCCCCCCCGGCCGGG
>JAEYOR010000056.1 GCA_023411615.1 Actinomycetes bacterium
CCCCCCCCCCCCCCCCCCCGCGCGCGTTCGCGCCGCCCGCGCCGCCGTCCGCCCGGCCCCGCCCCAACCCCACCCCACCGTTTGCGGTGAGTTGTTGGACGGTTCGGCGCCGTTGGCAGGTGTTTGCGGTGAGTTGTTGGAGGTTTCGGCACCGTTGGCAGGTGTTTGCGGTGAGTTATTGGGGGGCCGGTGTCATGACCGGGAAGTGGCGCGGACTCAATAGCTCACCGCAAACACCCAGCTGATCTGCGAAAACCTCCATCAACTCACCGCAAACGGAAGGGGGGATAGGCTCACGGCATGCCTCATGACCTCCCACTCGTTGCGTCGAGTCACCCAGGCGCACACCTCACTGTTGAGCAAGATCACGGCGCCATCCTCCGGCGCTCGATCCTTCCGGGCGGCGTGCGGGTCCTCACCCAGCACATTCCGGGACTTCGCTCGGCGACCATTGGCGCATGGCTCGGAGTCGGCTCGCGCGACGAGGCCGCGGAGCACGCCGGTTCGACCCACTTTCTCGAGCACCTCCTCTTCAAAGGCACGCCAACACGGAGCGCTCTTGACATCGCCGAGGCATTTGACCGGGTGGGAGGCGAGTCCAATGCCGCAACCGCCAAGGAATACACCTGCTACTACGCGCGGGTCATTGACACCGACCTCCGGATGGCAACGTCGGTGATTCTCGACATGGTGACGTCTGCGTCCTTGAGGGCGGAGGATTTCGATCTCGAGCGCAGTGTCATCCTCGAGGAGCTCGCCATGAGCGACGACGATCCAGGCGAAGTCGCGCATGAGCGCTTCGCAGAGTCAATCCACGGGGGACACCCGCTCGGCGCGCCAATAGGCGGCACCCCCGACATCATCAAAGCGATCACGCATGAGTCGATGTTGGCCCACTATCGGCGCCACTACGCGCCCGAGAACCTCGTGGTGACAGCCGCAGGCGGTGTGGATCATGACGAGCTCTGCGGCTGGGTGATTGAAGCGCTCGTGGCAGGGGGATGGACCCTCGATGAGGCCGCCAAGCCAGCCGCCCGCCGTGACCCGTTGGCACTCGTCACGGCGTCCGTCACGCCCCACGTCATCGTGGGCCGCGACATCGAGCAGGCCCACGTGCTCGTCGGCACCGAAGGCATTCGGGCGGCAGACCCTCGTCGCAACGAGATGGGCGTCCTCTCCACGGTCCTTGGCGCCGGAATGTCCTCGCGGCTCTTCCAAGAGGTGCGCGAGAAGCGCGGGCTCGCCTACACGGTGTACTCATTCACACAGGGCCATGCGGAGACCGGCATCTTCGGCATGTACGCAGCCTGTAGCCCTCACCGCGCCGATGACGTGGTGACACTGCTCCATTCGGAATTGGAACGCCTTGCAGAAGGAATCACGGACAGCGAACTCGAGCGTGCAAAGGGCCAGATCGCCGGTTCGACCGTCCTGCGCCTCGAGGATTCGTACTCGCGGATGTCCCGTCTTGGCAAGGCCGAGCTTGCCTTTGGCGAACTGTGGAGCATTGGTGAGGCGCTTGACCAGGTGCGTGCTGTCACGGCCGACGCTGTAGCGGGCTTGGTCGCAGAAATCGTCGCCCGCCCACGGGTTGAGGTGCGTGTGGGGCCGGTTGGCGATAGTGCGCGCGCATAGGCTTAGCGCATGATCAACGTCGCAGTGATTGGCGCCGCAGGGCGCATGGGGCAGTCCGTCGTGGGCGCCGTCGAGGGCGCGGCGGACATGTCCGTCGTCGCCGAGTTGGACGCGGGTGACGACGTGGTGGCCGCAGCACGTGCGAGCGCGCACGTCGCAGTGGACTTCACGGAACCCTCCGTCACCGAGGCCAACGTTCACGCATTGATCGACGCAGGCGTGCACGCGGTCGTTGGCACCTCAGGGTGGGAACCGGACGCACTGGCGCGGGTGGATGAGCACCTGAAGGAGCGGCCCGAGGTGGGAGTGTTGATCGCCCCCAATTTTGCGATCGGAGCCGTCCTCGCAATGCGTTTCAGTGCAATGGCGTCGCGATTCTTCGAGTCGGTTGAGGTGGTTGAACTGCACCATCCGGACAAGGTGGATGCGCCGTCGGGCACGGCGGCACACACGGTCCGGGAGATTGCGGCAGCGCGCGCCGCAGCCGGTGTCGGACCGTCGCCCGATGCCACAAAGAGCGACCCCAACGGAGCCCGCGGCGCCCTCATCGACGGCGTTCGGGTTCACTCGGTGTGGTTGCGAGGGCTCGTCGCGCATCAGGAGACACTCCTCGGCAACCCGGGCGAGCAGTTCACGATTCGTCACGACAGCTTTGACCGTGCGAGTTTCATGCCTGGCGTTCTCCTGGGCATCCGCCAAGTGGGCCGCCACCCGGGCCTCACCGTCGGCCTCGATCACTACATGGATCTGTAATGGGGGTGCTCCGCAACCGCGCATTTCTCGGCGCCGTCGCGATCTGCGCCATCCTCGCCATGTACTTCACCATGGTGGTGGGTCGCGCGGCGGTCTTTGTCGAGACGGGCGATCCGATCGCGATCGCACTTGGAGTGGCGCTTTTTGTCTTGCCCGGCGTGGGCGTGTGGTGGATGGTCAATGAGTGGCGTCTCGGCACCACGGTCCAGCGGATGGCGAACTCCCTTGAAGCAAACGGTCGCCTGCCGTTGCAGGATGGCGAGCGTGACGAATATGGCCGCCTCACTGAGGACGCCCGTCACGCGATTTACGAGACGGCCCGCCGCGGTGTCGAGAGTGCGCCGGAGGACTGGGCTGCGTGGTTCCACGTGGCATATGCGTACGACGCCGCGCGCGACAGATCAATGGCGCGCAAGTCACTTCGTTACGCGGCTTCGCTCTTTCGCGCCGAGCGCCGCGCATCCTCCCGCCGCTAGAGCGAGCGGCTAGGCCTCAAGCGATGAGTGCCACAGCCGTTCGGGAATCGTGATCCCAGGCCCGTCGAGTTCGCGCGCCATGGCCGCTTCACCGAAGCCTGAGGCGGTGAGAAAGTCAGCTCGGACCGTGTCGTCGGCAAGCGCCCACATACGCATCTCGGTGGCGCCATGCTCGCGCAGATGGTCCACAGCGGCGGCGAGCAGACGCGAACCGTGGCCGCGCCGACGCTTCGCCGGGCATACCTCGAGCGCAATGATGTCGCGTGGTGGGGAGACGGCAACAAAACCACATATCTCGCCCGCGGTGACGGCAACAAAGACACGGTGGCCGGGCGTGGGCGGGGAAGCGATCGCCGCAGCCCATCCGGCGACGACGGCGTCGCGGTCAAAGGCGTCATGGCGGCGCCGGCCGAGCCGGGTGCCGAGCGCGGCAATCCAGGAATCGACCTGAACGCGTCCGATTGCCGTCTCATCGCCGGGACGGGCGGGCCGGACAAAGGAATCGGGCTGGGCGGTTTCGCTCATGACTCGAGCCTAGGCCCACTCGCCCGGGAACGGTAGGACCTCCGACGGCTCAACCCCAACCGAACGCGCGCAGTCCAGCCGCGACGATTGCGGCGGCGACGACGACGATGATGAACGGCACCCGTCGCCACAAGAGCACGCCTGCGACGAGGAGTGCTGGAACGCGAGCGTCAACGGCAAGTGACTGTCCTGAGGCAAATGTCTGAACCGCGGCCAGGCTCAACAAGAGGGAGACCGTGACGAGAGCGGCAATGCGTACGAGCCGCGGGTGATCGAGGGCATGCTCGGGGACCCGGTGACCGACCGATTTGACGAGCCACATCGCAATGCCAGCGGCCACAATGGCGACCCATATCCACATATATGACGTCATGCCGTGTCCTCGAGGTCGCGGCGTCCCTCAGGCGCAGGGGAGCGCGACGCCGACGCTGCACCCGGGTCTCGTGGAGCACGCCAGCCTGCGAGCACGGCCACGAGCGCGGCGACCATGAGAGGGACTCCTGAAGGCGCGAAAGGTGTGATCGCGAGGGCTGCGCCCACGGCAAGCAGAGCGGTGGCGAGAGCGCGGCGATCATTGAGGCGTGGCCACACGAGACCGAGGAATGCTGCTGCTGCGGCGGCGTCAAGGCCCCACGTGGCCGGGTCTCCCACGCGTTCGCCAAGCACGGCACCGACGACAGTGATGGCGTTCCACAGGATGTAGATGCCAACGCCGGTCCACCAAAAGCCAGCGCGCCTCGCCTCACGGTTGCTTTCGGGTTGGGCAAGAGCGACTGCGGTTGATTCATCGATGGTGATGTGGGTGCCCCACAGCGCTCGCGGGCCTCGCCAGGGGCGGACGATGGGGGCGAGAGCGACTCCGTAGAAGCCGTTCCGAAGGCCCAAGAATGTCGACGTGGCAAAGGCAACGCCGGGGTGGCCTCCCGCGCCGATGACGGCGATGAAAGCGAACTGCGAGCCACCTGAGAAGACGAGTGCGCTGAGGGCGATCGTTTGCCACAGATCGAGCCCCGCGGCCACCGACAAGGCCCCAAAGCTGATGGCATATGTGCCCGTCGCGAGGGAGACGGACAGCGCTTGTTGGCGCGCCGCGTCAAGGCGGCGCACTGATCGGTGACTCATGCGGCGGGCCACTCCATCGCCACGCCGTCCTCGTCGAAGATGCTCGGTCGCCCGTACCCGGCGAGGGGATCTCGGGCAAGGCTTGTGGAGTCAGCCGTCCAGATACGGGAGTTCACAGAGGAACCGCCATCGGTGCAGTCACGGCCCGTCCGGAGCATCTCGACAAAGCCGAGCCGGCGTGGCACCGCAGCCGATGCGGTGTTGCTCGGGGCGTGAGCGATCGCGACGTATGGCATACGGGCGAGATCAAGGCCGATCCACGTCAAGGCAGCACTTGATTCTGTGACAAAGCCTTTTCCTTGCTCGTCAACGGCAATGAGGAAGCCGATCTCAAGGTGTGGGGGACCGGTGCGCGGGTGGAAGCCTGTGCCTCCAACAAGGCGCCCATCCTCACGGGCGAACATGCCGAGCGTGAACTCGGTGCCTTCTTCGAACTCTTCGCGCTGTCTGCGAATCCACGCGGCGCGCTGCTCAACCGACTCTGGCTCACGTGCCCACGGCAAGTAGCGAGACAAATGGTCGCGGCTGCGGTCAATGAGATCGTTCAACTCGGGCGCGTCGGAGACCTGGTAGGGACGCAACACCAAGCGTGCCGTTTCGATGCGATGCGGCATCGTCCACTTGACGCTCATCGTGCTAAGCGCGCTTGTAGGTGACGAATCGGTAGGACAGCCCGTTTGAACTCACCTGCGTAGGAGACTCGCTTGCACGAATCCACCGGTGTGGGTCGATGTCGGGGGCGAAGGCGTCCCCGTCAATCTCGAGGTCAATCTCGGTGACGTACAACTCATCGGCGACATTGACAGCCTCGCCGTACAGGCGCTGTCCGCCCATCACCCAGCGAATGGCCCCTCCCGCAAGATCGCCGGTGTCCTCCAGGTGCGAGGCAATCGCGACGGCGGCGTCGAGCGAGCCAGCGGTGTACGCACCCTCGAGTGGATCATGCGAGGTCACGACGATGTTGACCCGGCCCGGCAATGGACGTGCATTGTCCGGCAGTGATTCCCACGTGCGTCGGCCCATGATGACGGCATGACCCGACGTGAGCTGTTGGAAGTGAGCGAGGTCCTCTGGAAGGTGCCACGGCATGGTGCCAAGGCGGCCGATGACAGGTCGACCGTCGGCGTCACGCGCCTGAGCCCAAATGGCTTTCAGCATGGGTGCACCTCACACAGCGACAGGGGCCTTGATGCCCGGGTGATGTTGGTAGTTCTCGAACACCACATCATCGATGTCGTAATCGAGCAAGGACTCGCGGACATTGAGCCGTAGCGTCGGGTAGGGGAACGGTTCGCGGCTCAGTTGCAACGTCACCTGCTCCACGTGGTTGGAGTAGATATGGCAGTCACCACCTGTCCAAACGAAGTCGCCCACGTCGAGTCCCGTTTGGGCCGCGATCATGTGAGTGAGCAGTGCGTATGACGCGATGTTGAACGGCACCCCCAAGAACAGGTCAGCGCTGCGCTGGTAGAGCTGGCAGCTGAGCCTCCCATCCGCCACATAGAACTGGAACATGGCGTGGCACGGAGCAAGTGCCATCTGGGGGATGTCGGCCGGATTCCACGCAGAGACGAGCAGCCGACGTGAATCGGGATTAGTGCTGATCTGGTCGATCACCTCGGCCAACTGATCAATGTGCTCGCCGCTCGGCGTTGGCCACGATCTCCACTGGTAGCCGTACACGGGACCCAGATTGCCGTCAGCGTCGGCCCATTCATCCCAGATGGTGATGCCGCGCTCCTGGAGCCAGCGGACATTGGTGTCACCCCGCAAGAACCACAGCAGTTCGCCCACCACCGACTTCGTGTGCACGCGCTTGGTGGTGATGAGAGGAAAGCCGTCGGCGAGGTTGTATCGCAACTGGCGCCCAAACACCGAGAGTGTGCCCGTCCCGGTGCGGTCCGTCTTCGGGGTGCCGGTGGCGAGCACGTCGCGGAGCAAGTCTTCGTATGGCGTTGGGATGGCACTCACACGCCCACCCTACGCGGCAAGACCATGACAGACGAGGAGCAGGCCGACGCGTGGCGCCTGGACATCGTGTCGGCGAGCGCGAGTAACGTGGAGACAAGACCTAGGACTGACGCACAAGGGGTACGCCCATGGACATCCTCGATCTGACAGCGCTGAGCAGGGAGCATCTCGACGCCGCCCGCCGCGCGTCGAACGGACGGAGCTCGACCAAGCTTGTCGGCGACCACACGGCCACATTGCGTGCGAATCTCGTGGCGCTTGCCGCCGGTGCCACCCTCCAAGATCATGAGAGCCCGGGTGAGGCAACACTGTGGGTTGTCGAGGGCAGCATCGCCTTCCATACGGGGGAAGAACGCGTCACGCTCAACGCGGGGAGCCTCTTGGTCATCCCGCCCGTGCGCCATGGGCTCACCGCAGTGACCGACGCCGTGCTCGTCTTGACAGTCGCAAAGACGCAGTGACACAGCAAGCGCGGCCGGGCATCGCACGCGTAGAGGGACGCGGTAGGTTATGCGCATGACGACCAGGCGCTTTGGAACAGTTCTCACTGCCATGGTGACGCCCATGCATGAGGGCGGGGCGCTCGACCTGGAGAGCGCACAGCGCTTGGCGACGTATTTGGTCGAGCACGGGAGCGACGGTCTCGTCCTGTCTGGCACCACTGGCGAGGCGCCGACGACGCACGCACCGGAGAAGGTTGACCTCATCCGTGCCGTGCGCGCCGCAGTAGGCCCCGATGTGACGATCTTCACCGGAGCGGGCTCAAACGACACTGCCCACGCGGTGCGCATGGCGGAACAAGGTGAAGAAGCGGGAGCGGATGGAATTCTCGCCGTCACCCCGTACTACTCGAAGCCAACTGACGCCGGTGTTGTCGCGCACTTCCGCGCCATTCTTGGATCCACAAACTTGCCCGTCATGTTGTACGACATTCCCGGCCGCACGGGCCTTGGGATCAGTGACTGGGCTCTTGACCAGATGGCGGGCCACGATCGCGTTGTCGCCGTCAAAGACGCGACTGGCGACGTCGCGCAAGCGGCCGAACGCATCAAGCGCACGGGCCTTGACTGGTACTCCGGAGACGAGGCGCTCAACCTCGCCCTCTTGCGCGTGGGGGCCGTTGGTGTCGTGTCCGTCGCTTCGCACATTGCTGGGCTCGAGATGGCGAAGTTCTTTGCCGCATTCGAGGCCGGCGACCTCGAGGAAGCGGAACGTCTCCACAATTCCCTCATGCCCGTGTACTCCACGATCTTCAACGGCCCCGGGGCCATCAACGCTAAGTCCGCCCTCGCATGGGCTGGCGTCATCGCAAGCCGCGCGATGCGGCTACCCCTTTTGCCAGCGTCGGACGCCGACTATGCAGCAACGATCGCGGCGCTTGAGGCCGCGGGAATGACTCGATGAACTTTCACCCTGAACTGCCCAGCCCGCCGCCCCTAGCCGAGGGCGCGCTTCGCCTCATTCCGCTCGGCGGCCTCGGTGAGGTTGGCCGCAATATGCACGTCATTGAGTACGCCGGCCGGTTGCTCATCGTCGACTGTGGCGTGCTCTTCCCGGAAGAGAACCAGCCGGGAGTCGACCTTGTCTTGCCGGACCTCACATTCCTCGAGGACCGTCTCGCAGACATCGAAGCGGTGGTCCTCACTCACGGCCACGAGGACCACATTGGTGCCGTTCCTTACTTGTTGCGCATGCGCGCAGACATCCCCCTAGTGGGCTCGCAGCTGACTCTCGCCTTCATCGAATCCAAACTCGCTGAACACCGCATTACTCCGTACACGCTCGCCGTGAAGGAAGGCCAGCGGGAGAAGCTCGGCGACTTCGACCTCGAGTTCGTCGCGGTCAACCACTCGATCCCCGATGCGCTCGCGGTGTTCATCCGCACGCCAGCAGGAACTGTGCTCAACACGGGCGACTTCAAGATGGACCAGTTGCCACTCGATGGGCGCATCACGGACTTGCGCGCCTTCGCTCGCTTTGGCGAAGAAGGGGTCGACATATTCCAGGTCGACTCGACAAACGCTGAAGTCCCAGGCTTCACGACGTCGGAGGTCGAGATTGGGCCGACGCTCGACAGGCTTTTCGCCACGGCTACGGGTCGCATCATTGTTGCGTCTTTTGCTTCACACGTTCACCGCGTCCAGCAAGTAATTGACGCCGCCTCTGCTCACGGGCGCAGGGTGGCCTTTGTGGGCCGGTCGATGGTGAAGAACATGGCGATTGCCGCCGAACTCGGTTACCTCAACGTGCCAGACGGGCTTCTTGTCGACGCAAAGAAGGCCGATCAAATGCCTCGCGACGAAGTGGTCTTCATGTCCACGGGATCTCAAGGTGAACCGATGGCGGCGCTCAGCCGGATGGCGAGCCGCGACCACAAGGTCGAAGTGGGCAAGGGCGATTTGGTGATCTTGGCGTCGTCCCTCATCCCCGGCAACGAGAACGCGGTGTTTCGTGTCATCAATGGCCTCATGCGCCTCGGTGCTGACGTTGTCCACCAGGGCAGCGCCCGTGTTCACGTCTCAGGCCACGCCTCTGCGGGGGAGCTGCTGTATTGCTTCAACATCTTGCGGCCCAAGAACGTCATGCCGATTCACGGCGAAATTCGCCACCTGCTCGCAGCGAGTCGCCTCGCCGAAAAGACCGGTGTCAGTCCCGACAACATTGTGCTCACCGAGAATGGCGTGGTCGTTGACCTTATCGACGGCAAAGCGAGCGTGGTTGGCGCGATCGACTATCACAACATTTACGTTGACGGCTCGTCCGTTGGAGAAATCACCGAGACCGAGCTGAAGGACCGCCGCATCTTGGCGGACGAGGGTTTTGTCTCCGTACTCGCTGTGGTCGACACGTCCAATGGCCAGGTGGTGTCCGGCCCCGAGGTCCACGCGCGTGGCCTTGCGGAGGATGACAGCGTGTTCGACGCGATCCTCGATGACATCAAGACGGCTCTTGAAGACGCCGCGCGCTCGGGTTCGGCCGATAACCATCAGCTCCAGCAGGTGATGCGCCGCGTTGTCGGGCGTTTTGTCGGAACCAAGCTGCGGCGTCGGCCGATGATCATCCCCATCGTCATCGAGGCCTAAGCGCGATTTCGCCGGCGCGAGAGGACTGACGCCGTGCCCGGGGTGGCTTCCGCCGCGCGTGGGTGCAGCGTCGTAGCCTGAGAGACATCATGGCCTCATCTCGTTCCTCGAGCTCTCGCTCCTCCTCAAACGGTCACCCGCGCCGCCAGAGCGCGCCGCCGCGTTCAAGGCCCGTGGCGAAGACCAAGCCGATGCCCGTGCGCGCCTTGCAGGGCATGGGCTCGGGTTCGGCGCGACTCGTCGGTGGAGGCGTCCGACGCTTGGGCCAAGGGGCCCGTGACGTCCCGCCCGAAGTGCGCCGGGATGGTTTGGCGCTCACTCTCATCGTTCTTGCGGTGCTTGTCGCGGCGTCGGAATGGTTTGGACTCGACAACTGGTTTGGGCAACTTCTCCACCGGGTGGCGGCAGGAACCTTTGGAGTCATTGCGCTCGTGCTGCCGCTGTTGCTCTTTGCGATGGCGATCCGGCTGTTCCGTGCTCCGCAAGAAGGCGACACGAATTACCGGATCACCTTCGGTTTTGTGCTGCTCATCATGACCGTGGCGGCGATCATTCACATTGGCGCGGACCGCCCATCTCCGTCCGACGGCCTCGTTGAGGTGCAGCAGGCTGGCGGAATTCTCGGGTTCCTGCCGGGCACTCCGCTCGCGAATCTGCTCACCCCGGGGCTCGCAGTCTTTGTGTTGCTCGTGGCGTCACTTGGCGCCGTTCTCATCATCGTGGGCCGGCCGCTGCGGGACATCATTGCCCTTGTTGTTGACACGCTGCGCCGGATGCGTGGCGGGGGCGAGGAAGCGTACGACGACGATCTTGACCTTCCGGAACACGGAACTCTCGAGCCGACGACGCGCCGAATGAGCCTGCGCGGGCGTGCGAGCCGTGCCCGGGGCAAGCTCGGGGGCTATGTGGGAGACGAGGCCTTTGCGTCGGCCGCGTCACGTGAACGCACCCAATTTGACGACATCGTTGATCCCGCGGGGAGGGAGGACACTCCCACCCAAGAGGACCCGATGATCCCCGGCGAGGACTCTCACGCCTACGGCGGCCTCTCGCCTTACGAGCCTTATGAGGTCGAGGATCCGCACGTCGACGGCAACGACGAGATTCCTCGCACAGAGAAGCTGGCGCCGCCCACCGCCGTGGTGCCGGTGGGGGAGCAGGGTGAACTTGAGAATGCCACTCCGTATGTGCTGCCTAGCCCGGACCTGTTGAAGAAGGGTGCGCCTCACAAGACCCGATCGGCAGCAAATGACCGCGTGGTCGAGGCACTGACGAGCGTTCTTGAGCAGTTCGGCGTTGATGCCGTTGTCACAGGCTTCACCCGTGGGCCTACGGTGACGCGCTACGAAGTCGAGCTCGGGCAGGGCGTCAAGGTCGAGAAGATCACGCAGTTGTCAAAGAACATTGCGTATGCCGTGGCCAGCCCCGATATTCGCATCCTGTCGCCCATTCCTGGGAAGATGGCGATTGGTATTGAGATTCCCAACTCGGACCGCGAGACGGTGTCCCTTGGTGACGTGTTGCGCTCTGCCGTTGCGGTCAAGAACGACCATCCGATGGCGATCGGCATTGGCAAAGATGTCGAAGGCGGCTACGTCATGGCCAATCTCGCGAAGATGCCGCACCTCCTTGTCGCGGGTGCCACGGGCGCGGGAAAGTCATCGTTCGTCAACTCGATGATCACCTCGATCCTTATGCGGGCGACCCCGTCTGAGGTGCGCATGGTGCTCGTCGACCCGAAGAGAGTGGAACTGTCGATCTACGAAGGCATTCCGCACCTCATCACGCCGATCATCACTGATCCCAAGAAAGCCGCGCAGGCTCTCGAATGGGTCGTCAAAGAGATGGACACCCGCTACGACGACCTCGCGATGTACGGCTACAAACACGTCGACGACTTCAACAAGGCGGTGCGCGCCGGCAAGGTGAAGCCGTTGCCCGGTTCGGAACGCCGCATCACGACGTATCCGTATCTGCTCGTCATCGTGGACGAGCTCGCGGACCTCATGATGGTGGCGCCTCGCGACGTCGACGATTCGGTTCAGCGCATCACTCAGCTCGCCCGCGCCGCTGGTATCCACCTCGTGCTCGCCACACAGCGCCCGTCCGTCGATATCGTCACCGGCACCATCAAGGCCAACGTGCCGTCGCGACTCGCCTTCGCCACCTCCTCGCTGGCCGACTCACGCGTCGTCCTCGACATGCCAGGCGCCGAGAAGTTGGTGGGACAAGGTGACGCTCTCTTCTTGCCCATGGGTGAGTCGAAGCCGATGCGCGTTCAGGGAGCATGGGTGACAGAGTCCGAAATTCATGCCGCGGTGGAGCATGTGAAGCGACAAGCGCAGCCAAGTTTCCGTGACGACGTGCTCGCGGTGAGCAAAGAGGCGAAGGTCGCGGAGGACATCGGTGATGATCTCGATGACCTGCTCCAGGCCGCAGAACTTGTCATCACCACGCAATTAGGTTCCACCTCGATGCTGCAAAGGAAATTGCGGGTGGGCTTCGCCAAGGCCGGGCGGCTCATGGACTTGCTTGAAAGCCGCGAAATCGTTGGGCCATCCCAAGGCTCTAAGGCGCGTGAGGTCTTGGTCACACCGGACGAATTGGCGTCGACGCTGGCTATTCTGCGGGGCGGTTCCTCGGCTACCGTGAGGGACACATACCCGAGCGATTCCGAGGTCGATTCATGGGAGGATTCTTAGGCCTGCTTGAGCGGCCTGAGGTTGCGGCGGGCGCCGCAGTGCTCGTGCTCGCCGGGTGCGCCGTCATCTTCCTCTCATTTGTCCGCGCCGCCAAGGTGCGGCGCACGCGCGATGAGGCTTTAGCGCGTGAGCGTCGGCTCCGCCATCAGGTCGACGCCATCCTTGCATCCGCTCGAGATGGGATCGTCGTTGTCTCGGACTCCGGTGACGTGGTGCTTCTCACCGATGTGGGCGCTGCCATGGTGGGCCTTGTCAAGGACACCGTTGTTGGCCGGCCGCTCAGCCGGATGCCGCTTCGCGCGGTTGATGAGCACATGCGCCCCCTTATGCCACAAGAGGTTTTCACTCCTGGCCGGGACGACGTGCGCCCGCGTGTCATCGGGGTGCCAGGCAGGCGTGGCCGTGACGACATTCGATGGGTGCACCTTCGCTCGATTGTCGTTGACGACGCCATCGACGGCTCGCGCGCCACGATCACCACGCTGATGGACCCCACGGGCCTTGAAGAAGCGGCCGAAGCACTGCAACGCTCCGACACCCAGTTCCGGCGAGCGATGGAAAACGCGCCAAGCGGGATGGCCCTTGTCGATCTCGAGTGGCGTCTCATGGAGGTCAACCGAGCGTTTGCGGAACTGATGGGTTCGACGGTTTCGGCGTTGCGAGGCACCCCGTTCAGCGCACTGTCGCACCCCCATGATCTGCAGGCCGAGCGCGACCAATTGCAACGCCTGTACGACGGACTTCAAAGCCATTTCTCTCTCGAGAAGCGCTACGTGCGCGCCGATGGCAACGTGGTGTGGGCGGTGCTTGAGGTCGCTTTGGTCCGGTACGCGGGCGGCGCGCCGGATCACTATGTGGTCCAGGTGCGCGACTCGACCGATGATCGCCTGCGTTCTGAGTTGATGGCCCACCGTGCGATGCACGACCCCCTCACCGGACTCGCGAACCGGACGCTCATGCAAGAGGTCTTGCAACAGGTTCTCGACCAGCCCGACCCCACGTCGAGGGTGGGCGTGATCGCCGTTGACCTTGACGGCTTCAAAGGTCTCAATGACCGCTTTGGCCACGCGACGGGTGACAACGCGCTCGTCCATGTGGCGGGGGTGTTGCGTTCGGCCGCGGCGGGGCGTGGCACTGTCGCGCGCATCGGTGGGGACGAGTTTGTCATCGTCGTGCAGGATCCCGACGCGTCGAGAGCATTGTTTGACATCGCGGCGGCAATTCACGCAGGCCTCAAGAGACCGCTGCAGGTGAAGCGCCACCAGCTGAATTTGCACGCGTCCGTGGGCATCGCGATGGCGGATGATGAGTCGATCCAAGGAGGTGCGCCGGGCCTCCTCAGCGCGGCTGACGCGGCGATGTACCGGGCGAAAGCCCTCGGCAAGTCGCGGACCGAGGTGTACGACCCGACGATGCGGAGCGCAACCGAGAACCAGTCCGCGCTCGCGGGGGAGTTGGCGCAGGCGATCGACAATGGTGACCTTGTCTTGCATTACCAACCGGTCTATGACTTGACGACGCGGTCAGTCGTGGGATACGAAGCGCTCGTGCGGTGGCAGCACCACACGCGCGGATTGCTGTTGCCGAATGCCTTTCTCGGTCTGCTTGACGATCGCAAACTCGCCACTCAGTTGGGGTCGCTGCTCGTTGAACAGGCCGCAGACTTCTTGGCTCGCCACCCGTCTCAGGCGAGTTGGGTTTCCCTCAACGTGTCGGCGGATCAACTTGGCGACAGCGAGTTCGCCAACGCGGTGTTGGCGGCGATTAACGCGCATCACTTGAGTCCGCAACGTCTCGTCATTGAACTGACCGAGGCGTCTTTGGTGGCGCCGAACACACGCATTCGCCATGAACTCACCGAGTTGCGAAACGCAGGCGTACCGATCCTTCTCGATGACTTCGGAACGGGTGTGTCCCCGCTGTCGTACTTGCGAGACCTTCCCGTGTCCGGCGTCAAACTCGATATGTCCTTTGTGGCAGGGATTCCCGAGGACCCAGCGGGCGCACGCGTATCTCGTGCGCTCGGGGCTCTCGCACGAGAACTTGGTTTGGCAACGATCGCGGAAGGCATCGAGACGGAATCGCAGGCCGAGTTCCTCGCTCGGTGCGGTTGGCGGTATGGCCAAGGGTGGCTGTTTGGCGTTGCTCAACCGGCAAGCGCGGTGATCGCGCAGCAGGTGCCGTACCTCGACAGCCGGATCGATCCTCGGCCTCAAGACCGCGATAACCCGTTTGATCTTCCGCCGTTGCCCACCGTCGGCTAGACCGTCCCACCGCGTGACGCGACGCGGGGCGCTACATATCCCGCGGCACGATCTCCATACTGCGCGCGAGAGCCGGCGCCGGCGTCGTCCGCATGGGGGCCTGATCGCCGACGGACGTGGCGACCCGCTCGATTCGCGCGGCGACTTCGGCCGCGCTGAGGCGCCCCACACCGTCGGGGTAGTCGGTGAGCGCGTACACGCGGTGTTTGCCGAGTCGATCGACGGTGATGGGCGTCCACTCCGGCTCGACCGTCACCCGTTTATCGCGATCGACAGTGAAGGTGGCTGTCAGGAGCACACCTGAGTTCGTCTGTGCCACGCAGCACTGGGTGTCTTGGTTCGACAGGTAGTTGCCGAGCCCAAAGGCAGTCCACATGCCGTCACCGTTGGGACCGCCAGGCAGGAGTTCAATCGGTTGCGGCACGTGCGCGTGGTGTCCCACGTACAGGTCAACGAGGCCCGATGCGGCGATTCTTTCGGCAAGCAGCCTTTGGGCGTCCGTGGGCGAGGTCCGGTACTCGACACAGCAGTGGATAGACGCGACCACAACGTCGGCACCAGCGTCGCGGGCTCGTTGAGCTGCCGCGATGACAGGGTCAGCGTCCGACGACTCTGCATTGAAGGTATCGACTGCCCACGGCTCGCCCGGGGGCTTCGGCAGGCCGTTGAGGCTGTCATAGGTGAGGGAAATATGTGCGACGGTGACCGGCTCGCCGTCGCCGTGAATGACGTACATCTGGGTGCCTGCAGCTTCAGTCTCGGTCCGAGACGTTCCGGTCGCCCCCATTCCAGCCGCCGCGAACTCCATGAGCGTCGTCTCGATGCCCGCCTTGCGACGGTCGACGCTGTGGTTGGAGGCGGTTGAACAGCCGTCCCAGCCGTCTTCGGCGAGGTCAGGAACGATTTCACGCGGAGATCCGAACATAGGGTAGCCAGACGGCGCCGTGCCGGGCGGCGCCACCGGAACCTCCATATGGCACAACGCGAGGTCTGCACCGGCGATGTACGGACGGATGTGGTCGGTGAGGGGGCTGAAGTCGATACCCGCACTCGTTGTCGCCGAACTCACCACTGGCGCGTGAGGCAGAACGTCACCCGTCGCGACAAGGGTGAAACGCGTCGGAGGTGCAGGGGGAGGAGTGGGTGCGCTTGCCCTTTCGACCGTCGACTCGGGCTCGACCGTCACTGTAGGAGGCGTCGTCGTCTCGTCGGTGGAGAGGGCCGGGGCGCCAACAACTCCGGCAATCAAGCCGACGGCGATCGCGACAGGAAGCCACAGGGCGAGGTATGCCCGACGGGGCGCGCGTGAAGCCATGTCCGCCATTATCGCTGGTCGTCCGCGCGCAGACGCCGTCCCAGTACGCTGTAGGCGTGGTCCGTGACGTCCCCAACCTGCTGACGGTGCTGCGGCTCTTCGCGGTTCCCGTCATGGTGTTGTGCCTTGTGTGGGACGCGGGTGAGGAATCAAGTCTGCGGTGGATCGCCTTCGCGGTCTTCATTGCCGCAGCCTTCACCGACTGGCTTGACGGTTACCTCGCGCGGCGCTGGGATGTCGTCTCGTCATTTGGCAAACTTGCTGATCCGCTCGCCGATAAAGCGCTCGTGCTGGGCGGCCTCGCAGTGCTCGCTTATCGCGATGAGATTCCCTGGTGGCCACTGATCGTCATCGCGATTCGCGAAGTAGGGGTCACGTTTGGTCGCCTCGCGGTGGCGAAGGACGTGGTGATTCCGGCGTCGCTCGGCGGCAAGGCCAAGACGGCTCTCCAAGTGATTGCGCTCTTCCTCCTCCTCATGCCCGTTGCCGTGGCATGGATTGACACGGCTGGCTGGTGGATCTTGGTGGCCTCGGTGGTCGTTGCCGTGGCAACGGGGATCGACTACGCGTGGCGCATTGCGCGAATACGGCGAACGCCGACGCCCGGGCCCGACGCCGCTGAAACTCGGCTCGCATCGGCGGAGGGAGGCGGGCATGGGGTCTGAGGCCGCAGAGGTGATCGCGCTGGCTTCCGAACAGAGCGTGACCATCGCAACGGCCGAATCGCTCACCGGCGGGAAGGTATGCGAGGCGCTTGTCGAAGTCCCTGGCGCCTCGCGAGCAGTTCGCGGCGGCGTCGTCGCTTACGTCGTTGAGGTGAAACACGACGTCCTCGCCGTCCCCCAAGACGTGCTCGACACTCTTGGACCTGTCAGCGAGCCGGTGGCGCTCGCGATGGCGCGCGGTGCCCGCGACCTCATGAGTGCTGACGTCGCGGTGGCGACCACCGGAGCTGCGGGCCCAGAGCCCCATGGAGGCCAAGCGCCCGGCACGGTTGTCATCGCTGTGGTGGGATCGAAAAATGAGTCCGTGACAACTCTTCACCTCGAGGGTGATCGCGACGATGTAAGGCGTGAGGCGACACGATTGGCCTTGGTGGAATTGCGCACATTTCTCGCAACATGAGTGGTGTCGAGACTGCGCATGAGGATCGGGAACATGCCTGCGGTAGTCTGCGTTGAAACGAACATGCACGATGGACGCATTGTGAAGGGAGCACGAATGCCAATTCTCCGCAATGAACTCGGCGACGTGCTCCGGGACGCTCGTTTGGGCCAGGGTAAGACCTTGCGCGATATTTCTTCGCAAGCGCGGGTGTCGCTCGGCTACCTCAGTGAAGTCGAGCGAGGTCAAAAAGAGGCGTCCAGTGAGTTGTTGTCCTCCATTTGCGACGCACTCGATGTCCCGATGTCCGTGATCTTGCGAGAGGTATCGGATCGCTTCGAGCTCGCCGAGAGCCTCGTCGATCCGCGTTCGCTTGCGCGCATGCCCGTCATGCCGACGATCCCCGACACTGTTCCAGAGCTGCTTCAATCCATCGAGCAGTAGGTCCGTGCGGCTGTCCGAGTTCCGCGGCCTTGTCCACGAGGTCTTTGGCGAAACATATGCGAGCACGCTGTGCCGTGAAATGGCGTTGACGCGTCTCGATTCCCTCACTGCAGATGAGGCGTTGGCGCGAGGCGTCGCGCCCCGTGACGTGTGGCATGCACTCTGCGATCAAATGGATGTGCCCGATGCTCAGCGTCGCGGTGTAGATCCCAAGCACATCGTTCCCCCACGACGCTAGGGGGTCTGAGTGCTTTCCGGCCGTGCAGAGCGCACGGCAGGGTCCACTCACCGACGCGGCGTGTCGCTCGTATTCGAACGCCTGTTCGATTAGGCTCATCCACAGGACAGATGTTCGGCCGCTATCCCCACGGGGCGAGTGTCGTCGAGCCGATGTCAGAGGCGCGTCGTAGCGTCGTAGGTATGACACGGCACCTTCACGGTGTCCCAGAGCCAGCAGTTGTTGGCGCAAGCGATGAAGGATGAGCAGATGGCACAAGCAGCAGATCGCGCAAAGGCCCTCGAGGCGGCGCTCGGACAGATTGACCGCCAATTCGGCAAAGGTTCTGCGATGCGGCTCGGCGACCAGGAGCGTGTGGCAGTTGAGGCAATTCCCACTGGCTCAATCGCCTTGGACATCGCTCTCGGCATCGGTGGTTTGCCTCGCGGACGCATTGTTGAGATCTACGGACCCGAGTCATCGGGCAAGACCACCGTCGCTCTGCACGCGGTCGCAAGTGTGCAGCGTGCGGGCGGCACTGCGGCATTCATTGACGCTGAGCACGCACTCGACCCCGAATACGCAAAGAAGCTCGGTGTTGACACCGACAGCCTCATTGTGTCGCAGCCTGACACGGGGGAGCAGGCGCTCGAGATCGCGGACATCCTTGTCCGTTCGGGCGGTATCGACATCCTTGTTATCGACTCAGTGGCGGCCTTGGTGCCCAAGGCGGAAATCGAAGGCGAAATGGGTGACAGCCACGTCGGCTTGCAAGCTCGCTTGATGTCGCAGGCGCTGCGAAAGATCACGGGTGCTCTCAACAACACGGGTACGACCGCGATCTTTATCAACCAGCTTCGCGAGAAGATCGGCGTCTTCTTTGGCTCGCCCGAGACCACCACCGGCGGCAAGGCGCTCAAGTTCTACGCCTCGGTACGCCTCGACGTGCGCCGGATTGAGACCCTCAAGGAGGGCACCGAGCCAGTGGGTAACCGCACTCGCGTCAAGGTTGTCAAGAACAAGATGGCGCCGCCCTTCAAGCAGGCGGAGTTTGACATCCTCTATGGCCACGGCATCTCAAAGGAGGGCGGCATTATCGACCTCGGCGTTGAGCATGGCTTCGTCAAGAAGTCGGGTGCCTGGTACACGTACGAGGGCGACCAGCTCGGCCAGGGCAAGGAGAACGCGCGCACCTTCTTGAAGGACAACCCCGATCTCGCCACAGAAATCGAGAAGAAGATCAAGAGCAAGCTGGGCGTTGGCGCTGCTCCTGTGGCCGACGATTCGATCGAGGCGCTCGAAGCGGCAATGGCGCAAGAGGAGTCCTCGCTCTAGCGGGTGTCTGTTCGCACATCATGACCACGCGCGCTCGGCAGGATCCATCCACGACAACGGACCCTGCCGAGCGCGCGCGTGCGATAGCGCTTGCGATTCTCGATCGAGCGCCACGTTCGCGTGCTGACCTTCGTCAGCGCCTCATCGCCAAAGAGGTGGAGCCCGACGTGGCGGATGCGCTCATTGAGCGTTATGAGGATGTCGGCCTCCTTGATGACACAGCTCTAGCCGCGATGATCGCAAGGACGCGTCACGCCGAAAGAGGTCTCGCCCCGCGTGCGATCGCAATGGAGCTGCGGCGCAAGGGTTTTTGCGAGGACGACATCGAGGCGGCTTTGGCACCGTTGACCGCAGACACACAAGCGCAGACAGCCCGGAGTCTCGCCGAGACCCGTTGGCGCAAAACCGAGGGGATCGACAAAGACGCGAGAATTCGTAGAGTTGTCGGTCATTTAGGTCGAAAGGGATACTCGCCGTCCTTGGCCTTCTCCCTCGTGCAAGACTTGATGCGTGCCGATAGAGAGGCCGGGCGAAACTGAGGAGGCAGTGTGCAGACCATCGTGACGGTTGCCACCCTGCTCTTGTTGCTCGCGGCTCTCCTCGTTGTCAATAGAGCGCGCAAGGAAGCGGCAGAGGAGCGCGAGTCCGCCCGCGCTGAAGCCGCAGCAATTCGGGACGAGGCACGGGCGTTCCAGGCAGACGTTCAACGCCGTGAGGAGCGTCTCGCTCTTCAGGAGCGCCAACTCGCAGAAGATCAACGCAATGCCCAGAATTACGTGCGCGGTCTTGATGAACGCGTCGCCGCCATCGCGCGCGATGAGAAACAACTGGCCGCGAGACGAGAAGAGATCGAGGCCGAGTACGTTGAGCGGCTCGCCTCATACGCCGTCATGTCTCTCGAGGAGGCGCGCGAGTCCTTGCTTGCACGGGTCCGTGCCGAGGCGGAGGCCGCTATCGCCCACGACGCACACCGTCTCGCCAAGAAGGCCCAGCGAGAAGCCGAGGCGATGGCGCGAGAGACCCTTGTCGAGGCGATGCAGCGCCAAGCGGGAGCGTCGACGACTCAGTCGGCCACCACGCGCATTGCCCTCCCGTCGGATGAGATGAAGGGGCGAATCATCGGTCGCGAAGGACGCAATATCCGGGCCTTTGAAGCGCTTACCGGAGTGAACGTCATCGTTGATGAAGGCGACAACGCTGTCTACTTGTCGAGTTTCGATGTAGAGCGGCGTGAAATTGCTGAGGTAACTCTTCACGCGCTCATCGCCGATGGTCGGATTCAGCCTCATCGCGTCGAGTCTGCGTATGAGAAGGCGCGCGCAGACGCTCCCGGACGGGCGATGACTGCTGCTCTAGAAGCAGTCGAGGAGGCAGGCGTCGGCGCCGTGCCGGCACAGCTGCTCGAACTGCTCGGTGCTTTGCGCCTGCGCACCTCGTACAACCAGAACGTTCTCGCTCACCTCGTCGAGTGCGCGCAGATCGCGGGGAGCATCGCGACCCAAATCGGCGCAGACGCCGTGGTCGCGCGCCGCGGCGCCTTCCTCCATGACATCGGAAAAGCGCTGACCGGCACGCGAGAGGGAACTCACGCGGCGCTTGGAGCGCAGGTGGCGCGCGACGCTGGCGAGAGTGCGGCGGTGATCAATGCGATCGCGGCCCATCACGACGAAGTGCCACAGGAGTCACTCGAAGCCGTCATCGTCCAAATTGCCGATGCCATCTCAGCATCGAGGCCGGGAGCTCGGCGAGATGACAGTGACACATATGTCGAGCGGATGGAAGCGCTCGAGAGGCTCGTGGCCGAACACGAGGGTGTGGACCACGTTTACGCGATGGCGCAAGGCCGGGAGCTGCGGGTTGTCGTTGAACCTGACAAGGTCGACGATGATGGCACTGCGGTATTGGCACGTACACTTGCCGAGCACATTGAGAAGGACTTCGGCTTTGCCGGCGAGATCAGAGTGACGGTCATTCGCGAGACGCGTGCGAATTCCGTCGCAGGACAGGCATGACTCACTCCCCACGTACGTACCTCGTCAAGACACTCGGGTGTCAGATGAATGTTCACGACTCCGAACACATGGCCGGGCTCCTCGAGGGTGCCGGCTACATGGCTGCCGCCCCCGGTGAAGACATCGCCGATGTCGTGGTCATCAACACGTGCGCGGTGCGCGAGAACGCCGCTACTCGCCTCTATGGCAACCTCGGCCAACTTGCCTCAATCAAGCGCTCGCGCCCCGACATGCAGATCGCGGTGGGCGGATGCCTGGCGCAGAAGGACCGTGGCGAGATTGTCGACAAGGCTCCGTGGGTTGATGTCGTCTTTGGCACCCACAACATCGATGTCCTCCCGGCTCTTCTTGACCGGGCTCGCCACAATGCGCAAGCACAGGTTGAGATCGAGGAGTCGCTCAAGGTCTTTCCGTCGACCCTGCCAAGCCGCCGCGACTCGCTTGCCTCGGCGTGGGTGTCAATCTCGGTTGGCTGCAACAACACGTGCACCTTCTGCATCGTGCCGAGTTTGCGTGGCAAGGAGCGCGACCGCCGCCCGGGCGAGATTCTGGCGGAAGTTGAGGCGCTCGTGTCTCAAGGCGCCGTTGAGGTCACCTTGCTTGGTCAGAACGTCAACTCGTACGGGGTGGAGTTTGGCGACCGTGGCGCCTTTGCCAAGTTGCTGCGGGCGTGTGGTGACATTACCGGCCTCGAGCGCGTGCGCTTCACCTCACCTCATCCGGCTGCCTTCACGGATGATGTCATTGCCGCCATGGCACAGACCCCCAACGTGATGCCGAGCCTCCACATGCCGCTGCAGTCAGGATCGGACCGGATCCTGCGTGCGATGCGTCGCTCGTACCGTTCGGACAAGTACCTCGGCATCTTGGACCGAGTGCGTGCGGCAATGCCCGACGCTGCCATCACCACTGACATCATCGTGGGCTTCCCGGGGGAGACAGAAGAGGACTTTCAGCAGACGCTCGATGTTGTCGCGGCGGCGCGGTTCACGAGCGCATTCACCTTCCAATACAGCCCGCGGCCTGGCACCCCTGCTTATGAGCTTGAGCCGCTCCCAAAGGAGATTGTTCAAGAGCGATTCGAGCGCCTCCTCGCCCTTCAAGACGCGATCACGCTGCGTGACTCACAGGCGCTCGTCGGGCGCACTGTCGAACTCCTCGTCCTTGATGGTGGCGGGCGCAAGGATGCTGGTTCTGAGCGAATGAGTGGACGAGAGCCCGGCAATCGTCTTGTTCATTTCTCGGTGCCCGCCAATGGAGCGGTACCGCGCCCGGGCGACATGGTGACGGTCGATGTCACGCATGGAGCGCCATACCACCTCATCGCTGACTCCGCGATATCGGGCGGCACGTACACCGTGCGCGAGACGCGCGCAGGCGATGCCTGGGAGCGAGCCGCGGGAGCCGATCACGGTGACGGGGACTCATGCGGCACTGGCGCTGGCGCGCCCGCAGGCCCCGTGTCCTTGGGATTGCCGTCTTTGCGCGTCGCAAGCCGGTGAGCGCCTCAAGCCAATTCCCCATCATTGCGGTGGTGGGCGCCACGGCGACAGGTAAGTCGGCCGTCAGTCTCAGCCTTGCCCGCATCCTCGCGAGAGAGGGGGGTGCCGAGATCATTAATGCTGACTCAATGCAGTTCTACAGGGGGATGGACATCGGGACGGCAAAAGTGCCGGCGGATGAGCGTGCTGACATCCCGCATCACCAACTCGATATTCTCGATGTCCGCGAGGACGCCTCCGTCGCGCAGTACCAAATGAACGCACGCGCCAATCTCCATGAGATCCGTGAACGCGGGGCCCAGCCGATCGTCGTGGGGGGCTCGGGCTTGTACCTGCGTGCTCTCCTTGATCGCTTTGATTTCCCCGGTACCGATCCGGCGGTGCGTGCCCGTCTTGAGGAACGCGCGGAACGGGAAGGACCTGGGCTGCTGTACGCCGAGCTTGCCGCGCGGGACCCAGAAGCGGCGCGCAAAATCCATCCCCGCAACGCCAAGCGCATTGTGCGCGCCCTTGAAATCATTGAGGTGGCGGGCTCTTACACGAGTTCGCTACCGCGGCACGAATACCACCAAGCCGCTGTGCAAGTGGCGCTTGAGGTGCCCGTCGAGGACCTCGACGCGCGCATCGAAACTCGCACTGATGCGATGTTTGGAGCGGGGCTCATCGACGAGGTGCGTCACCTTGAAGAGGCTGGCCTCCGAGAGGGCGTGACGGCGCGACGGGCGGTGGGCTATGCCGAGATTCTCGCCTACTTTGACGGAGAGATCACTGAGCAAGAGGCGCGTGATCTCATTGCGCGCAATACGCGCCGTTTGGCGCGCCGCCAGGACCGGTGGTTCCGGCCTGATCCGCGCGTGGTCTGGGTGCGAGGACCGCGCGATGTCGACGACGTTGAACGTGCGGCTCGGGACGTGTTGGCCGTCGCTCAGCAGGCGGCCGTAGGCTGACCTGCATGGATCGCCTTCGCTTCACCAAGGGTCACGGCACTGAGAATGACTTTGTGCTGCTCTTCGACGAGCACGGCGAGCGCGAACTCAATCCCGAAATCGTGCGCTTTCTCTGTGACCGACGGGCAGGCATCGGCGCGGACGGTGTGATCAGGGCGGTGCGTGCCGGTCAGATCGAGGCGGGGGCTGGCGTGGCCGCCGACACATGGTTCATGGACTACTGGAACTCTGACGGCTCGCTGTCAGAAATGTGCGGCAATGGCGCGCGGGTGTTCGCGGCGTTCCTTGAGCGCGTAGCGGGTGAAGTGCTCGGAGCCGGCCTCACTATAGCGACTCGGGGTGGCACTCGCAGGGTCAGCGCTCTCGGTAGCGGCCGCTATGCGGTAGAGATGGGGCGGTACCGCTTAGGAGATGCCGCAGAGGGATTCGACGCCCACGTCGCGGCACGCGGACTTGATTCACCGCGGCCTGCGCTGAGCGTTGACGTGGGCAATCCCCATCATGTGGTGGCGCTAGCCACTCCGGATGAACTGCACGGTCTCGACCTGAGCATGGCGCCGCAGGTGCATCCCATGCCGCCGCACGGCTCGAATGTCGAGTTTGCGGTGGCACTCGGGGGGGAGGTCATCGACGGCGTGGGTCGCGGGAAGGTGCGCATGCGAGTCCATGAGCGTGGCTCCGGAGAGACTCGCTCATGTGGAACCGGCGCGTGCGCCGTTGCTTTGGCCATGCGCGCGTGGGCTGGACCTGGAGCGCCCGATGTGTGGGACGTGACAGTGCCGGGCGGTGAAGTGACGGTGCGGATCGAGCCCGAGCAGACGATTCTTGAGGGGCCAGCTGTGCTTGTCGCCGAGGGAGAAGTGGCGATTCCGGCATCGCTTTCCTGACGCACTGGACCCCGCGCGGCTGGCGCCACACTCACGCTAGTTGCTCCGTGTGAGTCGCAGAACGCGGAACCCCTTCGATGAACGAACCTTCTCGATCGCACCCCACGGCACTCCAGCGTCGTCCACTTGCTCGGCAAGCCACGTGGCGAGGGAATCCGCGCCGAGGTTCTTCTGGACGACGAGCCATACCTCCCCGCCGGGCTTCACACGCGGCACCCACCGCTTAAGCAGGTCGTGAAGCTCCGCTTTGCCTATGCGGATCGGCGGGTTCGACCACAGGGCGTCGAACTGAAGGTTCGGATCCACAGCGTCGGGCAACGTCGGCTCAATTGGCGCAGTGGCGACGCGCGCACCTACCCGGGCGGCATTGCGGGCCACGAGGTCGAGGGCCCGTTCATTAACGTCAACCGCGTACACATGGGCGGACGGCGTGCGAATCGCGGCAGTGAGGGCGATCGGTCCCCAACCGCAACCGAGGTCGAGAACGTTGCCTGCCGGGGGCGAGCCGACAGTGTCAAGCAACACCAATGTCCCCACGTCCACGTGCCCCGGAGAAAACACACCCGGCGCGGTTTCGACCTGCAAGGGGTAGCCGTCGAGCACCACACTGATCTCGCGACGCTGATCTGCCGAGGCAGGCTCTGCCGCAAAGTAATGATCCACGGCGCCCCAGCGTAGTCCCCCGCGTAGACGGGGGCACCCGATGAGACAATGGAGGTCTATGTCTGAGCGAGAGCCTGATCACCGGGTGCCAGGTGAATCCATCAATGGTCCAGGCGACGAGCCGGGCATCCATGTCGAACGCGTTATTGACCGCGTGCTGTCCCGTGAGGGAACAGCGCTTTCTCAGTACGACGCTATCGGCTCGGATGCAGACGGCGACCAGTTCGAACGCGAAGAGCGTGCGGCGTTGCGGCGTGTTGCGGGCCTCTCAACGGAACTCGAAGACATTTCCGAAGTCGAGTACCGGCAATTGCGCCTTGAGAAGGTTGTCCTTGTGGGTCAGTGGTCACGGGGCACTGCCGACATGGCAGAGGTGTCGTTGCGCGAACTCGCCGCACTTGCCGAAACGGCAGGAGCCGACGTGCTCGATGGCCTGCTCCAGCGTCGGCCGCATCCCGACCCGGCAACGTACATCGGCAAGGGCAAAGCGGAGGAGCTGCGGGACATCGTCGCGGCCGTCGGCGCTGACACGGTGATTGCCAATGACGAACTCCAGCCGAGTCAGCGGCGTGCGCTTGAAGATGTCGTCAAGGTCAAGGTGATTGACCGCACCGCCCTCATTCTCGACATCTTCGCTCAGCACGCGAAGTCGAAAGAAGGAAAGGCGCAGGTTGAGCTTGCGCAGCTTGAGTACCTACTCCCACGCCTGCGTGGTTGGGGCGAGTCGATGTCGCGCCAGGCCGGTGGCCGTGTGGCGGGGGGTGAAGGCATCGGGTCAAGAGGCCCTGGTGAGACGAAGATTGAACTTGACCGCCGCCGAATCCGCACGCGTATGGCCCAGTTGCGCCGCCAAATTCGTGGGATGGAGCCTGCTCGCCAGGTGCGTCGCGAGACCCGTCTCGCGATGCCCAATGTGGCGATCGTCGGCTACACGAATGCGGGCAAATCGTCGTTGCTCAACCGTTTGACCGGTGCGGGTGTGCTTGTGCAGAACGCGCTCTTTGCCACGCTCGATCCCACGGTGAGACGCTCTCGTACGCCGGACGGTCGCGAGTTCACCCTCTCGGATACCGTCGGCTTTGTGCGTGATCTCCCGCACCAACTCGTCGCCGCATTCGCGTCCACGCTCGAAGAGGTCGCATTCGCTGATCTCATGCTTCATGTGGTCGACGCGGCGCACCCTGACCCCGAGGGACAGATACGGGCCGTGCGCGAGGTGCTCGCCGATGTTCCGGGCGCCGAGACGGTCAAAGAGTTGCTTGTGCTCAACAAGGCGGATGTCGCCGATGCCGAGACGCTCGTGCGATTGCGCGGGCGGCGCGAGGAAACGGTAGAGGTGTCCGCCCTCACGGGCGAGGGCATCGACGACCTCATGGAGGCCATTGCCCGCGCGTTGCCACGACCGCCGGTGAGGGTGGATCTCACCGTGCCGTACTCCCGTGGCGACCTCATCGCTGAGGCGCACCGCGAGGGTGAGGTGGTGAGCGAGGCTCACGATGCGGCCGGTTATCACTTGGTTGCGGATGTGTCCGAATCATTGGCGGCGCGTATTCGACAAGCGGCGGGCGCGTCACCGTGAGAGAAACAGATGTGCCGCCAACATCCCACTTGCTTGCACGTGTGGTGGCGGCCATGGGCGGTGAGCATCGTGCTGGCCAGGACGACATGGCTCAACGTGTTGCTCGAGCTCTTGATGAGGGCGAGCACTTGCTCGTTCAAGCGGGCACCGGTACGGGAAAATCGGTTGCTTATCTCGTGCCAGCCATTGCCCGCGCCGTCACTCAGGGCGAGCGAATTGTTGTGAGCACGGCCACTCTCGCGCTTCAGCGGCAGGTGTTCAGCAAGGACATTCCAGCCGTCATCGATGCTCTTGAGCCGGTGCTTGGCACCCGCGCGAGAACGGCCCTATTCAAGGGGCGCAGCAACTACCTCTGTGTCAACAAGATGCGTGGCGGCTATCCCGACGACGACATCGACACCTTGCCGATCGGGCCGACGTCGGATCTTGGCCGCGAAGTTGCGCGGCTGCATGAGTGGGCGGAAGAAACCGACACGGGTGACCGCGATGACCTTGTTCCGGGCGTCAGCGCTCGCGCCTGGGCTCAGGTGGCGGTGAGTGGCCGCGAATGTCTCGAGGGCAATTGCCCGCTCATCTCCGAGTGCTTTTCTCAACGTGCCCGCGACGAGGCCGCAACGGCGCATATCGTCGTGACAAACCATGCAGTGCTTGGAGTGCAGGCGACGAGCCACGACATGCTCGGCGAGCATAACGGACTCATCATCGACGAGGCGCATGAACTCGTGTCGCGCATCACCTCATCCGCGACGAGCGAGTTGACGGTGAGACATGTGGAACGGGCGGCCACCCGTGCGCGTCGACTCGGCGTCAACTCGTCACATCTCGACGCCGCCGCACGAGCTCTCGACGCCGCGCTTGAGAGCGAGAGCGTTGGACGGCTGCGTCACGGACCGGGAGAGCAATTGGCTGCGGCCATTGAGCTTGTTCGCTCTGCCGCAAAGGATGCGCTGAGCGCCGTGAGCAAGATGGGCAAGGCCGACGGTGGGGCGGATAGCGGTGGCGGCGTCAAGATGGCGGCTGCGTCGTTGGGCGATGTCGTCGACGTATGCGATGAGCTCGCGGCTGAGTCGGGCGGCTACGTCGTGTGGCTGGCGCCCCCGGACGGCGACTACGACGCCCTCACGCCATCACGCATTCTCGCCGCGCCGCTCAACGTCGCCTCGCTCATCGGTGAACGCTTGCTCGTTGAGAAACCCGCCGTCTTCACATCCGCGACGCTCGCCCTCGGCGGCGGCTTCGACACCGTGGCGCGGCACCTGGGTGTCGAGAATCCGACAACACTCGATGCGGGCAGCCCCTTCGACTACTCGCGTCAGGGGATTCTCTATGTCGCCGCACATCTTCCTCGCCCCGGCACTGGAGGCATTTCAGAGGAGGCGCTCGACGAGCTGGCGGCGTTGATCGAAGCCGCTGGGGGGCGCACCCTCGGGCTCTTCTCTTCGCACCGCGCGGCCCTGATGGCGACTGAGGCGATGCGCGAGAGGCTCGATGTGCCGATTCTGTACCAACGTGACGATCAGGTATCGACGCTGATTCGCCAGTTCAGTGACGACCCCCGCGCATGCCTGTTCGGCTCGACGACGTTGTGGCAAGGCGTCGATGTGCCAGGGTCCACGGCAAGCCTCGTCGTCATCGACCGAATACCTTTCCCGCGGCCAGACGAGCCCATCTCCCAGGCCCGATCTGAAGTGATCGCACAAGCCGGGGGAAATGGATTCTTGGCCGTGAGCGGCACACATGCGGCCTTGTTGCTCGCACAAGGTGCCGGTCGGCTCATCCGTGCGGCAGACGACCGGGGCGTCGTCGCCGTTCTCGACCCGCGTCTTGCGACTGCTGGATATCGTGGCTTCCTCACACGCTCGATGCCGCCAATGTGGATGACGACCTCCCAAGAAGCGGTTCTCGGAGCGTTACGCCGCCTTGCGGAGGATGCCGATCACCGAAGTGAATCTCGTACCCTTGAGCCGGAGGTAGCCAAGTAATGACGACACGTGACGAGACCGACGACTTCGAGCGCGGAAAGCGCGCCGAGCGTGAGCGCTTTGCGGAGTACCTGGAGCACTACGAGAAGAGCAGTCGCGTGATGGCCGAGAAGGCCGCCACCGACGAGTCACGTATCTACCAGACGACCATCGCCAATGCGATGCAGGCGATGCGCCAAGCGATCACGGGCGGTTTCCACTGGAAGGACGAATGGCGGGAGTCCTCGTAAGGACCCCCGCCATTCGTGCCGACCTGTGATCAGTAAAGGTCTTCGGTGAGCTTCCAGCCGCCATCTTTCACGAGGTGCAGCGTCATCGTCTCTTCGATGTCCTCAGTGGCGGGCAGGCCGAACGCTTCGAGCTCCTCCGCGGTGTAGCCGGTCTCCTTGACGTAGTCGACCGTCATCGAGATGGTCACATCGACAGTGGCGGAGTCGCCGTCCACGGTGGACTCGCCCACGGTGAACGTCATTTGATCGGTGTCTGCACCGAACAAGCCGGCGTCCGACGATGACTCGCAGTCTTCCAGAGCTTCATCCTCGTCCGTGCCTTCGTCGAACTTCACGAGTGACACCATCGCTTTGCAGTCGCCATCCTTTGCCGCGTCGAGGAACGACTCAACTGCGGCCTCGGGCGTCGATGCGCCGCCACCGCCACCGCCAAGCATCATGACGAGAACGACGGCGATGGCGCCGATGACGACCACGCCAGCACCGATTCCCACCCAGAGTCCCGTCTTGGACCCCGAACCACCTGACGTAGACGTTGCGTAAGGCTGGGGAGTTGAAGGGGCAGGCGGCGCCGGGGGAAGAGAGGCGACAGCGGGAGCTGCAGGAGTGGGGGGCGTAGGGGGCGCAGAAGCTGCAACGGCTGGTGCGGGGGGCGCAGGAGGTGCAGGAGGCGCAGCAGCAGCGGCAGCCGGCTCGGGAGCAGCAGGAGCGGCAGGGGGCTCGGATGCTGCTGCGGGCGTTGCCGGGGCTGCAGCCGACGTCGCGTCGGGAAGCGGAGCGGTGTGCGCAGTCCATTGGGTTCCATCCCAATAGCGTTGTTGGCCCTGACCATCGTTGTACCAACCGGCTGGCACTGACATGAATACCCCCTCAACGTTGTGGTGATGGCGGCAACAGTAGCAGTCGCCAGGCCTCCCCACGAGACCCATTGGATGGGGATGTTTCCCCATCTATAACGCACGCTGACCGACTAGACCTTACGGAGGACGGAGACCACTTTGCCCATGATCTGCGCGTGCGTGCCATCGATTGGGGTGTAGGCCGGGTTGTGGGGAATGAGCCACACATGGCCGTCTCGCCTGCGGAACGTCTTGACGGTCGCCTCGTCGTCGAGGAGTGCAGCGACAATATCGCCGTTCTCGGCGGACTGTTGACGCCTCACCACCACCAAGTCGCCATCGCAGATCGCTGCGTCGATCATCGAGTCGCCGACGACGTTGAGCATGAACAGGTCGCCGTCGCCCGTCAGCTGACGCGGAAGGGTGAAGATGTCTTCGACCTGCTGGTCGGCGAGGATCGGTCCACCTGCTGCGATCCGTCCGACAAGAGGCACGGTGACGATGCTTTCGTCGTCCACGCGCCCTCCGGTTGGTTGCGCGAGGTGAGCGATCTCCGGCTGCTCCTCGGGCATCACCACGTCAAGCGCGCGGGGGCGATTGGGATCCTGGCGAAGGTAGCCCTTTGCTTGCAATGCGCCGAGTTGGTGCTTGACTGACGAGCTCGACGTCAAACCGACCGCATCGCCGATCTCCCGCATTGACGGGGGATAGCCACGGGTCGCAACGGAGTCACGAATGGCTTCGAGGATGCGGCGCTGTCGATCCGTGATGTCGCCCGTCGGCGACGGAAACTCGTGGATCGTCGCGTCGCGGTCATCGTTCGCCATGTTTGCCTCCCGAGCAAATCCACATCGACGGTCGTGTCAGACCCCCGTGGTGGTGTTGGTTCCGACGCTAGAGCACACAGAAGCAGAAATCAAACATATGTTCGAGCGTGTCTTGCGCTTGTCAGTCGGGACTGCTAGAAATAGAACAGGTGTTCGACGAACGTATGTTCGAATGACGGAGGGACGGTATCGCCATGACGATTCGAGTGGTGAATACACCTGCGGTGCGGGTGCGGCGGTGGATCTTCGTGTCATTGCTCGCGGTCGTCGCGCTCGTTGCTGGTCCTCAGGCATTTGCGCACGACGCTACGGAGACCGGAGCTTCCGATACGTATGTGGTGTCGCACGGCGATACCTTGTGGAGCATCGCGCAGTCGTTGACGCCTGTCGGCGACGATGTGGGCGAGACGGTCGCAACGATCCAGTCAATGAACATGCTCTCGGCGTCCACCATCATGCCTGGACAGCAATTGCTCGTACCCCTGGCTGGCTGACGTCAGGTTCGCGCCTGCGGGGCCGCGCATGCGAACATGGAGCATGCACTGTCCGTTCTGCCGCCACGCTGACTCGCGAGTCATCGACTCGCGCACAGCCGATGATGGTTCGAGCATTCGTCGCCGCCGTCAGTGCCCGCACTGCAATCGTCGCTTTTCCACCGTCGAGACCTTCTCTTTATCCGTTGTGAAGCGGTCAGGAGTCGTGGAGCCGTTCTCGCGCGACAAGATCATCTCGGGGGTGCGGAAGGCGTGCCAAGGCCGGCCGGTGTCAGACGATGACCTTGCGCTGCTCGCCCAGAAGGTCGAAGAGTCGATCCGCGAAAAGGGCATTGCTGAGATTGACGCGACCGACATCGGTGTCGAGATACTCGAGCCCTTGCGTGAGCTCGACGAAATTGCCTACCTGCGATTCGCGAGTGTTTACCAGGCATTCGAGTCGCTCGATGACTTCGATCGCGTGATTCAAGCCCTCCGCGAAGGCAGCAACGCGCGCCCTGAAGACTCGCCAGACGCGCCTTGAGCAGCGCCGAGCCTGCCTGTGAGCCGGCCCGGCTCGAATTCGCTGCGGTCGCGCACGTTACGTGCGCTTTGGACGCTTAGGCCCTGGCTTCTTTTTCTTCTTCGGAGCGCTTGCGCGCCCTGTCGCTTTCGCAGAGCCGCGGAAGGACTTCGATCCGCTGGAACGTGGTGCGCGTTCGCGCCCGTCGTTCGCGGTGCTCGCTGAGTTATCAGGGCTCTTGCCGTGGCGAGGCTTTCGGGGACGGTCAGCCTCGCGCCGCGACGCATCCTCCCCGCGTTGAGGTTGACGAGTCGACACGCTCTGCTCGGGGGTTGAGTGTGTTCGCCGAGCCGATTCGGCGTTTCGCATCGACTCTTCACGTGCTGCAAGATCGCGTTCGCGCTGCGCCAGCTGACGCTCACGCTCTTCGAGAGCACGCTCGCGCGCGACAAGCGCCGTGTCAGTCGCGGGAACTCGCCGCGCAACGCGCGGGCTGTCGCCGCGGACCATCTCTCCCCGGCGTCCTCGGCGATCGGGGCGCACAGCAGTGATGGGTTCCGCCACAGGTTCCCCCGGAGGCGCCTGGCCGCCGGTCAACGCATCGATCTTGTCAAGCACGGACGCGTCAACGGTGCGGAAGTGAGCACGCTCTGCATTGATCTTCGCGTTCTCAAGGATCCGATCCATCTGCTTGCGCTGATGGGGAAGGGTGAGAGTGACGGCAAGGCCGTCCGCCCCCGCGCGGCCGGTGCGGCCAGAACGGTGCGTGTAGTCACGGAAATCCGAAGGCGGGTCGATCTGCAGAACGAGGTCAACGGCGTCCACGTGGATCCCTCGTGCCGCGACATCCGTCGCGACGAGCACCGGCAATCGGCCAGCACGGAACTCGGTCATCGCTTGATTGCGTTCAAACTGGGACCGGTCGCCGTGAAGCGCCATCGCGAGCACACCCTCCGCGCGCATTTCTTCTGCGACGCGATCCGCGCCGAGTTTGGTGCGGACAAAGCAAATGGTGCGTCCGTCACGTGCCGCGATGCGAGTAGCAAGTCGGTATTTCTCGTGCGGAGGGATCGATAGCACCACGTGACGCTGAGTCGGTACGTCGGCACCCGTTGTGACATCGTGAAGGACGGGGTCCTTCATGAAGCGTGAGACAAGCTCGTCGACGACGCCGTCGAGCGTCGCCGAGAACAAGAGGCGCTGACCCTGTGGCGGCGTCATCGCAAGAATGTCGGCAATCTCTTCGGCAAAGCCCATCTCCGCCATGTGGTCGGCCTCATCGAGTACTGACACCACCACATCACTCAGGTCAGCGTGTCCCCTCCGCATGAGGTCTGCAAGCCGGCCGGGGGTTGCGACGACAAGGTGAACACCACGCTCGAGCGCATAAATCTGCTTTGACATTGACAAGCCACCGGCGACGAGTCGCTGCTGGAGGCCAAGGGCGTGCGTGTACGGCTCGAGAGCGTCACCAACTTGCATCGCAAGCTCGCGTGTTGGCACGAGCACGATGCCCAAAGGCTTTCTCGGGTGAGGGCGCCCAAGCCCTGAGAGGCGAGCAAGCATCGGCAGACCAAAGCCGAGAGTCTTGCCCGAGCCCGTACGTGCCTTGCCAAGAACGTCTCGCCCCGCCATGGCGTCAGCGATTGTTGCTGACTGGATGGGGAACGCCGTGACAAGGTCATACCGGTGAAGCGTGGCGACCAGTGGCTCAGGGAGTCCGAGGTCTGAGAATGCGCGCGGAGTAGTTATGAGAGCACCCGCAAACGCACTGTCTCGGGCATCTCGCTGAGTGCCCTCACCGCATCGTCGGTGGGACCTGCTGCGATATCAGTCACCACGTAACCAAGTTCACCACGTGTGCCGAGCAATTGCCCTTCGATATTGACGTTGTGTTCGGCAAACACCCGGTTGACGTTGGCGAGCACGCCGGGGACGTTCTCATGCAGGTGGGCGATCCGGTGGGAACCGTGGACTTGGTCGAGCGACAGGTTGGGGAGGTTCACCGATAGCGAGGTGGAGCCGCTGTGGACGTAGTCGCGCAAACGTGTCGCGACAAAGATGCCAATATCGCGCTGCGCTTCCTCAGTGGAGCCGCCGATGTGCGGAGTCAGGATGACGTTAGGCAAACCCTGCAATGGAGTCTCGAAGGGATCGCCCTTCGCTTTGGGCTCGACAGGGAACACATCGACAGCGGCGCCGCCAATGTGTCCTGACTCAAGACCGTTCTTCAGTGCTTCGACATCGACAATGAATCCGCGCGACAGGTTGAGGAACAGCGCGCCCGGCTTCATCGACTCGAACTGTTCCCGGCCAAAGAAGCCCGAATTACCGGCGCGTCCGTCCACGTGCAAGGTGACGATGTCCGCCTGGGTCAAGAGCGACTCGAGAGTCGGCATCTTGGTGGCATTGCCAAGTGCGAGCTTCTCCGCAGAGTCGTAAAAGATGACGTTCATGCCGAGCGCTTCGGCAATGACCGACAACTGGGAGCCGATGTTGCCGTAGCCGACGATGCCGAGAGTGCGGCCGCGGATCTCGTGCGCTCCTGCAGCGGACTTTGACCACACGCCCGCGTGCATCTGACGGTTGTGGTCAGGAAGGCGGCGGGTCAGGGAGATCATTTCCGATACCGCCATCTCGACCACGGAGCGCGTGTTGGAGAAAGGCGCATTGAACGCGGCAACGCCGCGTCGGGCAGCAGCACCGAGCTCGATCTGATTGGTGCCGATTGAGAAGGCGCCGATAGCGATCAAGTCGCCGGCGGCTTCCAAGACACGTTCGGTAACGTGGGTCTTGGAACGAATGCCGAGAAGATGGACGCCCTGCAGGGCATCGATGAGCTCGTCTTCATCAAGTGCACCGTCGCGATTTTCAACCGCGATTCCGGCGGCGGTCAGGATGTCGGTGGCTTTGGGGTGAAGGGTTTCTAGGAGAAGTGCACGCACGCCTCCTATATTTCCGCACTTTTGCGCCATCACCAATTCGCGCTCCCACTCCGGGGGTCCGATTGATCGCCCGCGCCACCTCTGCAGAACGACGCGGCAGACCCTGCGCTCGGGATGAGCCATGGCCCACCACGGCCAGAGGTTGTCGAGTGGTCGACGGCCCAGAGCTGGCGCGATCTGCCCGCAAGTAAACGCTTGCCTTTGCGGTGACGAATCTGCCAGCCCGACGGTGAGTGGCAAAGGTGTTCCCATCGCGACACCTGGGCGAAGGCAATGTGAACCCTCACCCTCCAGGACGAACGGCCCGACTTGCCCCGATTTGTGCGTACTTTTCCGCACGGTAAGTTATCGAAATGTGACCATCGGGTTGTTGCGGTGAGTGACTAAGTGAGCGCTAACATGGCGGCACGGGCCCTTCCTTGGGCTCGCACGGGCAGGTCCCGTGACCGGCATCGACGCCGACCCAGAACAAGGAGGTTTTGGAATGAAGAAGACCATGCTCACGGGTCTCGCCGTGGCGGCAGTGGGGATGCTCGCACTTACCGCGTGTTCCTCCGACAGTGGCTCGAGCGACTCAAGCGCTCCGGCAGCCACTGGCGGCGGTAGCTCGAGTGGCGACGTCATCACCGTCGGCTTCGCACAGACGGGCTCTGAGTCCGGCTGGCGTTCAGCGAACACCGAGTCGATGAAGGCCGCTTTCTCGTCCGAGAACGGCTTCGAGCTCATCTTCAACGCTGCGGACAACGACCCCGCTGCACAGATTCAGGCAGTACGTAGCTTCATCAACCAGGGCGTGGACGCAATCGTGATTGCTCCCATCGTCGAGGACGGTTGGGACGACGTTCTGCAGGAAGCCAAGGACGCCGGCATTCCGGTCATCCTTGAAGACCGCACAGTCTCGGCTTCTGAGGACCTGTACGCATCGTGGGTTGGCCTTGACTTCAAGCTTGAGGGCCAGAAGGCGGGCGAGTGGGCTGCTGAGCAGTTCGGCGACACGCCCACCAAGATGGTCGTCCTTGAGGGCACCACGGGCTCCGCACCCGCGAACGACCGTGCCGAGGGCTTTGACGCCGCTATCGAAGGCACACAGATCGAGAAGATCGACTCGCAGACGGGTGACTTCACTCGTGACGGTGGAAAGACCGTCATGGAGGGCTTCATCCAGAAGTACGGCGTAGACGGCATCGACCTCGTGTACGCACACAACGACGACATGGGTCTTGGCGCCATCGAGGCGATCGAGGCTGCGGGTGCTGTGCCCGGCGAGGACATCAAGATCATCACGATCGACGCTGTCCGCGACGGCATGCAGGCCCTTGTTGACGGCAAGATCAACTACATCGTTGAGTGCAACCCGCTCCTCGGTGAGAAGGCTGCTGAGCTCGTGAAGGCTGTGCTGGCCGGCGAAACCGTCGAAAAGCGCACCATCGTTGAGGACCAGGCCTTCGACCAGGCTGCGGCGGAAGCGGCTCTGCCGAACCGCACGTACTAAGTCGAGGTAACGCGACCATCCGGTCGCGGGGGGGGGGGGGGG
>JAEYOR010000059.1 GCA_023411615.1 Actinomycetes bacterium
TGTGGAGGTCTCGGGGGTCGCGGCCGCTCGTGTCGAGCAAGCCGGCATCGACCACGTACTGCTCAGCAATGGCGGCGGCTGACCTCTCCGCTTGATGGAGTGCCGCACCTGCTTGCGCCTTCCACACGGCAGCAGCCAAACGGCCCGACGCCGTCGAGGCCACGAGGTTTGCGAGATCATCGCCGTGGGCCCCACGGTTGACACCGATGGTGAGCGCGTCCGCGAAACGGCGCAGCGCACCCGGGCCGAGATCGAGGTTCTGCAAGCGAACGGTGAGCGCCTCGATTCGCTCGGCGGGAGCGGCGTTACCGAGGATGAGCAGTTGGGCAGACTCTCGAACCACGTCCTCCACGGCCGCCAACCGCGTGCCTGCGCCCGCAGATCCCATCCGCATGTCGCGCAAGAGTGCGCCGCGCAAGCGGTCCGCCACGCCGTCCTCATCGGAAGCCGTGAGACCGTCTTGTTGCAATGCCCTGAGACTGCACCCGCACGAACCGCGCGTGACAAACATGACGGAATCCGGATGGACCGCGGTGTGCGGCACGTCCTCGCCACGGATTTGCTGCAAGGCAAGCCGTCCCGCGATCGCACCCACCTCATCAAAGCGTGCTTCAACGGTGGTGAGCGGGGGCGCGCTGAATGTGCCTCCCGCAACGTTGTCAAAGGCCGCGATCGCGATGTCCTGTGGAATGCTCAGTCCCGCCGATTGGAGAGCACGCATGACGCCAACCGCGTTGCGGTCAGTCGCGATCGCAAGAGCGGTAGGACGCGGGGAGGACCGCAACACGGATACCGCCGCCCAACGACCACCCGACTCAGCATTCTCCGGCGTCTCGAACTTGAGGCCGAGATCGATCTCAAGCCCGTGCCTGCGCAGCACAGCGCAATACGCCTCGTAACGCTCCGCGATGTCACGTTGGGCCATATTGCCCACAAAGCCGATCCGCGTGTGTCCGTGAGCGACAAGATGCTCGACCACCGCTTCCATGCCCGCATGGTTGTCGGGTCGCACTTGCGGCGCCGAAAAGCCATCCACTTGTGTGCTGGACAGCAACACGATGGCCTTGCCAGCATCTCGCAGTCTGCTCAAATAGTTGCCGTCAGCGGCGGTTGTGACGGAGATGACGGCATCTGCCTCGGACCATGCGATGGGCATGGCAAAGTCGCCCTGAGCGCCACCTTCGTCTCGCGCGGAGTGCTCTTTGAGTGTCTCGACGATGACCACGCGTCCGTTTGCCCCCACAACCTCGCGTGTGACACCAGCGAGTACGTCGCCAAAGAAGTCTCCACTGAGAGTTGGCGTCAGTACGAGCGTGACGGGGGCATTGGGCATCCTTGTCCAATCTCGAGCGGCTGGGCAGTCCTCACGATGCCCATCGGCACATTCGCGGAAGGTGCAAGGGAAGCCGCGAAACCGCGCGCGCGAATGATGCCCCTGTTGCGCTTTAGGCTTGATGTGTCTCGCACTCTCGACTCGAGGAATCCCGGTGACCCCTACGCCCCGTCCCGCGATCAGTCGTGGTGCTGGGCTCATTTTTGGTATCAGTGCGATCGCCTATCTTGTGGCTGTTCTCCACCGCACGGCGCTTGGAGTTGCAAGCGTTGACGCCGCCGTTCGATTCGACATTGAGGCCACGGCGCTCGCCATGCTCGCCGTTGTCCAGATCGCGGTGTACGCACTGATGCAGGTCCCTGCCGGGCTGTTGCTCGATCGGTGGGGCGCCGCCCGGGTCATTGTCGCCGGTTCGCTGGTGCTCGCTGCCGGTCAGGCGCTCATGGCCTTTGCACCCGGATTCTGGTGGGCACTTGGCGCGCGCGTGCTCATCGGTGCCGGTGACGCCCCGATCTTCATCGCGGTCACTCGCCTCATCGCCATCCACTTTCCCCCGCGCCGAGTCCCCGTCATGGTTCAGGTGGCCGGTCTCATCGGCATGTCCGGTCAACTCGCCACGACGATCCCGTTCGCGTGGGCACTTCGTGTTGGCGGTTGGGAACGGGCGTTTGCTGGCCTCGCCGCGATCGGCATGCTCGTCGCCATTGGGGTCTTCGTTGTCCTCGTCCGTCCCATCCTGGGTGACCCGCGAGAGACGAGCGCCGCATTCTCACTTGCCGAGACGATGCGCACTCACTGGCACACCCCTGGAGTTCGGCTCGGCTTCTGGTCGCACTTCTTGGGGCCGTTCTCGTCCAACGCGATCGCGCTGCTGTGGGGAATGCCGTTCTTCACCATGGGCCATGGGCTGTCGAGGTCAGAAGCAAGTGCACTGCTCACCGTGCTCGTCTTGGCGAACATCGTCGCTGGCCCCGTCATTGGTGTGCTGACAGCGCGCCACCCATTGCGGCGTTCATGGCTGGTCCTTGGGGGCGCAGTGATGACGGCCGCCGCGTGGGTAGCGGTGCTTGTCCCGAGCGAGCCGCTCTCGTGGTGGCAACTCATGGTCTTTGTCACGGTGATCGGAGCGGGAGGCCCGGCCGCCCTCATCGGCATGGACTTTGCACGGTCCTTTGCGGTTCAGCACCGGGCAGGCTCAGCGACCGGCTTTGTCAACATGGGCGGCTTTGGCGCCACCGTGGTGTCTGTGCTCCTCGTCGGCATCGTGCTCCAGCTCGCCTCCCCTTCGGGCACCACGCAGTACTCGCTGGCGGAGTTCCGCTTGGCGTTCGCGTCGCTAGCGTTGCCGTGGATCGTCGGAGTGGTTGGCGTGATCCGGAGCCGCCGTGGCACGCGTGCCGTGATGGCCGCAGATGGTGTGGTTGTACCGACGATCCGCGAGGTGTGGCAGCGCTACCGCGAGCGTTAGCCGACTACTGAGACGTGCTCGCGGCGATGCTCGCCTGACTCGATGAGGTCGATCACGGCCTTGGCAAAATCACCGGCCGAGATATAACTAGTTCCCTCACTATCAAACTGTGCCACCTCTCCGCCCAAGCGATACGTGCCGGTTGTCTCGCCGGGAGCAAATGCGCCAAAGGTGGCGGCCGGGCTCACAAAGGTCCACTGAACCTCATCCGGTTCCACCTTGAGCATCTCAAGGATCGAGTGGCCCGCGAGCGCCTCTTCCCGGTATTCCGCCGGCACATCGCCCTCGATGAAGCGAGGTGCATCCGGTGCGGGCCGCAGAGACGAGAAGCCGCCGACAACAACGAGAGGCACGCCCGTCGCGCCCGCGCGCGCAGCAAGCGCCTCCGCGAGCTGAGCATGTTGGTGCGCCATGTCTCCACGTGGCGAGGTAGCCGTCACCACGGCGTCGGCTTCATCGAAGGCGCGCGTGCGCACCGCCTCATCCAAGGCCGAACCACGCACGTACGTAACTCCTGCAACAGGCGATGCGGGCTCGTGACGCGACACTGCCGTCACCTCATGACCGCGATCTGCCGCCTCGGCAACAATTGCCGCCCCTGCGTATCCGGTGCCACCGATCACGGTGATGCGAGCCATGTGAACCTCCTCAGTGAATGTGTGACTAGCGGTGGCAACGCGGCCAACCGCGGCACCATTCCGTCACTATGCATGGAAAGGTGAAGCGTCAACAGTCCCGCCTCAGCAGGCGTGAGACGCGAGCGCATTGATCCCCCGAATTCGTCGTACCCTCGATCTATGACCGCACCTCTCATCGACCTCAATGACGGGTCACAGATCCCCGCCGTCGGCTTTGGCACCTACCCACTCATCGGCAAAGAGGGCTACCGGGCCGTGCGCTCCGCGCTCGATGCGGGCTACCGCCTCATCGACTCCGCCGTGAACTACGAGAACGAAGGCACGGTGGGCAAGGCGATCCGCGACTTCCTCAAGGAATCCGGCACGGACCGCTCCGAGATCACGGTGCAGACCAAGTTGGCAGGCCGCCACCATGACACCGCACGCGCTGTGCTGTCGGGCCAGGAGTCTGCGGCGCGGCTCGGCCTCGACCAGATCGACGTCATGCTCATCCACTGGCCCAACCCCATCACCAATAAGTACCGCGACGCTTGGCGCGGCCTTGTCGAGTTGCGGGACCAAGGCGTCGTCCGCTCGATTGGCGTCTCAAACTTCACCGAGCAGCACCTCGCGGACATCATTGCGGATTCGGGTGTGACGCCCGTCCTCAATCAGGTAGAGCTGCACCCGTACTTTGTCCAGGAGGCCCTTCGCGGTGAGCACGCACGGCTCGGCATCGTCACGCAGTCGTGGAGTCCGCTTGGAAAGGGCAAGCCCGCTTACGCCGAGCCGGCCGTGGCCGACGCCGCAGTGGCTCACGGTGTCACCCCGGCTCAAGTGATTCTCCGCTGGCACATCGAGTTAGGTGCGGTGCCGGTGCCCAAGTCGGCGACGCCGTCGCGTCAAGCGGAGAATCTCGATGTCTTCGGGTTCTCGCTCACGCAAGCAGAGGTCGACGCAATCACCGGGCTCACGCGTGAGGACGGCCGCCTCTTTGGCGGCGACCCGAACACGCATGAGGAGATGTAGGGCGGCTAACGCCTGAGGGCTACCTCCGGCCAAAGGTCCACGGTTTGCCCTGAAAGTACGCCCTACCCTTGGCCCGTGTTCACCACCCCGCCGCGTCGCGCGTGGCTGGTGTTTGCCGCAGCCGCGATCGCGTATCTCGTTGCGGTCACTCACCGCACCGCTCTTGGAGTGGCGGGGGTGGAGGCTCTCGATCGCTTTGGCACCGGCGCCTCGGGGCTCGCGTTGCTGTCGATTGCACAGCTCGCCACGTATGCCGCCCTCCAAGTGCCCGCAGGACGTCTACTTGACCGCTACGGTCCGCGTCAGGTGATGATTGCCGGCTCATTGCTCATGGCATTGGGCCAAGTGGTGATGGCGACATGCCACGAGTACTGGCCCGCTGTGGTGGCGCGCATTCTCATTGGTGCGGGCGATGCTCCCATCTTCATTACCGCCTCACGTCTTGTGGCCCATTGGTTCCCACCGCGCCGAGCGCCGCTGATGATCCAGGCGGTGGCACAGCTCGGCCAGCTCGGGCAGCTCGCCGCAGCCATTCCTGTCGCGTGGCTCCTGCACGCACGAGGCTGGAGCACGACGTTCTATGTCCTGGCTGGCGCCGGCGTCATCGCGGCGCTGGTCGCAACTACCGTCAAAGTACCGCGCGAGCACGATGTCACCGCCGCTGGTGAGACTCAGGCCCGCGCTCCGGTCACAATCTCCCGGTCCGGCGTCTGGCTCGGGTTCTGGACGCACTTCACTGCGCTGTTCTCCGCCAACACAATCGCCCTGCTGTGGGGTGTGCCGTTCTTCATCACCGCCCAGGGGCGATCTCCAGCGGAAGCGAGCGCTTTGCTCACCGTGCTCACTCTCGCCAAACTTGCGGGGGGTCCATTCATTGGCACGGCGACCGCGCGCCACCCACTCCGCCGTTCGTGGCTCGTACTCGGCTTCGCGGGCATCACAGCTGTTGCCTGGGCCACCGTGCTCCTTCCTTCGTCGCCGCGGCCGATGTGGCAGCTCGTCGCCTTCGTTGCCGTCATCGGCGTCGGCGGCCCTGTGTCGCTCGTCGGCCTCGACTACGCGCGCACCTTCGCGGACCACCGTCGGCTCGGCACCGCAAATGGGATCGTCAACACCGGCGGCTTCGCGGCGACCATCCTCGCCGTTGGGCTTGTGGGCCTCGTGCTTGAGATCGCCGCGCCCGGTGGCGTCTATGACCTCGATGCGTACCGACTCGCCTTTGCCGCGCTCATCGTGCCGTGGATGGTGGGGGTTGTTGGCATTGTGCGGATGCGGCGCGCTGCGCGGCTCGACTGGGCCCGCGACGGGGTGGTGGTGAGACCAATCCGCGAGGTGATCTCGGAACGCCGGCGTGGGCGCTCGTCCTGAGCAAGCGCGTCAGGACTCGGGCTCGTCGCTGCCGTCAAGCACGGCGAGCACAAAGTCGACAACACGATCCACATCGTGTGAATTGACGTCGATGCACTCGGGGTAGACCACGTGCCAATTGACGATGGCCTCATACCCTGCGCCCACGGCCGCGATCGCGCGGATCATCTTGGCGGGATCAACTTGCTGCGGGTCGTCGACGCCCGCCAGCCCCATCGCCAACCGCGTTGCCAACTGGCTGATGGCCCCACTTTCGACCATCCTCTGCCCCACCAATTGGGCAACGGTCGGGTCCTTCAGCACGGTCACCACGTCGGGGTCGTGCGATGTCGTCGCGACAACGACGTCCCTGATGAACTGCCTGCGCTGCTCGCGGTCGGTGAGATCACGGGGGATCTCCATGACGGCGCGCATCGCCGTCAGCGGCTCGGTGACAAGCTCAGCGAGGATGTCTTCCTTTGACGTGAAGTGGTAGTACAGCGCCGCCTTGGTCACGCCAAGTTCATCGCTGATATCGCGGATCGAGGTGCCGGCGAATCCTCGCTGGGCAAAAAGCGCCGACGCTGTCTTGAGGATGCGCCGACGCGTGTCAGCACCTGACGTCCGTCGCTCGTCCTCGATGCTCATGCCCTCATCTTCTCACCGTTCATCACCACCACACAGCGCATCGCCAACACCCTCTCCACTCGGCTTGACGAACGTTTAGTAAACGTGCCACGATTCCCAGCATAGTCACTTACCAATCGTTCAGTCACCCCGAAAGGTCGCGATGAAGTCGCTCGCACGCATGACAACCTCTCGCCCGTTGCTCACACTGTTTGCCTGGATTGTCGCGGCGCTCGGCCTCACTGCCGCAGCCCAGGCAAGCACCCCTGACTTCCGCGACGTGTTCTCGATGCCGGGCGCGGATTCATCAGCGGCATATGACCTTCTCGACGAGCGTTTCCCGCAAACGGCAGGCGATACCGACACCCTTGTTGTGCGGGCGAACGAGGGCTCGCTCACCGCTTTCCGCGACGACCTCGCAGAGGCGAGTTCACGTCTCGCGAGCATCGGCTCGGGCACGGCCGTCGTCGGGCCGCTCGAGGCGGCAGGCGCGAATCAACTGAGCCTCGACGCGCGCGTCGGCTATGTCGCGGTCACCTATGACGCCGATGCGTACAACCTCCCCCTTGCGGACATCGAAGCGGTTGCCGACGTTGCTCATGATCTCGATGAGATTGATGGCCTCACCGTGGGCCATGGCGGCTACCCCGCTTCGCGCCTCAGCAATCCCGAGGTGGGCCCTGGAGAACTCATCGGGCTCGCTGTCGCGGCCATCATCCTCGTCGTCGCATTCGGCTCCGCGCGTGCCGCCACCATCCCTCTCATTTCCGCTGTCATCGCTGTCACCACCGCCGTCGCCGCACTTGGGCTGCTCACCGCATACCGCCCCATCACGTCAAGCGGGCCAACGCTCGCGGTGCTCCTGGGGCTCGGCATCGGCATCGATTACGCGCTCTTCATCGTCAACCGACACCGGCTCGGGCTCAAAACGGGCCGGCCCGTCCGCGAGAGCGTCATCGCCGCGATGGGCACCTCCGGCCGCGCCGTCGTGTTCGCTGGCATCACGGTGGCGATCGCCCTTCTCGGCATGCTCGTGCCACGGCTCAACTTCCTCACGGGCCTCGGTGTCACGGCCGCCGTCACCGTTCTGTTCTCGGTCGCTGCCTCGATGACCCTTGTGCCGGCCCTGCTCCAGCTCTATGGCCTCCGAGTGCTGAACCGTCGAGAGCGCGCCGCGCTCGAGAGCGATACGAGCCCGGTTGTCGAGCATGAGCCGGGCCGCTTTGCTCGCTTGGTCGAGCGTCGGCCGCTCGTCACGTCCTTTGTCGCGATCGCAATAATGGGCACCCTCGCCGTCCCGAGTCTTTCCATGCGCCTCGGGTCTGCCGATCAGGGCAACGATCCAGACGGCACCCCCACACGCGTCGCCTTCGACCTGATGAGTGAAGGCTTCGGCGAGGGCGTCAATGGGCCACTCGTTGTCGTGGTGGATCTGGGCGCTCCGGGTTCGCTCGTTGCCGACGCGGCCACGGGCACGCTTGCCGTGCCACCCGCTCTTGTCTCATTTGGCGCGGACCTCGCGGCCGACGCTGCAGTCGCATCCGTCGTCGGCCCCATTCCGAGCGCAGCAGGCGATGCCGCGCTCTATCAGGTAGTGCCACAGTCGCGACCTCAGGCGATCGAGACCGACGCACTTGTTGAGCGGATTCGACACGACTACGCACCGACGGCGGAAGCGAATGGCTTCGAGGTGCATGTGGGGGGAGCGACAGCAACCACCATCGACTTCACCGACCGCATCGCGGCATCCATACCGCTCTTCTTCGCTCTCGTCGTTGGACTGTCGATGCTCGTGCTGCTCATCGCCTTCCGCTCGCTGCTCTTGCCGCTTGCGGGTGCTGCGATGAACCTCCTCAGCGCCGCCGCCTCCTTTGGCGTGGTGACCGCCGTGTTCCAGTGGGGCTGGGGTCATTCGCTGATTGGCGTGGGCCCTGGTGGGCCGATCGAGCCCTTCGTGCCGCTCATTCTCTTTGCACTGCTCTTTGGGCTGTCAATGGACTACCAGGTGTTCCTCGTGAGCCGCGTCGCGGAACTGTGGCATGGGACAAGCGACAACGCCTACGCGGTGCGGCGTGGCCTTACCGATGTGTCTCGTGTCATCATCGCGGCTGCATCGATCATGGTGGTGGTGTTCGGATCCTTTGTCACGTCCGATGCCCGGGTCATGAAGCTGCTCGGACTTGGACTCGCCGTAGCCGTCGCACTTGACGCGTTTGTCATCCGCGTTGTGCTCATGCCTGCACTGATGCGCCTACTCGGGCGCGCCAACTGGTGGATGCCGCGCTGGCTTGACAAGCGCGTACCGCATCTCGACATCGACGGCACTGACACGATTGCTCATCCCGAGCGGGCGATAGGGCGTGAGTCGGTGGCGATCCACTGAGTGCGACGCGCCACCCCCAATCTCGCCACTCAGTTTGCGCGGGGGTGGCCGAAGCGCTCGCCGTTGCTCCACGCGTCGGACGAGTTCCCGCCTGCGGGGAAGCCGCCGCCGTCCTTGAGCCACCGAGCTGTGTGCATGAGATTCCATGACATGAAGGTGGTGAGCTTCTGGGTGAAGTCGCTCTCGGGCCCGCCGCTGCCCTCGTCGAGGTAGGACGGGCCCGGGCCGGCGGGGCCCACCCAGCCGGTGTCGGCTTGCGGCGGGACGGTGTAGCCGATGTGCTGCAAGGCGTACAGGACCTCGCGGCCCACGTGCTTGTAGCCGTCTTCGTTCCCGGTCACCACCACGCCACCGGCACGGCCATAGAACTGGTACTGCCCGCGCTCGTTCGTCTCGCTGCTCATCGAGTAAAGCCGCTCGATGACGCGACGAGCCACCGAGGTTTCGGCGCCGAGCCAGATCGGGGAGGCGAGCACCAAGATGTCGGCAGCCAAGACGCGCTCGGCGATCTGCGGCCAGTCATCTCGCTCCTGCCCACCGCCTTCGACATCCTCTGTCATGTCCGGGGACATCCCGGGCGCGATGTCAAAGTCCACCGCGCGCAACGTGTCCACGGTGACGCCTTGCGATCTCATGATCGCCACGGCGTCGTCCACCAGGCCTTGAGTGTGGCTCTGGGTGGGTGAGGGCTTCAGCGTGCAGTTGATGAAGAGGGCGCTGAGATCGGAGAAATCGTGCTGTGCCATGGGGACCTCCACGGGGTTGGCTTCCTGGCGTGGAGCGCCGCGGTGAGCCCACAGCGCTCACGAGGTGAACCCGGCCGCAGCGGCGGTCTATTCCATCGGCACCTATATGTCGATCGCTGACGCGTTGCGTCCCGTCTCCCAGCGTGCCTTCTCCCGGCTGGCGAGCAGAACCATCACGCCCCATACGCCGAGATCGTCGACGTAACCCACCACCGGCAAGAACAGCTCTGGGATGACATCGATGGGCGACAGAACATAGATCACGGTGCCAATGGCTGCCAGCCACGACAGCGGCGAGATCTTCCACTGGCGAGTCAGCACCGCCCGCACAAAGTGCCCCCATCCGCGCATCACGCCTCCTTCACCAGCGTCGGCGTCGTGTAGGTGCTACACGACCTCGCGCATCAAACCGGTGGACACATCAAAGACAAAGCCGCGCACCTGAGTGGAGTCGACGAGCCACGGGCAACGGCGCAAGCGTTCCATCGATTGACGAAGGTCAGCGTCAAGGTCCTTGAAGGACTCGGGGCTCCACGAGGGCTTGATGCCGGTCTCTTCAAGAAGCTCGTTGCGGAGCTCGTCATCGGTGAAGGTGAGTGCACCGCAGTCCGTGTGGTGGACGAGGATGATCTCGCGCGTACCTAATTTGCGCTGCGAAATGGTGAGCGAGCGGATGACGTCGTCGGTCACCACACCACCTGCGTTTCGCAGGATGTGGGCGTCACCCAGGTCAAGACCGAGCATGGCAAAGGTGTCAAGACGGGAGTCCATACACGCAACAACTGCCAGTTGGCGCTTCGGGTGCAGAGGCCGGTCGGGGATGTACTCCGAGGCGTATGCCTTGTTGTTCTCAAGCAGTTGATCAGTAATAGCCATAGCCTCCACGGTAAACCCAATGTGACCTACCTCACGTCACTGCCTGCCAGGGCCGGCCCGGGCGACGCGCGAAGGGAGGACCGGAGGCCTGGTTCTACCGGGACCTTTAGCCCTACAGTGCTTCCCAGCCGCGATCGCAGGTCCGGCCAAGGAGAGAACAAGGCAAAGGAGCCACCACCTATGTCCATGCTCGCGAAACTCAAGAGCTTCTTCACGTGGGAGGTGCACGGCGATGGCAAGCATGTTGCCCCCTCCCGTGCAGTCGCCCCGGACGAAAGACTGACCTACCCACGCACCATAGGCATCGGCGCGCAGCACGTGCTCGCGATGATGGGTTCCACCCTCCTGGTGCCCGCCCTCACCGGCATGCCCGCCACGACCACGCTGTTCTTCAGTGCCGTCGGTACCGCGCTGTTCCTCATGATCACCGGCAACCGCGTGCCTTCGTACCTCGGCTCGAGCTTCGCGTTCATCGCTCCGCTCGCCGCAGCCGGTGTCTCCTCAGCGAACGGCCCGCTTGACGGCGCCACCATCAGCAAGGGCCTCGCAGGCATTCTCGTTGCCGGTCTGCTGTTGGCCGCCGTGGGTGCGATCTCGCACTACTCGGGCGTCACGTGGATCCAGAAGTCGATGCCGCCGGCGGTCACGGGCACCATCGTCGCCCTCATCGGTCTCAACCTCGCGGGCGTTGCCAAGGGCATGTGGAGCGCAAGCCCCTGGACTGCACTCGTCACCCTTACGGCCGTACTGCTCCTCATGGTGGTGTCGAAGGGCTTCCTCAGCCGCATCGCCATTCTCGCCGGCGCCGTCATCGGTGCGGTGTTCGCCGCCATTCGCGGTGAGTGGAGCGAGCCCGTCGCTGGTTGTGGTGGGTTCACAGCCAAGCAATGCATTGACGCCGCCGATTGGTTTGGCTTCCCTGAGTACCACACGCCTCGCTTTGACGGCTCGGTCCTCATTGCGTTCATCCCCGTTGTCATCGTGCTCATCGCCGAGAACATCGGTCACGTGAAGTCGGTGGCGGCCATGACCGACCGCAACCTCGACCCGGTGACGGGCCGCGCGCTGTTTGCCGACGGCGTGGCAACGACGGTCGCGGGCCTTGGCGGCGGTTCGGGTACCACCACGTACGCGGAGAACATCGGCGTCATGGCAGCGACGCGCGTGTACTCGACGCTTGCGTACTGGGTTGCCGCGGCGTTCGCACTCGTGCTCAGCCTTGTGCCCAAGTTCGGTGCCATGGTGTCGGTGGTTCCCGTTGGCGTGCTCGGCGGCCTCGCGACCCTCCTCTTTGGTCTCATCGCGATCCTCGGTGCACGCATCTGGGTTCAGGCGGGCGTGAACTTCTCGCACCCGGTCAACCTTGTCACCGCGGCCGTCGCGATCATCATCGGCACCGCCGACTACGCGGCCGCCTGGGGCAAAATGCAGTTCAACGGCATCGCGCTCGGCACCATTGCGGCGCTCGTCATCTACCACGGCCTCAACTGGATCACGCGCCTGCGCGGGACCCAGGAGCAGCCGCCCACCTCACCTGCATTCGCTGAAGCAGACGTGCCCGACGCTGCGCCACCTGCGGAGAAGAAGGCCCCGGCGACTAAGAAGCCAGCAGCCAAGAAGGCACCGGCAAAGAAGTCAGCCGACGCCTGAGTCCGGTTCAAAGAGCCGCGTCGCCTCCGGGTGGCGCGGCTCTTTGCTTCCCCTCGCGACAGCGTCGGCGCCGCCACACCACTTGCCCGCCATAGCGTCGGCCAAGTGCGAGCCGGTATCAGCCCCAACCCAGCTCGTGGAGACGGGCGTCATCGATTCCAAAATGGTGCGCGATCTCATGGACCACCGTGACCGCCACCTCATCGCGCACCTCATCAGCGTCAGCGCATATGGCGAGCGTGGGCTTCATGTAAATAAAGATGCGATCGGGCAGCTCGCCCATTCCCCAGTCGGCGCCACGATCGGTGAGCGAGACGCCGTCGTAAAGGCCGAGCAGATCGGGGTCGCCATCGGGAGCGTCGTCCTCGACAAGGATGACGACGTTGTCCATGAGGTCGAGAAGCTCCTCCGGAACCATGTCGAGCGCGTCGTCAACGGCGCTCTCGAACTCCTCGCGAGACATCGACACCATGTGTCAATCGTGGCACGGCGGTCGCGCACACCCGCTCATGCGAGGCGAACGCCGGGGCCGTTTGGTTCCAGGCGGCTTGGCCCCGTATCATTGGCGACCAGGCAATCATGGTGTGCCGGCCCCCATCGTCTAGCGGCCTAGGACGCCGCCCTTTCACGGCGGTAGCACGGGTTCGAATCCCGTTGGGGGTACAACACACCAATAGCGATGGTCTACACTTTATCTTCGGTTCGTCTCGCGGACCGTAAGGCCCTGTAGCGCAGTTGGTTAGCGCGCCGCCCTGTCACGGCGGAGGTCGCGGGTTCAAGTCCCGTCAGGGTCGCGGGTATCCAGCCCCTTCATCGAAGGGGCTTTGTGCTCAGTGGGGGAAACACCCACGGCTCTGTAGCTCAGTTGGTAGAGCGCACGACTGAAAATCGTGAGGTCACGGGATCGACGCCCGTCGGAGCCACCAGTGCAGGACCTCGGTTGATCCGGGGTCCTTGCCGTTTCCAGGCCCACCATCCCGCCGCTGCCGTGTTGAAATTTGCGCGGTCATCGCCATCGGGGCATAGGCATCCACCCTCACGCGTTTGCGCATTCATGCCGATAGCAGGTTGACTGGAAGCACATGCTCCAAGGAGGTCTTCGCATGAAATCAGGTGGATTCGGCAAGTACATGCTGAACACCCTCGTCACTCTCGTGGCCGGTCGGGCTATGGGTGTGGTTCGCGAGGAACTCGATGAGGCCAAGCACGAGATCCAGGAAAAGGCCAAGGGCCTCGCTATCGGCGTAGCCGTCCTCGGCGCCGCTGCGGTGCTTATGTTTTTCACCACCGGCGTGCTGCTCGCGGCCGCCGTACTCGGCCTTGCCACGGTATGGCCCGCATGGCTGTCCGCGCTGGTCATTGGTGGCGGAGCACTGCTCATCGCGCTCATCCTGTTGGGCATTGGCGTTTCCGCGATCAAGCGCAATAAGAGCCTCAAGCCTGAGCGCGCGATTCGCAACCTGCGCCGCTATTTCGGCTCATAACAGTCCCCGCCGCCGACGCCGGGGTTGCGGTCAGCGCTCTGGCTCGGGTTCGAGGGCGGGCACCGGGGTGGGTTGCGCCACCGCGCGGCGGCCTCGAGATGTGTGGGCCCGGCCAGCGAGGAAGACTCCGGCGAACACGATGATCGCCCCCACCGGTTCGTACCAGTGCAGCGTCTCGCCAAGAATGACGATTCCGAGAATCGTTGCCGCAATCGGCGACAAGTAGGTGACGGACGAGGCCGTGGTGGCACCAGCCATTTTGACGACTCGCCAAAACAGCACGTACGCGAATGACGTGCCGAAGACGCCAAGAGCGAGCACTCCCCACAGGGCGCGATGTGAGAGCGAAAACGCGTTGTCCCCTGGCTCGCCAGCGATGATCGCGACGGGTGCGAGCATGATGGCGGAGAGACCGACCTGTGTCATTGACAGCGCCGACGGCGACGCATCGACTCTCCTCAGCAGCAGCCTCGACATCGTGCCGCCGATGCCATAGAAGGCGGTGGCAACAAGCATGAGGACAGTGCCGGCGAGGGGCAGGCTATGCACATCCCACGCGCCCACCAGCACGGCGATGCCCACCGCGCCTACGCCGAGGCCAGCCAGCTGAGCGCGGGACGTGCGCTCATTCGGAATGAGGAGTGCGACAAACAAGGCCGTCCACAGCGGCGTGGTGGCATTGAGCAGGCTCGCAAGAATAGACGTGATGCGCTCTTCCGCCATCGGGATGAGCACCATCGGTGCGCCTGACATGCCGATTGCGGTGACGGCGATTGCGCCTACGGTGCGCCACGAGAGGCGCGCCCACGCACGCTGGAAGGCGACAATGCACACAAGGACCGCAGCCCCCACGAGGAGTCGGACGAAGCCGACGTGAGCAGGCTTGAACTCGTCGAGTGCCATCTTGATAAAGACGAATGACGAACCCCACGCGATGGATGCAATGAGCAGCGACGGCATCCACGCCCGCATGGGGTAATGCTCGGCGGTCATGCTCCTTGCCGGCCATCAAGCACTGGTACTCGCGTTTGCGCGGAGGCGGCGCGGGAAGCGTCGTCAATCTCTGCGGCGGTGGCACCTGCCTCGAGGGCGAGCATTGCGGCCTTGACGGGGGCACCTCCGTAGCCATATGCGCCCACGCGATGCCCAGAACTCAGCACTCGGTGGCATGGCACAAAGGGCGCAACGGCATTACGAGAGCAAGCACTGCCCACAGCACGAGCCGCTCCCGGCCGTCCCGCAGCGATCGCGAGTTCGCCATAGGTCACCGGTTCCCCCGCCTTGACCTCACGCATCGCGCGCCACACATCCTGCAGGAAGTCACTGCCCGGCTGTTCGACTGGCACCGTGGTGATCGCGTTGCCATCCCCGCCCAGCCACGCTTTCACGGCGCGCTCGGTCGCGGGAAGACGGCCGTCAGCCCAACCAGCGCGGGCAAGCTCGATGGGCACATGCGCCACGATCCGCTGCGCGTCGCCGAAGCCCGACGCCCGGACCACGCCGCGCTCGTCGGCAAAGACATGAAGAGGCCCAAAGCGCGTTTCAAACTGCGCGTGGGTCAAGGCAATTGACATGCGCTCAGCGTACGTCTTCCCCCTGACAGCGGTGGGTCACCTGTCCCGCGGCGTGACACCTCCCCGGCACAAACAACGGCCCCCGTCGCGCACGACGGGGGCCGGTCATTTGGCAATAGTTAAACCGAGTGGGCCTGCTCCTGCGCCTCGGCAAGCAGTGAGCGAACCTCTTGCTCACGGAAGCGACGGTGGCCACCCAGCGTCCGAATCGAAGAGAGCTTGCCCACCTTGGCCCACCGGGTCACGGTCTTGGGATCAACGCGAAAGATCGCGGCAACCTCGCTTGGGGTCAGCAGTTTCTCCGGTTCTTGGAGAGCGTCAGCCATCATGTTCAATCCCTCAGTCTTCTCGGGAGCCCTACGTTGGGCTTCCTTGCCGAATGAGACGCTCCGGTTCGTCGACTATGACGCGGTTCTCACAACTTTTTCGGATTTGGACCAATTGGGAGGAGATTCGCCGCCCTTCGTAGGAGGTTGTACAGTTAGCCCAAGGACTCGAGGCCGAGGACCGCTCCTTCGCGCGTCCTCCGTAGTCGAAGAAGGGACGGGCGACCATGGGGCGCGGCCGTCAAAAGGCAAAAGACGCGAAGATCGCGCGTCAGTTGAAGTACACGAACCACAGCAGTGACCTGCGGGAACTCGAACGCGAGCTCATCGGTGGGAAGTCTCCTGCCACCGAGCCCGATGACGACGAGTCACGCGATCGCTGGGGCGACGACGACGACTGACCTGACGCATCAAGCGGCGTGTCTCTGGGCACGCCGCTTCGTCATTTCTCGGGGTGCTGATCCGTCAGTTTGACGCTCGGTAGCCGCCGCTGAGGTACACGGCGCCACCGTGAACGCCCTTGCCTCCCCGCACCACATCGGCCGACGCTGCACGTCCGTCGTCGACGGTGACCTCACCAAGTGCCCACGCGTCCACGCCAGCTGCCTGTGAGGCCGCCATGAGAGCGTCGGCGTCATCGGCAGAGACGATCGCCACCATGCCGACGCCCATGTTGAGTGTCGCTTCGAGGTCACCCCAGGGCACTGCACCAGCCGACTGCACGGCGGCGAAGACCGCCGGCAGGTCCCATGCATCGCGCGCCACGTGGGCGGCAAGTCCCGCAGGCATGACGCGGGCGACATTTGCACCCAATCCGCCGCCGGTGACGTGCGAGAACGCATGGAGGCCCGGGATCGAAGCGGCCATGTCGACGCACAACTGTGCATAAATCCGCGTGGGCTCGAGCAGTTCCTCTCCCACGGTGCGGCCCAACTCGGCCAAGGGCGTCTCAAGCGACCAGCCCGCATGCGCGACAACCCGGCGCACCAGAGAGTAGCCATTCGAGTGCAAACCGGACGAGGCCATGGCAACCACTACGTCACCCTCACGAACCTTCTCCGGCCCGAGCAGAGCGTCGGCCTCGACCACTCCGATCGCGGCGCCCGCAACGTCGTAGTCGTCAGGCTCCATGACGCCCGGGTGTTCGGCGGTCTCGCCGCCCACGAGCGCGGTGCCCGCCAGCTCGCAACCCTCCGCGATACCGCGCACGATGTCCGCAATGCGCTCGGGGACCACCTTGCCGCACGCGATGTAGTCCGTCATGACGAGCGGCTTGGCCCCGCACACCACGATGTCGTCAACCACCATGGCAACGAGGTCCTTGCCAATGGTGTCGTGGATGTCGAGAGCACGTGCGATGACGATCTTGGTGCCGACGCCGTCGGTCGAGGAGGCGAGGAGCGGCCGCTTGTACGCGGTGAGGGCCGAGGCGTCGTAAAGGCCCGCAAAGGCGCCGATGCCGCCAAGCACCTCGGGGCCGTGGGTGCGCGCAACGGCCGACTTCATCAGTTCGACGGCGCGGTCCCCCGCCGCCGTGTCCACGCCTGCCGAGGCATACGTGATGCCCTCGTTCGTCATGCCGAGATCACCGCCTGCTGGCTGAGCAGAAGCTGCCGCGCATCGACTGGCGGCTCGATTGGATAGGTGCCGGAGAAGCACGCGGTGCACAAGCGCTCTTCAGCTTGGGCCGTCGCCTTAATCATCCCGTCGAGCGAAATGTGGCCAAGCGAGTCAGCACCGATCTGTGCGCGCACATCCTCGAGCGAGTGGCCAACGGCGGCGAGTTCCTCGCGCGTGGGGAAGTCGATTCCGTAGAAGCACGGCCACTGCACCGGCGGCGAGGAGATGCGCACATGCACCTCTGCGGCCCCGGCTTCGCGGAGCATTTGCACAATTGCGCGCTGGGTGTTGCCGCGCACGATCGAATCGTCAACCACCACCAAGCGCTTGCCCCGAATCACATCGCGCAGCGGGTTGAGCTTGAGGCGGATGCCGCGCTGACGCAGAGTCTGTGAAGGCTGGATAAACGTGCGGCCCACGTAGGCGTTCTTGGTGAGGCCCTGCGCAAAAGGAATGCCCGACGCTTGGGCGTAGCCAACGGCTGCTGGTGTCCCCGATTCGGGGACCGGGATGACGAGGTCCGCCTCGACCGGGTGCTCCTCAGCGAGAGCGCGGCCCATTTCAAGCCTCGCTGCCTGGACGGACCTGCCTGCGATCGTCGTATCTGGCCGCGCGAGGTAGACGTACTCGAATACGCACCCACGAGGCTTCGGCTCTGCGAAACGATGGGACTGCACGCCCGAATCGTCGATGATGATGAGCTCGCCGGGCTCCACCTCACGCACTTGCTGCGCACCCACAATGTCAAGCGCGGCCGTCTCAGAGGCCACGACCCAGCCACCCTGCTCGAGTTGACCGAGGACAAGTGGCCGCACCCCATGCGGATCGCGCGCCGCGTACAACGCGTGCTCATCCATGAAGACAAAGGAGAAGGCGCCTTGCACATGCGGGAGCAGTTCAAGCGCGGTCTCGGCAAGGGTGTCGAACTGATCAGAGCCGAGCAATGCGGTGACAATCGCCGTGTCGGTGCACTTGCCACCCTTGAGGTCGAGGCGCTTGGCCACACCTTCGCGTTGCGCGAGGAGGTCGAGCAGCTCGCTCGTGTTTGTCAGGTTGCCGTTGTGGCCAAGAGCGACGGTGCCGTGGGCGGTGGGCCCGAGCGTCGGCTGTGCGTTTGCCCACGTGGACGCGCCCGTTGTCGAGTAGCGCGTGTGGCCCACGGCAATGTGGCCCTGGAGCGCCTCAAGCGCCGCCTCGTCAAAGACTTGCGGAACCAGGCCCATGTCTTTGAAGACGAGGATCTTGTCCCCGTCCGACGCGGCAATTCCGGCAGATTCTTGCCCCCGGTGTTGCAAGGCGTACAGCCCAAAGAAGGTCAGCTTGGCGACTTCCTCGCCTGGCGCGTAGACGCCAAAGACACCACACGCGTCTTGGGGGCCCTTCTCGCCCGGCATGAGGTCGTGGCTGAGCCGTCCGTCACCGCGCGCCATGAGCCGTCCCGTCGTCGGTGGTCGTGGCGTCCGTGGTGGCAGCGTCGGCGCCCGTGGAGGAAATGTCGGCGTCGGCCAATAATTGTGCCCGCTGACGGTCGGCCGACCTGCCCGAGGTGTACTCAATGTAGGCCGCCTGCACACCCGTGATGAGGCCGCCCGCGAGCGCGCCCGCGAGCCCGAGGATGACGGCCGCCGTGCCGCGGCCAATGGACGTGCCGGCCGGCAGGACAAAGCCGAGGATGGCGCCCACAAGCGCACCGATGCCCACACCCGACAGGATGAAGCGTTCGGTACGGGGGGCGCGTCGGTAGGTCGCCGGGATGGCGTGCTTGCTCAACCGCTCAGGGGTGGGCTCGGGACCGTCGCTCACGGCAGAAGTCTAGGCGCTCAGGCGCCCACGCCGGTGCGGACCGACGCGGGCGCCTTGGCCGAGATGGGATCAGCCCTTGGTCGAACCAGCCAGAAGGCCGCGAACGAAGTAGCGCTGGAGCGAGAAGAACACGATGAGCGGGACGATGATCGACACAAACGCCGCTGCCGTCAGTACCTCCCAATCGGATCCACGCGAGCCCGACAGCTCGCCGAGGCGCTGGGTGAGCGGGGCGACTTGGACTCCGCCACCGGAGAACACCAGTGCCACAAGCAGGTCGTTCCACACCCAAAGGAACTGGAAGATCGCAAGTGACGCGATGGCGGGCAATGACAACGGAATGATGATGCGTGTGAAGGTCTGTGTGTGCGAAGCACCGTCAACGCGCGCAGCTTCCATCACATCCCGCGGGATATCAGAGATGAAGTTGTGAAGCAGGAAGATTGCCAACGGCAAACCGAAAATCGTGTGGGCAATCCACACTGCTTGGAATGATCCGGAGATCTGCAGCCAGTCGGAGTTGAAGATGCGCAGGAGCGGAATCAGCGCCATTTGGAGCGGCACAATCTGCAGCGCGAACACCATGACGAACAGCCACGACGATCCCTTGAACGGAATCCACGCGAATGCATACGCTGCCATGAGCGCGAGGATGAGCGGGAAGATCGTTCCGGGAATCGCGATGACAAGCGAGTTGACGAAGTAGGTTCCAAGGTTTGCGGATGACGCTCCGGACTCGAACAGGACCGTTTCGTAGTTGTCGAGGGTCCAACCCCAGTTCTCAGGGCTCAGCGCCGACCACCAACCGGAGTTGGAGATCTTGCGTTCGGGACGGAAGGACGAAACGAACAAGCCCAATGTGGGGATTGTCCACAGCGCGGCGATGACGATCGCCGCAACGGTGGCGACGGGGGACGTCAGGCGGCGCTTGACGCGCTTTGCCTTGGGGGTGTCCTCGATGCGACCCACATTCTCTGGGGCGATTGCGGCGCTCATTAGTGGGCCTCCCTGTGACTGCGAAGCACGCGGACGTTGTAGACGATGATCGGGATCACCATGACGAACAAGAGCACGGCAAGCGCGGCACCCAGGGACGGCTGACCAAGACGGAACGCCCGCGAGTACATCTCGTTGGCCACCACGGATGTGTTGAACTGACCGCCCGTGACGGTGCGCACGATGTCGAAGACTTTGAGGGTGGCAATGGTGATGGTGGTGACCACCACGACAATCGAGCCTCGGATCCACGGCACTGTGACGTTCCAGAAGCGGCTCCACGCGGTTGCGCCATCAAGGGAGGCTGCCTCAATGAGCTCGGCGGGAACGCCCTTGATCGCCGCCGATAGCACCACCATGGCAAAACCTGTTTGGATCCACACCATGATGATGATCAAGTAGAAGGTGTTCATCGGCGCGGACGCAGTGAACTGTTGCGGGGTGCCACCGAGCCACACAAGCACCTGGTTGAGGAAGCCGATCTGCGGGAAGCCCTCAGCGCGGTACTCGTACATGAAGCCCCAAATAATCGAGGCGCCGACGAACGAGATCGCCATTGGCATGAACACGAGCGACTTGAGGACCTTTTCGCCCTTGGACTTGTCAATGAAGACGGCGTAGGCAAGGCCCACCGCTGTCGACATCAGCGGCACAATCGCGACCCACACGATGGTGTTAATGACAACGCGCGTCATCGTTGGATCGGTGAAAATCGTCTCGTAGTTGTCGAGGCCGACAAAGTTTCCGTTGTTATCGCTTACGGATTGCCATACCGTCTGGATCGCCGGCCAGATGAGGCCGACCGTCAGCAGGATGAGTGCAGGCGCCACGAACAGCATGAGCTGCACTACGTCCCTGCCGCGCTTTGGCGCCTTGTCGGCAAGGAACATGAGGAGGCCGACGACTGCAGCGAAGAGGGCGACGGCAACGAACGCCGACCACAACTTCGACCCAGTCTCCGGCCAGAAGTCTGAACGCTTTGCCGCGATACTCGCGGCCGCTAGAAACTGCTCGCCAGTGAGCACTGTTGACTCCTTCCGGGATGGATCACCGTAGCGTGAAGCGGGGGGGGGGGGGGGGGGGGGGGGGGGGGCCGCGCGGGGCGGGTGGT
>JAEYOR010000038.1 GCA_023411615.1 Actinomycetes bacterium
TCGCGCCCCCCCACTTTTTGTTCACATGACGACCTACGCCTGCATCGCCTCCTCAAGGCGAGTCTCGGCCTCAATCGCGCGCTCAAGCGCGGTTTGGAGCCTTTGCTGGGCTTCGCCGTACGCGGCGAAGTCGTTATTGCGTAGCGCCTCTTGGCCTTCCTTGAGCGCCGCGTTCGCATCCTCAAGTGCCGCCTTGAGGTCATCGCGGGCATCGCCCACCTCGGGGGTCTCCGGCACGGCAGGTGTGTCAGGCGTGTCAGGGGTATCAGGGGTCTCCGGCGTGTCAGGAGCCTCAGGCGCGTCCGGCATCTCAGGAGCGGCACCGTCGCCAAAGACCTGGTCGAGCGCCTCGGGCAAGGTGTCCGCAAAGCCCACCTCGTCACCGAAGGACACGAATACCTTCTGAAGCAGAGGGAACTGGGTGCCCGTCGACGACTTCACGTAGACAGGCTGCACATAGAGCAGACCGCCACCCACCGGCAACGTGAGGAGATTGCCGTTATTCACCACCGTCTCGCCTTGGCGCAACAGGTTGAGCACGCGTTGCGCCTCGGGATCCGTGTTGAATTGGTTCTGCACTTGGCCCGGTCCAGACACCGTGGTGTCGCGCGGCAACTCGAGAAGGCGGAACTTGCCGTAATCAGGGTGCTTCTCACCCGCCTTGTTCCCCGTCTCTGAGTTGACGGCGAGGAACCCCGTGAGAATCTGACGCTCGGATGTGCCGCTCGGGATAAAGGTGCTCGTGATCGAGAACGACGGCTCGTCCTGGCCCGGCATCTGCAGGGTGAGGTAGTACGGGGGCTGCTCTTGCGTCGTGTTGGTGGGATCCGAAGGCGTCCGCCAGAAGTCCTGGCCCGAGTAGAACTCGGAGGCATCCTCAACGTGGTAGCGCGTCAGCTGATAGCGCTGGATCGAGAACAGATCCTCCGGATAACGCATGTGGCTCATCAGGTCAGCCGACATCTCGGAGTACGGAATGACGGTGTTGGGGTACACCTTCTGCCATGTCTGGAGAATCGGATCCTCCGGTTCCCACGCATAGAGCGTGACGGAGCCGTCATAGGCGTTGACAACTGCCTTGACGGAGTTGCGCACATAGTTGAGCACCACCGGGTTAAGCGGGTCAGCGTCGGCAAAAAGCGACGTCGAGGTGATAGACGCCGAGTACGGGAAGTCCTGAGTTGTCGTATAGCCGTCGACGATCCACACCACCTGCTCGTCGACCACCGCCGGGTAGGACGTGCCATCGAGCTCAAGGTATGGAGCAACCTTCTTCACGCGCTCAATCGGGTCGCGATCGTAGAGGATCTGCGACTCGGAGGTGACGCGGTCGGAGAAGAGAATCTGCTGCTCACCGAACTTGAGGGCGAACATGACCTTGGCAAAGGTGTTGTCGATGCGCGGTCCACCGTCACCCGAGTACGTCGTGTTGACCTGGCCGCCTGCAGCGTCGTCCGGGTAGTCAAGCTCCCACGGCGTCGTGCCCTCGGGGGCTCCCACAATCGAGTAACCAGGCAAAGAAGGGCCAAAGTAGATCCGCGGCTCGTACTCGCCGAGCTCACCGGTTGAGGGGATGCCCTGTTGGTAGAAGAGCGGACGGCCGTCTGCAGCCAAGCGGTTTCCGTATGCCGCGACAACGCCAAAGCCATGGGTGTAGACCGTGTGGTCGTTGACCCATGACCGGTTTTCTTGGCTGAGGCCGGCGAGGTTGAGTTGACGCACCGCTATGACGGTGTCGCGAATCTCCTCGCCCACGCGGTAGCGGTCAACGGTGAGGCGGCTCGGGAACGAGTAGTACTGCTTGTTCTGCTGAAGCTGTTGGAACGTAGGCGACACGATGTTTGGATCGAGTAAGCGGATCTGTGCCGTCGTGTCAGCGTCGGCACGCAGTGCATCGGGATCCGCTTCCGTCTTGGCCGCATATTGCCGAACGTCAATGTCATCGATGCCGTAGGCATAGCGTGTCGCATCGATATCGCGCTGGATGTATGGCGCCTCGTACTCTTGCGCGTTCGGGTCCACCTGGAAGTTCTGGACGATTGCCGGGTACACCCCGCCAATGACAAGCGCAGACAGCGCCATGAGGCCGACGCCAGTGGCGGGGATACGCCAATCGCCGCGCCAGATGACGAGGAGGAACAACAGGCCGACGACAATGGCGATTCCGGCGAGGATTGAGCGCGCCGGCAGGATCGCGTTGACATCCGTGTATGACGCACCCGAAAAGCGGTCGCCGTCGTTCAGAACGAGCGAGAAGCGGTCAAGGATGTAGTTGGCCGCGATGCCGACCATGACGAGGAAGCCAAGCACCGCGAGCTGGACACGCGCACCCCGCGAGGCGACAAAGCGTCGGCCGCCACCCGAGATGCCGCCATACAGGAGCTGAACAAAGGCCGCGAGAATCGCGCACAGGATGGTGATCGACAAGAAGAAGCCAACACCCGTGCGCAAAATCGGCAAGGTGAAGACGTAAAAGGATGCGTCGAGACCGAACTGCGGGTCCTCGAAGCCGAAAGACGTGCGGTTCAAGAAGGCGAGCACCTTCTCCCAACGCGTCGACATTGCACCGCCCGCGATGAGACCGACGACGACCGGCAACACGACGATCACGACGCGCTCGATTGGCCGGATCTGCTCGCGGTACTGGTCAAGTGGAGTTGAGCGGGTGGCCGTGAGCGCAGGACGGACGGACTTTGCCCATCGCAACGACGCCCACACGGCAAGGCCAGCGATTGCGGCAAAGATCGCGAAGAGCACGATGCGGGTCACCCACTGAGTGCGCCACACCTCGACGTAGCCGAGTTGGCGGTACCACTGAACCTCAGTCCAGATATTCGCCAAGAACACCGTTGCCACGATGAAACCGACCACCACGCCAATCGCGATTGCGAAAGGAGAGCGGCGGGTGGGCGGTGTTACAGGCCGGGGCCGCGGGGAACGCGCGGGACGGTCGTCGCCAAAACTCACGGGCACTTACTCCTTCTCCACTGCTGCACGGCATGTGAGCAGATCAGCAGTGTCATTTTGGCCGATCGCAACAATGGCCGTATAAGCGTCGGTCAGGTTGTCTACCGCATAAACGTCGAGACCAGCGGGAATGTGCCCCACCACGTCCTCGCAGTTTTCGATCGGCGCGAGGAATGCCGTTGCTCCGGCCGCGACAGCACCGTCCATCTTGTGCTCGATGCCGCCAATGGGAGAGACATCTCCGTCAATGTCAATGGCTCCCGTGCCCGCCACATGAGCGCCATTGAGCTCATCGATCGGCGTCAACTTGTCCATGATGGCGAGAGCAAACATGAGGCCCGCGCTCGGACCCGAAACCTCGGCGATGCCCACCGTGACGGTAATCGGCAAGTCGAAGGTCGGGAGAACGAAGATGCCCATGCGGGCGACGTCCGGATCATCGTCGTATGAGATGAGGGGGAACGTCAGTTCAAGCTCTTCCGTGCCTCGCAGGACAGTGAAGGTGGCCTCATCGCCAGGCCGACGCTTCTCGAGCTCAGAGGTCAAGTCGTTGTAGGAGCGGAACTGCTCACCATCGATCGCCACGAGCACGTCGCCGTCTTCAAGGATGCCGAGCGCACCGGATTCTTCCGTGATTCCGTCAACCGTGAGAGTGGTCGGGACCACCTCGCCAAGGGCCTCGATCGCGGCCACCGTCGCCGACTCTTGAGAGATGACCCACATCTCGTGACTCTCTTCAGCCTCCTGCTGTTGCTGTTCCGGAGTGCCAAAGATGTCTTCTTCGGGTTGTACCGTGCGGTTGTCCGAGAAGTACGAACCGATGACGTGACCCAGAGTGAAGGTCCGTGATCCGCCGCGGCTGAATGACACCGTCGTGAGCCGCAGCTCCCCTGAAGACGCATACGTCGGCTGGCCCTCGATGCTGATCACCGATGTGCCGTCGTAGGCAGCGAGAGTGTCATACGTAGGGCCAGCCTGCGCGATCGCGAAGGGCGCAGGCGCCACGGTGAGGATGCTGATCATCAAAGACGCCACGAGACCAGTGGCCGCCATCACCCCCGCTCTGCGCGTGGGAGGTCGTTCAGACAGCGGAACGTCGAAGCCGGGAGGGGGATACGTCACGCCACCATCATTGCCCATAGCGAACGACACCCCCAATTGGGTGTGCCGTTCGTTACCGTTGTGACACAGAGCGTGTACGCAAAGGAGACGACATGGCGGACGCCGAAGAGCAGTGGAAGAAACTGCTCCGAGAACTGTTCGGCGCCGATGCGGATGAGGCGCTCGAAGAAATGAAGCGCATGGGGATGGATCCCGCGATGCTGGCCCAAGCGTCGGGCATGGCGGACTCCCCCGCGATGCTCGACCACGTGATGAGCCAAATTCGCGCGCTCATGTCGCAATCGGTCGGACAAGATGTCAACTGGACGCTCGCGCATGACGTGGCGCGGGGTGTCGCGGCCCAAGGTGGCGACCCGACCGTCTCCGCAGCGCAAGCACGCGAGTACCGTGCCGCTGTCTCGGAGGCCGAGTTATGGCTCGACGCCGCCACCGACTTCGACCCTGCACGGAGCCAGCCGGCGGTGTGGAGCCGCGCGGAGTGGGTCGAGGCGACACTGCCGATGTGGCGCTTTCTCGCAGGCCCTGTCGCCTCCTCGGTCTCGCAAGCGCTCGGCGGTGTCTTGCGAAGTGAGGCCGGCCTCAGGGACGCGGAGGGAGCCCAAGGCCTCATCGACTCGGTGAGCCCCACAGTTTGCGGAATGCACATGGGCCAGGCGGCGGGAGCGATGGCCCGCGAAGCATTTGGGGCGACGGATCTCGGTGTGCCACTCATTGACGAACCGCGGGTGGTGTTGGTGCCGCGTGCCGTCGAAGCTTTCGCCGACGGTCTCGATGTCGATCTCACCAGCGTCCGCCTCTACCTCGCTCTTCGTGAGGCGGCACACGTCCGGCTTTTCCAGGCCGCGGCCTGGCTGCCTGGGCATTTGCGAGGGCTCGTCGAGCGCTATGCACAAGGAGTCAGCGTGGACCTTGACGCTTTGGACACCGCAGTGCACGACGCTGGCATGGGTGACCCGAGCGCACTTCAGGAGGCGCTGACAACTGGCATCTTCTCTCCACACCACTCGGAGGCGCAGCGGGAGACGCTCACGTCGTTGGAAACGTGGCTCGCTCTTATCGAGGGCTGGGTGGACGAGGTCACGTCCCGCGCTGCGATGGCGCATTTGGCTTCGCTCGGGCAACTCCGCGAGATGATGCGCCGCCGCCGAGCAGCAGGCGGACCGGCTGAAGACACGTTCGAAACGCTCCTCGGTCTCACTCTGCGGCCCCGCCAGTCGCGAGACGCTTCCCAGTTGTGGCATGCACTGACGAATCGCATTGGCGCGGAGGGTCGCGACGCCCTGTGGAGGCATCCTGACGTCTTGCCAGACACCGATGCTTTGGGGCGGTGGCAGGAGTGGGTCGACAGCGCGGCAGCGCCACATCAGGTGGACGACATGGACAAAGAAATCGAAGCGCTGCTCAGCGGAACGTGGGAGCAATCACACCCTCCAGAGGACGAATCAGACACGAAGGGCGGTTCTTAGGAGGTATTGTCGGCTACCGCGTCTACGCTTGACGCAATGGATCCCCGACGGGGGACTCTTGCGGCGCAAGCCGCTCAATTGCAAGAAGGAGAAATGCTCATGGCCGATAAGTACCAGGGCGAGTTTTACTGCGTGAAGTGCAAGGCCAAGCGTGAGACCGAGGGCGACATCGTCGTTTCAGAGAACGGTCGTCGCATGGCAAAGGCCACGTGCCCCGAGTGCGGCACCAAGCTGAACCGCATCCTCGGTAAGGCGTAACCGCTTCAAGACGTCAAGGCCGGGCGCCGTCTGGTGCCCGGCCTTTGTCGTCCCTGTGGACAAGCGACATTGGGTCGATTCCGGGTGGCACGCTGGCACCATGAGGATGCGATGGGGGACGCGGGTGCTCGACCGCGGGGACGGAACCGTCCAGATCGGCACACGCCCAGGGTTGATCCTCGCGGGCCTCAGCGCTGCGCAACGCGTCTTTGTCGAACGGCTCGAAACGTCGGCGAGCGTGACAACGCTTCAGCAACAGCGTCATCGCGAGCTTCTCGACACCCTTGCCGAGGCCGATCTTCTTGAACCTGCGGCGCCGCCGAGCCGCACGCTCGGCGTGACGGACGGAGGACCCATTGGCGTCGCCATTGGGCTCGCCGCTGCCCGAGACGGCTGGGCCGTCCGCTTTGTCGACAACGGCGGCATTGAGTACGCACCCCCGGGCACGTACAGCACCGGTGTCATTGCTTCCGCCCGGCACGGCGCTGCGTGTGCGACCGTGCGTTCCCACGTGCCGATGGCGCAGGTGACCGCAGGAGAGGGACCGGCCGACGCCTGGGTCATTGTCTCTGGCGGCGCACCCGGTCTCGATGCCGCGCTCGCCCTCATGGCCCGTGACACAGCCCATCTGTTTGTGTCGGTTGATGAGCTGGGTGCCCGCGTGGGGCCATTTGTCGAGCCCGGCGACAGCGCATGCGGTTGGTGCGATGGACTCGCCCGCGCTGATGAGGACGAGGCATGGCCACTCCTCGCACTTCAGTTGAGTGCCCCCACGCCTGCCGCACGCCTCGCGTCGGCAGATGTCGTCGCGGGCGTGACCGCGCTCGCTATTGGCGCATGCGGTGCATGGCGCCACGGAGACGCCTCGAGGTGGACAAATGCGAGGTGGCTGCTCACCACGGGCCAGCCGGTCGCTTATCAGGCAGTATCACCGCATCGGCTGTGCGGATGCGGCGCCGCTGGCTCCGTGGGCGATGACCTCGCGGCGAGGCGGGCTCGCGTGCCGTCCAATGAGCCCTCAGTGGAGTAACGGATCCGCTAGTTGTCGGCGACGATGCGCAATATCTCGGCGCCGTACGTGTCGAGCTTCGAGGCGCCGATGCCCGGCACGGAGGCAAGTTCGCCGAGCGTGGTGGGGCGTCGCTGGGCAATTGCAATGAGGCTCGTGTCGACGAGCACCGTGAAGGCAGGCTTCGATTGCGCCTGAGCGTGCTCAAGACGCCATGCCTTGAGCGCCCCAAAAAGGTGTGCCGCGTCCGCGTCGAGATCGTGGACTGTGCGTTTTTGTGCGGGTTGGCGCTTCGCAGGCATCGCGTCTGGCCACCATTTCTCGAGGAATCGTGTGCGCCTTCTTGTCGCCTTGCCACCCTCGCGCCGAGCGCGAGCGAAACTCAGATGCAAGTGCTCGCGAGCGCGCGTGATGCCCACATACAGCAACCTCCGCTCCTCCTCGATTGCCTCATCGGTATCGGCAAGCGACATCGGCAGGAGACCTTCGGACAGACCGATGAGGAACACGGCGTTCCATTCGAGGCCCTTTGCCGCGTGAATCGTGCTGAGAGTGACCCCGTCAACCACGGGCGCGTGTTGCGCGGATGCGCGCTCCGCGAGGTGCTCGACAAAGTCGCGCATTGAGGCCCCCTGGCCAGTGGCGGTTTCAACCTCGGTGTCGAAAGCGTCGGCAAGCTCGACGAGCGCCTGAAGTGCATCCCAGCGCTCCCGCACCGCCCCGCGAGCGGCCGGAGGCTCTTCGCTCCACCCCACCTCAGACACCGTCTCGCGGGCAACGTAGCCGAGGCGCTCCTCAGAAGGCGCGACGGCGGCGCCACGCAACAGCAGCATCGCGCGCTTAATCTCCTCGCGCTCAAAGAAGCGCTGTCCCCCGCGCACCAGGTAGCCGATGCCTCGGGTGGCGAGCGCGTCCTCCAGTTCTTCCGATTGGCTGTTGGTGCGGTAGAGAATCGAGATCTCCCGTGCGGGAGTGCCCGCGGCAATGAGCGCCTCGATGCGATCCGCAACGCCTGCCGCTTCCGCCGCATCGTCGGGATATGCGTGGAAGCCCACCGCGGGTCCCGAGGGCCGCTGGGCGACGAGTTCCACGCCCGATGAGGCGACTCCTCGTTGCTGCATGAGGCCATTGGCAAGGCTCACGACTTGGGGCGTCGAGCGATAGTCCCGCACCAAGCGCACCACGTGGGCTTCTTCATAGCGGCGCGCGAACCCCAACAGGTGACTTGGTGATGCACCGGCGAAGGAGTAGATCGTCTGCGCGGGGTCACCCACAACGCACAGCTCGCGGCGGCCGCCGAGCCATTGATCAAGGACGTACTGCTGTAATGGGGACACGTCTTGGTACTCGTCGACAACAAAGTGGCGGTATTGGCGCCTGATCTGATCTCCCACCTCGTGGTGGCGACCAATCATGTCTGCCAAGAGCAAGAGGATGTCCTCAAAGTCCACGACGACGGCATCGGTCTTGATGTCTTCGTAAGCCCGCATCACATCGACCACCAATGGGCGCTCGATCCCGGCAGGCATCGGCCGGGCAGCGTCGGCCGCAACCCGTGCGTAATCGTCTGCCCCAACGAGCGACACCTTCGCCCACTCAATCTCTGCCGCCAGGTCGCGGACGGCGAGCCGGTCCACCGACAAACCTGCGGCCCTTGCGGCACGCCCAACAAGCTGCGCCTTGTGCTCGACGATGCCCGGCATCTGCCCGCCCACCACTTGCGGCCAGAAATAGCCAAGTTGGCGCAGAGCCGCCGCATGGAAGGTGCGTGCTTGCACCCCCGCAGCGCCCAGGGCGCGCAGGCGGTGACGCATCTCGCCTGCAGCGCGCGCCGTGAAGGTGACCGCAAGCACCGATTGGGGGTTGTAGGCGCCTACCCGCACTCCATAAGCGATGCGATGCGTGATTGCTCGGGTTTTGCCCGTCCCCGCGCCCGCAAGCACGCATACGGGACCATGAAGTGCCACGGCAACCTGGCGTTGTTCAGGGTCGAGGGCGTCGAGAATCTCTTCGGCAGACATCGGCGCCATTGTGTCAGCCCGGGGTGACGTGCATGCGTCTGTCCCCAGCCCTAGACACCGTCGGGAAGGCGCTCACCAAACCACTCTTCGAGCATGCGCCTGGCGATGGACCCAGCGGGCGCGGGGATGACAGTGCCTTCATCCATCACCTGGATGAGATCCTCGCGCGACACCCACATCGCGTCGGAGATCTCGTTGTCATCGAGAACGAATGCGGGATCATCGGTGACTGCCGTGAAGCCCATCATGATCGACGCGGGGAATGGCCACGGCTGTGAGCCCACGTAGACGAGGTCCCTCAGTCGCAAATGAGCCTCCTCGAAGACCTCGCGGTGCACCGCCTGTTCGAGACTCTCGCCCGGCTCGACGTAGCCAGCAAGATGGGAGAAGCGGCGCGGAGACCAATAGGCCGCGTGAGCGAGAAGGAGTCTGTCTGCAGGATCCGTGATGGCGACGATGACCGCTGGGTCGGTCCGCGGAAAGTGCTCGCGCTCGCACGACGCACAAAACCGCACCCACCCGCCCTGACGGGGCTCGGTGTCCATCCCGCACATCGAGCAGCGGGGATGGTTGCTATGCCACGTCGACAATGCGACAGCTGCTGAGGCCAGCTCACGGTCACGCGCGCCCTCATCTCCCCTCACGGAGATGGCGCGAAAGAGATCACGCAACGGAATCATCCGCTCGGTGCCAATGCCATCTTCATCTTGGCCGAAGCCCGGATCGGATGGCACGAGCGCGGCAAGGTCCCGATCCCCGTCCCGACCGAGATACATGCGCAGAGCCGCCGGAGGTTGATCCTCAGGGCGAACCACGAGGAGGCGGCCTTCCGCGGCCAAGAGCGCGCCGTTGGCGACGATGACGGCATCCATCTCATCAAGAACGGCGTCCTCGCGCCTGTCCGCGGCACGATCGATGAGCGGTGGGTCGAGCAACGGTCGCTTCACACGCCCACGCTACCCGGCGCTGCGCGCGTGGGCGAAGAGCCTGCTGATCGGCGGCGTGGAACATGCAAGAGGTACCTATTTGGCCGTACGGTTGCTCCGTGCCCCGTTCGCCTCTCGCACTCGCCGCGCTCGCGTCAGTCGCCGTTCCAGGCCTCGACGTGTACGACGTGTTGCGCAGCCCGCATTCGGACACAGATTTTGACGTCGTCGTAGTCAAAGATGCCACCGGGCAGCGCTGGATCGTCCGTGCGCCCAAGCGCGCTGCTGCCGGTGCCGCCCTTGAGGCCGAGGTGGGGCTGTTGCGCGAGCTTGATCGCGCTCATCAGGCGCACCTCATTGACTTTGAAGTGCCGCGCCCCGTTGGTGCAGCGGTGATGTCCGGGGACGAAGGCGGACGGGCCGTGGTCTACACCGAGGTGGGAGGTTCGCCGCTCGTCCTCGCGCACATGGAACCTGGGCCCGGACTCACGGCTTCGCTCGGACGCACGCTGGCCCAGATTCACGAATTACCGGTGGCCCTCATCGAGGACCAGGGCCTTCCGAGTTACGACGCTCAGGAGTACCGGCAACGCCGGCTGGCAGAGCTCGACGCAGGCGTTGAGACAGGCCTCGTCCCGCCTCGCCTAGCAGACAGGTGGGAACGCAACCTCGAGAATGTCGCCTGGTGGCGCTTCGAGCCGACGGTGGTGCACGGGGATTTAGGCGAGCACCAGATTCTTGTGCGCGAAGGCCTTGTTGCCGGCGTCATCGATTGGATGGACGCTCGGGTCGCGGATCCGGCCGACGACCTCGCGTGGCTCGCGGCTTCCGCTCCGAATGATGTCTTCGAGTCCGTCCTCGAGTCGTACACCATGCACCGGCGGGAACTTCGCGACCCCCACCTTGCTGACCGTGCCCGCCTCGCGTCGGAGCTCGCTTTGTTGAGGTGGCTCATGTATGGGGTGCGCACCGACAACAATCACGTCATTGACGATGGCCGCGCGATGCTGGGGGACCTCGAAGTTCTCTTGTTCGACGCTTAGCTTAGAAAGTCGCGAAGCGCAGTTGATCGCGCCCGGCATTTTTCGCCACATAGAGAGCGCTGTCCGCAGCCTCGATGAGTCGCGCAGCGTCGACGTCATCGACAGGGGCCCATGCGACTCCAGCGCTCGCGGTGATCCGTATCGCTCCTTCGCGTGCCGCAACGTCCACCCGCGCACACGCGGCGCGAATCTGTTCGGCGCGTTCCATTGCGTCGTCGCGCGTGGGGCTCGGGAACAGTGCGATGAACTCCTCGCCACCGAATCTCGCAACGACGGCGTCGTCCGCAGCGTCTTTCATCGCGTGGGCCACGGCCCGCAGCGCGCGGTCTCCCGCCGCGTGACCATGAGTGTCGTTGATCTCCTTGAAGTGGTCGACGTCGATGATCACCACGGCGAGTGGCACGGCGTCCGCGACACATGCGGCAACCATGCGAGGCAATACCTCGAACACGTATCGGCGGTTGTGCAGACCAGTGCCGACGTCCCGCACGACTTGTTCGGCGAGCTCTGCCCGCAGTCGCTCGTTGGTGCGAGCTTCATCGGCGAGCGCATCGCGGACGCGGATGAGTTCGCGCGTTCGCATCGCCTCCTCCGTGATGTTGCGCACGTGAACAAGGGTGCCGAGCCTTCGACCCTTACGGTCTTGGAGGTCGCTCTTTGTCACGTCGACAATGACGTTGTCTGCGCCAAGTGTGAGATCCCAATGCCCACGTGCCTTGACGATGTCAACAAGAACGGGGGTAATCTCTTCCGGCCGGCGCCCATGGAACGATCCGTCAAAGCCAAGTCGCTCAAGCATGCTCAATGCCCGCCGGTTGCAGTCGACAAGCCGACCCGACGTATCGAGCACGAACACCGCATCGGTGAAACTCCAAAACACTTCGACACGCGCAACGGGAATCACATCGGCGAGGCCATCCTGAATCATTGATCTGCCCATGAAGAGTGCCGTGATGGTAAACGCCGCTGGTGTGAGATCGACGCCACTCGCGCCGTCACTGACGATCGTCACCACGTTCGCGCCAACCGGGATCGACCACGTGGCAATCGTGATGGGGAGACCTCGCAAGGCGAGAGCGGGCAGGACGTGCCGGGACGCGATGAGCACGACGAGTGAACCCGACAGGAGTCCATAGCTCACGGCTGCGTGGACCCAAAAGAGAGGACCATACGCGGCGTCGCCGTGATCGTTCACCCGGACGAGCCATCCATGGGTCGAGGGAGTGAGAGCGAGAAAGAGCATTGCTGCCGGGTGAACAACAAGTGAGGCGATGTAGTGCGACGTGGGCCGCCACGCGGCATTGCGAACCGCTTGGATGAGGACGCGGAAGAACGCCACCATCACTGCGACAACGGGCAAGGTCCAGGCAATGGTGAGCGTTGGGTCGGGAGGGTCACCAACGTAGGACGTGAGCGAGATCGCACTCCACACAACGGTGCTGGACAAAAAGCCGACAAGAGCGATTCTCGCGAGCGTCCTGCGTGGCGTATTGAGAGAGACCGCGATCAGGGTGAGACCTGCAATCATGGCAAGTCCCAACACCATCACCATGAGCATGGTGGTCACGGCACCTCTGTCCCTCAGGCATCACTCGTCATCATCCGATCGACGGACCTGCCCCCCAAATGAGGGGCACGCGATGTGATCTGCGCCTCCTTGCAAGCGCGTACATCGTGGTACTAGTGCGAGGGTCTGCGCAAGAGGTCCTCGAGTTCTCCTCGTGAGAGGAGACGTTCCGGTCTGACGGTTTCATCGGTCGCCACGTAATAGAACGCCGCGTCCACTGCATCGGGGTCGATCCCTTCGCGCTCTGCCCACGCGATCCGGTACATCGACAACTGAATCTCCCGCGCCGTGCGCTCCGCTTCGTCACGTGGGGGCCTCCCCGACTTCCAGTCGACAACGGTGATGGTGTCGAGGCCGCGTCCAGGACCAAAGATTGCGTCTATTCGCGAGCGGATGGTCACACCCGCGATTGGCAACTCAACATCAGTCTCCACGTGGGTTGGGATGCGGTCAGCCCATTCACTTGCGAGGAAGGTCTGCTTCAGTGCGTCGAGATCGTCGGGAATCCCGTCCGTCGCCTCATCCTCGGCCTCCCACAACGATGGCTGTCCAAAGTGTGCTTCTATCCACGCGTGCAGAGTCGAGCCGCGCTGAGCAGCGGCACTTGGCTCTTCAGGGATTGGGCGGCGCAATTGCAAAGCAAAAGCCTGTTCGTCACGCTGCAATGACACAAGCCGCGATGCGGGGAGGTGAGGTGGGATCTCTACAGTGACCTCCCTGCCACTGCGTTGGGCCCGCTCCGCAAGGATCGCCGCGACGTCTGCGGCGAGAGGCCACGATTCATCCCATGTGTCCCCGATGGCGTTACTCACGCGCGTGACCTGCGCGGCAAGTTCCCGACGCCGCTGCTGGCGCACCGTCACCGGGCGCGGCCACAGTGCGATGACAGATTCGCGCACTCGGGGTTCATCATCCGCCGGCTCGTCAAACCACTCCCCTCGAAGGACCTGATGGGAGTCAAGCAGTTCCGTCACGTAGGTGGATGGTTGGCGCAACCGCACGCCGGAAGCGAACCATGAGCCACTGAGGAGGACGTGCGAGCGGGCACGCGTCAGCGCCACGTAGAACAGTCGCCTCTCTTCTTCGAGGCGCCACATGCCACAGGCCTCCTTGAACTCAGCGACCGACTCGGCCAGTTCGCTGTGGTCACGAGCATCGCGGAAAGCCCAGGCCGGGAGACTGTCGCGGTCGAGCCGTAGGTCATGCGGCAATGCGCCGACGCGGTCGAGCCACCCTGAATCGCTGTAGAAGGGAGTGCTATTCGAGGGCACTCCGACCGACGGGAACTGACCGTCGTTCAGCCCAGGGACTGCGACGATGTCCCATTCCAAGCCCTTTGACGCGTGCACAGTGAGCACCTGAACCGCATTCGGGTCAGGCTCGCGCATGGGAGCGTCGAGCCCGTTCTCTTCTGCGCGTGCGGCGTCGAGCCACGCGAGAAAGGCGCCGAGGGTCGCACGCTGCGCACCCAACGCAAAGGTGCGGGTCGCATCGACAAAGGCGTCGACCGCTCGCCTTTGGGCTGCGTTGGGGCGCGACACCGCCACTTCGATATCGAGACCCCACGCCCGCTCCGCAAAGAGGACGAGTTCATTGAGCGGGAGGTAGGTGTGCCGACGGATCGCATCAATGACAGCAGCGAGTTCGATGAGGCGCGCCAAGGCGGCGTCACTCAGCGCACGGCCCTGCGGAGAGACCCAGCCGCGGGGTGGAAGATCGGCAAGGGCGTCAATGATGGAAGCAGCGCCTTCGCGCGCCGCGCCCGGACCCGCCAATGCCTGTGCACGGTCATGCAGAGCCGCCAGGTCTCGAGGGCCCAGGGCAATGCGCTCGCCCGTGAGCAAGCGAATAAGGGCATCGCCGCGGGATGGATCGTGCGCCACTTCGAGGAGCGCCAGGAGATCTGCTACCTCTGGGGTGTCAAGCAAGCCACCCAGACCGACGACTTCGTAATCGACGCCCGCCGCCGCCAGCGCATCAACAACGGCCCGTTGTTGCGCGCGTCGACGACACAGAACTGCGGCTTCAACCGGGCGATTGAGGTGATCGCCCAATTCGGCTCGCCTTGCCAGGATGAAGCCGACCACCGCGGTTGCTTCGTCTTCCTCCGTAAGGTGTCGCGATGCCACAACGCCCGGCGCATTTCTTACGGGTTCCGGGACGCCGAGTTCCTCTGCACGAGAGCGCAGTGGCACTCCCGCGACAGGACCGGATGCAAGCGGCTCCACGACGGCATTCGCCGCCGCCAAGATGCTTGCCTCGTTTCTCCAAGTCACTGACAAATGCCCCAACCGCACGCGCTCGCCCCCGAAACGCTCGACAAACTGGCGCAGCGCATCCGCGGATGCACCACGGAATCCATATATCGCTTGGTTCGGGTCGCCCACGGCCATGACGGGATGAGTCCCGCCAAAGAGATGCGCAAAGAGGTCGAGCTGCGGGGGCGATGTGTCTTGGAACTCGTCGAGCAACACGGCAACGTACCGAGAGCGTTCGATCTCCTGGACCGCCGGGATCTGGGCAAGTTTGACAGCAATGTCCACCTGGTCAGAGAAATCGAGAAGCGAGGCGGAGCGCTTTCGCGCGTCAAACTCCTCGATGAGGTCGGCAAGGGCGATGAGCGACCGCACCTTGCCCACCACCCGGCTGAGGTCTTGGGTGAACGGCGCAAGACCGGCGCCTCTCTTCTTGGGGAGCGCTTCCATGAAGGCCAAGGCCGCCACCGCCCATGAGCGCAGCCGCTCCGGAGCCACCCGATGGTCTCGCGCCTGCGCGGCGAGGCGGGGAATGGCGGTGACGATCGAACTGACAGCAGAGTCCGTGTGCACCTCGGCGTCCCACGATGAGACGACCGAGTCGGCGAGCTGCCACAGCGCCGCATCGGTGAGCACGGTTGCCCCAGGATCAACGGCGACGCGCAGGCCGTGTTCCGCAGCAAGAGCCGCCGCGTAGGCGTTGTAGGTCGATACGCTCACGTGGGCTCGTGATGGATCCGCACCAAAGAGCCGTGAGACCCGTTGCTCCGCGCGCTCCGCGATCTCCGCGGCCGCCTTGCGGGTGAAGGTGAGGCAGAGGATCTCCTCGGGCGAGATATCGCGGCCAAACAGAGTCCGCGCATTGTCAAGCAAGAAGAGGATGCGCAAAGAAAGGGTCTCGGTCTTGCCCGAGCCTGCGCCCGCAACAATGAGCGTCGGCTCAAGTCCAGCACCGATGACGTCGCTTTGCTCGGCCGTCAACATTCGATCGGGCGCGATCTCACCTGCGATCTCCGCTGGTGGGCGCCCCAATCCTGCAATGAGCCCATCGTCATGTGTCATGCGTCGCTCACCTGCGCTCCCTCGGCGTGGGCAGGACATGACCGCCGCACGGGGCACGTGTCACAGTGTTTGTCGACAACGGCCGGGAACTCGGAGCCCGTCATCAGGCGGACGACACCGTCCAGCCGTTCTCGAGCCACCTGCGGATCGATGGGTGGCTGGCTCCGACTCGTGCCGGCCTTGCCACCTGACACAAAGGCGAGCTCGGCCCCGAGTGCCGTTTTCACACCGTCAACGGCTCCCGAAGCGATGGCGAGTTGGTACATCGCCAATTGCGGATTTGTGATCGCTTCGGCTTGAGTGGGAACCGAACGACCCGTCTTGAGGTCGACAACGTAGGCACCGTCCTCGTGCACCTCCACGCGGTCAGCCACTCCGCTCAAGACCGCACGGCCCAACTCGGCCCGAAACGGCAGCTCGGTGCGCACATCGACATCTGCACGCTTGTCGAGATACGCGGCAAGACGCTCCGCCATGAGCCGCGCATTTTCATACGCCACGCGTTCGGGCCATGTCGTCACGGAAAACTGATCCGACCAAATCCTGTCAAAGTCCGCGAGGATCGCCGCTGCCCCGCCATGCGGATGCAACTCAGCAAGTTCGTGAATCAACGTCCCTATCTGCTGCGCATCGGTCGCCTCGCGAGTGCCACCCACTGACTCAAAAGCCCATCGCAAGGTGCATTTCTCCACCCATTCCACCTTGGATGGCGACACCCGGATCGGCTCCTCCTCGTCCCAGAATGCTTCAGCGGTGCTCCACTCATGAGCGCCATGCCACTGCACGGGATGCGCGCCTTGGACGCCGCGTTGTGCGAGCGCGGCAAGCATGTGGGCATAGGGCGCGTGATCCGCCTCTTCCTCGGCCCGTGCTCGCAGATGTGCGACAGCGCTGCGAAGGTCGGCTACAGAACGCCTCTCCCCCGCGCGCTCCCGAGTCACACCAGCCGCGGCTTCGACAGTCGATACAAATCGAGAAGGCCGAGACTCACCGTCGTCGATCGCCGTCACGATGAGCCGATACCGAGCGCGCGACACGGCCACCAACATCGCCCGTGCTTCGTCATCAAGCACGGACGCGCGCGATGCCCGGATATCAGCCGGTCCGCTCGCCCGTTCGAGTGCCTGTTGCCACCCGTCGCGCAGGGCGTCGGCAAGGCGTTGCGCGCCGAGCACCGAATCGCGTAGCGCAAGGTTGGGCCACGCCCCTTCTTCGACCCCGGCAACAACGACAACGTCCCATTCGCGACCGAGAGCCGATGTGGGCGTCGCAAAAGCGACAGCGTCGGCCTTGCTTGCGTGCGCACCAAGGGTGTCTGCCGCGAAGCCCTGGCCCTCGAGATAACTGATGAACGAGGCGGCACTCGCCTCGGGAAGCCGCTCCGAGAAGGTCTGTGCCGCGCGCAAGAGCGCGATGACGGCGTCGAGATCGGCGTCGTCGCGCGAGGATCCCACGAGCGCTGCTTCCCGCCACGTCTCAGCCAAATCGAGCGTGTGCCACACCTCCCACAACACAGCGCCTGGTGTCGCGAACGGTTGTTGAGCCCGCGTGGAGGCCGCATGTATTGCGCGCGCCAACCGATGCGCAACTCGCGCTTCCGGACCCGGCACGGTGGCCCACCGCTCGGGGCTGTCAAGAGCGTCGAGCAGCAGTTCGCCCGACGAGCGCTCGCCGCCGCCTTGACGTTCCTCTCGGACGAGCTCGCGGCGCAAGCGGCGCAGGCTCACCGGATCGAGCCCGACGACGCGGGAGCACATGACCTCGACGGCCTGGTCCTCGTCCCAAGACTCCCCAAGCGCGTGACGCACAATCGCGAGGAGCGGGGCGACCGCAGGCTCGAGATGGAGGGCCACTCCCTCACCGTTTGACTCGCATGGGATGTCAGCACCGAGCAGGTCAGAGCGCACGGCCCGTAGCGTTGCCGTCGACCTCGCGATCACCGCCATGCGCGACCAGGCGATGGGCGGACCGTCAAGACCATGCCGCGCGCGCCGGAGCTCGGCAGCGATGGCACGCGACTGACCGTAGCGATGCGGCGCCGTGATGACGATCACCGGGCGGTCCTCCGAGCCGCTCGATCCGGAAGTGTCCATCGCGATACGGCGCGCAACCGCTCGTGCTGACCCGACGCCCCTCACCCCGATGGTGGCGGCGATAGCCGCACTCACCCGCGTTAACGGCCCACTTTGGCGGTGGTCGTGGGTCAACTCAATGTGGCCCGCACGCGGGCTTGCCGCCGCATCACCGAGCAGCGACGGCACGGCGCCGCGGAAGCCCTGCACCGACTCGTCAGCATTGCCGACGAGGACAATGCGAGTGCCAGTGCTCGCCACATAATCCAGGAGCCGAGCCGTTGCCGCGGTCGCGTCTTGAGCATCGTCGACAATGACGAGGTCGAAGGTCGGCCTGGACGCTCCCACCTCGTCTTCCCACTCCATCAATGCCTCGGTGGCAGCCGTGACGATGGTCGCGGGGTCGTAGCGCGCTCCCTGGTCGAGCGGCATTGACTGCAAGTCGAGAATGTCGAGGTATTCCTCGTATAACTGGGCGGCAGCGACCCATTCCTGCCGCCGGGCAGCTCGGCCGAGCTCAGCGAGGCGAACGGGGCCAATTCCTGCCTCAGCCGCGCGCATGAGGAGGTTGCGCAGCTCCTCACGGAAGCCAGGCAACGCCGTTGCCTCGATCGGGATATGCGGTCCCCAGTCGAGCGGCGCAACGCGACCCGAGGCGCGGCCCTCCAATATCTCTCGAAGTTTGACGTCTTGTTCGGCACCCGTAATGAGACTCGGTCGCGGCTCCCCGCGCTGACGCGCACGCGCGTGGAGCACCGAATACGCGAAACCTGCGGCGCTGCGTGCGAGGGGCGCCGTTGTCACCGTGCCGATTGCCCGGGTCACGCGGTCCCTCAGTTCCGAACCCGCCGCGCGCGACGGCGCAAGAACGAGCAAACGTTCGGGCGCGATACCCCTCGCCACGGCGTCGGCCGCAGCGTGGACAACGAAGGTGGTCTTCCCCGTACCGGGCGCGCCGGTCACCACGGCGCGATCGTGCGCCCGCACCACGTCGAGCGCCCGCAATTGGTCCGCGTCGAGCGCGGGCTCAACTGCCAGCGTTGCGGGAGCGACCAGGCGCAATAGCGTCATGTTCCTATCCCACCATGGCGCACTGACGTGGGGCCTTAACGCGGCGCCGTCGAGCCAGGCGTTGGTGAGGGAGTCGCCGCTTCGGTCTCGACGGGGGCGTCGGGGAATGGCCACGGATTCGGCTCACAGCCCTCGGGCAGAGCCTCGCGCTGGTCCACCATGACATCGGCCCGGCCGCCGGCGCACGTGAGATCTGGATTGCCGGCAAGATGCCCCAAGCGGTGGAGCAACAAGTACTGACGCGCCGCCTCGTAATCGTCACCAAAGGCTTCGGTACCGGCGGTCCAGTCATAGATCGACACGATGACGACGCTGTCATCTGCACATACGTTGTCGCCCACCTCGTCGAGAAAGTCCATGCCGGACACGGCAGGGGGCACCACGGCTGCCGAGCTTTCGGATTCGGTTGCGGCGGGGCTCGGGGAGACGGGCACGACGGGACCCGACTGGATTGCCGCGTGGCCATCGGGGCACATCGCAGCGGCGGTGTAGGGGCTCACGAGGATCACGCGATAGTCAGCGACGCCATCCGTGTGCACGTACTGAACCGAGTCGCCTGATCCCCACGCGCGGTTGTCATTGAGGACATCCATCACGTAGGAGCGAAAGAGCACGGAGTCCGCACGCACCCCTTCCTCGACCGCAACCGACACCCACCGAACGTCACCTTCGGTCGGTGCCGGGGTCCCCACGCCGCGCACGACGTTCAAGGTGCCTTCGCCCTTAAGGTCCACGTCTGTTGTCACAATGCCTGCGTCGCGATCGTCCTGATCGAGAGTGCGCGTGATCGGCGGCAAAGGCGGCAAAGACGGAGTGGAGGACATATCGACAACAGGAGACGCGCTCGCTGACGGGCTGACGGACGGCTCGGCCTCAAGCAACTCGGGCAAATGCGCGGTAAACCAGCCGGCTCCCATTCCAAGCCCAAAGGCGAGGGCGATGACGGAGGCAGAGATGACAAAGCCAGGCAAGGCGATTCCCCTGCCCGCGAAAATCCCGCCAAACCGACGAAGCACCCCCCTACGATAGGTGATCGTCGCAACACCACGGTTCAGGAGGTCACGTTGGAGATCCGCATCGGCGTACAAAACGTCAGTCGGGAACTCGTTGTGGAGACGGACCTATCGGCGGACGCAATCGCACAGCTCGTGGCCGACGCTGTGGCTGGGAGCACTCTCGACATCACCGACAGCAAGGGCCGCCGCGTTGTCGTGCCATCCGGCTCGATCGGCTACGTCGAGATCGGCGAAGAGAACAAGCGCTTCGTCGGCTTCACCGCTTAACGCACGTCCCGCATGACGCTGCGCGGGTCAGTCGTCTTGCAACGCGATGATGTCGTGCGCTTCTGCGATCACTTCTGACAGCGTCCGGTGCGTCACATCGATGCTGCCGCCCACTTCGTCGTAGCCGAGCGGCTCAAGCAAGGCGAACTGGGACTCAAGGAGATTCACACCCGCGAAGTGTCCTTCATCGAGGGTGCGCCGATGCACCCTCTCGGCAAGGACGGACGGCGGCGCTGCGAGATGCAGGAAAACGGTCATGCCAGCGCGCTCACGAATGCGCTCGCGGTATGCCTTGCGCAACGCCGAGCACGCGACGACGGCGTCGGGGTGGGCAGCAAGCCACTCGCCTACCTCATCGAGCCACGGCCAGCGATCCTCATCCGTCAGGGGAATGCCCCCGGCCATCTTGGCGATGTTCGCGGGAGGGTGAAAATCGTCGGCATCGGCAAAGGCGAAACCGAGCGAGGAAGCCAACTGGCGCCCCACACTCGTCTTGCCGCATCCGGTCACGCCCATGACAACCACCCGCATGGGCCCAGGGTATCCCTGGAGAGCACCCTCGGTCGCCTCACCGCCGCCTCAGCGCCCGCACGGTAGACTTGCGCCGACCAGAGGTTGACCGGTCGCATGTGAAGCGCGGCGCGACGCCGCACCAGCAAGGGTAAATGCGCGATCGGCTCCCGTACCGACGCACGTCGCAGCACCCCATCTTGAGGACACATGACCGACCAGACCTTCGCCGATTTCGGCGTGAATCCACTCATCGTGGAAGCGCTCGCTCAAGCGGGCATCACCGCACCTTTCCCCATTCAGTCGATGACGTTGCCCGTGGCCTTACAGCGCCACGACATCATCGGTCAGGCAAAGACCGGCACGGGCAAGACGCTCGGCTTTGGTGTGCCGCTCCTCCACCACACGATGTCGCCCGGCGAGGACGGTTACGACGCTTTGGGCGAGGGAGCGGGCAAGCCGCAGGCCCTCGTCGTTGCGCCAACGCGCGAGCTTGCGGTCCAGGTGGCCGGGGATCTCGATGCCGCGTCAAAGAAGCGCTCGACGCGAATCGTGCAGATTTATGGTGGCCGCGCCTACGAACCGCAGATCGAAGCCTTGCGCAAAGGTGTCGAGGTGGTTGTCGGCACCCCCGGCCGCCTCATTGACTTGATGAATCAGGGCCACCTTGACTTGCGGTGGGCGCGCACCGTGGTGCTTGACGAGGCGGACGAGATGCTCGACCTCGGCTTCTTGCCCGATGTGGAGAAGCTCCTCGCCGCTACCCCGGCGGCTCGCCACACGATGTTGTTCTCGGCGACGATGCCCGGGCCCGTTGTCGCGCTTGCGCGCCGCTACATGACCCAGCCGACTCACATCCGCGCCTCTGACCCTGATGACGGTGGCGCGACCGTCAAGGCAATCAAGCAGGTGGTCTACCGCGCGCACGCCCTCGACAAGGTCGAGGTGCTCGCCCGCATCCTCCAATCCGAAGGCCGCGGCCTCACCATTGTCTTTGCCCGCACCAAGCGCACCGCCGCCAAAGTCTCCGATGAGCTGCGCGAGCGCGGCTTCGCGGCAGGAGCGATTCACGGCGATTTGGGCCAGGGTGCTCGTGAGCAAGCGCTGCGCGCGTTCCGTTCGGGAAAGATCGATGTGCTCGTCGCGACCGATGTCGCTGCTCGCGGCATCGACGTGGACGATGTCACGCACGTGGTGAATTACCAATGCCCAGAGGACGAGAAGACGTACCTCCACCGGATTGGCCGCACTGGCCGCGCGGGCAAGACCGGTACTGCAGTGACCTTTGTCGACTGGGATGACATCCCGCGCTGGGGTCTCATTGACAAGGCGCTTGACCTCGGCTTCCCCGAGCCTGTTGAGACGTATTCCTCGTCACCGCACCTCTTTACCGACCTTGACATTGCTGCTGGCATCAAGGGGACGCTGCCACGCGATGCACGGACCCGCGCTGGTCTTGACGCCGAGCGCCTTGAGGATCTCGGCGAGACCGGTCGCAAGCCCGCTGGTGGCGAACGTGGCGGCCGTGGTGGCCAAGGCAGTCGTGGTGGCAGTGGCGGTCAACGTGGCC
>JAEYOR010000010.1 GCA_023411615.1 Actinomycetes bacterium
GATGCCGCGTGAACGGCATCCTCACCGATTGCACTGGTCCCGTCAATGACGGGAGATGAGAGGCTGATTACGAAACAGCGGCGATTGATGCCTTTGCCTTTGCCGCCACGTTCTCGGCCGTGAAACCGTACTTCTGAAGCAACGTATCGCCCTGAGCCGATTCGCCAAAGTGATCGATGCCAACAATCTGACCAGCATCACCAACGATCTCGCGCCAGCCAAGCGGCGAACCAGCCTCGACGCTCACCCGCGCCTTGAGGCTCGGTGGGATGACCGACTCGCGGTACGCGGCGTCCTGGCGCTCGAAGAGCTCGCGGCACGGCATGGAGACGACGCGGGCCTTGATGCCCTCGCCGGCCAGCTGCTCACGTGCAGCGAGGGCAACCTGAACCTCGGAGCCGGTCGCCACGATGAGGACGTCGGCGTCGTCGTCAGCGCCTGCGATGACGTATGCACCCTTGGCGAAGCCGTCAGCAGAGGTGCCCTCAAGCGTCGGCACGTTCTGACGCGTGAGGATGAGCGCGGTGGGGCGGTCCGTCGTCTCAAGGGCGTGCTTCCACGCCCAGGCAGTCTCGTTGGCGTCGGCGGGACGCACGATGTCAATGCCGGGGATGGCGCGCAGCGTTGCGACGTGCTCGATCGGCTGGTGGGTCGGTCCGTCCTCACCGAGGCCAACGGAATCGTGCGTCCACACGAACGTGGTGGGGATCCCCATGAGAGCGGCAAGGCGGACAGCACCGCGCATGAAGTCGGAGAACACAAGGAAGGTGCCGCCGTAGGCGCGAGTGAGGCCGTGGAGAGTGATGCCGTTGAGGATCGTGCCCATTCCGAACTCGCGGATACCGAAGTGAAGGGTGCGTCCGTACCAGGTGCCTTCCCATGACTTGACGGAACGGTGCGGCGGAAGGAAGGACAGTTCGCCCTTCATCGTCGTGTTGTTCGAACCTGCGAGGTCGGCGGATCCACCCCACAACTCCGGCAGCACCGGTGCAAGTGCGGAAAGAACCTCGCCGGAAGCGGAGCGCGTCGCAACCTTGGTGCCAACCTCCCACGTGGGCAGGGCGTCGGCCCAGTTGGTCGGCAGTTCGCGCTTGCGAAGACGCTCGAGGAGAGCGGCACGCTCGGGCTGAGCACTCTGCCACGCGGCAAACTCCTCTTCCCACGCTGCCTGAGCCTGCTGGCCGCGTTCCTTGGCCCTGTGCATGTGCTCGAGGACCTCAGGAGCGACGTCGAAGTCCTTCTCGGGGTCGAATCCGAGGACCTTCTTGAGGCCCGCGACCTCTTCCGCCCCGAGAGCCGAACCGTGCACACCGCCAGTGTTCTGCTTGGTAGGCGATGGCCAGCCGATAATCGTCGACAGCGCGATGATTGACGGCTTGCCCGTCTCCGCCTTCGCGTTCTCGATCGCGGTGAGAAGAGCGTCGGGGTCCTCCTTGTAGCCGTCTGGTGTCACCCAGTCGACCCGTTGGGTGTGCCAGCCGTATGCCTCGTAGCGCTTGAGGACGTCCTCACCGAAGGCAATGTCGGTTTCGTGCTCGATCGAGATCTTGTTGTCGTCCCAGATGACGATGAGGTTGCCCAACTCCTGAACGCCCGCAAGCGCCGACGCTTCAGCGGAGACACCCTCTTGCAGGTCGCCGTCCGAGGCAATGACGTAGATGTGGTGGTCGAAGACGGACATGCCGGGGGCGGCGTCCGGGTCAAGGAGACCGCGCTCACGGCGCGAGGCCATTGCCATGCCGACCGACGATGCGAGGCCCGTGCCGAGCGGGCCAGTGGTGATCTCGACACCAGCCGTGTGGCCGTACTCCGGGTGACCCGGAGTCAGCGAACCCTCGGTGCGGAGTGCCTTGAGGTCATCGAGCGAGAGGGGATAGCCGGAAGCGAAGAGCTGCAAATAAAGGGTGAGCGACGAGTGTCCCGCCGAGAGAACAAAGCGGTCGCGCCCCAACCACGTGGGATCGGCGGGGTTGTGCTTCATCACATTCTGGAAGAGCAGGTACCCCACGGGTGCGAGTGAAATCGCAGTCCCCGGGTGGCCATTGCCCACCTTCTCAACGGCGTCGGCTGCGAGGACTCGCAGCGTGTCGACAGCGCGGTTATCCAGATCAGTCCATCCTGTGGCCACGATTCTCCCTTTGACACGTCGTTCGGCGGCGTGACTAGCCTAGCGGCGAGTGGCACCTTGGGAGCGCCGCCTGCGACTCGGCGCGACGTCTGGGACCGTGGCCCCTGGTGTGCGGGGTCCACCGTACAATCGACCGTATGCCCGCCGTGCCTTCCGCCGAGACTGACGTGCCTGCTCCGTCGGTGGGTCGGGTGATCCTGTTCACCCGGGTCCTCAAGGCGTACGTCGCGTTGATGAAGCCCCGCATCATCGAACTGCTCCTCATCACCACGCTTCCCACGATGGTGCTTGCCGCAGGCGGATGGCCGGGGCTGTGGCTCATGATCGCCACACTGATCGGTGGCACGTTGTCCGCGGGTGCCGCTCACGCTTTCAACTCGTACCTTGATCGCGATATCGACGCAGTGATGAAGAGGACCCAGGGCAGGCCGTTGGTCACCGGAGTCATCGCGCCCCGCAACGGCCTGATCTTTGCGTGGATCCTCACCTTCGTGTCGACCGCCTGGTTCTACTGGGCCGTTGGTTCTTGGCTTGCGACGGTGCTGTCGGTCACCGCCATCGTGTTGTATGCCGTGGGCTACACGATGCTGCTGAAGCGACGGACGTCGCAGAACATCGTGTGGGGCGGCGCCGCTGGATGCATGCCCGTGCTGATCGGCTGGGCGGCGGTGACAAACAGCCTCGACTGGGCGCCAGTCGCGCTCTTCGCGATCATCTTCTTCTGGACGCCCCCGCACTACTGGCCGCTCGCCATGAAGTTCCGCAAGGACTACGCGCATGCCGAGGTGCCGATGCTTCCAGTCATCGCCTCTCCATTGCGAGTGGCAAAAGAGATGATCGCGTATTCCATCGCGATGGTCGTCTCCACCCTCGTGCTCATTCCGCTCGCCTCGATGACGTGGATCTACGCAGTGGTCGCTCTTGGCGCGGGGGTGTGGTTCGTCGGCGGCTGCTACTCGCTCTATCGGCGCACCGCCGAAGGCAAGAAGCTTCACTCGATGCGACTGTTCCGGGACTCGATCCTGTACCTGTCCGTCGTGTTCGCCGCTGTGCTTGCCGATCCCTTCTGGCCGGGCGCGCTGCAGGTGTGGCAGGGATAAGCCTCGAGCGGGAGCTCGCCACGTACCTCGCTCACGTCACCGTCGAGCGAGGCCTCTCAGCGCATACGGTCGCCGCGTACCGACGCGATCTCAACCGCTATGCCACCTTTCTGTTGTCCCGCGGCAAGCACTCGATGGCCGACGTCGTTGCAGGTGACGTAGAAGCATTTGCCCAAGCCGTCTCGTCGGGCGAGGACGGCTTCAGTGCCCTTGCAGCGTCGTCTGCGGCACGTACGGTGGTCGCCGTGCGGGGGTGGCATCGCTTTGCGCTTGCCGAGGGTTTGGCACAAGGTGACCCGGCGGCTGACGTGAAACCACGGGCGACCCCGATGCGGCTTCCAAAAGCGCTCTCACATGAAGACGTCGCCGCGGTACTCGAGGCTGCCGCGCTCGGATCGGGACCTGCCGCATTAAGGGATCGGGCTTTGCTTGAGATTCTCTATGCCACAGGTGCACGGGTGTCGGAAGCAGTTGGTCTCGATGTTGACGACCTCAACCTCGATCCCGGCTCCGAAAGCGTGCTCTTGCGAGGAAAGGGACGCAAAGAACGTGTGGTGCCGGTTGGCACGTACGCGGTTGACGCGCTCAACGCGTATGCCGTGCGTGCCCGGCCTGCTCTTGCCTCGCGAGGTCGGGGGGACTCGGCCTTGTTTCTCAATGCGCGCGGTACCCGGCTGAGCCGCCAAAGCGGGTGGAGCATCCTCAAGATGGCCGCAGAGCGAGCTGGTGTTGACAACGTCTCGCCGCACACACTTCGGCACTCCTTCGCCACGCATCTGCTCCGGGGAGGCGCGGACATCCGCGTGGTTCAAGAGCTGCTCGGACATGCCTCCGTCACCACCACCCAGGTGTACACCTTGGTGACTCGAGATGCTCTTCGCGAGGTCTATGCCGCGGCACACCCGCGCGCATTGGGATAGCGGGCCGCGCGCCGAGTACTGTGGACCCGTGACCGAGTTCCCTGAGCCCCCGCGCCTGGATGGAACAGGCCCCGCACGCATCGTCGCCCTCTGTAACCAGAAGGGCGGTGTGGGAAAGACAACGACTTCCGTCAACCTCGCTGCGGCCATGGCCGAGTACGGGCGCAAGGTTCTCCTTGTCGACTTCGACCCGCAAGGGGCTGCCTCGGCGGGCCTCGGTATCAATTCTCAAGAGTTCGATACGACGGTGTACGACCTCCTCCTCGGATCGTCGGCCTCCACCAAGGACGTCATCGTCCCAACCGATTATGAGAACCTCGACCTCTTGCCAGCGAACATTGATCTGAGTGCGGCGGAAGTTCAGCTCGTCGGTGAAGTTGCACGCGAGAGTGCTCTCGCTCGGGCGCTGCGCGGAGTTGAAGATGACTACGACCTCATTTTGATTGACTGTCAGCCCTCGCTTGGCCTTCTTACCGTCAATGCACTTGTCGCTGCGCACGGCGTGGTGATCCCGCTCGCATGCGAGTACTTCGCGATGCGCGGCGTCGCACTGCTTGTTGACACCATTGCCAAGGTTCAGGACCGCCTCAATCCACGTCTCACAATGGATGCGATTGTGCCGACGATGTACGACGCTCGGACATTGCACGCTCAAGAAGTCGTCACGCGGGTGCGAGAGGCCTTCGGCGATCGCGTCACCGCCACGATGATCGGTCGAACCGTGAAGTTCCCCGACGCCACCGTTGCGGCGGAGCCGATTCTCACCTTTGCCCCGTCGCACGCTGGCTCCGATCAGTACCGCCAGTTGGCACGCGAGCTCGTGGCGCGCGGGGTCGCCGCTTAAGGTGACCGCTCCCTCAGAGGCAGCCAACGGGACTTTCGAAGTCCGGCTTCCCAACTTCTCCGGCCCTTTTGATCTTCTGCTCAATCTCATCTCCAAGCATGAGATGGAGATCACGGACGTTGCGCTTGCGATCGTGACCGACGAGTTTCTCGCGACGGTTCGCGCGCACGAAGGCGAATGGGACCTTTCGCAAGCGTCGGAATTTGTTGTCGTGGCAGCGACCTTGCTCGATCTGAAGGCTGCGCGCCTCCTGCCCCAGGGCGAGGTGGACGATGCTGAAGATCTTGCCTTGCTTGAAGCGCGGGACCTCCTCTTTGCGAGGCTGCTCCAATACAAGGCATTCAAAGATGTGGCGGCATCCTTCGATGCGATGTTGTCGGGGCCGCGGGCCATCCCTCGCGACGTCGCACTCGAGCCACACTTCGCCATGTTGTTGCCAGAACTCGTGTGGAGCACCACGCCGGCCGATCTTGCGAGGCTTGCCGCTCACGCAATGCAGCCAAAGCCTCAGCAACAAGGCGTCTCACTCACGCACCTCCACAATCCCCAGGTCAGTGTGCGCGACCAAGCAGCACTCATCCAGGCACGTTTGCACAAGGCCGGAGCGCTGACCTTCCGCTCACTCATTGCCGATGCGGAGCACGTTGCGGTGGTGGTCGCGAGGTTCCTCGCGCTGCTTGAGCTCTTCCGTGAGTCTGCGGTGGCCTTCGAACAGGTACGCTCGCTCGGCGAGCTGACGATTCGCTGGACCGGCAGTGATGAAGAGGTTGAAGTGAGCGCCGAATTCGACGAAGCGCCGGCCAGCGCCGAAGACGGCGAGACTTCAATGGAAGGAGTCACCGAGTGAGCCAGCACATACGGGGCGGTATCGAGGCCATCTTGATGGTGGTCGACGAGCCGGTGTCTCCCGTTGATCTCGCCACCGCCCTGGATGTACTCGAGCACGAGGTGCTTGACGCTCTGCACGCCCTCAAGGCGGAGTACACGAGCCCCGATGCACCGCGCGGATTTGAGCTTCGCGAGGTAGGCGGCGGCTGGCGCATCTACTCCTCGCCGCTCTACGCCGACGCGGTGGGGGCTTTTGTTGTAGATGGGCAGGCGTCGCGTTTGTCTCAGGCGGCACTCGAGACGCTTGCCGTGGTCGCCTACCGGCAGCCGGTCACTCGCGGTCAGGTCTCGCAGATTCGCGGTGTCAATGTCGACTCGGTGATGAAGACACTGAGCGCGCGCGGTCTTGTCACCGAGGTGGGGGAGATTGGCGGCGCGGTGCAATATGGCACGACAACCGAGTTCCTTGAGCGGTTGGGTCTCTCGTCACTCGATGACTTGCCGCCGCTTGCGCCATACTTGCCCGATTTGGCAGATATCGACATGGTGGACTGATGGCTCACTTGGAGATTCACCGTCCCGAAGGGGTCCGCTTGCAGAAGGTGCTCGCGCAAGCGGGCGTCGGCTCGCGGCGCAAATGCGAGGACCTCATCGAGGCGGGAAAGGTCAAGGTCAACGGGCAGGTCATTGATCAACTGGGTGTGCGCGTGGATCCGGCGGACTCGGTGATTGAGGTGGACGGCAAACGCGTCTCGGTCGACACGACGCTTGTCACGGTTGTCCTCAACAAGCCCAAGGGTGTGGTGAGCACGATGAGCGATCCCGAAGGCCGGCCCGCACTTGATGAGTACGTGCGGGAGTACAGCGAGCGCTTGTTCCATGTGGGACGGCTCGACGCCGATACAACCGGAGTGCTCCTCCTCACCAACGATGGCGAGTTGGCGCATCGCCTCGCTCATCCCACTCACGGTGTGTCAAAGCTCTACGTGGCCAAGGTGGCAGGCCGCGTTCCCAAGTCGATCTCGACAACGCTGCGTCAGGGCGTCGAACTCGATGACGGACCCGTTCGTGCCGTTGAATGCCGCATTCTCGATGCGACCGACGCTCACTCTCTCGTTGAAGTCGAGATGCATGAGGGCCGCAACCGGATTGTCCGACGCATGTTTGACGCCGTGGGACACCCGGTGCTCGAACTCGTTCGCACGCGTTTTGGCCCGATCACGCTGGGTACTTTGCAGCCGGGTCATTCGCGGCCGTTGACAAACTTTGAGGTGGGTCAACTCCAGCAGGCTGCGGGCCTTTAGCGGTCCCGTCAGGGCGGCTTCATCCCGGTAGCATGTGCCCATGGCTGTGCGTGCAATCCGGGGGGCGACAACGCTCGACATTGACGAGCGCGATCATCTCCATGAGCGCACCAAAGAACTTGTTGACGCGATCCTGCGGGAGAACTCGCTGACTCCAGATGACGTCATCTCGGCCTTTTTCACCTGTACGCCGGACATCACAAGCGACTTTCCCGCTGCGGCTGCCCGTCAACTGGGTTTTGGTGCGGTCCCGCTCATGTGCGGTCAGGAAATGGCGGTGCCAGGGGCTCTTGCACAGGTGGTGCGGGTGATGATGCACATCGAGACAGAAGCCGCGCGGGACGAAATTGTCCACGTGTACTTGCATGACGCGGTTGCATTGCGCCGGGACCTCGCGCAGTAATGGCTGCCACGCCCTCAACCCACATCATCGGTGCCGGTCTCATCGGCGCGTCGATCGGCATCGGTCTCAGTGCAGAAGGCTGGACCGTCACCATCGAGGACGCCAGCCCGGACGCAGAGCTCCTCGCGCGCAGCATTGGTGCTGGCGGTGCCACACCTTTCGAAGAGCCTGAGCTCGTCATCGTCGCCGCACCGCCGTCAGTCACGTTACGTGTCGTCCCCGATGTGCTCGAGCGTTTCCCTCACGCCGTTGTCACCGATGTGGCGAGCGTCAAGGCTCCCGTGCTCAAGGCCGCGCGAGCATCGGGTTTGAGCGAGCGCTACGTCGGTTCGCACCCGATGGCTGGCCGCGAAGTCTCGGGTGCTCTGGCGGCTCAAGGGGATTTGTTCAGGGCGCGACCGTGGGTCATCTGCGCGGGGGACGCTGAGCCTGACGCAGTCGCTCTTGTGAAGAGGGTTGCCACCGCTCTGCAGGCCGACGCCGTGGAGATGCCTGCGAACGAACATGACCGGGCGGTCGCGCGGGTGTCACACGCCCCCCAAGCCGCAGCGTCGGCCGTGGCTGCTGCGCTCGGTCCGCTTGGCGAAGCGGATGTCGCTTTGGCTGGACCCGGCCTGCGTGACGTGACACGGATCGCGGCGTCGGCCCCCGAGATGTGGACCGATATTGCCCGCCTCAATCGCGATGCCATCGAGGAGACGCTCGGCAACATTGTTGATGCGCTCAACACAGTGCGTGAAGCCGATGACATCGGCGATGCCATGGCGCGACTGATCGAGAAGGGCCGCCGCGAGGTCGCGCGAATCCCGGGCAAGCACGGCGGTGCGAAGCGTGAGTGGGAAGCCGTGACAGTGATCGTTCCCGACGAGCCGGGTCACCTCTTGCGGCTTCTCTCGGACACTGCAGGGGTTGGCGTCAACGTTGAAGACTTGTCGATTGAGCATTCTCCACGTCAGCCCGTTGGCCTGACCACGTTGTGGGTGCTCCCGCAACGAGTTCCCGAACTTGTCGAGGCGCTTGAAGAAGGTGGATGGGTGGTAGCCGGATCATGAGTCTCGTCATTGCCATTGATGGCCCTGCTGGCACGGGCAAGTCGACAGTGTCACGCGAGGTCGCGCGCAAGCTCGGCCTCGACTACCTCGACACGGGCGCGACATACCGGGTGGGCGCGTTGTATTGCTTGCGAGAAGGCGTCGATCTCACCGTACAAGACGATGTGACCGCCATGCTCGCCACGATGAACGTGGAGATGCGTCTCAGTCCCACTGATCCGCGGGTATTGCTTGACGGCGATGACGTGACGAATCAGTTGCACACCGACACGATCTCTTTGGTGGTGTCAAAGGTGGCGACAAATCTTGATGCTCGCGCCGTCTTGCGTGCCGTCCAGCGAGATCTCATCGACACAGCGCGTGAGGGCCGCGGGATCGTTGCTGAGGGTCGCGACGTCACCTCCGTGGTGGCACCTGACGCAGACGTGCGCATCTTGTTGACCGCCGATGAAGACGTCCGTGTGGCCCGCCGTGCGGGGGAGGGGGCGGACCCAGCGACGGTGCGGGAGGCGGTCATTGGCCGCGACGCGCAGGATTCCACTGTGGTGGAGTTTCATGTGGCGGCGGACGGCGTGGTGACGATCGACACAACGGCGATGACCATCGATGAGGTGGTGGACGCAGTAGTGCGCCTCACTGAAGCGGAGTCCGCGTGACAAAGCCTCCATCCCGTTGGGGACCATCGTGGTCCCGCTGGGTTGGGCGCTTTCTGGCACGCGTGTACTGGAACACCGAGGTCCACGGGCGAGACAACATCCCCAAGCATGGATCCGTCCTCGTTCTCGCGAATCACATTGGGCTGCCGGACGGGCCCGTGGTCCACGGCGTCATTCCACGTCCCTCCCACTTCCTCATCAAGGCCGCGATGATGAAGGGGCCTCTGGGGCTCGTTTTGCGGCCCGCTGGCCAAATTTCTGTTGAAGGCGCGGGGCGTGACGCACTGAGCAAAGCGATGGCGGTTCTCGAACGCGGGGGAGTGGTGGGCGTGTTCCCCGAGGGGCACAGGGGCGGCGGTCACGCCCAGGAGACCTACGGCGGTGCCGCGTGGCTTGCAGTGCGCTCCGGGGCCGCGATCGTGCCGACGGCGGTGGTGGGAACGCGCCGTGCGGGAGAGTCCGTGAGTCACTGGCCCAGGCCGCGACGGCGTATGGTGGTGGCCTTTGGCGAGGCGAGTCATCTTGACGTGCCCGCTGCGTTGGCCGGACGCAGCCGTCAGGAATGGGCCGCACGTGAGGTTGGCCGCATGCTCCAAGCGCATGTGTACGAGACTCTGACGCGTACGGACCTGACAATGCCTGACGGCAACGCTTTGCCAGCCGAGAGTGAGGACGGACATGAGTGACGAGACCGAGGAGTTCGGCATCCCTGCGCCGTCCGATGCGCCCGAAACTCTCGATGAGATTCGGGAAGCCGCCCTGCGTGCTGGCCTGGAGTCCTATGAACTGAGCGAAGAAGACCTCCGTGCCCTCGACGGCCCCACGGTGGAACAGCGCGAGGAACTCCCTGTCCTTGCGATTGTCGGCAGACCCAATGTCGGCAAGTCGACACTCGTCAACAGAATTGTTGGCCGACGCGTCGCAGTGGTGGAGGACACGCCTGGTGTCACGCGGGACCGGGTCACGTACCGCGCCGAATGGGCGGGCCGCGACTTCCTCCTTATGGACACGGGCGGCTGGGAGCACAATGTGAGCGGCATTGATCTGTCGGTCGCTCAGGCCGCCGAGGCCGCGATGGACCTCGCCGACGCACTCATGTTTGTCGTTGACGCCACCGTTGGCGCGACGTCCACCGATGAGCAAGTCGTCAAGTTGCTGCGAAGGACCAAAAAGCCAGTGCTTCTCGTTGCGAACAAGGTGGACGGCCCTCAAGGAGAGATTGAGGCCGCCGCGCTGTGGAACTTGGGGCTGGGGGAGCCGTTCCCCGTATCGGCGCTCCATGGCCGAGGTACCGGCGACATGCTTGATGCGGCCCTTGCGATGCTCCCCACCGAAACGCGGATGGTGGACGATGACGGCGCACCTCGGCGTGTCGCACTCGTCGGCCGCCCTAACGTCGGCAAATCGTCGCTGCTCAATCGGCTCGCCGGAAGTGAACGGGTTGTCGTCAATGAACTGGCAGGGACAACGCGCGATCCGGTCGACGAACTCATCACAATCGACGATGAGCCATTCACGTTTATCGACACGGCAGGCATTCGCCGCCGTGTTCACCTCACGCGCGGCGCCGACTATTACGCATCGTTGCGGTCTGCGGCAGCGATTGAGCGTGCCGAACTTGCACTCGTGCTTGTCGATGCCTCCACGCCGCTGACGGAACAGGACCTGCGCATCTTGTCGGACGTCATTGATGCAGGGCGCGCGCTCGTCATCGTTGTCAACAAATGGGATTTGGTGGGCGAAGACGAGCGATTCCGCTTTGAGCGGTCATGGGAAAAGGAGTTGACTCACCTCACCTGGGCGCCGCGAGTCAACCTGTCAGCCCTCACGGGTTGGCACACGAACCGACTCAAGCGCGCCATGGACGTCGCCCTTACCAACTGGGATCGGCGCATCTCCACCGGAAAGCTCAACACGTTCCTTGGTGAGCTCGTCGCAGAACATCCGCATCCGGTTCGGGGTGGCAGGCAGCCCAAGATTCTTTTCGCGACGCAAGCGGGCACGTGCCCGCCTACCTTCGTCTTGTTCACCACGGGATTCCTCGACCCGCAGTACCGACGCTTCATCGAGCGCCGGCTTCGCGAGACCTTCGAGTTCACTGGCACGCCCATCCATATCAATGTGCGCGTGCGCGACAAGCGCGGACGAAAGTAGCCGCCCCCAACCGTTGTTCGGCGGGGGCGGCTCGCATCCGTGCGACCTGTTGTTATCGCGTGTCTGATTTGCTGCCAGCGACGGATGCGCGGCCAGCTTCAAGCCTGGCCACCGGGATGCGGAACGGTGAACACGAGATGTAGTCGAGTCCAACACCATTGAAGAAGTGGATGGAGTCTGGGTCGCCGCCGTGCTCACCACAGATGCCGAGCCGCAAGTCCGGGCGCGTGGATCGGCCGCGCTCCACCGCAATGCTGACGAGTTCGCCAACTCCTTGAACGTCGATGGACTCGAATGGCGACACACTGAATACGCCCTTGTCCGTGTAGGGATTGAAGAACGCGCCTTCCACATCGTCACGCGAGAAGCCCCACGTGGTCTGCGTGAGGTCGTTCGTTCCAAAGGAGAAGAACTCTGCCACGTCCGCCATCCGGTCCGCGGTGAGTGCCGCACGGGGCAATTCGATCATCGCCCCTACTGGAATATGAAGCGTGAGCCCTTGCTCCGCCGCCACGTCGGCGAGAATGCGCTCGGCCTCATCCCGAATGAGGTGAAGTTCCATCACGGAGGCCGCAAGCGGGACCATGATCTCGGCATGCGGATCGCCGCCCGCCTTCAAGCGCGCAGCATGAGCCTCCGCGATAGCGCGGATCTGAAGCGCGAAGAGCCCGGGGATCACGATTCCCAAACGCACACCGCGCAGACCCAGCATTGGGTTGGCCTCATGCATTCGCCGGACGGCGGCAAGGAGTGTGATGTCCCGTTCGACGTCGTCGCCTGTCTCGCCTCTCTCCGCTGCCAGTGCCACCTTCACCGAGAGGTCCGTGAGGTCAGGGAGGAACTCGTGCAGTGGCGGGTCGATGAGGCGGATGGTGACCGGGAGGCCATCCATCTCCTCAAGGATGTGCGTGAAGTCCGCGCGTTGAAGGGGTAGGAGAGCGTCGAGCGCCGCCTGGCGTTGAGCGTCGTCCTCGGCGAGGATGAGGTGCTCGATCAGCACGCGCCGGTCACCCAAGAACATGTGCTCGGTGCGGCACAGGCCGATGCCTTGACCGCCCCAGCGGCGTGCCCGCTTGGCATCGTCCGGGGTGTCCGCGTTGGCGTAGACCTCGAGCCGTCGCGTCTTGTCGGCATGCGTGAGAATCGCGTGAACGGCGTTGACGAGTTCGTGCGTATCGACGTCGTCTACAGAAATCTCAGCGAGGGCGGCATCGAGACCGTCTTCGAGATAGCGCACCACAGGTGAGGACATGACGGCGACTTCACCCAAGAAGATCTCGCCAGTCGAGCCATCGATCGCGATGATGTCGCCTTCTTTCACCACCTTCTTGCCTACCGTGAATTGGCACGCCTGCGCGTCCACCTGCAAGGCATCGGCACCAACGACGCATGTGGTTCCCATTCCGCGCGCCACCACTGCCGCGTGCGAGGTCTTGCCGCCGCGAGAGGTGAGAACGCCCACGGCGGCCATCATGCCGCCGAGATCGTCGGGATTAGTCTCCCGGCGCACAAGGATGACGTGGGCGCCCTCGGCGGCTCGTTCCTGAGCGCGTGCCGAGGAGAACACCGCCTCACCCACTGCGGCACCCGGAGATGCCGCCATTCCCTTCGCGAGCGTCGTCCGTTCTGCGCTCGGGTCGAATTGCGGGAACATCAGCTTGCTCAACTGTTCACCGCTCACGCGTTCCAGGGCTTCGTCAAGGGTGATGAGGTGCTCATCGACAAGTTGGTAGGCGATGCGGAAGGCGGCGGCGGCGGTGCGCTTGCCTACGCGGGTCTGGAGCATCCACAGCTTGCCGCGCTCCACCGTGAACTCGATGTCGCACAGGTCGCGGTAGTGATTCTCAAGGCGGCGCATCGCCTGCTTGAGCTCTCCATAGGCCTCGGGGTCAATGCGCTCGAACTCGGCGAGCGGCAGGGTGTTGCGGATTCCGGCAACAACGTCCTCACCCTGCGCATTCTCGAGGTAGTCGCCGTAGTCACCAGGCACGCCCGTTGCGGGGTCACGCGTAAAGCACACGCCGGTGCCGGACCCTTCACCCAGGTTTCCGAACACCATGGCGACCACGTTGACGGCGGTGCCAAGATCGTCGGAAATCCGTTCGCGCCGGCGGTACAGGCGCGCACGTTCGGTGTTCCACGAATTGAAAACTGCCTCGATTGCGAGGTCGAGCTGCTCGCGCGGGTGCTGGGGGAACTCGCGTCCTGAGTGCTCGCGCACAATCGCCTTGAACTCGTCGACCAACTCGTGCAAGGCCGCGGCGCTCAACTCGGTGTCGCCCTTGACACCCGCCTCCTTCTTCTTGGCGTCAAGAGCGTCAGCAAAGAGGTCCGAGTCGATGTCGAGGACGGTCTTGCCGAACATTTGAATGAGGCGACGGTACGAGTCCCATGCGAAACGCTCATCACCAGCAAACTCGGCGAGTCCATGCACGGAGGCGTCATTGAGGCCGACGTTGAGGACCGTCTCCATCATTCCCGGCATTGAAAACTTTGCGCCCGATCGCACGGAGACGAGAAGGGGGTCCTGAACGTCACCGAATCCGCGACCGAGCGAATCCTCGAGGGTTCGTACCGCCATCGTCACTTGGACGCGCAGTTCCGGCGGGACGTGCCCTGTCTCCATGTACCACCGACAGGCTTCGGTCGTGATGGTGAATCCCGGAGGAACTGGAAGCCCAAGGTTTGTCATTTCCGCAAGGTTGGCGCCTTTGCCACCGAGCAAGTCCTTGAGGTCCTTGTTCCCTTCGCTGAAGTCGTATACGAACTTGGCCATGTCACGCTCTTAACGTCACAGGACGGCCCCGTTGCCGTCCCCTCCAGGTTGCCCCAATCGAGCGATTTCGGTGGGGACCAAGGGCCCATGAGGGAGAGACATCGACGGACGCCCCGCACTGAATGTGGGGCGTCCGTCGATGCGCGAATGCCCGACCGTGGGTTACAGGCCCTCGGTGCCGAACGTCCGCTGGGCGGAGCCGTCATGGATCTCGCCGCGCCAGGCGCCCTCTTCAAATCCCTGGGACTCGATGAGCTCCTTGAACTTGCTCAAGGAGTCATCCACGAGCGCGTCGTCAAGGCGCATCGTGGCTCCGGCGTTCTCCGCAAAGCCCTCGGGCTCCCACTCAAGTGAGAGTTCCACGCGGCAACGGTCGTCGCCAGTTGATTCAAAGCGGACGCGTCCGTTTTGCTTGATCTCACCCTCGGACTCCCACGCAATGTGAGAGTCAGGGACTTGGTCGGTGATGTGGGCCGTGTACTCCCGTGTCACGCCGCCGACGTTGAGTTTCCACTCAGTGCGTGCGTCGTCCAGTTGGCGCACAGACTCCACACCGCTCATGAAGCGCGGGTATGACTCCATTTGCGTCCACTGGTTGTACGCCACGGACAGCGGGACATTGACATCGATGGTCTGAGTTGCTGTGGTCATGACGGTCTCCTTTCGGTGGCGGGTTTGCCACGTGTCGACCGTAAGCACGTGAGTTTCGAAAACGCGCGGGAACAACACGCCGCGGCCCGTTCGTTATGGCGCCGCCTGGGGAATAGCGGGTTCGCTGTGGGCGGAGCCATGACGGGGTAATTGCGCTGTCGAACACCCCACAAGTGCGGCCGACGCCAAGGCCGGGATGGCGGTGAGCGTGGCGCAGACGGCCCTCACGGTCGGGTAGCATTGAGCGGCGCCGTTCGCGGCGCGACGGGCTGTGGCGCAGCTTGGTAGCGCACTTGACTGGGGGTCAAGGGGTCGCAGGTTCAAATCCTGTCAGCCCGACAAAAAGTCCTGGTGAGAGGCAACTGTCACCAGGACTTCGTCGTATCAGGACGCAGTCACCGCGCAGCCGGTCTTTACCCAGCCGCATGTGACTCAAGGGCGCGGCGATCACGAATCGCCGTCCAGCGTCGGCCCGAATCAATGATTCCCTCGCCTCGCCACGCACTCATCACTCGCGATACTGACTCGGGGGTGGACCGCGCCAGGCCGGCCAGGTCGGCACGTGACAGGGGTACCTCAATCAGCACCGAGCCATCACGCTGGACTGTGCCCACCTTGTCGGCTAGGCGGAGCAGAGCGATCGCCACCCGGGTGGCGACGGTGTCGCTCGACTGTCCGCCCACGTCGGCGTGAGCGCGCGACAACCTGGCGGCGACGTCGTCGAGCACCCGGAGCGCAACCACTGGATGTTCACTCAGCACCTCGCGGAACGCCGCCTGATCGATGCGCAAAGCACAAGAGCCCACCATTGCCGTCGCCGTGTGGTGGTGGCGGGGTTCGCCCACGGTGCTCATCGCACCGAACAACTCCCCTGGAGTGAGGATGTCCGCGATTGTCTCGGTCCCGTTGACGGTGACGGCACTGAGCTTGACGCGTCCCTCCGCGACGATGAACAACGCATCCGCAGGCTCACCAGCATGGAAAAGAGAAGCGCCTTCCGTCCACGACGTCGCCTGCATCCGTGAGTCGATACGTTGGAGATCCACGTCACTGAGGCCCTGGAAATAAGGAGCGCGCTCAAGCGCGCGCTTGCGGATGGGCCACGGGCACACATGCGGCAAGGTGACATCGCGCAGTGGAATGCGCCGACGCTGGGGCCGGGAGGTGGCCGACGTACTCATAAGGCGAGGCTATCAAGGGCTCTCGCGGCCACGTCGAGACCAATGTGCGGGTAATTGACGTGCGTCATGGTGCGTCCTACACGGGCTCCGTACGGTCAAGGCATCACCCATCGAAAGGAGCCCATCATGGCCACCACAACAAAGACCGTGCTTCGCGCAGAAGACTTCGCGTGCCCCTCATGCGTCAGCAAGATCGAGAAACAAGTGGGCCGGCTCGACGGCGTCGCCGACGTCACCGTCCACTTCGCCTCATCTCGCATTGACATCGAGCACAACCCTGAGATCGCGCGAGTTGAGGACCTTGTAGCCGCTGTGCGCAAGGCGGGCTACGTCGCGTCGCCATCGGCGTTCTAGACATCCCTCACAACTCTTCACTGAAAGGCCCATTCCATGACCGCCCTCTTGACCCTGGCCCGCAGCCGCTGGCTCGTCCCCATCGTGGCTGGCGCGCTGATTGTCGCCTCCTTTGTCGCGGGCCGGGTGTCAGGGGGGCTATGGGCTGATGTGTTGATGGTGAGCGCTGCGATCGTCGCAGGAGCACCGATCGCGCGGGCCGCACTCAGGGCGTTGTCAGCGCGTGTGGTAGGGATCGACCTCCTCGTGTCGATCGCGGCAATGGGGGCAATTGTTATCGCCAACTACTGGGAAGCAGCTGCAGTGACCTTCCTCTTCGCGGTCGGTCACGCGCTTGAAGTGGCGACCCTCAACAAGACCCGTTCGGCCCTCGCCGAACTTGTGGCGGTAGCGCCGGACGAGGCCACCGTTGTGCGCGAAGGGGTGCAGGTCCGGGTGTCGGCAGGAGAGGTACTTGTTGGGGAGATTGTGCTTGTCAAGCACGGCGCCAAAGTGCCGGTCGATGGAGTCGTTACGGACGGTGCCGGCTCCATTGACGAGTCCTCCATTACAGGGGAGTCGATTCCCGTGGAAAAGGTTGCGGGAGATCTGGTTTTCGCGGGGACCGTGGCGACCGGCGGATTTCTTCACGTCGAGGCGCGTGGCGTGGGAGCCGACACCACCTTGGCGCGCATCATCCACCGGGTCGAAGAAGCTCAGGACGCCAAGGCGAAGACGCACGCCTTCATCGATCGCTTTTCACGGTGGTACACGCCAGGCATCATCGGGCTGGCCATCTTCTTTGGGTTCCTCACTCGAGACGTCGTGCTCGCCCTCACGCTCCTCGTCATCGGTTGCCCGGGCGCGCTCGTCATCTCGATCCCCGGCGCGATCGTTGCGGGGGTGGGACGTGGCGCTCGAGACGGGATCTTGATCAAGGGTGGTGAGTACCTCGAGACAGCCGCACGGATCGACGTGGTTGCGCTCGACAAGACAGGCACCTTGACCGAAGGCCGCCCGCGCGTGACGGACGTCGTGCCCGTCGATGCCACGGCGTCGGCCGACGATGTGGTGCGCTGGGCCGCGCAGGCGGAAAGCGGCTCGAATCACCCCTTAGCCCAACCGATTCTTGCCGAAGCCGCTGCTCGCGGCCTTGCCTTCGACATGACTGCCACTGACATCGAAACGGTCCCCGGCAAGGGAATGCGCGCTGTGATCGACGGGCGTCACGTTGCGGTGGGCAATGGCGCTCTGGTTGCCGACGTGGCGGGTGCTGTTCATGCGTCAGTGACGCACACCATGGGTTCCCTTGCGCGAGCCGGGCGCACACCGATGGCCGTGATGGTCGACGGCGGCGTGATCGGCGTCATTGGAGTGGCCGACGCCGTTCGGGCAGACGCGGCATCGATGGTCTCACGGTTGCACGACGCTGGCGTGAAGCGGGTGGTCATGTTGACGGGGGATGTCGCTCCTGTGGCGCATGCAGTCGCACAGGAGATTGGCATCGATGAGGTCTACGCGGCGCTCTTGCCCGAGGGCAAACTCGAGGTGGTGCGTGACCTCCAGGCTGACGGTCATGTGGTGGCGATGGTGGGCGATGGCGTCAACGATGCGCCGGCCCTCGCTACAGCTGACATCGGTGTGGCGATGGGTGCCGCAGGGACGGCGGTGGCGATTGAGACCGCTGACGTGGCGCTGATGAAGGACGACCTCCTCAAACTCCCGCAGGCCCTCGGACTCGCGCGGCGCACCGTCGCAGTGATGCACCAGAACGTGGCACTGGCGATGGTGACGGTGGGGGCGCTGCTTCTCGGTGTCGTCGCAGGCGGCGTCACCATGGCGATCGGGATGCTCGTGCACGAAGTCTCAGTCCTGGCGGTGATCGCCAACGCGATGCGCTTGCTACGAGCGCCTCGAGCAAAGCCCGGCATGCTCTCATCCCCGGCACGAGAAATTGCTACGGCGTCTGCCTCGTGATTAGATAGCGATATATCGCGACCGCTCGTCACCGACATAACAAGGAGGCTTCCATGAAGGACTCGTATCGCGGCGGATTTGACCCTAATCAGGCGGCAGACGCCATGTGGAAGATGGTCGACCAACTGAAGAGTGAGTTCGACAAGAAAGTCGGCACGCGAATCGGCAGGGGAGACGTGCGCGCGTCCGTCCTCTTCTTGTTGAATGAGCGACCAATGCATGGCTACCAGATCATTCGCGAGATCGAGGAGCGTACCTCCGGGCGGTGGAAGCCATCCGCCGGATCCGTTTACCCGACGCTGCAGATGCTGGCTGACGAGGGTCTCGTCACCGTTGAGACGGCGGATGATCGCAAGGTGTACGCCTTGACCGATGAAGGCCGCGAAGCGGCGGCGCACGTCGCCGAGAACGTGCCGTGGTCGGTCGAGGAAGAGGAAGATCACGGTCCGCGCGTCGGCACGCTCGCCAAAGCGGCCTTTGAGCTCGCGGACGCTGTCACGTCTGTGGCTCGCAGTGGAAATGTTGAGCAACGCGAAGAGGCAGTTTCTGTGCTCCGTGACGCACGGCGTTCGATCTACACCATCCTGTCTCGGGACTGACACCGTTGGCTGGCCCCAACGGGCATGATGGGACCATGACGTCCTCACGCTTGACAGGACGGGCGCGTTACCGGCGAATTCTTCGCTTCGCTATGCGGCATCTCCTCGTTACGTGGTGGTACGAGATCGTGTTGCCCTCTGTGGGTCTCAAGCGGTTTGCGGCACGCTCGCGGCCTGCGCGGATGCGCCGTTTTGCCCGACGCTTCCGCGTCTTGGCTGTGGCGCTCGGCGGCCTCATGATCAAACTGGGGCAGTACTTGTCGTCCCGCCTTGACGTGCTCCCACCAGAGATCACCAAGGAACTCGAGGGCTTGCAGGATGAGGTCCCAGCCGTGGAGTTCAGCGCAATCCGCAACCTTGCGGAGCAAGAACTCGGCGTGTCGCTAGAGCGAGTCTTCGCGAGCTTCGACGAACAGCCAGTTGCCGCCGCATCGCTCGGTCAGGCACACCGGGCCCAACTGTCCGATACCGACGCGGATGCCGCGGGCTTCCGCGACGTGGTGGTGAAGGTGCAAAGGCCAGGCATCGCCGACATCGTCGACATTGACCTTGCGGCTTTGCGCCGTGTTGCACAGTGGCTCTCGCGCGTGCGCTTAGTCAATCGGCGACTGGACGCGCCCGCCCTCATTGACGAGTTCGCGGTGACGAGCTTGGAGGAGATCGACTACCTTCACGAAGGCGCGGCATCCGAGCGTTTTGCCGCACTCTTTGAGAGCGACCCGCGCGTGCGCGTGCCGCGGGTCGCATGGGAGCGCACCACCCGGCGGGTGCTCACTCTTGAGGACGTCAGTGCCATCAAGATCACTGATCACGAGGGGATGCGTGCGGCAGGGATCGATCCGTCGGAGGTTGCACCGGTCTTTGCCGAGGTGATGTTCGATCAACTCTTCCGGCACGGGTACTTCCACGCGGATCCCCACCCCGGCAATCTCTTTGTCACGCCCCTCAGCGGGGACGGACCTCCATGGGCGCTCACGGTGGTCGACTTCGGAATGATGGGCTCCGTCACACCCGCGCTGAAATCTGCACTGCGCAAATTGGTGATCGCGGCGGCAATGCGTGATGGCAAGGCGATGGTCGCGGCAATGAGCGAGGCAGGCGTGCTGCTTCCAAATGCTGAGTCCGGCGAACTTGAGCGCGTCATCAGCCATGCATTCGCGCGGTTCGGTGGGATGGGGTTCGCGGAGCTGCGCCAAGTCGATCCGCGCGAATTCCGAGAGTTCGCAGCGGAGTTCAGTGACATCATGCTGAGCCTGCCGTTCCAGTTGCCGGCGAACTATCTGCTCGTCATGCGAACAACCTCCCTCACGTCCGGGGTGTGCAGTGGTCTCGATCCTTCATACAACCTGTGGGACTCGGTTGAGCCATACGCCCAGGGTTTGCTGAGGGACGAGAGCGGGGGCTTCATCACAGACGCAGTGAACTCTCTGCGGGACGCCCTGAAGATTGGGCTTGGTTTGCCAGCACGCGTCGACGCGTTGCTCAGCCAGGCGGAAAATGGCGGCCTCCGGATCGAGGCACCAGGTATCGAGCGGACTCTTGTGCGCCAAGAGCGCGCATCACGGCGGACCACGTCGGCAGTTCTCTTCGCATCCTTGTTTGTGGGTGGGGCGATCCTCCGCCTCGACGGCAGTGCGTGGGCAGTGGCTGTCATGGCGGCGTCTGCGGTGCCATTTCTTCATGCCGTGTTTGGGGGACGCCGACGCTAGCGAAAGGGCAGCGTCGGCCCGAGACGTGGATGGCGCATCATGCCCCTTCCGCTCATGACACCTCGACCCGCCGCCTGGCTGTAAGGTGCCTCAAGAAGCCAGCGCACCTCACCTCTGCAAGGACTCTTGATGGCCAAGTTGTACTTCCGCTATGGAGCGATGAACTCCTCGAAATCGGCGCTGTTGCTCACCGCGGCGTATAACTACCAAGAGCGCGACCAACACCCTGTCATCCTTAAGCCCGGAGTTGACACCAAAGCAGGAGCGTCGGTGCAGTCTCGCATCGGTGTCGAGCGGCCTGTCGACATTCTCCTCGGAACGAGTGACTCGTTTCGTACCGCGCTCGAGGCACACCGCCCGCTCAGCGGCATTGACGCCGTCTTCGTCGATGAGGCCCAGTTCCTCACACCAGCTCAGGTTGATGAGGCCTTTGTTGTGGCAGTCAAAGATGGCATTCCGGTGCTGTGCTATGGACTGCGTGGTGACTTCATGACGCGGTCGTTCCCGGGGTCGATGCGCCTCATGGAGATTGCGCACTCGATCGAGGAACTGAAGACGATCTGCCGCTGCGGTTCGAAAGCAATCTTCAACGCACGGATTGTGGGTGGCACGTTCGTGCGGCATGGCGATCAGGTCGCGATCGATGGCCACGATGCTCGGTACGAGTCTCTTTGCGGTCGGTGCTACTTGAACAAGGTGGGTCCCTTCCCCGAGTCGGCGCATACGTGACAATCAGGACAGCACGCAGGGGACGGTCCCAATTGGGTCCCAGGACCTGTACGAACTCGCAGGAAAGTGCGTAACAATGGAGACCGTGACAGAGCCCGTGCTACTGGCGATCGTGGTCGCGACCGCACTCGCATTCGACTTCACAAACGGGTTTCACGACACCGGAAACGCGATGGCGACGTCGATCGCCACCCGGGCCCTCAGCCCGCGCCGTGCGGTGTTGCTCTCAGCAAGCCTCAACCTCGTTGGCGCATTCTTGTCGCTCGCCGTGGCGGCAACGATTGCAAAGGGAATTGTCGACTCCGGCGTCGTCACCCTTGACGTCGTGCTTGGCGGGCTCGTTGGCGGAATCGTGTGGAACCTCGTCACGTGGCTCTTTGGCATCCCGTCGAGCTCCTCTCATGCGCTCGTGGGCGGAGTCGTGGGTGCCGTGCTCGCCGCTGTTGGCGGTGGAGGAGTGTTGTGGGGTGGCCTCATCGCCAAGGTGCTCATCCCCGCCTTGCTTGCGCCGCTTGTGGCGATTCTCGTGGCGTCGATCGCGACGCGTCTCGTCATGCGCGTGACGCGGAATGTTCCGCAGAAGGACAACGATCGGATGTTCCGCTGGGGCCAGATCGGCTCGGCATCGCTTGTGTCGCTCGCGCATGGCACCAACGACGCGCAAAAGTCGATGGGCATCATCCTCTTGGCGCTCATCGCCGCAGGTGCCGTGCCTGCTGATTCCAATGTTCCGTGGTGGGTCATCATCTCGTGTGCGGTGGCGATGGCGCTCGGCACGTACACCGGCGGGTGGCGCGTCATTCGCACGCTGGGCAAAGGCCTTGTCGAGCTTGAGTCCCGCCAGGGCATGGCCGCCGAAACGTCGTCGGCGGCCGTCATCTTGTTGTCGAGTCACTTCGGATACTCACTGTCCACCACGCACGTCGCCACAGGATCGATCATGGGTTCGGGTGTGGGTGCGAAGGGAAGTTCGGTGCGGTGGAAGGTCGCGGGCCGGATGGCCATCGCGTGGCTCATCACTGTTCCCGCTGCGGGCCTCGTGGGCGCTGCGTGTTACTGGCTTGACACCGCGACGAGTTCTTACGCTGTCATCGCTCTGCTTGTCGTCGTTGCAGGATCAATCGTCGCGTGGTCGCGTGTGCGCCCGGTCAACCCATCGAATGTCAACGACGCGTGGGATGAAGGCGATCCTCAGGCAGTGATCGCGGAGTCACTCGTCGACCACGACCCGAGCCTCCTTGCCGCAGCTCCTGTGGGCGCTGACGACATGAGGACCAAGGCATAGAGCGGTGTCGGACTTCATTGAGTGGGGCTCGCTTGCCCAAGTGGTGATTGTTGGCATCATCGCCGGTGCCGGACTTCCCTTCGCGTTCGCCATAGGAGTGCGTGCGGTCGCGGGAAAGAATGCGCGAGACGAGGACGGTCATATTCCACGGCGCCGGAAGACGATTGCAGCGTGCGCGTTCGGTGTGGTGGTCCTTGCCACGCTCGGAGCGGTTGCCTATATCGCAGGCGGCGGGCACTAACGCCCGAGTCGTCTCCGCGCCGCACCGGACACCTCCGAGTGGGGGTACTCAAGGAAGATCTCTGCTGCCTCGTCCGGTACGTGTGGGTTCACCAGCAAAGCCGCCAGCACGGTTGGGTGGCGCTCTTGCTCGATTGCTGCCATCAGAGCCGGCGCGGGCGTTGACTCGTTCTGCGCTGCCCACCATCGGACATCCGGGTCCGAGTCGAGGGTGAGGTCGGTGAGGATGTCGGGATCGGTATTGACGTCCGATGCTTGTCGCAGGCGATTGACTCCGTCGGAGCCCTTCGCGATGTCGCCGGCGACATTGTCGAGTGCGGCGGCGAGGTCGTGCGAGTTGGAGTTGCGGTATTGCTTCGACAGTTCACGGACGTAATCTGACAGCTCATTGGCTTCGTTCTGTCGTGCGACGATCTCAAGCACGGTGCGGCCATCTGGCTCGGCGATCTCATGTTTGATGACCATGCCAAGGCGCCGTAGAGTCTCCGCCACGTTGAGCGCAGGGTGGCGCGGATCGCCGTCTGCTTCAGCGCGAGCCTCACCCTCTGCCTTGCCGATGATCGCGAGTGCCTGTGCCATTGCCTCAAGACGGCCGCTTTGGAAGGCTTCGTCACTTGAGTAAGACTCGACAGGGTGGGTGTCGGTGTTGTCGAGCATCTGGTCGAGAGCGATGACCTTACGGGCTGCGGACATCGTCTCGCATTCGTCGCCGGCATCGCATGTGGCACATGCGTGGTGACGTGTCGTGTGGATCGCTTCAGCCACAATCGCGTGCCGGCGCGCGGTGGGCGAAGCCGATACTTGAGCGTTTTGCGTGTGCGGTGACACGGCCACGTCACTCCTCAGGGTCGCAGGAACAGGCTCGAACGCCGCCGGGTAGGCAGTTACTTGTCTTATCGGCCCTGGACCTCTTTCGGATAGCGCTCATGGGGCAGAACGTGGCGACAGTGAGAATGTCCACACGTCTGCGAGCGCACGTAAGGCGTCGGCGGGCGCGGCACGCGCGACACGCCGGATGAGGCAGAACTCATCGGACGAGCGGGGCCTATCTCTCAGGTGATTCCTCATGTCCGCCTCCCTGCATCGACGCGGACAAGGGACCTTGGGCCCAGAACTGGCAAATCGCTAGATCTAGTGTAGAGAAACCGCAATCACCCCCATATGTAGTGGTTCGCCGGCGACTTACTCAGACACACGGCGTGGTGTGATCACGAGAGGAAAGACCACCATCATGAGCATCATCGACATCGAAGCAGGCGCACAAGCGAACGCCCAGGACACGCGCGCCCACCTTGACGTTGTCAAGCGGGACGGGCGCACTCTGCGCTTTGACGACGTTCGGATTCGTCAAGCCCTCATGAAGGCCTTCGAGGCTGTGCACGGCACGCTGACGCCCACCCATGAGCGTACGATCAAGCGGCTCGTCGAGGACATCGCTGAAGAGATCCGCTCACGTTATGACTCGAGCGTGAAGATTTACGAGATCCAAGCGGCGGTGGAGCACGTATTGCTCGAGGAGCGGGAGTACGACGTTGCCCGTGCCTACATTGACTACCGGGTCCAGCGCGACTTCGCGCGGAGCAAGGCCACCGACCTCAACCACTCGATCACCAAGCTTCTCGACAAAGACCAGACAGTGGTCAACGAGAACGCCAACAAGGATGCCGAGGTCTTCAATACACAGCGTGACCTGACCGCGGGAATGGTGGGCAAAGCCATTGGCCTCAAAATGTTGCCGGCACACGTGGCCAACGCGCATCAGAAGGGCGACATTCACTACCACGACCTTGACTATCACCCATACGCGCCGATGACGAACTGCTGCCTCATCGACTTCAAGAACATGTTGTCTCGTGGTTTCCGCATCGGCAACGCTCAGGTCGAGCCGCCTAAGTCGATTCAGACCGCAACGGCACAGATCTCGCAGATCATTGCGAACGTCTCGTCGAGCCAATATGGCGGATGTACCGTCAACCGCATTGACGAACTCCTCGCGCCGTACGCCGCTCTCAACTTTGACAAGCACATGGCCGACGCTGCTGCGTGGATCGCGGACGAGTCGAAGCGCGAAGAGTTCGCGCGATCGAAGACGTTGAAGGACATCTACGACGCGATGCAGAGCCTGGAGTATGAGATCAACACGCTCTTCACGTCCAACGGGCAAACGCCTTTCACATCAGTGGGCTTTGGTCTCGGTGAGGGTTGGTATGAGCGCGAAATTCAAAAGGCGATCCTCAATATCCGCATCCGGGGGCTCGGTTCGGAGGGCCGCACTGCGATCTTCCCCAAACTTCTCTTCACCCTGAAGAAGGGCCTCAACCTCAAGCCGGGTGAGCCCAATTACGACATCAAGAAGCTCGCCGTCGAGTGCGCCACCAAGCGCATGTACCCCGACGTGTTGAGCTACGACAAGATCGTCGAGATCACGGGTTCGTTCAAGGCGCCAATGGGGTGCCGCTCATTCGTGCAGGGCTGGACCGATGAGAACGGCAATGACGTGGTGGAGGGCCGCATGAACCTCGGCGTCGTCACTCTCAATCTGCCTCGCATCGCGATGGAGGCCCGAGGAAGCGTCGAAGTGTTCTGGGCTCTCCTCGAAGAGCGGCTTGACACGATGCATGACGCCATCATGTTTCGCATCAAGCGCTGCACGGAAGCAAAGCCCGGAAACGCACCGATTCTGTACGTGCATGGGGCTTTCGGAAAGCGACTCAATCCATCAGATGAGGTCGATGAGCTGTTCCGCGACGGCCGTGCCACAGTGTCACTTGGATACATCGGCCTCTATGAGGTGGCAGCCGCTTTCTACGGTGGTGAATGGGAAGGCAACCCAGAGGCAAAGAAGCTCACCGTCGACGTCCTCACGTCACTCCTCGATCACGCCAAGAAGTGGCGCGCTGAGTCGGGGTATTGGGTGAGCGTCTACTCCACGCCCTCGGAAAGCCTGACGGATCGGTTCTGCCGGCTCGACCGGGAGCGTTTTGGCGTGGTCGAGAACATCACGGACAAGGACTACTACACCAACAGCTTCCACTACGACGTTCGAAAGAATCCGACGCCATTCGAAAAGCTCGATTTTGAAGCGGAGTACGCGCCGCTCACGTCTGGCGGTTTCATCCACTACTGCGAGTACCCCGTGCTCCAGCAGAACCCAGTTGCGCTCGAATCGGTGTGGGATTACGCCTATGACCGCGTGGGCTACCTTGGCACGAACACGCCCATTGATCGCTGCTACGAGTGCGGATTTGCCGGAGACTTCGACCCGACTGCACGAGGCTTTGCCTGCCCCAGTTGCGGCAATGACGACCCGCGCACCTGCGACGTGGTGAAGCGCACATGTGGCTATCTCGGCAACCCACAGCAGCGGCCGATGGTCCATGGCCGTCACATGGAGATCTCGGCGCGAGTGAAGCACATGGATTCGTCTGACGTGCGGGTGCCGCTGAGCGCGATGGGGTCCGACGGTGAGGTGCCGACGGGCGGGAAGCCCTGCTGAGAGGGCGTGTCATGGCGCTTACTCCCAATCCGCGCACGTGGGTCGCCGACAAGGCGAGTCACCAGTACGTCGCAGACTACAAGCCGTTCTCCTTTGTTGATGGCCAAGGGGTGCGCTGCTCTTTGTATGTGAGCGGCTGCTTCTTCAAGTGTGAAGGCTGCTACAACGAGGAAGCGTGGAGCTTTCGCTATGGCTCGCCCTACACGGTCGAACTTGAAGATCGCATTCTTCAGGACCTCGCGCATGAGGCAGTTCAGGGTCTATCGCTCCTGGGTGGTGAGCCATTCCTCAACACCCAGGTGTGCCTGTCTGTGACCGAGCGGGTGCGTGCCACTTTCGGATGGGCGAAGGATGTGTGGTGCTGGTCCGGCTACACATTTGAACAACTGATGGCGGACAGCCCAGACAAGCGACGATTGCTTGAACTCGTTGATGTTCTTGTCGACGGGACCTACGACCACGAGCAGCGGGATCTTTCACTAGCCTTTCGCGGAAGTCGCAATCAGCGCGTTCTTGACGTGCCAGCGTCACTCGCCCAAGGCATAGCGGTGCCGTGGCTGGGCATTGCGGAGGGCGCCGACGCTATTGCCAGCGCCCGCGTCGGATGAGGACGCCCTTCAAGAGGTCGGCCCTGTCGGTGACGATTCCATCGACGCCGAGGTCGACAAGGCGTTCCATCTCAGCGACGTCATTGATCGTCCATACGTGCACGTGCTTGTCTGCATCGTGAGCGGCGGCGACGGTCTGCTTGGAAACGACCGTCATTGGGCCCGCCGTGACGGGAACTTGCACAGCGTCAACCGCAGAGAGCGGACCATGAGCAGATGCCCCAAGGCGTGCGCCCAACAGGAATGCCCCCACTTCGCGGGTGCCCGCCGAGGTGGCGACGGCCTGGCTTAGTTTGGCGAGAGTCGCTTTGCGTCTCGCCGTCGAGAATGACGCGATGCACACACGATGATGAGCGCGAGTGCGTTCGATCGCCGCCGCAATCGGCGCAATTCCAGACGTGGCCTTGACATCGATATTGACGTGCAGCTCGGGCCACGTGCCGAGCACATCCTCGAGTAGCGGCACCGGCTCAATGCCGCCGATGCGAGCCGCCTTGACTCGCGCCCACGGGAGTGACGAGACCGATCCTTTCGCGTCCGTTGTGCGGTCAAGGGAAGCGTCGTGCAAGGCGACCGCCACGCCATCAGCGGTGCCATGCGCGTCAGTTTCGACGTAGCGGTAGCCCAAGTCAACAGCAGCGGCGAACGCCGACATCGAGTTCTCAAGCCCATCGAGCGAGAAGCCGCGGTGCGCGAGTGCGGCCACGGCGCCCCCTGCGTCAAAGTACGGGTGCGCGGTCATGATGACAGGCTATCGAGCCACGCCATGACGGTGTCGATGTATGCCTGGCGCGCGTCAGGCGCGGACAAGCTGAGATCGTGAACGCCGCCCCTAATCGCCACTGTTTCAACTTGTGACCCGAGGCGCGGGGCAAGAGTCGCGATAGCCCGTGTGTCAACGACGGTGTCCTGACGATCCGCTCGTGGATTGTCGTTGCTGTCAGGCCCGCACGTGTCGGAATGTGCGACGAGAACGGGAACGGTTATCGACAGGCCGCGCTTGATCCGCCTTTGCGCGCCGATGACCGCAGCAAGCCACCCGGCACGGATGGAAACTCCATGAGGCCGTTTGAGGGACGTATCAAAGTCCCACTGTCGAGCGAGGCGTGCCGCGTATGGGGACGGCGCAGCTCTCAGCACGGTGAGCGGGCGCGAGCGCAACAGTGCCCGTGCAGTTGAACGGATCACCCGATCGTGAAAACGGGTGCGGAGGCCGAACAGCGGCGAATTGAGGATGAGGCCACTAAGCGGCGGCTGCTCTTCATTCGCCCATATCGCAGCCGTGAGGCCGCCCGTCGAATGGGCGTGAACCACCACGCCCAGCCCCGGGTGCTCCATCCGCACCTCAGCGACGGCGGCTCCGATGCCCGCGCCCTGTTCCATCGCATCGGCCATGTAGTGCGGGATGTCTCCGGGACGCAGTGAACGCCCCGCGCGATCGAGATCGACGGCGTAGAAAGCGTAGCCGTGCGCCGTGAATGCTTCTGCAAGGTGGCGCTGGAAAAAGTAGTCGTTGTAGCCATGTACGTGGACCATGGCCAAGCGCGGGTGTTGAGGTTGCGAGGCGGCGCGCACGAGCGTCCCACCCGTGATGGGGCGAGCCTCAAAGCCCGGCAGAATGTCGGCTGACCACGTGGGTCCCGCGGTGTCCACATGATGACACTAATAGCGGACACCCCGGTGCACGCCACTGAACTCCGGCGAACTCGGGGCAGACTATGCGCATGACTGACGGCAAAGATGCCCCCCAACTTCCAGCTGTCGCAGACGCCATCCTCACGACTGAGGAAGCGGCTCGGCCGATACCGCGTCGGCGGGTTATCGCGTGGGCCATGTGGGACTGGGCAACGCAGCCATTCAATTCGGTCATCATCACATTCGTTTTTGTCGCCCTCTACCTCACTCAAGACGGCTTTATGGATCCCGAGATTCGGGCGCTTGGTGAGGACGCGCAGGCCTATCAGCGTGCTCTCGATGTTCTCGCCCGGAATTGGGCGTGGGCGGGCGCGCTTGCTGGCATCGTCGTGGCGCTTCTCGCTCCCGTGCTGGGTCAACGGGCCGACGCTCGAGGCAGGCGCAAATGGTGGCTCGGTATCATGAGCGCTTTGCTCGTGGCGAGCATGGTCGGCTTGTTCTTTGTCGAAGAGTCGCCTCGCTTCTTCTGGCTCGGCATCGCTCTCATTTCCTTTGGTCAAATCGTCGCCGAGATCGCAGGCGTCAACTACAACGCGATGCTCACCGACGTCTCAACGCCCCGCACGGTCGGTCGCGTATCAGGTCTTGGCTGGGGCCTCGGTTATGTGGGCGGCATCGTGGCGCTCGTCATCGTCGTCATTGCTGACAGTGCTGACTGGTGGGGCATGGATACGTCCAACGGCATGGCGTATCGCCTCATCGCGGTCGGTTGCGCCGTATGGGCCATCGTCTTCGGCTGGGCAGTCTTTGTCTTTGTGCCCGAGGCGCCGCGCGGACGTGGGGCGCCGGCAGTTGGCTTCTTTGAGGGCTACAGGATCCTCATGCGCGACCTGCGCGAACTGTGGTCAACAGCGCGGAGCACGCTGTGGTTCCTCATCGCATCAGCGGTGTATCGCGATGGACTCGTTGGTGTTTTCGCTTTTGGAGCGATCATCGCGGCGCAAGCATTCGGTTTCTCAGCCCAAGGTGTCATCTACTTTGGAGTTGCGGCGAACCTTGTTGCGGGCGCTTCGACAATTGTCGCCGGGCGCATGGATGACCGGTTCGGTCCACGGCGCGTCATCCTCGCCGCCCTCGGAACGATTGTCGTGTGCGGCATCGTCATCGTTTCCGCGCACACGGCGGGGGCTGTGGTGTTCTGGGTGTTTGGGCTCATCCTCAGCGCGTGCGTTGGTCCTGCGCAGGCGGCCTCGCGGTCTCTGCTGGCGCGCCTCAGCCCTCCAGGTCACGAAGCGGAGATCTTCGGGCTGTACGCGACAACCGGCCGCGTCACCTTCTTCCTGTCACCCACAGCCTTTGGCCTCGCATCGCTCGCCTTTGGCGGCACGATCTGGGGCACCATCGGCATTGTCTTCATCGTGGCTGCGGGGCTGGGGCTGCTTGTCATGGTCAAGTCGGCGGATGTCACCGCGTCCACACGTAGGGAACACACGAACACCTAGAACGGTTGCGCCATTGAGAAGGAAAGCACGAAAGGGAGAAGAGAAATGAGTGTTGTCAGCACAGCCACCGCAACATGGTCCGGGACGCTTGAGCAGGGAAGTGGGAGCACAAACCTCGCAACGTCGGGCGCCGGAACGTTCAATGTCAATTGGAAGGCGCGTTCTCAAGGGGCTGTCGCCACCACTACTCCCGAAGAGCTTCTCGGTGCCGCGCATGCCGCGTGTTATGCGATGGCGATGTCTCACGAACTCGCTGGCAAAGGACTTGAAGCAGACCGAATCGACGTCTCGGCGGCTGTCACCTTTGTGCCCGGGCAGGGCATTACCCATATAGGACTCAGTGTGGCGGCGACAATTCCGGGCATCTCGAGGGACGATTTCGTCGCGCTCGCGCAGGCGGTCAAGGACGGCTGCCCCGTGTCGCAGGCCCTCGCTGGCACCACGATTGACATCGACGAGGTGTCGTTGCGCTCTTAGTGCTCAAGCGTCCCGGTAGCGTGCGCTCATGCGTGTGATCCGAGATGTGGCGTGGGGTATCCGGCTTTATGGCAGGGGTCTCTCATTGTGGCGTTCACGCCCCGGGCTTGCTGCGCTTGGTCTGGTCCCGGGACTTGTCACGGCGTGGGCGTTCACCATTGCGTTCATTGCGCTCTTCATGTCTCTGGACGCAGTCAGTGACGCACTCGCCGACGCCCTTGTTGGCGCAAGCCGATGGCACGACCTTGTGCAAGTGGCCGCGGCCTTTGCCGTCGTTGGTGGGGCCTTGGTGATCGCCGTGGTGACATTTGTGTCTGTCACCTCGCTCGTTGGTCAGGGAGTGTTTGAACGGATTTCTCGACGCGTCGACGAGATGCTCGGTCCCGTACCGCAGGTGGAGGACAGCCCATGGTGGCGTTCGCTCGGCCGGTCAGTGGGGGAGGGGGCATCGATGATCGCGCTGAGTGTGCCGTTGGCGATTGCGGTGGGAGTCATCGGCATCGTGCCAGTGGTCGGCGCCATTGCTGCGTGGATCCTCGGCGCGACCGTCGGTGGCTGGCTGCTCGCGCTTGAGTTCACGGCAGGACCCTTTGAGCGGCGTGGGATCACGTTTTCTGAGCGCAAGCGCCTGTTGCGGCAACGCCGGGCGGTTGCGATCGGATTTGGCGCCACCGCCTTTATCGCGTCGTCATTTGCGCCACTCGCTGTCGTGACGATGCCGTTGTCCGTTGCGGGAGGCAGCCACCTCGCTCGTTTTGTGCTGGACGGAGCTACCGAGCGATAAGCCCGAGCGACCGCTCGAGAACTGAAACTTCGCTGTGGCAGCTTTCGGGAGCGACGCGTCGGCTGACCTGAAGCGCCAAGCGAGCGATGGCGTCGGCGTCGTCGGTGCCAATGACACCGGACAACTGCGCCTCAACTGCTTCTCGGTAAGCGGGTGTCGCGGCCGCAATAGCATCCCAGCCCACGTCGGTGATACCTACCCACGTCCCGCGCAGATCGTCATGACACGTTGCTCGCGATACGAGGCCCCGCCGCTGCATCCGGGCCACTTGGTGTGACGTGCGGGACTTCTCCCACGCGAGCATGACGCCCAGTTCGCCCGCGCGAACCTTGTTCTCAGGAGCGGCGCGCAGTGCCGAGAGGATCTCGAACTCGGGCAGCGAAATACTCGCCGCGCTCTGCAGCCTTTGCTCGACGGCCGCGTTCAGCTGGCGGGCGGCAAGGCTCAGTGCGCGAAACAGGGCGACGTCCGCTCCGATCTCCTGATCCATGCCTTGAGGGTAGACGAGTGGCTCCATCTGACCAAGGGCAACGTCGACTTCGCTGCGCTCTACGCTGGCCCCATGACGACTCGTCGCCTCGTCGCGCGCGCCTCTCTCGCTCACTTGTCTCCAATCTTCGCTGCCATTCGGGCACGTGAAGGGGTGTCGCCGGACCGTCCGGCTGCCGTTGCCAAGGAGGCCGTCGTCGCGAGCGAACGCGACCTCGACCCACACGTAGAAGACAAACGGATAGATCTCACAGCCATTCCATTTGTCACTCTTGACCCCCAAGGCGCCCGCGATCTTGACCAAGCGGTGTCGATCGTGCGCACGCGCAATGGCTGGAGGGTGCGCTATGCCATCGCTGACGTCGGTGCGCACGTCGTTCCCGGCGGCGCGATCGACCGGGACGCATGGGAACGGGTCGAGACCGTCTACTGCCCCGACATCCGAGTTGGACTTCACCCGCCGTTCCTCGCCGAAGGCTTCGCTTCGCTATTGCCTGGTCAGCGAACCAAGGCAGTGGTCTGGGACATGGCCGTTGCAACGGACGGGTCTCTCGGCCTTCACGGGCTTTCTCGGGCGTGGGTGCGTTCTCGTACCCAGTACGCGTATGAGGACCTCCGCGGCTCGCTCACGGGTGCGGCCGCCGAACTCGTCCGTCTGCTCAGTGAAGTCGGCACGGCGCGGCGCACTGCGATGGATCGCGCCGGGGCGATTTCTTTGCCGAAGCCGAGTCAGGTCGTCACATCGACCGGCACGGGTCTGCACCTTGAGTTCCGGGCCGGGGGTGGTGTCGAGGACGACAACGCACAGATCTCGCTGATGACAGGGATGGTTGCGGCGCGGCTCATGATCGAGGCAGGCGTGGGTGTATTGCGCACGATGCCACCCGCCACCGAAGAGGCGATCGCGCGGCTCCGGCGTCAGGCCGACGCGATTGGCGTTGACTGGCCGACGTCCCGCACGTATGCCGAGTTCTTGCACAGCATCGACCCCTCGAGTCCGCGTGGCGCAGCCTTCCTCGCAGCCGCAGTTGCGCTGTTCCGCGGAGCGAAATGGGAGCACGTTGATATTGAACGAGGCGTGCCGCTGACGGATCAGCCGGCACATGGCGCACTCGCGGCGCCTTACGCGCACGTGACGGCGCCGCTCAGACGGCTCGTGGATCGTTATGGAACCGAAGTGTGTCTCGCCTATACCGCAGGACGCCCGGTGCCCGAATGGGCGCGTGACGGGCTCACGAAGGTGGGCGAGGCAATGGCGGCGGGAGCGGCGCGCTCAGGCCGGATAGACCGCGCATGTGTCAACGCGGTGGAGGCCGCTGTTCTTGCACCCCACTTAGGGAGAGTCTTTACCGGCGTCGGTCTTGACGACCGCACCGTTCAGCTCGAGAACCCGGCAGTTGTCGCTCGTTGTGCAGGAGAGGTTGCGGTGGGGCGGCGCCAACGCGCGCGCCTCGTTGCCGCTGACGTTGAGACGGGGCCGCAATTCGAAGCACTTCCGCCAGCGCTGGCGCCGGAACCTCAACAGCGTTAGCGTCGTTGTACCAGCAAGGAGGCGAAATGACTGACAACGACAAGACGCCGAGCAGGCATGAGGTCTTCGAACAGATCCGCGCTAATGAGATCGCCCGCGGAGCAACTGATGACGAGGCAATCCGTGTGGCGACCGAGAAGGTCGATCAGGTGATGGAGTTGAAGAAGCCTCTCTAGCGGCTCGCCCTACGATGGGGCCATGTCCGCAGACTCCGCGCCGTTGACACTGTCTCGACTCCGAGCGCAGTTCACCCTGCCCAACGCCATCACAATGGCGCGGATCGCCCTCATCGTGGTCTTTGGGTTCCTCCTGGTTGCGCACCACGATGGATGGGCGATTACAGCGCTGGCAATTGCTGGCGTCAGTGACTTTCTCGACGGCTATCTCGCGCGCAAACTCAATCAGACCACTGCACTCGGGCGCATCCTCGACCCCGCGGCTGATCGCCTTCTCACGGTTGTTGTCATCATTGGTCTGGCGTGGCGGGAGATCATTCCATGGTGGTTGGTCGCCGTCTTGCTCGCTCGCGACGTGGTGATGGCCATCGCGTTGTTGTGGCTTCGCGGACGCAGCACCGAGACGCCCACGGTGACGTTCCTCGGCAAATCGGCCACTTTCGCCCTGTACGTGTTCCTGCCCCTGTCGTACCTTGCGTACGAGCGCTGGGACGTGGTGCACGCCATCGCGATCTGGGGTGCCGCCTTCTCCGCGATCGCCTATTGGGGTTCCGCGGTGCAATACCTCTCACAAGTTCGAAGGGCAGGCGCGCGCGGCTGAAGTACCGCTTAGGATGAGGTCGAGGAGAGGAGGCGTTATGACATTCGACGAGACACCGGTCGAGCGCACCATGTCCCTTGCGTCGGCATTGCCCGCCGACGAGCAGGGCCCGGTGCGCCTCAGCCAACAGGATCAGGTTGCCGTGGAGGCACTGGCCGAGGACCACGCCCTGCTCATCGTGCATCACGGCCCCAACGCCGGAGCGCGCTTCCTTCTCGACGTTGACCTCACCGTTGCCGGCCGGTCCGTGTCATGCGACATTTTCTTGGACGATGTGACGGTCAGCCGTGAGCACGCACATTTCGTGCGCCAGGGCAACACCTTCGCCGTACGTGACGCAGGTTCCCTCAATGGCACCTATGTGAACCGCGAGCGAGTCGCCGAGGCGATCCTCAACCCAGGCGATGAGGTTCAGATCGGCAAGTATCGCCTCACGTTCCACCCCGGCAGCCCGTCCTGAAGGTCGACGCGTGAGCGAGTCAGCCGCCGACATCGTTGAATCGCGAGATCGCGAGCGCCCGAGTGGATCGTGGCCGCACTCACTCGGCCAACAGCCGACGCTCCGGGTAGGCGACGTGTTAGCGGCACTGAGCAATGAGTTTCCTTCGCTCAGCCCGTCAAAGCTGCGTTTTCTTGATGCCCAAGGCCTCGTCTGTCCGCATCGGACACCGTCGGGATACCGCGAGTATTCGATCGCACATATCGAGCGCTTGCGATACGTCCTTCGCCAACAGCGGGATGCATATGCGCCATTGAGCGTGATCAAAGACCGTTTGGCAGAGCTTGACGCTGGGCTTGCATACGAGCCCGTGTCGCTGAGCGCGGTGGGGGATGCGGGGGAGAGCGTCGCATTCGGCGAGGTCGCCACGGTAGCCAATACCAGCACGGATACGATTGCGGCTCTTGTCGACGCCGGCGTCATCTCACTTGTCGCGCCTGGTCGAGTTTCCCGCGAGTCTGTCCGTCTTGTCGCGGCTGCGGCACGCTTCGTCGACGCTGGGGCGGATATTCGTGAAGTGCGCGCACTTGTGCGCGTTGCGGTGCGAGAGTTTGAGGCCGCCACACGGGCAGCCGCGCCGCTTCGGCGGAGGGACGATGCAATCGCAGCGGACACAGCGGTCGCAAGGCGGCTTGAGGCAGCGGGGGAGTTGTTCGTTGCCGCCGTTGAGGGCGCACGCGCCACTGGCGAGTGATCCAGAACAATGGGTGCGACACGCGGTAACGTGGAACCCCACGGTCGTTGATTCGGAAGGCCTCAAACCCTAACGTTGAGGTTGAAGGTGAAGGAGGGGCCATGGCGGACATAGACATCCCGGCAGTTGACCAGGGTGTGCTGTTCGACGACGGCCGAGCCACGTTCGATGAGTCGGCTGGCTATCGTGGTCCAGCAGCGTGCAAGGCGGCCGGGATCACGTACCGCCAACTTGATTACTGGGCTCGCACAGGCTTGGTGGAACCCACAGTGCGTTCTGCTACCGGCTCCGGCACCCAACGTCTCTATGGTTTTCGGGACATCCTCGTCTTGCGTGTGGTGAAGCGACTTCTTGATTCGGGAGTGTCGCTTCAGCAGATTCGATCGGCCGTCGAGCACCTGCGCGAGCGGGGCGTGGAGGACTTGAGCCGCATCACGTTGATGTCGGATGGTGCTTCGGTTTACGAGTGCACGTCTGATGATGAGGTCATCGACCTCGTGCAAGGTGGTCAGGGTGTCTTCGGAATCGCCCTAGGAAAGGTGTGGCGGGAGCTCGAAGGCTCGCTCGCATCGTTGCCTGCTGACCGCGCGGATCAACAGCCCGTGCAGGAGGACGTCATTGACGAGCTCGCTGCCCGGCGCGCGCGCAAAGCAAACGCCAGTTAGGTAGCGGCCACACCCGCCCGGTATCGTCGCCGGGACCTCTTACCCAGGTGAGGGCGGCGGTAGCATGCTCAAGCCTGGCAAGATAAAAGGCATCGTCGAAGGGTTACCAATGTTTTCTAAGGTCCTCGTTGCCAACCGTGCCGAGATCGCGGTGCGCGCATTTCGCGCTGCGTTCGAGAACGGCGCGCGTACGGTGGCAGTCTTCCCGTACGAGGACCGCATGTCGGAGCACCGGCTGAAGGCGGATGAGGCGTATCAGATCGGTGAGGTGGAGCACCCGGTACGTGCCTACCTCGACATCGACGAGATCATGCGCGTGGCCAAGCTCTCCGGTGCAGACGCTGTTTATCCGGGCTACGGATTCCTCAGTGAGAACCCCGATCTCGCTCGCGCTTGTGCCGACAACGGCATCACCTTCGTCGGGCCGCCGGCCGAGGTGCTCGAAATGGCGGGGAACAAGAAGACTGCGATCGATCGTGCCCGCGCCGCGGGAATTCCGACGTTGCAGTCGTCCGATCCCGGAACCGATATTGACGCTCTCGTTGCCCGAGCAGACGAGATCGGCTTCCCGGTCTTCGTCAAGGCGGTTGCGGGCGGAGGCGGGCGCGGAATGCGTCGTGTCGAACGCCGCGAGGACCTCGTCGAGGCGCTCAAAGCCGCCATGCGTGAGGCCAATGCCGCCTTTGGTGACCCCACGGTCTTCCTTGAGCAAGCGGTCTTGCGGCCGCGCCACATTGAAGTGCAGATCCTCGCGGACCAGTACGGCAACGTCGTCCATCTCTATGAGCGCGACTGTTCCCTGCAGCGTCGTCATCAGAAGGTTGTCGAGATCGCCCCGGCACCCAACCTCGACCCTCATATCCGTGAGGCGCTGTGCCGTGACGCGGTTGCCTTTGCGAAGTCAATCAACTACGTCAACGCGGGCACCGTTGAGTTTCTCCTCGACACGGAAGGGGAGCGCGCAGGTCAGCACGTGTTCATCGAGATGAACCCTCGCGTGCAGGTTGAGCACACCGTGACCGAAGAGGTGACGGACATCGACATCGTGAGTGCCCAGTTGCGCATTGCCTCAGGTGAAAGTCTCGACCACATTGGGATACGCCAAGAAGAGGTACGCACCAACGGCTTCGCCATCCAGACCCGCATCACCACGGAGGACCCGGCAAACGGCTTCCAGCCGGACACCGGTCGCATCATTGCATACCGCAGCCCCGGTGGCGCAGGCGTGCGGCTCGACGGTGCAACGGGTCTCGCAGGTGGGCGCGTCACGGCTCACTTCGACTCAATGCTCGTCAAGCTCACGTGCCGTGGCCGCGACTTCCCGGCGGCCGTGAGCCGAGCGCGACGTGCACTCGCAGAGTTCCGGATTCGCGGTGTCGCGAACAACATCCCGTTCCTCAAGGCGGTGCTTGCGGACCCCGAGTTCCTCGCAGGCGACTTCTCGACTCGGTTCATCGAAGACCATCCCGACCTGCTCACGGTCACCCAGTCGGCCGAGCGTGCCACCAAGCTGATGGAGTTCCTCGCTCACACGTCGATCAATCGACCAAACGGCGAGCCGCCAGAGCCGATTCGTCCGGCCACCAAACTTCCCAAGATTGACGTGACATCGCCCGTGCCGGACGGTGCTTTGCAGCGCTTGCGCGAGTTGGGTCCGGCTGGATTTGCGCAGTCACTGCGGGCGCAGAAGGAACTTGCTGTCACTGACACGACGTTCCGTGACGCCCATCAGAGTCTCTTGGCGACGCGTCTGCGCACCTTTGACATGCTGCAAGTCGCCGATCACTTGTCGCGGATGACGCCCCAGCTGCTGTCTGTTGAGGCGTGGGGTGGCGCGACGTACGACGTCGCGATGCGCTTTCTCAGTGAGGACCCGTGGATCCGCCTCGCGGCGCTTCGGGAGGCATTGCCGAACCTGCCGATTCAAATGCTCTTGCGCGGCCGCAACACCGTGGGTTACACCCCGTATCCCGATGAAGTGGCGACAGCCTTCGTGCACGAGGCGGCCGCGACTGGCGTCGATATTTTCCGCATCTTCGATGCTCTCAACGACCTCGACCAGATGCGTCCTGCCATTGACGCAGTCCTTGAAACGGGCACCGCTGTTGCGGAGGGAACCGTCTGCTACACCGCGGATCTGCTCAACCCGGGGGAGAAGCTCTACACCCTCGATTACTACCTTCGCATCGCTGAGCAACTTGTGACGGCAGGCGTGCACATGCTTGCGATCAAGGACATGGCAGGACTATTGCGGCCTTATGCCGCCAAGAAGCTTGTGACAGCGCTTCGGGAGAACTTCGACGTACCTGTCCACCTGCACACCCATGACACTGCGGGTGGGCAGCTCGCCACGTTGATCGCTGCCGCCGAAGCGGGCGTCGACGCCGTGGATGTGGCCAACGCAGCGATGGCCGGCACCACCTCCCAGCCATCCATGTCCGCATTGGTGGCCGCTTTGGAACACACCGACCGCGATACGGGCATCTCGCTCGACGCGGTGACGGACCTTGAACCGTACTGGGAAGCCGTTCGGCGCCTCTACGCGCCCTTCGAGTCCGGTCTGCCAGGCCCGACTGGACGCGTGTACCACCACGAGATCCCGGGTGGACAGTTGTCGAATCTGCGCCAGCAGGCCCTGTCTCTTGGCCTCGGCGAGCGTTTTGAGGACATTGAGAACATGTACGCCGCGGCGGACCGTATTCTTGGTCGCCTTATCAAGGTCACTCCTTCCTCCAAGGTGGTGGGTGACCTTGCACTGCACCTGGTCGGTCTCGGCGCCGATCCTGCGGATTTCGCAACGAATCCCTCCTCGTATGACGTCCCCGACTCGGTCATTGGCTTCCTCCGCGGCGAGCTTGGCGATCCGCCTGGAGGCTGGCCCGAGCCCTTCCGTTCGAAGGCGCTCTCGGGCAGGGGAGAGACAAAGCAACGTACTCAGCTGACCGACGAGGACCGCACCGCGCTCGCCACGCCGGGACCCGAGCGTCGGCGTCGCCTCAACCATTTGCTCTTCCCGGCACCAGCTGACGACTTTGACAAGGCGGTCGAGAAGTACGGCGACATTTCGGTCATTGACACGTACCACTACCTCTACGGCATGACACCCGGAAGCGGGGAAGAGGTCACGGTTCACATCGAAAAGGGTGTGACGATGCTCCTCATGCTCGAGGCGATTGCCGAGGCGGATGAACACGGCATGCGCTGGGTGATGTTCAACTACAACGGCCAGATTCGACCCGTGCAGGTGTTCGATGAGAGCGCTGAGGTGACGATCCATTCGCGTGCGAAGGCCGATCCGAATGTCCCCGGCGAAGTGGGGGCGCCATTCGCAGGTCACGTGACGCCAGCAGTTGCCGTGGGGGACCGGGTCGAGGCGGGTGCGACAGTGGCCACCATTGAGGCGATGAAGATGGAGGCCTCGATCACGACGCCGGTGGCGGGCACCGTGACCAAGGTGGCGATCAGTGGCACGGAACCGCTCCAAGGCGGCGACCTCGTTGTCATCATCGACTCATAGTGTCGGGACCAATTGCGCACCATAATCCCTGGTAAATAGGGGAGTCCCAGGACCCCAGGACCTTTGGCCGGGGACTACCTTCCCGAGCCGAGGCACGATTGGTGGCAGGAGGTGCACCATGAGAATTCTGGTAGCCGTAGGTTCGAAGTACGGATCGACACGAGAGGTTGGCCGCGTCATCGCGGACACCCTGCAGGAGAACGGATTCGTTGTCGATTTTTCGGACGCCTCCGACGTACGCGCAGTGACGGCCTACGACGCCGTCATCATCGGGTCTGCCGTTTATGGTGGTCTGTGGCGCAGGGACGCCTCATCGTTGGCAAAAGAGCATCGCGAAGCGCTCAAGGCGCGCGCGGTATGGACGTTCTCGGTCGGGATGGAGAACGTCGTCGTTGAGGGCCAGCCCAAGGACGAGGCATACGCGATCACGGACGCGATTGGTGGCCGTGAGCACAAGCGTTTCCCGGGCGCGATCGACGCAAAGAAGCTCAATATTGGCGAACGAGCATTGATCCGTGCTTTGGATCCGCCGCTTGGCGACTTCCGTGATTTTGACGAGGTCCGGGCTTGGGCCGACGCCGTGGCAGCACAGTTGCGCGAGGTCGCAGTCTCTTAAGGCCCGGGGGCGGCCACGGCGGGGGTGTTGCACACTTGGCCCGCTTCATCCGGACTTAACATAATGTGCATTATCGGCGTTTCGCATGGGTGGGACGAGCCGCTCGCCGGAACAAAGCTCCCGGTCAGCGCGTTCTTCTGCCAGGGCCACAAGCCCATATGCAAAAAGGAGGCGCACAATGGCTGATCGAGCTTTGCGCGGAATGCGTCTGGGCACGCAGAGCATGGAGCGCACGGACGGCATGGACCTTGCCGAGCGCCGCGAGGTGCATTACGACTGCCCGAACGGACACATTCTTTCGTTTCCGTTCTCTGTCGAGGCAGACGTTCCGTTGTCATGGGAATGCCACTGCGGCGCACTTGCGCTGCTTCGTGATGGCGAACAACCCGAGGCCAAAGAGGAACGTCCGCAACGCACGCACTGGGACATGCTCCTGGAACGGCGGACAATCGCGGAGCTTGAAGAGCTCCTCGAAGAGCGGCTTGAGGTGCTCCGGGCGAGCCGGAGCGGCGCCTAAGACGTCGATTGCGGCGGCGGTGCCTCATTGTGAGGCGCTGCCGCCGCTTTCTTGCGCCCAAACAATCTGAGAAGACCCCACCACGTCACCTTGGCGAGTGCTTCGCGAATGATGGCTCCGCTCATCTTCGAGTTGCCCGCATCACGCTCGACAAAAGTGATCGGCACCTCGCGAATAGTGCCGCCGGCCTGCGCAACGCGCCACGTCATGTCGATCTGAAAGCAGTAGCCGTGTGACTCGACCTCGTCGAGTTCGAGCCGATTGAGCATGCTCGCGCGGTATGCCCTGAAACCTGCCGTTGCGTCACGGACCGCCAAGCCAAGTGCCAACCTGACATAACGATTTGCACCGGTGGACAAAAGTTTGCGATGTGCAGGCCAATTGATGACGGAACCGCCGCGTACCCAACGCGAGCCAATGACGAGATCATGCACTCCCCCATCGGCCAACAGCGAGGGGAGATCGTCGGCACGGTGGGATCCATCGGCGTCCATCTCCACAATGCGCTCATACTCACGCTCGAGCGCCCACGCGAAACCAGCACGGTACGCGACCCCCAAGCCCTGCTTCCCAGGGCGATGAAGGACGTGCACGTGGCCGTCCTGTCGAGCCCGAGCGTCGGCCCACTCCCCCGTTCCGTCTGGCGAGTTGTCATCAACGACGAGGATGTCGACGTGTGGTTCGATTGCGCGAACGCCGTCGACCTGCCGTGGCAGGGAGGCGATCTCGTTATACGTGGGAATGATGACAAGGGTCTTCACGGGTCACGCCTCTCAGGCCGGCTGACCACGGCAAGGACAAAGAGTCCGGCCGCGATAAGGCCACATAGCAGGGAGATTGGTCCGCCCCACTGCGAGGCGGGTGTCAGTGACGTGCGAAGTGGGATGTGTGCGATGCCAGCGTCCTGAGTGAAAAGCTCGCTGCTGTCGACCACGTGCCCTGTGGGCGTGATGACGCCGCTGACACCGACGGTCGACACCTGGAGCGTGGCTCTGCCGGTCTCGATTGCACGCAGACGTGACATCGCAAGTTGCTGCGTGCTTTCAGCAGTCGCACCGAAGGTCGCGTTGTTGGTCTGTACTGCAAGGAACTCAGCGCCTTCCCGAACTGCTTGGCGCGCCACCCAGTCGTAAGCGACTTCAAAACAGATGATGGGGCCCACGACAACGTCGCGTTGCAAAGAGGCAATCGGGATCGCGACGCGAGCGGGGAACTCCCCTGGCAACACCTCAGACGTCACACGGTCCACCTCTTCCGAGAAGAACCGTGCGATATCGCGCATCGGCACGTACTCAGCAAAAGCGGCAGGAACCTGCTTGCGGTACTCGGCGCCTTCGAGCGGCGCACCCGTTGGCAACCACACGAGTGACACGTTGTAACGGCCGTCCGCAGGGCTGTAATCGTTGGTGCCGAGCAATAACGGCGCACCGAACGCTTGCGCCGCCGCTGTCACGTCTGCGGCGGTTTGTGCATCGACGCGCGGGTCAATATCCGATGAGTTCTCGGGCCAGATGAGGAGGTCCACTCCCGCATCCGGCTGCGCCGCCGCCAAAGAGAGCGTTGCGTCGAGGTGGTTGCGCGTGACCTCCCGAGCACGGTCGAAAGAATCGAGACCGCGGTCGGCAAGATTCCCTTGCGCCCACGCCACGCTCAGGGTGCCGGACTCCGGCCGCGCATCGAGCGGCAGCCCGATGGGTATAAGAGCGACGACGATGACAAGGACGGGGGCGCTCAAGGCAAACAGCGGACGGCGTTGGCGCATTGCGATGACGGCGGCACCCAGAGCGGCGCCGAGCAGCACAGTGATGAGCGAGACGAGCGGAGTGCCCCCAAGCCAGGCAAAGCGGGCAATGGGAGCGTCGGCCGTGGCAAATGCAATCCTGCCCCACGGGAACCCGCCAAAAGGCGCGACCGATCGGAGTTGCTCTCCACCCACCCATAAAGCGGCAAATACGAGGGGCTCCGCCCAGAGTGCAGCGTTCAGGCGAGGAGAACGCACGAGTCGCGCGTAAGCGAAAGTGGCAAGACCGATCGCGAGAGCTTCTGCCGCCGACAACGCGATCCACGGGACCGGCCCGACGGCAACGTACGCCCACCACAAGTGAGGCAAAAAGAAGGCAACGCCAAAGAGCCAGCCCCGCAGCAATGCGGCGCGCCCCGAGGCGCCGCGCACGCTGAAGACGAGGATCGCCACCGCCACTGGTGCGGCCAACCAACAGCCGATGTCGGGGAAAGCCGTAAAGAGAACGAGCCCGCCCACCACAGCGAGAAGGGCACGACGAACGCTCGACACGCGATCAGCCTACGCGGTGCGCTCAGTACGCCACGACACCGCGCCGCATCGCCGTGATGGCGGCTGTGGCGCGCTCTTGGAGCGCCTCGGCGGGTGCCACAGACACGATCTGATCGAGCGCGTCGATTACCTGCTTGCACCACCGAACCATGTCGCCGGGAGCGATCTCGGCGCCACTGAGCACAGTGTCGAGCCCTTTGCCCTGGGTCCATCCATGGATGGCGTGGACGAGGCCCCAATGCGGTGCTGGCAGCGCAGGGAGCTGGCGCTCTTTGTGAGCATCGTCAATCTCTGCCCAGATGCGCTGCGTCTGCCGCAAGGCCTGACCCAGGACGCCCGTTGGCCCGCCGGGAATGCGGGGTTGGCGTTCGCCATCGTCCCGACGTGCTGAATAGAGCAAGGACGAGACGACCGCAGCAAGGGCGGGCGGCGTGAGCGAGGACCACGTGCCGCGTCTCAGGCATTCGGCAATGACGAGATCGTTCTCCGCGTACAGGGTGCGCAACATGGTGCCGGCGGGAGCCACCCGGGTGTCATCCCCCTCGCCTTCCAGGTAGCCGTACTGACGAAGGACGTGGCATCGGCGGTCAAATACAGCGGCGATCGATCCAGTAGCCCGGTGGATTTCGCCCGCGAGCTTGTCCTTGTCGCGAAGCGTGCGGAAGTAGCGTTCAGCCCAGCGGGCGTGGTCCTCGCGATCGGGGCATGCGTGACAGGGATGAGATCGCATCGCGCTTCGCAGTGCGTCCGCCTCGGTACGATTCGCCGAGGCCGGTTCGCGTGCGTGTCGCGCGGCGGCTCGCGCCACCTTGCCTTCAGCTGCAACCGCTGCACCGAGGTCCTTGCGCGTGCGGACGTCTTTGGTGTTGACGTGCTTGGGAAGGCTCATCCGTCCCACGGCTTCGACCCCCATCGGCAAATCGGCGAGGGACAGCCGCAACACGCGGCCCGCGTCGTTGACCACCGTGGGCCGTGGTGCTCGTGGGTCATCATCGGGTGCAACGACCACGGCAAAACCTGAGCGGCGTCCCCCTCCAATGCGCACGAGATCACCCCGCCGCAATCCGCTCAATTGAGACGCGGTCGCCTCCCGCCGAGCCCGTGTGGCGGCTTTTGACGCGTCTTTCTCCGCCCGCGACAAGCGCTCTCGCAAAAGGGCATACTCGTGAAAGTCCCCTTTGCTGCACTCAAAAGCACCGCGGAAGCCTTCGAGAGATGCCTCGAGTTCACGCACCCTCTTCGCTTTGCCAACGACGGCTTGATCCGCCTGGAACTGTGCGAATGACATCTCCAAGACTTCGCGCGCGCGGGCCACGCCCGACGTGGCGACGAGGTTGATCGCCATGTTGTAGGTCGGCTGAAACGACGACATGAGCGGGTAAGTGCGCCGCGACGCGAGGCGGGCAAGCTGTGCCGCATCAAAACCCGGGTGTTCGACGACTACTGCATGTCCCTCGACGTCGATGCCACGACGACCGGCGCGGCCAGTCAGCTGCGTGTACTCCCCCGCTGTCAGGTCCTTGTGTCCCTGGCCGTCCCACTTCACGAGCTTCTCGAGCACAACCGAGCGGGCCGGCATATTGATGCCGAGCGCAAGGGTCTCGGTGGCGTAGACCACCTTGATGAGCCCGGCGGCGAAGAGCTCCTCCACGACCTCTTTGAACAATGGGATCATGCCCGCGTGGTGGGCGGCAATGCCCGCTTCAAGGTGGTCACGCCAGTGGTTGAAGCCCAAGGGGCCAAGGTCCTCAGGGGGCAGGCCAGCGCAGCGAGCCTCGACAAGCTCGCGAATGCGCGTCCGCTCATCGTCGGTGGTGAGCACGGTGCCTGCAGCACGCACCTGGTCCACGGCGTCCTCGCACCCAGCGCGAGAGAAGATGAAGACGATAGCGGGCAACAGCCCGTTGCGGTCGAGTTGATCGACGACCGCGAATCGCGGCGGAGCTCTTCGTACGCGAGGCCGTGACGATCCCCGAGCCGGCCGGTACGACGAGCGTCGTGAGCGGTCATCCCCCTCCCATTGACGTGCTCTCTTGACGACTGCTTCGAGTTCGGGGTTGAGCCGCGGTGTGCCCGGATCATTGTTCGGGTCCGTCTCAGGTGCGTAGAGATCGAAGAGACCTTCTCTGATGAGCACATGGGGCCACAGTGGGACGGGGCGGATCTCACTGACGATGACGCGCGTGTCTCCTCGCACCTCCGTGAGCCAGGCACCAAACTCTTCCGCATTTGACACCGTCGCGGAGAGCGCGACGATGGACGTCGCGGCACCGACATGCACAATCACTTCCTCCCACACCGATCCTCTGAATCGGTCTGCGAGGTAGTGCACCTCGTCCAGCACCACAACCCCAAGCTGATCGAGATCGCGCGAGCCCGCGTAGATCATGTTCCGGAGCACTTCGGTGGTCATGACGACGATGTCGGCGTGCGGATTGATCGACGTATCGCCCGTGAGAAGCCCGACGGCATCGGGGCCGTAGGCGGCCCGCAGATCGGAGAACTTCTGGTTGCTCAGGGCCTTGATGGGGGTCGTGTAGAACGCCTTGAGGCCCCGCTGGTGCGCATGAGCGACGGCAAACTCCCCCACCACCGTCTTGCCAGCGCCGGTAGGCGCCGCGACCAGTACCGAATGGCCTCTCGCGACGGCTTCGCATCCCTCCTTTTGAAAGGGATCAAGAGGAAACGACAAGGAGGCTTCGAAATCAGCAAGCTCGGGGATGCTGGCGCGCCTGCGCGACGCTGCATATCTCTCGGCGGGACTTGTCACCGAGTCAATCTAACCCGTCCGTGCACCGAGAACTCGCAGTGCGCGCGGCACCACTTCCACGGTGATGGGCTCACCGCCTACAAGCTCGCCGTCTGCGAAGGCGGGTGGCAAGGTCGCGCCGCCTTCTCCTTGAGCGATGGTGACCTTGTCCACCTTGACAAACGAGATGCGCGGATCGGCCGCATGGGATCCATCGTTCAGTTTGGGAAACAGGCGCACGATATCGCGTCGCGACAGCGCATGCGCGAGGACAAGTTCGAGTTTGCCGTCGGTCACCGAGGAATCTGGTGAGATCCGCAGGCCCCCGCCAAAGATTGGCGCATTCGCCACAGCAACAAGGGTGCACAACTGTGTCCACTCGCGCCCATCGGCGTTCACTGTCACGGCGTAGGGCTTGAAACGCATGAGTTCGCGCGCAGTCGCCACCTTGTACTTCGCGGGCCCGCGCGGTCGCGTTATCCGACGCGCATATGCGGCGACAGCGGCATCAACTCCGGCGGACAACACCGCGCCAAAGTAACGAGGTGATGCGGGTTTCTCCACGCTCTTTCCTGAGATCTTGCCAAGGTCGATCTCGAGGATATCCCCGGCTAGACCTGCGTCAATGCGATCGATGGCTGCGGGGATATCGTGGTGCGGAAGGCCGAGAGTCTGAGCGATGTCATCCCCCGATCCCGCAGCGACGATGCCAAGTGGCAGCTTCTTCTCGGCACAGACTTGGAGCCCCAGGTGAACCATGCCGTCGCCGCCCACAACCACGAGCGCATCAAGGTGACGTCGTTCGCGCACCGCCGCCTCATACGACGCCTCCCACGAACCACGGGAAAGGTTGTTGATCTGATGGCCCCGAGCGGCGAGCTCCGCAAGTGCTTGATGCCCCCAGGCCATTCCCCTCCCCGACCCGGAGGTGGGGTTGGTGATCACTCCTACCCTGCTCACGCACGCTCCCTTGCGCGTCGACGAACGCCTAGGGCGCCGATTCCAATGCCGCCAAAGTACAGGGCGATGATCGGGATCGCCATGATCGTCATCATGATGCCGTCAGGCGTGGGGGTCATGATCGCGGTGAAGATGAAGATGAGCAGAACGGCCCAACGCCATCCTTTGAGCCACACCGACGTGCCGACAACGCCGAGCCAGGTCAGCGCCACCATCACCACGGGGAAAACGAATGCGAGACCAAAGGCAACGAGGAGCCGCATCGCAAAGGTGAGATACAGCTGTGCATCGAGAAGTTGAGCGGTGTCATCGGGTCGGAAGTCAGTGAGGATCGTCACCGCGTGCGGAAACATGAGCCAGGCAGCACCGACGCCGAGGAGAAAAAGTGGAATTGACGACGCGAGAAAGCCGACGGTGTAGCGGCGTTCCTTGCCAGTGAGACCGGGTGCAATGAACGCCCAAGTCTGGTAAAGCCACCAGGGCGAGCTGATGATGAGTCCGAGGAAGAGCGACACCTTGAGTCGCATGTCGAGTGCGGATGCGACTCCCGCAAAATTGACGGTGACAAGTGCGTTGTCCCGCTCCGCGATATCGATGAGGGGTTGTTGGAGCGCATTGAACGTTGGGTCAAAAAGAAACCAGCCACCGATCGCGCCCGCGACAATGCCGAGCAGGACGAGCAGGAGGCGATTACGCAGCTCCGCCAGATGCTCCCTCAACGGCATGCGGACGTCATGTCCGCGGCGAGAGCGTTTACGAATCCTTGCGCTCATCGTCGGCCGGAGTCTTCGCATCGGACTCATCGGAGGTGAGCGACTTCGTCTCTTCCTTGAGGATGCGCAATGACTTGCCGAGGTTACGCGCGAACTCGGGCAACTTTGGCGCGCCAAACAGCACAAGCACGACGATCAGCACAACGACGATGTGCCATGGCTTCATGACGAACGTCTCCTCCCGGGTAGGTCACCCAAGTCTAGGCCTGCGCGTGCGCGACAGCTTGCGCTTGCGCCGCCACCTCACGAGCAAGCGCAGCGGGCTCGATTCTGCGTATATGGGGGCCGATCGCCAACAACTGTCCGGCGATGACGCGCGCATCGGCGACGCCAAATCGTGCCGTCACCGTGTCGCCGTCGTCTTCCACGTGAACGCCAGGGAACGTGTCAAGAAGCCACCGTGCCGCTCGCGCCGCAGTGATGGCAGCCTCGAATTGGGGCACGAGCGAGAACCCACCCGTTGTATCGGGCTCCGTCTCAACAGCGTCCGCGCCTTTGACGGCAGACCGAATGCGGTCCAGTCGCAGAGTCCGGTAATCCTGTGCGCGCCTGCACCAGCACTCGACATACGTGACGCCGTCGATGACGACAAGCCGGTGCGGCTCAATCGTCCGTTCGGTGCGTTGATCGCTCGCGTCTACGTAAACGAGATCAACGACGTGGCGCCCGTCGATCGCACTGCGGAGCGTCGCGACGAGATCCGGATCGGGAGTGCCGAGCGCGACAGAACGCACGGCCTCACCGTCGCCGACCGCGGTGACGAGCTTGTCGAGAGCGGTGCTCACGGCGTCAGGTGCAACCCCGGAGGCCGCAACGGTCGACAGCGCACCGATGAGCGCGACTGCCTCACGTGGCGAAAGCCGAACCTGGCTCACCCCTTGCGAATCTCGCAGGCGAACAATGCCGCGATCGAAGGCGTCGGCATCGAAGTCGATGAGGTTGTCGTGGAGGTAACCGGGCGTCCCCGTCACCCACAGCGTCATCACGTCCTTGTGAATCTGTGCCTCACTCACGCCAAAATGTTCGGCAAGGCGGGTCACCGTGTCCTCGTCGTGATGCTCGAGGTACGTGATGATCCCGAGGAGTCGCGTCACGCGTGCCGGAGTTCTCTCAGCCATCGTCGCCTCCTTCCTCCGAGGCACGCGCTGCCAAGAGTGCGGCCTGTGCATAGGCGGCCACATCGTCGGCTATCTCTGCGGGATCGAGAACGCGCGCCCGTCCGCCCAAGGCGAGCACTGCATCGCGAATCTGATCCGGGTACCGGAACTCGACGTCGAGAACATCCCAGTCGCCATCGGTTCCCACGAGTGTGCCTCGCTCCCGAAACACGTGTCCGGCTTCTGGGCGAACGCCAACACGCGCAATCTTGATTGGCGCGGGCGAAGAACCCTGGGTGGGGATCGATTCGGGAATCTCGTATGCGGACTCAGGCCCAACCGCGCGAACGTCCCCATGGATGCGCCGCAAACGGAAGGTGCGCGCGGCTTGCTTGCCACGATCAAAGCCGACGAGATACTCGGCGCCGCCCCGCAGGAGCAAATGCCACGGTTCAACAGTGCGCGTCGCGTGGCCCGTTGACTCCGATGTGTACTCAAACTCGACGACCTGGCGCCGTGCACGGGCCTCAGCGATTACCGCTGTCGCGTCCGAGAGCGACGTCGCACGGGCCCCGAGTCCAAGCGGCGATCGAGGTGCAGTGGCCGCAGTGGACGCGACCTTCGTCAATCCCTGGTTTGCGTCGGGCCCCAGTGTTGCTCCTTGCCAATACTCACGAGCCATGGCGAGCGCAGCAACCTCCGCCGGCGTGAACTCAATGTCAGGCATCGCGGCGTCAGATGCGTCGATCTTGTAACCGATCTCGTCGCCGTGTGTCGGGTCCACGACTGTCTTGAGTGGGATGCCGATGCGCCGCAACTCGTCCTTGTCGCGTTCAAACATCCGTTCAAAGGCGGCGTCCTCCCGGCGCGCCTCATCCTCGGTCCGACCTGGACTTGGCGGTGCATATCCGGCAACCGATGAGCGGATCTGAGCGCGCGTCATTCGTACCCGCGCGTGTGTGAGGGCGATGATCAGGTTGAGCAGCCGCTCGGCCGGATCGATTGCCATTCAGACCCTCACGGCGAGCAGCTCAGTCGTCAGGATTGCCCTCGCACCCACGGCGTACAGCTCATCCATCACGTGGTTCATTTCGACTCGAGGCACCATGACACGGACCGCTTGCCAGGCGGAGTGGTGCAACGGATTGATTGTCGGCGCTTCGATGCCAGGCGTGATCGCCACGGCCTCCTCAAGCTTGTCATCAGGTACGTGGTAGTCGACGAGCACGTACTGCCTCGCCATCAAGACCCCACGCAGCCGCGCCACAAGGACAGCCACCGTCGACTCCGGCACGCTATTCGCACGGACCAGAATCGCTTCAGACTTGAGCAAAGGCTCACCGAAGACCTCAAGACCTGCGGCGCGCAGCGTGGAACCCGTCGAGACCACGTCCGCCACAGCGTCGGCCACTCCCAAACGCACTGACGACTCGACGGCACCGTCAAGCCGCACCACTTCTGCCTCGATGCCAAAAGACCTCAGGTGCGCGTCGACAAGGTGTTCGTACGAGGTGGCAACTCGCTTCCCCTCAAGCTGTTGGATCGATGTGATCTCTGAGGCGGGAGCCGCATACCGGAAGGTTGAGCCACCAAAGCCCAACTCGAGAACCTCAGTGGCAGCGGCGCCGGAGTCGAGCAGGAGGTCGCGGCCCGTGATGCCGGCTTGTACGGTGCCTGAACCGACGTACACCGCGACATCTCGCGGGCGCAGGAAGAAGAACTCAACGTCATTGCGCGCGTCCGTGAGGACAAGTTCTCGCATATCGCGACGCTGTTTGTAGCCTGCCTCGGTCAGCAACTGGATTGCTGGCTCTGAAAGAGACCCTTTGTTGGGTACGGCGATACGCAGCACAGTGCCCTCACAAGTACTTTTCGACATCGGCAAGTGTGATGCCCTTGGCGACCATCAACACTTGAGCGTGATAGAGAAGCTGAGATATCTCCTCGGCGCACTCCTCATCGCTCTGGAACTCGGCCGCCATCCATGCCTCGGCTGCCTCTTCGACGAGCTTTTTTCCAATGGCATGCACGCCAGCGTCAAGCAGACGGACGGTCCCCGAGTTCTCGGGGCGAGTCACGGCGCGTTCTGACAGCAAGTCGTACAAGTCGTTGAAAGACGTCACGCGGCCAGCCTAGTGGGCGTCAAGGGGCCTCAGTCCAAGGCACGCGCGCCGATCTCCCTCAGAACCGCGTAGGTGGCTAGCGCTGCCTCGACCGCCTCGGCGCCCTTGTCCTCGCGCGATCCGGGCAGGCCGGCCCGATCGAGCGCCTGGTCATCGTTATCTGTGGTGAGAACGCCAAAGCCGACTGGCACGGCATGCACGCGCGCCACATCGGTCAGGCCCCGGGTCACCGCATCGCACACGTACTCAAAATGCGGAGTTGAACCCTTGACCACCACGCCAAGGCAGACGATCACGCGAGATCCGCCTCGCGCCAATGCCTCGGCAACGACGGGGAGCTCGAATGCCCCCGGTACGCGTAGCACTCGCGCGGTCGCGCCTGCCTTGTCAATGGCACGCAATGCGCCCGCGACAAGGCCGTCCATCACCTCTGTGTGCCACTGTGCGGCAACGACGTCCACAGTGATGCCCGAGCCGTCGACCGTGATGGTTGGTGCCCCAGCGCCGCTCATTCAGTTTCCTCCAACAGATGTCCCATACGTTCGATCTTGGTGCGACGGTATGCCGCGTTCTCCGGGTGGAGACCGACGTGAAGCGGGATCCGCTCCTCAACCGAAATGCCGGAAGCGCGCAGTCCCTCCACCTTTGCCGGATTGTTCGTCATCAAGCGGACAGTCGTGAGACCAAGATCCTCAAGAATCGCCGCCGCCGCACCGTACTCGCGCCGATCAACCGGCAAGCCCAAGTCAGTGTTCGCGTCAACGGTGTCCCTACCCTGATCCTGAAGTGCATAGGCCTGGATCTTCGACACGATGCCGATGCCGCGGCCCTCGTGACCTTGCAGGTACACCACGGCCCCGCCCTCTTGAGCCACACGCTCCATCGCGGTGTGCAGCTGCGGGCCGCATTCGCAACGCAAAGAGCCGAATGCGTCGCCAGTCAAGCACTCTGAGTGGACCCGAACGACGGGCGTCGACCCCGCAGGACCGGGATGGATCAATGCGACATGCTCATCACCGGTGCGCGCATCCCGATAGCCACGAAGAGTGAACTCGCCGTAGGCAGTTGGGAGGCGCGCCTCTCCTTCCATGAGGACCCGATTTGGCTGGGGCTCCACGGGGGCAGGAAGGTCGTTCTTCGCGCGTCGATAGTGAATGAGGTCGGCGATGGTCATGAGCGTGAGCCCCTCCTTGGAGGCAAGAGACGTAGCATCGCCCCTGCGCATCATGGTGCCGTCGTCGTTGACAAGTTCCGCAATGACGCCTACGGGCTCCAGGCCAGCCAAGCGACACAGGTCAACGGCGGCCTCAGTGTGTCCGGGTCGATGAAGGACACCTCCTGCAACAGCCCGCAATGGCAAAACATGCCCGGGTCGGATGAAATCGTCGGGTGAGGCATCGGGCTTCGCCAGCAGTTCGATGGTGCGGTGCCGGTCCGCCGCGGAGATGCCCGTCGTAATTCCGCTCGCGGCGTCGACCGACACTGTATAGGCCGTGCGACGCGGGTCCTGGCTGCGCGGCACCATGAGCGGCAGCTTGAGTGCATCGGCCTTCGAGCTCGGCATCGGCGCACACAAATAGCCACTCGAGTGGCGAATGCCCCACGCGACCCATTCGACGGTGGCGGTCTGGGCGGCCATGATGAAGTCGGCCTCGTTCTCACGGTCGCGACTATCGCTCACGAGGACGGGCTTGCCTTCGGCAAGGTCCTTGAGTGCCTGTTCCACAAGGGCAATCGGATCCATCGTCACACCCGTCTCACCACCATGCGCTCAACGTACTTGGCGATGACGTCAACCTCGACATTGGCCCGCTCCCCCACGTCCATTGCCCCAAAGGTGGTCTCCGCGAGCGTCGTAGGAATGAGTGACACAGTCGCCTTGTCACCGTCAAGAGCGGCGACGGTAAGCGACACCCCGTTGAGAGCAATTGAGCCTTTGAGCACCACGTACCGCAGCAGATGCTGTGGCAATTCGAAGGTGAGATCGTCCCAATCAGGCTGGCTGTCGCGTGCAACGAGAGTGGCGACTCCGTCGACGTGGCCTTGCATGAGGTGACCACCCAATCGAGCGTCGGCCCGGAGCGCCCGCTCAAGGTTCACCCGCGTGCCGGGAGTGACGGCGCCGAGCGTCGAGGTATCACGGGTCACTTTCATCACGTCGGCGATCCAGGTGTCACCACTGTGCTTGGCGACGGTGAGGCACACGCCGTTGACCGCGATTGACTCACCGTACGTGAAGTCATCGCCGAAGCCGGGTGACTGGATCGAAAGTTGAGCTTGTGCACCGTGGTCGGCAACGGCCGTGACGGTTCCGACGGATTCAACGATGCCGGTAAACACCAGTTATTCCTTCCCGAGCAGGGCCGTCACCAGCGTATCCGGCCCCAGAGCGGTCGACGCCACTCTCTTCGCCCTCAACACGTCCGCCATGGTGGTGATTCCAAGGCCGCGGACGGCCCTCAAGCCATCGCCCAGCAATGCGGGGGCGATGTAGATATTGATTTCGTTGACGAGTCCATTATCAATGAACGCGGTCAACACCTCACCGCCGCCTTCCACGACGACGGTGCGAACATCTCGCGACCACAAGGCGGAAAGTGCATCAGCGGGACTATGCGTGGCGAGGTGAACGGCATTGGAGTCTCGCCATACGCGCGCACCCGTCGTCTCGCGCATTCCCATGACGACGCGAAGCGGCTGATGCGGCGCCAACACACCTTCGGGACGCGCACTGAGCTCTGGGTCATCGGCCAAGACCGTGCCCGTGCCCACGAGCAAAGCGTCAACCTGCTCGCGAACGCCGTGCGCGTGGTTGCGTGCGACTTCGCCGGTAATCCAGAAGCTGCTCCCGTCTTGAGCTGCGATAAACCCGTCAAGGGTTTGCGCCCATTTCGCGATGACATACGGGCGGCCGAGCCGCATTGCCGTCAACCATCGGGAATTGAGTTCCGCAGCCCCAATGTGTGGCGTCAATGCTGCGTCAATGCCCCACTCGCGCAGAGCGGTGCCACCGCCCGTCGCCTGTGGGTTGGGGTCCTCGACGGCATAGCGCACGCGCTCAACGCCAACCTGAGCGAGGGCTTTGCTGCAGGGGCCCGTGCGACCGGAGTGATGACACGGTTCGAGCGTGACGTAGGCGATTGCCCCCGCAAGCTGCGCCCCTCGTGCCTGAGCGTCGGCGATTGCGGCGACCTCTGCATGGGGCGTGCCAGCGCCTTCGTGGAAACCTTCACCCAAGACGGCGCCGTCTTTGTCGGTGAGGACAGCACCGACGCGAGGATTGGGTCCGTAGGCCGGCCCCCGTGCCGCGAGCGATACGGCACGGTCCATCGCCTCATGAGGAGAAAGCCGCGGTGCCACCGTCAACCCACCGCCGCGCGCAAAGCGGCAATCGCGTCGGCGCGGTCCTCGTATCCGTAGACCGCAGAACCGGCCACGAGGGTGTCTGCACCAGCGCGAACCGCAAGCGGAGCCGTGGCCTCGTTGATGCCACCATCGACCTCAAGCCAGATATCGGTGCCGGCGGAGCGGGCGGCCTCACGGAGCTCTCCCAGCTTTGGCAGGGTCTCCTCCATGAACTCCTGGCCACCAAAGCCTGGTTCAACCGTCATGACGAGGACCATGTCCACGTGACCAATGAGATCAAGGACCGCATCGACGCCGGTACCCGGTTTGATGGCGACAGCCGCACGGGCGCCCGTCGAGCGGATATCGCTCGCAATCATCTTGGGGTGGGCCGCAGCCTCGACGTGGAAGGTGACCGAAGTCGCGCCCAACTCCGCGTATCGCGGCGCCCAATGGTCAGGGTCCTCAATCATGAGATGGACGTCGAGAGGGAGGGGCGACACCTCAGCGATTCGCCGCACCACGGGAAGCCCCAGCGTGAGATTGGGAACAAAGTGGCCGTCCATCACATCCACGTGGAGAAGGTCGGCACTCTGGACGTCCAGAATCTCGGACTCAAGCCGTGCAAAGTCTGCGGACAAGATCGAGGGAGCGATGCGAATGCTCATAGCGACAACCTAGTCCCGCTCGCGGTCGCAAAGGAGCGCGATGTACATCGAGTCCGTGCCGTGCTCATGAGTCCACAACTGGACATCGGTGTCATCTCCCCATTCGGATGCCTCAGTGCCGGTCACCTCAGCGAGCGCGTGCCGCGCGTCGAGAGGTGCGAGTCCTGATTGCTCGACTATGTCCCGCGTCTCGGCTAGCACTGGCGAGCAGGTGACATATGCGATCAGTCCCCCCGGTGAAAGCAGTTCCCTTGCTTTTGAAAGCAGCCGACGCTGCAGCTGGGTTAGTTCCGCCAGATCGTCCTCGGTGCGCCGCCACCGTGCTTCGGGCCTTCGTCTCAGCGCGCCGAGACCTGTGCAAGGCGCATCGAGAAGGATGCGATCGTATCGTCCGTCATTCCACGTGAGGGCGTCCTGGTGGTGCACTCGGACAACCCCGCCTGGCACCGCGCGGATGCTGCTGCGCACGAGTTCGGCCCGGTGTTCGTGGAGTTCGAGAGCGTCCACGGACGCGCCGCGGCTCGCCGCGATGGCACCGAGGAGCGCGGTCTTGCCGCCAGGCCCTGCGCACATGTCGAGCCAGCGCTCGTTGTCGGCAAACGCGCGAGCTGCCGATGACGTCAACGCGATGGCCGCCAGTTGGGAGCCCTCGTCCTGGACACCGGCTGACCCTGCCGCGACAGATGGCAGATGCGCCACGTCACCACCGGGTGCCGTCACCGCAAAGGGCGATAGCCGGGTGGGGATGCCGCCCGACTCCGCGACGAGCTCATCGCGGCTGATGAGACCTGGCCGTGCCGTCAAGGTGACGCGTGCAGGAGAGTTGTGAGCCTCAAGGAGCGCTTCGAGTTCACTTCCTCGTCCGCGCGCACCAAGGGAGCGTTCGATCTCCTTGACAATCCATACCGGGTGCGAGGTCCGTGTTGCGATCGACTCGCGACTGTTTCCCGGCGCGACCCGCAACTGCCACGCCTCACGGCTCCGCTCGGTGATACGGCGCATCACCGCATTGACGAAGCCCCTCGCCTTGCGCGCTCCGCTCGCGACGGCAAGATCAACAGTCTCGGACACGGCCGCGTGAGCTGGTGTATTCATTGTGAGTGCCTGGTGGGCGCCGAGCCAGAGCACGCCGCGTACGACGGGGTCGAGACTCATCGGATCGCGGCGCGCTGCGGCAGCGATGACCGCGTCATAGAAGCCCTGCATCCTCAGTGACCCGTACGCGAGCTCAGTGGCGAAACCGGCGTCTCGTCCTGCGAGCTTCCGGCGTTTCACAATGGCTGGCAATGCGAGATTCGCGTACGCATCCTCACGTGTCACCGCCATGACACAGTCAAGAGCAGCCAGCCGAGCAGCGTCTGTCATGCCTCACCCAACTGCGCGCCGTCGGGCCAGCGCGCGCCGCGCCACCAATCGGCGGCGCGAATCTCTCGCTTGCCGGCGGGCTGAATGGTGGTGAGGCGCACCGGGACTGTGCCTGTGCCCACCACCACATCGCCACCAGCTGCGCTGATGACGCCTGGCGTCGTTGTCGGCGCTTCAACTGGTTCAACGGGGCCAAGTTTTGCGGCAGAACCGTCAGGAAGTGTCGTCCATGCGCCGGGAGCAGGTGTGTGCGCACGGATGTGGCGATCAATGACATGTGCGGGCAGGTCCCACCTCACCGACGCGCCGTCCTTGGTGAGTTTTGCGGCGTGGCTCACGCCATCCTCGCCTTGGGCAACAGGGCGAGCCCGGCCACTGACGAGCGCCTCGAGAGAATCGCGCAAGAGCGGCGCTCCCGCCATGGCAAGGCGTTCGAGCAACTCCCCAGCTGTGTCACGGGGCCTAATGGTCTCGGTCAATTGGCCGATGACCGGGCCCGTATCGAGGCCCTTATCAATGATGAATGTCGAGGCGCCAGTGACATCGTCTCCAGCCTCGATCGCTCGCTGGACAGGCGCCGCGCCACGCCACGCAGGGAGGACCGAGAAGTGGAGGTTGACCCACCCATGAGCGACAGCATCGAGAAGTGGCTGGCGCAGAATCTGCCCGTAGGCGACCACTCCCGCCGCGTCCGCGTCAAGCGCCCTTACGGTTTCGACAAACTGAGGGTCCGACGCCTTGATCGGCGTGGCGACAGGCAAACCGAGTTCGAGCGCCGCTTCTTTCACCGGGCTGGGGTGAGTGTCCGATCCCCTCTTGCCCCGCGCGTCTGGCTGAGTGACCACAAGCGCTATCTCATGGCCCGCATCGACGAGTGCGCGTAACGATGGGACAGCAACGTCTGGCGTGCCAGCGAAGATCAAGCGCATGCCGTCCATCGTAGGCGCGGAGGATGGCTCCGACGCCGCGGTTGCCTAGCCGCGCATTCCCGGCACAGCGTCGACCCGCATGAACAGTGCCGGCGCCGATGCACGCGATCTCTCGATTGCGACGGACCGTATCGCGGCGACCACTTGCGGCATGACACCCCGAGTAGTGAGGAGCCACGCCCCGTCGCCGTCGCGCGACACGTCAATCGGGGCATCGGCACACGCGGCGAGTGCCTCGTCGATGGCGTCGGCCCCACCGTCAAGGCGGAGCGCGCGCCGATGGGGCGGCAAACCGAGTTCCGTTCTCTGCGCCAAGTCTCGCGCGCCGAGATCCCACCCGTCCCAGGCGATCAGCGCTGTTCGAACGTGCTGTGGAAGGTCTCCGACAATGTGTACGTGGCCGCCTTCCGCACGCGAGCGCACCAATGCGGCAGCGTTGAGCCAGCGACGAACAGCCTGCACCTCGGCTCCGAGACCTTCGGACACATTCACCCGTGCGCCGACGATCGCGCAGTGCACATAGCCATCGACGACGGCTGGGAGCGCTCCAGGAGTGGCGACCACCAGACCTTTCGATGGCCCGTGATCGGCGACAGTGCCAGTTGCACCTGACGATTCGACAACCGGCACCCCGCTCGCCATACGGCGCAATTGAGCCGCAAGCCGGGATACGCCGAGTCCCACAGGCCGCACGCGGTATCCCCTGCATTCGGGGCAGTGCCAGCCGGGTGCTTCCGTGCCGCAATCACGACAGCGGGGGGTAGCCGTTGGTCCGGTCGTGCTGAGATCACCGCCGCACGTGGGGCACTCGGCCCACGCATCGCATCGGGCACACGCAAGGCCTTGGGCATAACCCCCCTGCGGCACGAGAACGGCGGCGATGTCGTCCCGTGCGGCTTCGATGAGGGGCTTCCACACGTTTGGTGGCATCCAGTGTCGTCCACCACCACCGTAAGCTTGCCTGCTCTCCTCCCCCACAATCTCGATTCGGGACAGTGCCTGGCGCTCAGCGGATGCCTCCACTCGCGTTGCGAAGTCATGTTCGACAAGCGCGACAGCGTCGGCACTGAGCACATGGCCCGCGATGAGCAAAGAGCAACCAGACAACTGAGAGCGCATTGCCGCGACAGTCCGAGCGTGCGGATAGGGCGCCCGCGGCTCCTGCATGAGAGCACTCGCCTCGTCCCAGACGCTCATGTGACGCAAGTGAGGCACTGGCGTCCATGCCGCATTTCGCGTCCCAATGACGAGAGGCGCGATCCCACGTTGGGCGGCGAGGAACGAGCCGTACCTCACATGCGGGCCGTCCTCGGCGGCAAGGACCGCGACCTCGCCGCCGTGACGTGCTGTCCACCGCTTCAAGCCCGCACCGCGAGCGGCGCCGAGAAGTGCGTCGACCGCTCGCGCGTCGGGTGCGACGATCACGGCGCTGCCACCGTCGTCGACCGCGGCAAGCGCCGCACCGATGATGGCGTCCGCAGGCAACACCCGCCGGCCCGTGTGCGTCGCGGCCCAGACGCCGCGTTCGCCAGTCAGTGTCGGGAGACCGAGACCCTGTGCGTATGCGGCAAGGCGAGATACGGCCTCGCCCATCGGCGCGTGACGCGTCCACTCATTCCACGCAAAGGCCTCAACGGAGGCAGCCCGTGGCACCGCCATGAGCCGAATGACGTCCCATAGCGAGCCACCGTAGCGGGCAGCAATCTCCCGTGCGAGGTCGATCGCCACCGGATCAAGCGACGGGATCCGGGCAGCAGACTTGATTGCTTTGACGGCGTGGGGCGAGACGCCGTCGACCACGTCCACGACGAGCCCTGAAGTGAGGCGTCCGTGGAACGGCACCCGAACTCTCGTGCCGACCTCAACAGCGGTGAGGGCCTCCGGAATCGCGTAGTCGAAGGGCCGGTCGAGGTGCGGTAACGGGCTGTCGATGACCACCCGCGCAAACACGGTGCGTGCCCTAGACGGCGGCCGCCAAGGCCGCCGCGCGGTCGGTCCGCTCCCATGTGAACTCCGGCAGCTCTCGCCCAAAGTGACCGTAGGCTGCTGTGGGACGGTAGATCGGGCGTCGCAAATCGAGATCCGTGATGATCGCTGAGGGCCTCAAGTCAAAGACCTCGCGGATGGCGGCGATGATGCGTTCCGGATCGACCGTGTGAGTCCCGAAGGTCTCCACATAAAGACCAACCGGCTCTGCGACACCAATGGCATACGCGACCTGCACCTCACAGCGGGTCGCAAGCCCTGCTGCCACCACATTCTTCGCAACCCAGCGCAGGGCGTATGCAGCTGATCTGTCCACTTTCGAGGGGTCTTTCCCAGAAAATGCGCCACCGCCGTGGCGGGCCATCCCGCCATAGGTGTCGACGATGATTTTGCGACCAGTCAAGCCCGCATCGCCCTTTGGGCCGCCAATCTCAAACCGCCCCGTGGGATTAATGTGCGTGCGGTAATTCGACGAGTCGAGATCAAAACGCGCAAGCACGGGTGTGATGATGTGCCGCGTAATCTCTTCGCGCAGCGCCCCAGTTTCGAGGTCCTCGTGATGCTGGCTCGATACGACAACTGTGTCGACCTTGACGGGAACGTCCCCGTCATAGCCGATCGTCACTTGCGCTTTGCCGTCCGGGCGCAAGCCCTCAATGAAGTTCTCTTTGCGGGCCTGTGAGAGACGTTGGGTGAGCGCGTGCGCGATCGCGATGGGAAGGGGCATAAGTTCAGCGGTTTCTGTGCAGGCGTATCCGAACATGAGGCCCTGATCGCCCGCGCCAAGTTCCTGCCGCTGGGAATCAGTCGCCTGGCTCACTCCCATCCAGATATCCGGGCTCTGTTCGCCGATCGAAACGGAGACGCCACATGAGTCAGCGTCAAAACCAATAGCCGAGGACGTGTAGCCGATATCCCGCACCACTGTGCGAATGGTCGACGGGATGTCAACGTACGCGGAGGTTGTCACTTCGCCTGCTACGTGGACAAGCCCGGTGGTCACCATGGTCTCCACCGCCACGCGAGACGAATCATCTTGTCGAAGCATCTCGTCAAGGATGGCGTCAGAGACCTGATCGCAAATCTTGTCGGGATGACCTTCTGTCACGGACTCGGAGGTAAACAGACGCAACGACATGTTTTCCAGCATAGTGGCGGACACCGACGCACCGAGCGGGCGCTTTCCCGCCGTCGTCAGTGATCGCTGCGGTGAGTCACGACGGCGCTCCAGATGGCGTGGGCCACGCTGAGTTTGCTGCCTTCCGCCGTTGCCACCACGTTCCCGCCGGCGTCAAAGATCGTCACGGTGTTCGGGACATTGCCAAAGCCCAGCGTTCGTCCCACCGGATTGACGACAAGCAGATCCGCACCTTTACGAATCGCCTTGGCTCTTCCATGGTCAAGTGCTGACGCAGAATCGTCACCAGTTTCCGCCGCGAAGCCCACCACCGTCTGGGTTTCGCTTCGCGCCGCTACGAGCGAGGCGAGAATGTCCTCATTCTGGACAAGCTCAAGCGTCAGGCCGTCGGTGCCGCTCTTTTTCAACTTGACGTCGCTGACGCTCGCCGGCCGGTAGTCCGCCACTGCCGCAGCCATCACCACAACGTCGGCATTGGTGGCGGCCCTGCGGACAGCGTCGGCCATTTCCGCCGTTGTCTCAACCGACACTACTTCGACGCCTTCCCCCGCGGGCAGGAGAGTATTTGCCGCGACCACTGTGACCCGGGCGCCGCGCTCTCGTGCGGCCTCCGCCAATGCAAAGCCTTGGTGTCCTGACGAACGGTTTCCAAGGAAACGCACGGCATCGATCGGCTCTCGGGTGCCCCCGGCGCTGATAACAACTCGTAGACCGTTGAGGTCCCCCCATGGCGAAGGTTGCTGCGTGGGCTCGGTGTCGAGCCCCGTGCGACCGGCGACGGCATACAGCGTGTCAACGATGTCTTCCGGCTCAGGCAGCCGCCCGGGCCCGCTGTCCGGGCCAGTCAGGCGCCCAACGGCGGGCTCAATAATGTGGACGCCACGGTTGCGCAGAATGCGGATGTTTGCCTGTGTCGCGGCGTGCTGCCACATCTCGGTGTGCATGGCAGGAGCGAGAACAACGGGTGCCTTTGTGGCGAGCAACGCGTTGCCAAGGAGGTCGCGTGCTGCACCGTGCGTGTATGCCGCGACAAAGTCAGCAGTTGCCGGCGCAACCAAAATGATGTCGGCCTGTTGGCCGAGGCGCACGTGCTCGACGGCGGGAATGTTGTCAAAGGTGTCCGAGGTCGCGGGCTCGCCGCTCAACGCTTCCCACGTCGCCCTGCCGACAAACTCAAGGGCAGCGCGGGTCGGAACAACGCGCACGGCGTGTCCGTCCTCTTTGAGGCGGCGGACGACCATGGCGACCTTGTAGGCCGCGATGCCGCCGGTGACCCCCAGCAGCACCTTCACGGATTACTCCTCGCCGGAGTCGAGGATGAGGAGGTTGCCTTCGTTGATCTCACGGAGTGCCACCGACAAAGGCTTGTCAGTGGAGTCAGCCTCGACGAGCGGGCCGACGTTCTCGAAATGGCCCTCACCGAGTGCCTCGTAATACGAGTTGATTTGACGAGCGCGCTTTGCGCCGTAGATCACCAGTGCGTACTTGGAGTCGACCTTGGAGAGCAACTCGTCGATGGGCGGGTTGGTGATGCCCTCGGGATGCGCGATGGTTCCGGCCACGTTTTCCTCCTAGGTCCTGTCCCGCAGCGTGCAGACAGCGCGTACAAGTCTACCGTGCTGACGCGACGATGCCTTCCAGCTCCGTCACAGCATCGTCAAGCACGTCGTTGACAATGGTCACATCGAACTCAGCGACAGCTTTCAGTTCCTCGCGAGCTGTCTCGAGACGACGCGCTCGCTCCGCTTCATCCTCGGTGCCACGGATCGCCAAGCGCTCAATGAGCGCATCGAAAGACGGCGGTGCAACGAAGACAAAAAGTGCGTCGGGCATCGTTTCACGCACTTGGCGCGCGCCCTGAAGGTCGATCTCGAGAACGACGGGTACGTCGGCTGAGAGTCGTTCTTCAACTGGTCGTCGTGGAGTGCCGTAACGGTGCACCCCATGGACAACAGCCCATTCGAGCAACTCACTATCGCTGATCATGCGGTCAAATTCGTGAGGGCTCACAAAGAAGTAGTGGAAGCCATCCTTCTCGCCTTCGCGAGGGGCCCTGGTGGTAGCGGACACTGACACCCAGATATCGGGACGACGCTGTCGCAAGGCCTGTACAAGAGTGCCCTTTCCCACTGCTGTGGGTCCGGCCACCACCACCAAACGGCTCATCGTCGCTCGCGTGCCAGCAAAGCATCCACTTGGTGCGCGCCAAGACCACGAATACGCCGGGCAGAACTAATGCCGATCTCGTCCATGACGACGGTTGCCCTCTTGGGACCTATGCCCGGCAAGCACTGCAACAGGTCGTGAACACGAATGCCTGCAAGGGCGTCGTCTGACTTGGCACGTGCAATGGCGTCGGCAAGCGAGAACTCACCGCGGGACAAACTCTCCTTGAACACCCGCCGTGCACTACGCACCGCGGTGGCCTTCACAAGCGCTTGGGCACGCTGCTCTGGTGTCAACTCGGGAGTTGCCATGTCACCTCCTTGGTCGGGACCCGTTGCCGGGCTTACTGATCGACGTCATGCGTTGACAACGCAAACTGCGCTGCGCCTGCCGCCGCTTGTATCGCACCTCGTAACTTCTCAACGAAGGGACCTGCCTGAGCAATCCCACGTGATTGGCTGACGAGGACACGTGAGCGCGCCTCGCCAAACACATTTGCGACTTCGCGGGGTCCCGCACCCTGTGCGCCGACTCCCGGAGCGAGCAACGGGCCGTTCACTTTCCCTAGATCGATTCCGAGTTCAGCCACTGCCGCGCCGATCGTCGCGCCGATCACCAGCCCAACTGACCCCATGGGCTGCGCACCATGATTGAGCTCTGCGGCGGACTCCGCGATCATCCGGGCGACGGCCACACCATCGCTACCGGTCGCGTGCTGGACTTCGGCACCTTCGGGATTCGAGGTGAGGGCGAGAACAAAGACGCCTTTTCCGGTGTGTTCCGCCAACTCGAACGCGGGTCGCAACGAGCCAAAGCCGAGGTAGGGGGAAACTGTGATGGCGTCGGCCTCCAGAGGAGCTCCCTGCGCAAGATACGCGTCTGCGTAACCCTCCATCGTCGAACCGATGTCGCCCCGCTTCACGTCCAGGATTGTGAGCAGACTCAACTCTTTTGCACGCTGAAGCGTGTGCTCGAGAGCCGCGATACCGCGTGCACCGTGACGCTCAAAGAAAGCGGAGTTCGGCTTCACGGCGGCGACGGCACCAACTGACGCGTCAAGAATTGCGTCGGAGAAGGCCACAAGCGACTCGGCACTGTCATTGAGCCCCCACTGCGCAAGGAACTCTGGGTGTGGGTCAATGCCAACGCACAAGGGACCGTGGTCCCGCATCGCAGTTGCCAACCGGGCGCCGAACGCCATGGTCTCTCCTTGCTCAGGGTGGGGCCGCACGTGGCCTCGTCCCCAATGTTATCGAGGCGAGGCCGCCGACGCCCGAGTAGTGCCTGCTTCTTGGAGGCTCAACACGTCGAAGCCTCTCCCCTGCAGCGCTTCAATTGCCTGCACTGCGGCCGCGAGTTGGGGTGTGGTCGTCACAATTGCCACGTCCGCCGCGGTCGCTGCCGCCCGGATCTCATAACCGTCCGCACGCGAGCCTTGGCCCGACGGCGTGTTGACCACCATATCGACCTCGCCATTGTTGATGAGATCGACAATCGTGGGCTCGCCATCGGCTGAGACACCTTGAGAGTGCTTGCGGACCACACGAGATGGGATCCCATAGCGACCGAGCACTCGTGCCGTTCCCTCGGTGGCGAGAATCGTGAAGCCAAGCTGGTGGAGGCGGGCAACGGGGAAAGAGATCGAGCGCTTGTCGCGGTCCGCCGTTGAGACGAACACGGTGCCATGGAGCGGCAAGCCACCAAATGCACCAGCTTGTGACTTCGCAAAGGCAAGGGGGAAGTTCTCGTCAAAGCCCATCACCTCACCCGTCGAGCGCATCTCGGGACCCAGGACGGAATCGACCGCCTTACCTTCCGCTGTACGGAAGCGCTTGAAGGGCAGCACTGCTTCCTTCACGGCGATGCGCTGACCTTCAATGAAGGTGGCAGCGTCGGTCTCTGGAAGCAAACCCTCAGCCTTGAGTTCCGCGATTGTTGCGCCAAGCATGACCCGCGACGCAGCTCGGGCAAGCGGAACACCCGTTGCTTTCGCAACGAATGGCACGGTTCGCGAGGCGCGTGGGTTTGCCTCGAGTACATAGAGAACGTCGGAGGCGAGGGCGAACTGGACGTTCATGAGACCGCGAACTCCGATGCCTCTCGCCAACTTCTCGGTCGATGTACGAATACGCTCGAGGTCAGCCTCGGACAAGGTGACGGGCGGGAGGACGCAAGCGGAATCTCCCGAATGGATGCCGGCTTCCTCGATGTGTTCCATCACGCCGCCGAGGAACAGGTCCTCCCCGTCAAATAGCGCATCGACGTCGATCTCAATGGCGTCATCAAGGAACTTATCGATAAGGAGCGGCGCGCTTGTCGAATGGTCGCCCACACTGCCCACGCGGGTCCCGTAATCCTCGAGGTGAGCCTTGCTGTAGACGATCTCCATGCCGCGTCCACCGAGCACATACGAGGGACGGACAAGCACGGGGTAGCCGATTCGCTCCGCGATCTCGATGGCTTCATCGATGCCATGAGCCGTGCCGTACTGAGGTGCTGGCAAGCCGGCCTCATCAAGCACCGCTCCAAAGGCCCGCCGGTCCTCTGCGTTGTCGATCGCTTCGGGGCTTGTGCCAAGAATCGGTACCCCGGCGTCGGCAAGTCGTTGCGCCAAGCTCAGCGGTGTTTGGCCACCAAGCTGTACGAGCATCCCCTTGACGGGACCGACCTTCTTCTCCGCCTCGTAAACCGCCATGACGTCCTCAAAGGTGAGCGGCTCAAAGTAGAGCCGGTCCGAGGTGTCGTAGTCAGTGGAGACGGTCTCCGGGTTGCAGTTGATCATGATCGTCTCGTAACGATCCTTGAGCGTCAGTGCCGCGTGGACGCACGAATAATCGAACTCGATGCCCTGGCCGATGCGGTTGGGTCCCGAACCGAGAATGATGACCGCTTCCCTGTCGCGCGGCTGCACCTCGTTCTCCACGTCGTAACTGCTGTAGTGATACGGGGTGCGGGCTTCGAACTCGGCGGCACACGTATCGACCGTCTTGAAGACGGGGAGCACACGGTGAGAGCTTCGCGCTGCGGCCACCTCGGCCTCATCAATGTGGCGTAGCTCCGCGATCTGGATGTCAGCGAATCCGTGTTGCTTGGCGCGGCGCAGGATGCGTTGGTCGAGCTCTGGCGCGCCGGAGACCTCCAACGCGATCTCGTTAATGAGCAGGATTTGGTCGAGGAACCACGGATCGATTCCCGTCGCCTCGAAGACCCTGTCAAGGACGGTCGGATCGATAATTGCGGCGCGGAGCGCTTGTTGCACCTGCCCGAGGCGTTCCTCGGTGGGAATGCGAGTGCGCTCAATGAGGGCGTCAAGTTCCTCGCCCGTGGCGGGCTCACCGCGCCAGTGGAAGAGCATGCCCTTCTTGTCAATTGACCGCATGGCTTTGCCAAGCGCCTCGGCGAAGTTGCGCCCGAGCGCCATCGCCTCGCCCACCGACTTCATTGTCGTCGTGAGGACAGGATCAGCCGCGGGGAACTTCTCGAACGCAAAGCGCGGCACCTTGACGACCACGTAGTCGAGAGTGGGCTCAAAGCTCGCGGGCGTCGAGCCCGTGATGTCGTTAGGGATCTCGTCGAGCGTGTAGCCGATTGCGAGACGTGCAGCGATCTTGGCGATCGGAAAGCCCGTTGCCTTCGAGGCAAGCGCGGACGAGCGCGAAACGCGTGGGTTCATCTCGATGACGATGACACGGCCGGTGTTTGGCTCGATGGCGAACTGGATATTGCATCCACCAGTGTCAACGCCCACCTCGCGAATGACGGCGATGCCGATGTCACGCAGTTTTTGGTACTCGCGATCGGTGAGGGTGAGGGCCGGGGCCACGGTGACAGAGTCGCCGGTGTGGACACCCACCGGATCAACGTTCTCGATTGAGCACACGACGACGACGTTGTCGTTCTTGTCGCGCATCAACTCGAGTTCGTACTCCTTCCACCCGAGGATCGACTCCTCGAGAAGTACCTCGGTGGTTGGCGAATAGTGCAGACCGGCGCCCGCGATGCGCCGCAGGTCCTCTTCGTTATACGCAAAGCCCGAGCCGAGCCCACCCATCGTGAAGGATGGGCGCACCACGACGGGATACTTGAGATCCTCGGCAGCCGTAAGGCATTCGTCCATCGTGTGACAGATATACGAGCGGGCACTATCGGCACCACAGCGCTCGACGACGCCCTTGAACAGTTCGCGGTTCTCGCCAAGATTGATCGCTTCGAGGTTCGCGCCGATGAGTTCGACGTTGTAACGGTCGAGAATGCCTGCCTCAGCCGCAGCGATAGCCGCGTTGAGAGCGGTCTGCCCGCCGAGCGTCGGCAACAATGCGTCGGGACGTTCCTTCTCGATGATGCGCTCAATGACCTCGGTGGTGATCGGTTCGACGTACGTGGCGTCCGCAAACTCGGGGTCGGTCATGATCGTTGCCGGGTTTGAGTTGAGCAGGACAACCCGCAGACCCTCGGCCTTGAGCACACGGCATGCTTGCGTACCCGAGTAGTCGAACTCGCATGCTTGGCCAATGACGATGGGACCTGAACCGATCACCATCACGGTGTTGATGTCGTCGCGGCGGGGCACTAGCGGGCTCCTCCCGTGGTGAGGCGACCCTGAATGAGGTCGAGGAAACGATCAAAGAGATAGGCGGCGTCGTGCGGACCCGCCGCGCCCTCCGGGTGGTACTGGACGGAGAAGGCGGGCACATCGAGGCATTCGAGACCCTCAACGACGTTGTCGTTGAGGCAGATGTGACTGACGCGAACACGGCCATAACCATTAGGTGAGTCGCTCACGCCCTCGAGAGGCGCGTCCACCGCGAAGCCGTGGTTGTGGCTCGTGATGTCAACTTTGCCCGTGGCTCGGTCAAGCACAGGTTGATTGATGCCGCGGTGACCAAAGCGAAGCTTGTACGTGCCGTATCCAAGGGCACGGCCAAGAAGCTGGTTGCCAAAGCAGATGCCAAAGAACGGCACCTTCGCGTCGAGGACTTCGCGGAGGACGCCGACGCTGCGATCGGCCGCGCTCGGATCACCAGGTCCGTTCGAGAAGAACACGCCGTCGGGATTGAGCGCGAAAATCTGGGCGGCTGTCCAGGTGGAGGGCACGACCGTGACGCGCATGCCCCGAGCGGCCATGCTCTCCGGAGTGTTCGCTTTGATGCCGAGGTCAACGGCGACAACGTGGGCGCGCGGCTCCCCTGCCGGCTCGATGACGTACTCACCGTCAATGGTGACGTCATCGGCAAGATGAGCTCCTGCCATCGACGCTTGCGCGCGCACCTGCTCGAGAAGAGTCTTGTCGTCAGTGATCGCCTCACCCGAGAAGATGCCTGCCCGCATGGCACCCGCGGTGCGAATGATGCGCGTCAGTTGGCGAGTGTCGATGCCGGAAATGCCGACAATCCCCTGCTCCACTAGGTCCTCGTCCAAGGTGCGTTGGGAGCGCCAGTTGGACGGACGTCGGGCGGGGTCACGGACGACGAATCCGGACAGCCACATGCGACGGGATTCGGCGTCTTCGTCATTCATGCCCGTGTTGCCGATGTGTGGCGACGTCATGACGACAATCTGGCGATGGTAGGACGGGTCCGTAAGCGTCTCCTGGTAGCCCGTCATTCCCGTGTTGAAGACGATTTCGCCGAGAGTGGTCCCGTGTGCGCCGTACGCGTCTCCACGGAAAATCTCGCCGTTCTCAAGGACTAGGAGGGCTGCTGCCGTGCTCACGCGAAGGCTCCTTCAAAACGAGGGTCAAGGTATGTGGCCGTGCCGCGTAAGAACGTCGCGACTGCGCGTCCGGGCAACTCTCTGCCAGCGTACGGCGTGTTGTGAGATCTGCTCGCCATGTGCCGACGGTCCACCGTGTGGACAGCGGTGGGATCGACGAGGGTGATGTTGGCGGGTTCGCCTACTGCCAACGGACGGCCGTGGGCATGCTCAACCCGGCCAATGTGCGCGGGCTTCTCGGACATGACCCGTGCCACATCGCGCCACGTGAGCAAGCCAGTATCCACCATCACCTGCTGGACAATGCCGAGGGCAGTCTCGAGACCGAGCATCCCAAAGGATGCCGAGGCCCATTCACAGTCCTTGTCCTCTTCCGCATGTGGGGCATGGTCGGTGGCGACGATGTCGATCGTGCCGTCGGCGAGTGCTGCGCGCAGCGCGTCAACATCTTCTTGAGTTCGCAATGGCGGATTGACCTTGAACACCGGGTCATAGCTGCGGGCCTCGTCGTGCGTGAGGAGGAGGTGGTGCGGCGTCACCTCCGCAGTGACCGCGATGCCTCGAGCCTTTGCCCAGCGCACGATCTCAACCGAGCCCGCGGTCGACAGGTGCTGTACGTGAACGCGTGAACCGACGTGCTCGGCGAGCAGGACGTCGCGTGCGACGATCGACTCTTCTGCCACCGCTGGCCAACCCGCAAGGCCAAGCTCAGCCGAGACCACGCCCTCGTGCATTTGCGCGCCTTCGGTGAGGCGCGGATCTTGGGCGTGCTGAATGACAGCACCATCGAATGCCTTCACGTACTCGAGCGCGCGGCGCATAATGACCGGGTCACTCACGCAGTGGCCGTCATCGCTGAAGAGGCGCACGCGCGCCCGCGAGTGAGCCATCGCGCCCATCTCGGACAAGTGCTCTCCCTTGATGCCCACGGTGACAGCACCTACGGGGAACACGTCGACGAGGCCAACCTCTTGGCCACGGCTCCACACCTGTTCCACTACTCCGGCGGTGTCAGCCACCGGGTTGGTATTCGCCATCGCGTGCACGGCGGTCCAACCTCCGCGCGCTGCCGCCCGCGAGCCGGTCGCGATGGTCTCTGCGTCTTCACGGCCCGGCTCGCGCAAGTGGGTGTGGAGGTCAACCAATCCGGGCAGCGCGACAAGTCCGCTTGCATCAATGACGGTCGCACCTGCGGGGGCAGCGTCGACAATGATGCCGTCGGCTACCGCGATGTCGCGCGAGCTTTCCCCGTAAAGCGAGGCCCCATTCAGAACAAAAGCCGTGCTCACGGCCGCTCCTCTCCTGCTAGCAGCAGGTAGAGCGCAGCCATGCGCACTGCCACCCCGTTTGCTACTTGCTCCACGATGACGGAGCGCGAGCTGTCAGCCGCTTCCGCCGAAATTTCCAGGCCACGGTTCATTGGCCCCGGGTGCATGACGATCGCGTGTTCCGGCAGCCGCGACAGCCGTGCACCGTCGAGGCCGAACAGACGCGTGTACTCCTCGGGGCTCGGGAAAAATGCGGCTCCCCCACCAGTCATTCTTTCGCGCTGAACACGAAGCATCATGACGGCATCAAGGTCATGGGAGTCGATGGCCGCGTCAAGACCGTGGACGATATCGACGGGCCAGTGGCCGATGCCAACTGGCACGAGCGTTGGTGGCGCGACGAGCGTCACCTTGGCACCGAGTGTGGTGAGCAGGTGCACGTTTGAACGCGCGACTCGCGAGTGGAGAATGTCGCCCACGATCGCGATGCGCAGACCGTCAAGCCCAGCTCCAGTCGGCGAGCTCATGAGATGGCGGCGCGCGGTGTACGCATCAAGCAAGGCTTGGGTCGGGTGCTGATGGGTGCCATCACCAGCGTTGAGGACGCAACCATGAAGCCACTCGCCCCTTGCCAGCTGATATGCAGCGCCAGATGCCCAGTGTCGAATGACCACAGCGTCGGCGCCCATCGCCTGTAGCGTGAGCGCGGTGTCTTTAAGGCTCTCGCCTTTGGAAAGACTCGAACCCTTGGCCGAGAAGTTGATGACATCGGCGCTGAGTCGCTTTGCTGCCGCTTCAAAACTCATCCGGGTGCGAGTAGAGTCCTCGAAGAAGAGGTTGACAACGGTCTTTCCTCGCAGCGTGGGAAGCTTGCGAATTTCGCGCTCTTGAGTCGCTGCCATTTGCTCGGCGGTGTCAAGAATGAGAATCGCTTCTTCTCGAGTCAGCGTCTCCGTGCCGAGAAGGTGCTTCACCGGTCGCCCCCCGTCAGCACCACGGCGTCGTCGCCATCGATCTCCTCAAGCCGTACTGCCACACGCTCGCTGCGGGACGTCGGGATGTTCTTTCCGACGAAGTCCGCGCGAATCGGCAATTCGCGGTGTCCGCGATCGACGAGCACGGCGAGTTGCACTGCGCGGGGACGCCCAAGGTCCTTGATCGCGTCGAGAGCGGCGCGAATGGTGCGCCCGGTATGGAAGACATCGTCGACGAGCACGACGATCGCGTCGTCAATACCGTGGCTTGGCAGTGATGTGGGGCCGATGGGCCGCGTCGGCTGGCGGTGGAGATCATCGCGGTACATCGTGATGTCGAGAGAGCCGCAACGACTGTCGGCATCGAAACTTGGCTCTGCCACCGCGATCTTTGCCGCGAGCCGGCGCGCAAGAGGCAATCCGCGCGTCGGAATGCCAAGCAAGACGATGTCATCGGGACCGCCGTTGCGCTCGAGGATCTCGTGCGCGATGCGGGTCAGCGCGCGAGCCATGTCAGGCGCGCCAAGAATGGTGCCAGTCACTGGCGACCTCCTTCTCCGCCTCACGGGACGGCACTTAAAGGGGTTTCCGTGCTCAGCGTAGCGCAGCGCGCCGCCACCGCGCGGCGACGCGACGTAGCTGCCTACAGTGTCGTCGCCTCATCGGCGTCGGAAGAGACGCCGGAGACGAAGCTCCCGAGGACACCGCCCACAAAACGAGCCGAATCGTCGGTCGAGAGGTCAGCGGCGAGGGCTTTTGCCTCGTCAATCGCCACGGGGCCCGGAACGTCGGGCGAGTGGATGATCTCCCATAAGCCCATGCGCAGGATCGCACGGTCGACCGCAGGCATGCGGTGAAGCGGCCATTCGGGCGATGCGGAGGCGATGCGCGCGTCGAGTTGCTCTTGAGCGGCTGCGACACCTCGCACAATGTGCACCGCATACTCTGGCAAAGGCGTCTGGCGTCCCGAATCGCGCAAGCGCTCCTCGAGCACCGTCACTATGTCAGCGCCGCGCTGGTCAGCCTCGAAGAGTACGTCGAGTGCTCGCTTACGTGCTTTAGAACGTGCGGACACGTTAGTCGTTGACCCGGCCCAGGTACTCACCCGACGAGGTATTCACCTTCACCTTGGTTCCCGCCTCGACGAACAGCGGCACCTGGATGTCCTTGCCGGTTTCCAGCGTCGCGGGCTTTGTGCCACCGGACGATCGGTCACCTTGGAGTCCGGGCTCGGTGTACGTGATCTCGAGAACAACGGAGGCCGGCAGCTCAAGGAAGATCGGCGAGCCGGCGTGTGAACCGATGATCGCGCTCTCGTTCTCAAGGAGGAAGTCGGTGGCATCGCCCATGACAGCAGGGCTCACCGACACCTGGTCGAAGGTGCTTGGGTCCATGAAGATGTAATCAGTGCCATCAAAGTAGAGGTACTGCATCGTGCGGCGGTCAACGGTTTCAAAATCCACCTTGGTGCCCGCGTTGAAGGTCTTGTCGACGATCTTGCCGGTGATCACGTTCTTGAGCTTGGTGCGCACAAATGCGCCGCCCTTGCCTGGCTTGACGTGCTGAAACTCCACAACGGACCACAGGTTGCCGTCAAGGTTGAGCACGGAACCGTTTTTGATGTCGTTCGAGGTCGCCACAGTAGTCCTTGCTTGATTGGGAGAAAAGGCCGACGTTGAGTCTAGCCGACGCGCGCGGCGACGGCCTCGAGCGCGAGCCGGTACGAATCGATTCCAAAGCCCGCAATGGTTCCGGTCGCCACCCCAGAGATGACCGACGTTGCCCTGAACTCTTCGCGCGCATGCGGATTGGTGATGTGCACTTCCACGAGCACAAGACCTTCGCGTGTCACGAGTGCGCATGCATCCCGCAAGGCGTACGAGTAATGCGTGAAGGCAGCCGGATTGATCACCACGTGGTTGCCCGTGTCCACAGCCTCATGCATCCACCCCACAAGGTCCGCCTCGTTGTCGGACTGGCGGACCACCACCTCGAGGCCATGCTCCGCACCCCACTGCATCGCGAGAGCTGCGAGTTCGTCGAGGGTGGTGGAGCCGTACTTCTCGGGCTCCCGGCTTCCCAAGCGACCGAGATTGGGACCATTGACAACCATGACCTGGCTCATGGGCCAAGCGTAGCGGCGCGACCGCTAGCCTGGGCGAATGCGCAAGACCGATGTCGTCTCGAGCACTTCCGGCCTTCACGCCGCTGTGAGACGGTTTGCACCACTTGCATTTGTGCTTGCTGTCACCACCACACATGTGGTGATCGCGGCGCGCTCCGTAGGCCCGATGTACCTCTTCGACGAGGTCGGCTATCTCGCTGGCGCGAATGTGATCGCTGGCGGAAGCGGGGACTGGAGCTTGTGCGGCTCAAGCTACGCGGTGGGCTATTCAACCGTGCTGGCACCTCTGTGGTGGTTGCCTGTCTCGACCATCACCGTCTATCAGTTTGCGGTTGTCGTGAGCGCGCTCGTTGGGGCAGCTGTGATGTGGCCGGCGACTGCTCTCGCGCGGGTGTTGGGGGCCTCGACCTGGGCTTCGCTCCTCATTGGCGCCCTTGTCACTCTCGTGCCTGCACGCGCACTCCTTGACAACTACGTGATCGCAGAGAATCCGCTGACTTTCGCCGTGGTCGCCGCGACGTTCTACGCGTTCCGGCTTTCTCGACACGCCACCGCCTCGGCCCACGTCGCATTCGGTGTGCTGATCGGGACTGCGACTGCACTTCATGCACGTGCGTACCCGTTCGCCTTTGTCGCAATCGTGTGGCTGGGCGTCCGCGCCTGGCGACAGGATAGTTCTTGGCTATTGGCGCTCGCCGCCATCGTTCCGATCGTTGGCATTGGTGGTGTCGGCTACGCGGGCATGAGCGTCGTGGGGTCCCAACTGTTCCCCGATGACTCCCGAACGGATGACCTGTTTGCGGGCACATCGGTCCAGCGTGTGCTGGAGGTAGTGTCGGGGCAATTGTTTACACAGGCCTTCTCATGGTCATTGCTCACAGTCCTTGGCGCCCTTGCTGTGGCGAGCAGATTGCGACGCTTGTGGCGCACGCGACGCTTGGATGCTCTAGGCGATGGACACACATTCGTGGCAGGCAGCGTGGTCGCTATGGGCGTGGCGACAGTGCTGCTATTGGCTTCATCCGCCGAGTACGGCGTGCGTATCGACCTGCCGTTCTTCGGACGTTACCTTGACCCATTCTTGGTATCCGTAGTCGTCATTGGATCGAGCACGTTCGTGTCGCGGCATCGGCGCCGTTTGACGAGTATCGCGGCCATCACGACCGGCGTAACGGTATTGGTGTTTGTGGCCGCGGTACTACCCCGTCTCAATCCAGACGGCACGTGGATTCCGTTGGCGGTGCCGGGACTTCTCCCGGTCCTTGATCCTCTTGCCGGTGACGATCGCCCTTACCTCATTGTCGCTGCGACCGTAGCGCTGGTCACATGTGCCTTCTTTTGGGTAGCACGCAGGAGACCGATGCTTGTGTTGTCTGCCGCACTCGTGATTGCAGGCACCGTCACCCTTGTCACTGACGCATTCCACGTGGATCCATTTGAGGAAGAGGTACGCGCGCGAAGCCCGCTCTACGGCTACATTGGCGGGCTTGACGGACCCGACATTACGTTTGCGGCCGACCAAGTGGGATGTGCTGCACGCAATAAGCTGCAGTTTGAGCTCGTGGGCCGTGTCGAAATTGTGGATGCGGGTGGTGACTATGGTCGCCAACTCGTCATTGGCCCAGCACCCGAATGGCCAGTGATGGAGAGCGCGGGCTACGCACGCATTCCTTTCACGATGTGGAACTCGGCTGCGGTCTGGGTTTACACGGACTCTCTCGATCGTCACTAGTTAGTGACGGCGTCGTACGCTGCGGCGAGCAAGGTCGGGTCGGGCCCTTCGAGGCGCTGAGGATTGCCGATGCCGTGGAGGATGACGAATCGCAGCAGGTCGCCGCGGGACTTCTTGTCACGGCGCATCGCTGTGTAGAGAGCGTCCCAGCGGCCTGGGCGGTACGACACCGGCAGACCAAGACCGCTGAGAATCTCCCGATGACGGATGACCGCCGAGTCATCGAGTTTGCCCACAAGGCGGGCAAGTTCTGCTGCGTAAACCATGCCGACAGAAATTGCTGCGCCGTGTCGCCACTGGTATCGCTCTGTGTACTCAATGGCGTGGCCAAACGTGTGTCCATAGTTGAGAATCTCGCGCAGGAACGATTCTTTGAGGTCTGCGGCGACTACGTCCGCCTTCACCTGGATCTTGCGTTCGATTAATTCTTCAAGGACGGGCAGAGCAGCCCCGTCCACCGAGGCAAGCTCCGCATCGGAACCATCCCGAGTGCCAACCTGCGTGTGACCGGCACGGAGGACATCGAGGTTGTCTTCGATAATCGACAGAATCGTTGTGTCAGCAATGAATCCGCCTTTGACGACCTCGGCAAGACCTGCGACAAGATCGTGGCGCGGCAACGTGAGCAAATGCTTCGTGTCGCAGAACACTGCCAATGGTTCATGGAATGCTCCCACGAGGTTCTTGCCCTCTGCCGTGTTGATGCCCGTCTTGCCTCCAACAGCGGCGTCTACCATGGCGAGCAAAGTGGTGGGTACCTGTATGACGTCGATGCCCCGCAGCCACGTGGCGGCGACAAAACCTGCGAGGTCAGTCACCGCGCCACCGCCGAGCCCAATGACAATGTCCGAGCGCGTGAAGTCAGACTGCCCTAACACCTTCCAGCAAAAGGCGAGCACTTCGGCCGTCTTGCCTTGTTCAGCGTCGGGCACTTCCGCAAGGACCGGAGTGACCCCGCGCCCCTCGAGTGCGGTCTTCAGCGCATCTGCGCGGTTACGCATTGGCGCGGAGTACACAATCAGTGCCTTGTTGACGTGTTCCGGCACCGTGGCCACGATGGCCCCGTCGAGGTCTCGCCCCACCGTTACGGAGTACGGTCGGGCTGTCTGGACGTCGATCTTCCTCACGCCAGCTCCTCCACAATCTGCCGCGCGATGTCGGCCGGGTCACGATCATCGGTCAGCACGGTGACGGTCGCGAGTGATTCGTAAATGGGCCGTCGCGCGCTCATCAGGGCGAGCCACTGCTGGCGGGGATTGCCGAGCAAAAGGGGGCGTGTGGTGTTGAGTCCCACACGGGGGACGACAGCGCTGAGGCTCACGTCAAGGAAGACAATCGCACCGCCTGCATCCCGGTAGGCCTCGAGCGCTTCGCGACTGAGGGGATGCAATGGGGCTCCCCCGCCGAGGCTGAGCACCCCCCCGTGGGCGGCGAGGCCCGCCACGACTGCCTCATGCTCCAGCTCACGGAAATGTGGCTCGCCGAGCTCAACAAAGATGTCGGCTACTGGCTTGCCCGCGCGCCTCTCGACGTCGGCATCGGTGTCGTGCAATGTCGTGTTCCACAACGTCGCCAGCACCTCCCCCACGGATGTCTTTCCTGCTCCGGGGGGTCCCATGAGGACGGCGCGGGGTGCCATCAGCGGAGAGTGTCGGGAATGGCCGCTACGTATGCGTCGATGTTGCGGCGGGTCTCCGCAATCGAGTCACCACCAAATTTCTCGATGACAGCGTCGGCCAGCACCAAGGCGACCATCGCTTGCGCGACGACCGCGGCGGGAGCAACTGCACATACATCTGAACGTTGGTGAATCGCCTTCGCGGGCTCACCCGACTCAGTGTCGATCGTGTCGAGGGCACGCGGAACCGTCGAGATCGGCTTCATCGCCGCGCGCACTCGAAGTGGCTCTCCATTGGTCATGCCACCCTCGACGCCCCCCGCACGATTGGTCCGCCGTGTCACTGATCCATCGACACGCTCAATCTCGTCGTGAGCTTCGGAGCCACGTCGAGCGGCCGTGGCAAAGCCGTCACCCACCTCGACACCCTTAATCGCTTGGATTCCCATGAGTGCGGCTGCCAGTCGGGCATCAAGACGACGGTCCCAATGCACGTAACTGCCGAGACCAACCGGCAGCCCATGGGCGACAACCTCAACGACGCCGCCGAGAGTGTCGCCTGCCTTTTGACAGGCATCGATCTCCGCGATCATCGCGGCCGACGTCTCTTCGTGGAAGCAACGAATCGGGTCATTGTCGAGTGCATCGGTGGCGTCTGCGGGCGGCAGTGGAGCGTCATCCGGCACGCGGATTGGACCGACCTGGAGCGTATGTGACACAAGACGCACACCTGCGACTTGCTCAAGAAAGGCCTCGGCAACGGCTCCGAGAGCGACGCGCGCAGCCGTCTCACGTGCTGATGCGCGCTCAAGAATCGGCCTCGCGTCATCGTGGGCATACTTTGTCATGCCTGCCAGGTCTGCATGCCCGGGCCGGGGCCGTGTGAGTGATGCAGCGCGAGCTCCGGTCAATTCGGCAGGGTCCACAGGATCGGCAGACATCACTGTTTCCCACTTTGGCCACTCGGTGTTGCCCACCATGATGGCAACTGGGCCGCCTTGACTCACGCCATGGCGTATGCCACCAATGAACGTCACTTCATCCTGCTCGAAGGACATTCGAGCGCCACGACCGTAACCTAGACGCCGGCGCGCGAGTGCGGCTTGAACCTTCGCCGTGGTGATCTCCACGCCCGCGGGCAAGCCCTCGAGAGTGCCAACAAGGGCGGGACCATGGGATTCGCCTGCCGTAAGCCATCTGAGCATGGCCGACATTCTTCCATGGACCGCCCTTGTAGGACGCACCTGCCGGATGGACTAGCCGCCCGATGGGTTCGTGTTGCCTTCAACAGGCACCGTGAAGCTTCCGGGTGAGTAGGGAGGGTTCTTCCCTGGCTCCTCGATCGGGAACGACTTCTCGGGATCGATGAGACTGAACGCCATTGCGTTCACCGTGATCTCCCAGTCCCCCGGCTGTACGGGCGGGATGCCCTCGCGATCTTCAGGCTGAGCTCCGCCGATCTGAAAGCCCACGATGGTGAGGAAACGATCATCCTGCGATTGGAGATGCTTGAACCATTCCATGACTGCGTTGGGCGAACCCTGCGTTGTTACCGTCACGGGGATTCCGACCAATCGCGCAAAGGCGGACTCGGTTTGGGCCGGATCGTCCGCGGCGCCTCCACCTTCGCCGCTTTCCGCGCTAGCGCCACCGGACTCATCTCCCGACGCTGCGCTATCGGTGTTCGTATCAGGGTCCGTCGCTGCATCGGGATCTGTTGACGGTGCCGGAGCGGGTTGCTCCTCCGCCACAGGTGCGGTCAATGCGGTGGGAGCCCCATATGTGAGTGCCATCACCGGCAAGCCGCGGGCTTCGAGGCCGCTTACCAACATCGTGTGGAGTTCCGCGTGATTGGTGCGCGGCGGCATATCGATCTCGAGGGCAGCAAGGATTCCCCGCCACTCCGGTTCTTGCTTGGCGGTGGCTTGTGCAGTGAGGATCTGCGTGTCAAGCAGCTCATTGAACTCGCGGGCGGACTCGTACGAATCTTCGAGTTCCGCGATCTCGTCAAGACTCGGCTTGATGCCGATCATGTAGCCCCCCGCAGCGATCAAGCCGCACACGACGATAGTCCCGAAGGCCCAGCCACGGGTTGAACTGTTCGCCATGGTGTCAGCCCTCCGATTCCGTCGCGGCCTGGTCGTCGACAGTCACGACCGGCACAATCTCTTGAGTTGTCTCGGTGCGGCCACTCAACGCGTACTCGGTGATCCGAATCACGCCATTGATGGACCATCGCACCGGTTTGCCCTCTTCTTCGGGTGCAAGCTCGACTGCATCGACCCACGTCCGCTCGTAGCCCGGCAGTGCGTTGATCTGCTCGATGAGCGCTGACGTGTCAATTGGCGCCGTCGATGTCGCACTGAAGGTGATTGAGCCGTAGTCGGGAACGTCGAAGACTCCCCCGGCCGACGTCTGAGGCGCAGACGGCGTGCTCTGCTGGATATCCATGGTGGTCAGCGTCATTGAGCTCGGGAAAGCGCTGAAGAGAGCCTGCAACTGGTCGGCCCAGACGATGTCGACCGAGCCGATGGCGTAGCGTGCCATGAGCGCGGTGTCCACCTGGCCTCGCAATTCGGGAAGGTATGCGTATTTGTCGAGCTCTTGCCGCTTAGCCGGTGTTCGCGCTTCTTCTGCTGTGAGGTTGTCCTCAGCGTCGTATTTCAGTGTCTGCACGTAGTACCAGGCCGCACCGACAAGCAACGTGAACAGCACCACCATGCCCAGCATGGCGCGCCGCGCACGGCCTGCGGCACGACGTTGACCCACATCCGGTGGGAGAAGGTTGACCTGTGGCGACTTGGGGGCGCCAACACTTGCGGGAACCTGACTCATGATCCTGCCTCCCCAAGAGCCAAACCGATTGCAACGGGCACGCGCGCTTCGAGGCCACGCAAACCCTCCGCATTCACCTTCTTGCCTGGAGTGACCCGGGCGAATGAGTTTCCATATCGCACCGGCAGGCGCGTGGCGGAAGCGAGGTATTGTCCGAGACCCGCAAGGTGGGACCCTCCACCCGAGATCACCACGAGTTCGATGCCCTCACCAGGATTGTTGCTCGTGTAATAGACGAACGTGTTGCGGATCGTCTCGATCAATGCGCGTGTGGTCGACGAGATCGGCTCCTCAGCGCCCTGCACAGGGTGGGGTCCGCTGTTCGACATGCCCGTCTGGATCTTCACATCCTCGGCTTGAGTGATGTCCAAGTGAAGTGCAGACGCGATCGCGTCGGTCGTGTCGTGACCACCACTCGACAAGGTGCGGACCAGGCGCGGCTGTCCTCCCTGAACGACCACCACATTGGTAGTGCGGGCACCAATGTCAACGAACGCGACAACGCGTCCGTCGAACTCGGAAGTCGTCTGGGCTCGCACAAGTGCGAACGCATTGAGATCGACGGCGCGCGGACGCAGGCCTGCTCCTTCGACCGCGAGCAGCTTCTGTGAGACGGTCGTCTTCGGAGCTGCAACGAGGATTCCACGCAGCAAGGTCATGGTCCCGTCAACTCGTTCCGCGGTGGGATAAAAATCGAGAAGCGCCTCACTCGGCGACATGGGTAGCATCTCGCTCACTTGGTACGGCAGAGATGAGCGCAGCTGGTCCATAGGCAGTTCGGGCACTTCGATCTCGCGCACGATGACACTTTCGGACCCGACGCCGACCACAACGTCCTTCGTTGACGCGCCCGCCGCGCTCATTGCCTTCTTGATGGCGGACGTCACGCCAGGGATATCGAGGACATCGCCTCCAACCACAGACCCCGGTGGAAGTGGCGCTTGGGCAAAAGCCGTAAGCGTTCCATGTCCATGCGGTCCCATCGCCTTGCCGGAGAACTCAACTTCCGCCACACGCACATGTGTCACGCCAATATCGAGACCTACTCGTCTCATCGCACTCGCTCTCCCTCCACGTGGGGTTCCCCTTACGTATCGGACAATTCCGGAACTAACTCAAGGACAAGGTGGCAACATCGAGGTACCACTCACTGATTGCGTCGCCAGCGACCAGGCCAAGCCACGCACCAGCGACAAGCCATGGCCCGTATGGAATGCGCACGCCCCGGGCTTGGCGAACCGCAATCATCGTGACGATGCCGGCCACTCCCCCGATCAACGGCCCAGCGATGGCTCCCACCGCAAGAGCTGCCCAACCGACCCCGCCAAGGACAAGACCCAAAACTCCCGCCGTGACGACATCACCTCGGCCCATACCCCCCCGTGAAGCAATGCGCATGACCTGGTAGAAGCCGGCCAGTGCCACCATCGAAATACCAGCGCGTCCGAGCAACCACACATCACCCTCGACGAGTGCATGGGCAATAAGGCCAATGAAGACAACGATGTAGGACGGATACGTCAGCGCGTTGGGCAATCGACGATGCTCGAGGTCAATGACGGCGAGTGCAACGCTAATGACCGCAACGTAAGCAAGGGTGACCGAGAGCGCGGTGGCTCCATGTCGCCACGCGACGAGGGCAAAGAGTCCCGCGCACGCCAATTCAACGATCGGGTAGCGAACGCTGATGGGCGCGCGACAATGCCTGCAATGACCACGAAGCGCGACCCACGAGACGATCGGGATGTTGTCGTACCAAGCAATGTCGTGAGCGCACGCGGGGCAACGGCTCGAACCTCTCCACCATTGCTCACCTGCGGGCACTCGCGCGATCAACACATTGGCAAAAGAGCCACACAGCAAGCCGAAAACGGCCGCGATCAGCACCATCTGCTACGACGTCTCACGCTTGTACTCAATGGCAACCTTTGAGCCAACAGAACTGCTCGTCGCGAGGTCAACCCCGGGGATGCCAATTGGCGAGTACTTGAAGGTCGACGTGGGGTGCACATTGACCTGGTTGCCATAAATCTGACCGGTGGTGGACGTCGAGTTGTAGAAATTGATCACCCCAGGCGAGTACAAGAACACCTGGATGGGGTCCATGAAGTTGTTCGACTGGGAGTGGAAGTTGATGCCGCCACCACTGTGTGAGTAGCTCGCCGGCATCGACGGGTGCAGGTCGTTGGGAACAATGAACCACACCTTGTGAGCGCCACCGTCGCGGCTCACAACCTCAACTGGGTTGTATGCCTCGAAGCTCTTGGCAAAGATGACAAGGTCGCCAGAGAGTTCAAAGCGAACATTCTGGAGGACCAGCTTGTCGCTCGTGCACTTGGTTCCCGTCTTGCCCGTGAGGTCGTACATCACGTTTGCGGGAGGTCGGACTACCACCTTGTTGTTCGTCTTGGAGTTCGCCATCCAGTCGGCGATTGTGCAGCTGTCAAGCTGGCCAGTTTGGTATTGGTTGATGCCGCCAACCACCACTCCCGAGGACAGTAGATCGTTCTTGAAGCCCGTTCTGTCCTTGGGACCGATCATCCCGTCCCAGTCACTGGGGACAATGCCGACGATAGGCAAGGGAACGCTCGTCATTGCCGCGACGGTCTGGTTCTTGTACAAACCGCCCTCGACCACCATGGTGTTCTGGTGATAGCCGTTCACAGTGCCGCCAAGGATCACGTCCCCACCAAAGCGTTGGTTGGCATTTTGGATATCAAGGTTGCCCGTTTGTACGGTGAGGTCGCCACCCACACGCTTCCCTGAGTGCAGCGTGTTGATCGTCACGGTGTTCTTTGCCCACATGTTGCCGGTGACAAAACAGTTCTGGTTCATCGTGACACCGCCGGTGACCACCGTGAGATCGCCATCGATCCCCACAGATGTGTTGCACAAGAAGCTGCCAGAGTTCACCCACACGTTCGCCGTGTCATCGGGAATGAGTGGTCCAAGACTGAAACCCGCGCCGGTTTGCGGCTGAGTGGCGGAGTAGATCGCGGCAGAGTGACCCACTTGGGGTATGAGCTGCACACCCGCTTCAACGGTACGAGATGGCTGGATGCCCGCCGTTGCATGGACTGGTGTCGCAGTAGCCGTCACGGTAGCCCGAGTAGGGGTTCCCGAGATGACCCCGTTGCTGCATGTGTTCAGTGGTCCGCTCGCGTCAGCGTACTCAATCTCAACGACCACCTTGGCGGTCACGGTGCCTTGTGCAATCTCATCGAAGGTCACCGGTCCACATGGGTTCGAGACGTTGAATGACTCGATCACCGCATCAACCGCAGCCTCCGCCGCGTGCACCTGGCTCGTGCGCACGGAGTCACGGGCGGCATCCTGGGTGACCACCACCGCCTGCCACACCACCACCAGGCACAAGGCGATGCCAATGATGGCCACGCCGACCGCAGCGACAAGAGCCGAGCCCTCGTCGTTGCCTCGCAATGCCCGCATGATGCCTCCTCTTACGGCGCCGGGATAAATGAACAGTTGGATTCCGAATATCCGAGCACGGTATTGCGGCCAGTCACGACAGTGGAGATGCTCACTGGTTGTGCGTCGGGCTTCATCTCGGGGGTCTTGAGCTTGAGAGTGATCCGGACGTTTTGTGCCGGAGTTGATGCCGCCCCGCTGACCACAGTCGACGGATCCTTCCAAAACGGTGGCCACGTCGCGGGATCGTCTGAGTCGGGTGTCGTTGCGGCGGGCACCACGACGTTTCGGGCCACCACGGCCCAGTCCGCGACAAACGGGTCTGTGGGGTAATTGGGTGACCAGTAGCGGTACTCGAGACGCCCAAACTCGTCGCCAGGATCGGCGATCACTCGCCACTGAGCACACTTAGGCGCCGTGCCCTCTTGCGTGTAAATGCGCATGGAGTAGTAGGGGGCAACACCCGATCCGGCAATCGTCTCGTTTGCAGGGTCCATGATGACGTTGCCTGAGCGGACCTGGCGGTCGATTTGTGAGATCCCCAGCCGCGCTTCCTGAGCGGCATCGACGCGCCCGAGGTTGTCACGTGTCATGTACAAGAGGTTGATCATGATCGCCGTCGTGATCGCCATGAGCAAAGAAAAGATGAACATCGAGACCAGCAACTCGGCGAGCGTCATTCCCGAATCGTCCCGAGACTTCCAGAGCGCGCGCATCATGTTCTCCTGTCAAAGGAGTTAGTCGCGGCGGAACCAGCCATCACCGTCTGCTGGTTGAGCTCCCAGTTGCCCCACGGACTCGTGATGACGTAGCGAACCGAGATCGTGATTGAGCCCGCATTCGCGTAGACAACGCATGAGTCATCCTTGCAGTTGACAACCGGGTCCTCGCCGAGCACCTGCGATGACACGGGCGTTGCAGAAACTGAGCCTGATGCGGTGACGCTCACACCACCGCTCGGTGCCCAGGTAACCTCTCCCGTAGAGGCGACGGTGCCGCTCGATGAGGCGTTGACAGCCACGGTCGCCCACGACGAGCCATTCCAGTAGCGAACTGTCGCGGTGCGAGTCATCGACGGAGCCGTGCTCATCTGAACGGAGCCGCGCTCCGTCCTCACAGTGTCGGAATAGTTCGCAATCTCGATCAGGGTGGTGATGCCTTGATCCCACGTACCGCTCGTGAAGTGACCGATTCGAAGGGACGTCTCTTCATAACTTGCTCTCGCGGCAGCACAGCCTGACGCGTCAAGCGTTTGACAGCCGTATTGCGTACCAGGCTTGCTCGCCAAGAAGCGCCCACCGCCGGCGGTCGATGTTGCGCTCGACGAACGCCAAAGGGGATGCATCGTGCTTGAGTTGATTCCAAGCGAGGCGAACATGCCACCACTGCCGCTTAGCTCTGTGTAGGTGCACGGCTCCCCCGCAAACAACTGGGTTCCGAGGCACGCTTGGGTCGTATTGGCCCGGGTTGAACCCGTACGGCTGTCATCGCTGCGTGCCGAAAGCCACAGTGAACCGGAGCCGACATATTGGGTTGTCGCAGAGCCGACCGAGACCGTTGTCTGGTCGTCGACCGGAATCCCGGTATTGGCAGCGAAGTTGTTGCTGCCCCTGCTGAAAACTGACGCATTGCCTTCGGTGAGTACGGTCATCGAACCGCCGGACACCGATGGCGCCATCTTGATGGTGGTGCCGCCACGTCGCGCCTCACCGGTCACGGAAGTCACCTGAACAGAGTCACCCGTCGCGTTGAGCAGCGATGACCGGATCGACACTTCCTGCACCGTCGAACCAGGAATCAACGGCGTGAAATCGGAACTTCCCTCCTGTGAGGCCGTCAGTGACGTGCCGACGTACCCCGAGGTGGACGAGAAAGTGAAGCGGTCCTGACATGCGACGAGATATGGCATCTCATCACGATCACCACAGCCCGCCGAACCGTCATATGCAGAGGACCGGAGAGCGAGATCATCCGTCTGACCTGTCTTCGAGTTGGTCCACGAGACGATGACGAGAAGTCCTACCGATGCGGCCGAGCCATTGACGGAGTCGACGATGTAGGCGCGAACATCGAACTCGACGCCGGGCTTGGTGGGATCGGTTTGGACGGAGTGATTGGAGCCGGTCGAATCAAAGAGAGGGGGGCGCGGCTGTGACAAGTCCTGGGGGGAGGACGTGGCGAGGCGGACCGTGTACGTCTCCCCGTCGATCGTCACGGTGCCAGCAGTGTTGTTGCCCGTGTAATACGGGTCGCTGTTTCCGCCCGCAGTATGGAAGCCGGGCACATTGCCCTTTGACAACGTGTTCCAAGGCAAGGAGCGCATGATCTCCATTGCCTGGTTCGCGTATGCCGTCGCTTGCTCCCGCTTGGTTGCGTTGACGATGGTCTGCATCGCTGAAATCTGGACGCCAGCGAGGAGCAACAGCACGACGGCGATGACGAACATGGCAACGACAAGCTCGACAAGGGTGAATCCCTCGTCGGGTCTGTGCAATCGCCGCTTCGCTTGTCGCATCGTCGCTATCGCTCCCTCATGGCGCCAAGAACGCCAGATTCCCTTGCGGGGCGGAACCCCGCCCCGCAAGGGATTTAATCAGTTGCTACTCTGACTGGCTTTAGCAGTCAGCGTCGGCGCCGACTTGAAGGCCACCGGCCGCAGAGTAGCTCGCGCCGCCGTTAGTGGTGGTCGTCTTGTCTCCGTCGTCGTTGACCACGGAAACGCACCAGTTGGTGGATTTCATCGTGTTGGTGGGCGACGCCTTAAGGACCACGTTCGAGGACGAGTTACCGATGGATGAGCCGTTCAGCAACCAGTCGGAACCGCTACCACCGGAAATCGTCACGGGGCCCTCCCCGTCGACGAAGTAAGTGGCGATCTCCTTGCCGATCGTCGACACGTCCGCCTTGGCAGCCGAGTCTTCGGCCTTCTTGCGCTGGTTGAGGAAGACCGGAATGGCGATTGCAGCCAAGATACCGATGATGATCATGACAACGAGGAGCTCAATGAGCGTAAAGCCCTTGTCTTCCTTGGCCATGTGTTCACGAATACGAGCCATCATGATGGTTCTCTCCTTGTGATTTTCTCTATTAGTGTCAAGCGCGGATATCTCCGCATTGTCGTTGAGAGACGGCATTGTCTCCCCACGCTTGGGGTTATTGAATCAAATCAAACACCCCGAAGATCGGCATGTAGAGTGCGACAATCATTCCTCCCACGATCGCACCCAACACTGCGATCATGAGGGGTTCGATGAGGGACGTCAAGGCGTCTGTGGTGGCTTCCACTTCTTGATCGTAGAAGTCGGCAACTTTGTCGAGCATTGTGTCAAGTGCGCCCGTGTCCTCACCAACCGCCATCATCTGCACCACCATCGGTGGGAACACGGGGTGTTGTGCGAGCGGACCAGCAAGAGAGTTTCCACGTCGCACGCTCTCGCGAACGTCGTTGGCGGCACGTTCCACCACGATATTTCCCGATACTTCCCCCACAATATCGAGCGCTTGAAGAATGGGTACACCAGCACGGAGCATCGACGAGAGGTTTCGGGTGAAACGCGACAATGCAATCTTTTGAACGAGGGTGCCAAACACCGGTGCCTTAAGGAAGAGCGGTTCGATCTTCTCTCGAAATCCAAGATTCTGGCGATTGCGCTTCCACAACACGATGCCAACGATGATGAGGATGACGAGAGGGATCGCGCCAACCCGAAGCCCCGTCGACATCCCGACAAGGATCTTGGTGGGCACGGGCAGTTCTCCACCGAGATTGGTGAACATCTTCTCGAACACCGGCACGATGAACAGCAACATGCCTGTCACCGCAAGGAGCGCAATCGAGAAGACCACCACTGGATAGGTCATCGCCGACTTGATTTTGGACCGCAGCTTCACCTCGGCTTCGAAGTTCTTTGCAACCGACTCGAGCACGGTATCGAGAAAACCGCCCACTTCGCCGGCCTTCACCATGTTCACCATGAGCGGCGGGAACGCCTTGGGGTGCTTGGCCATGGCAGCAGAGAGAGAACTTCCCGACTCAACATCCACGCGAACCCGGTCAACGAGCCCCGCAAGTGTCGCGTTTTCCGTTTGCTCCGCCAAGATCGTCAGCGCGCGTAGTAAGGACAGGCCGGACGCGATCATCGTCGCAAGCTGGCGCGACATGACGGCGATGTCCTTCAGAGCGATACGGTCCGACAGGCCTGGAATCTTGATCTCAGTATTGAGACCACCGGTCTTCACTTCCGTGATCGCGACTGGGGAAAGCCCCATCTCTCGGAGCCGCTTCGCAACGAGCCCCTCGTTCTGAGCCTCGATTTGGCCGGTCTGCACCTTGCCTTGGCGGTCACGGACCTGGTATTCAAACTTCTTCAGTGCGGTGGGTGACGCCATCAGCGGACCTCCGTCCCCACTCCCCGCCCGGCGAGGCGGTTGAAGTCCTCGACGTGGTGACACATCTCAAGCCCGGTGTCATAAGAAATCCGGCCGAGGCGTACGAGCTCGGCGAGGTGCTGGTCCATCGTCTGCATGCCCATCTTGGAGCCTGCTTGCAGAGCCGAGTAGATCTGGTGCGTCTTGCCTTCACGGATGAGGTTTCTGATGGCCGATGTTGCCATCATCACCTCCACCGCCACGGCCCGGCCTGGACCGTCTGAGCGCTTGCAGAGTGACTGACAGACCACACCTTGCAGGGCAGTCGCCAATTGAGCACGGATCTGGCCCTGCTGGCCCGGTGGGAACACGTCGATGATGCGGTCAATCGTTTGTGCAGCGTCCTGGGTGTGCAAGGTCGCGAACACGAGGTGGCCGGTTTCCGCTGCGGTCAGTGCAACTTGAATGGTCTCGAGGTCACGCATCTCACCGATGAGAATGATGTCCGGGTCCTGGCGCAAGACGTGACGCAAGGCGGCCTGGAAGGTATGCGTGTCCGAACCGACTTCGCGTTGGTTGACAAGCGAACGCTTGTGGCGGTGCAAGAACTCAATCGGGTCCTCAACCGTCATGATGTGCGCCGAACGGGACCGGTTAGCGAGGTCGACGAGCGAGGCCAGGGTGGTCGATTTGCCTGAACCGGTTGGTCCCGTGACGAGCACAAGTCCGCGGGGAAGGTGGGCGAACCCCGACACCGATGCCGGGATACCAAGCGCCTCAAGCGGCTTGATCTCGTAAGGAATGATTCGGAAAGCAGCGCCTACCGAATCACGCTGGCGGTACACATTGACGCGGAACCGCGCCTCGCCCACCAAGGCGTGTGAGAAGTCGAGCTCAAGGTTCTCTTCGAACTTCTCCCGCTGCTTCTGAGTGAGCATCGAGTAGATCGACCTTTGCAGGCTGTCCGGCTTGAGAACCTCGAAGCCGGGCAACGCCGCGAGTTGGCCGTCGAGTCGCACCATCGGCGGTGCCCCCGTGGTGAGGTGGAGGTCGGAGGCACCGGTGCGCAACATCGTTCGCAGTGCCTCAGCAATATCAAGGTCGCCAGCCTGCATCTCTTGAGACAAACCGACGCGGGCGCCGCGCGGCTGCGCAGAAGGCTGAGCAGAAGGCTGCGCGGATGGCTGAGCCGCGACGGGAACTGCCCCAGAAACGGGTGCTGGGCCGGGAGCGGACTGAGGTGCAGTCTCAGGCGCGGGCGGACGCGGAGCCGCGTCACCGGGGTTCGGCCCCCATCCGAGACCGGAGTCTTGATTCACGCTCATCAGTCACCCACTTGAATCGTCATCGATTGACCTGACCTTACTTCACAACTCGGAGGAGCTCTTCCAGCGAGGTGAGCCCTGCGACGACCTTCTCCCACCCGTCAGTCAAGAGCGGCTCCATCCCCTTTTCCTGAGCGACGCGAGCAATCTCGGCAGACGACGCACGTGCCACTGCGAGCCTCTCGATGTCCTCCGTCACCACCATGATCTCGTGGAGTGCGAGGCGGCCCCGATAACCGGTTTGCGAACAATGCGTGCATCCTACGGGCACATGCAGGCTGATCGACGTGCCCGACACGTGCGAGCGGAGACGTTCTGGAATTGCACTGATCGGGAAGTCCTGCGGCTCCGTGCACTGAGTGCATAGCCGGCGAGCGAGGCGCTGCGCAACAACGCAGTCGACGGCTGATCCGACGAGGAACGGCTCGACGTCCATCTCAATGAGACGCGTGACAGCGCTGGGAGCGTCGTTTGTGTGAAGAGTGGACAGCACGAGGTGACCCGTGAGAGCGGCCTCGATCGCAATCTGCGCCGTTTCCTTGTCGCGAATCTCACCCACGAGGACAACATCTGGGTCCGCACGAAGGATCGAGCGCAAGGCCGCGGCAAAGGTAAGCCCGGCCTTCACGTTGACCTGGACCTGGTTGATGCCGGCCAGACGGTACTCAACGGGGTCTTCGACAGTGATGACGTTAATCTCGGGCCGCGCGATCTGGTTGAGCGTTGCGTACAGCGTTGTCGACTTGCCGGAACCGGTAGGCCCCGTGACGAGAATCATCCCGTAGGGCTTGGTGAAGGACTGCCGATAGTTGATGAGATTGCTCTCGCGCAGGCCAAGATCCTCAAGATCCAGAGTGGCCGTCGAGTTGTCGAGAATACGCATGACGACCTTCTCGCCCCACACCGTCGGAAGGGTAGCCACACGCAAGTCCACCTTGCGGCCCTGATGGTTGACGGACAGACGACCGTCCTGAGGCTTGCGCCGTTCGGCAATGTCGATGTCGCTCATGATCTTGAGACGGGACACCACGCCATTGGCCGACGCTTTGGGCGCACGCTGCATCTCGTGAAGCACACCATCGATTCGATACCGGATCGCCACATCACGTTCGGCGGGCTCGATGTGAATGTCAGAGGCACGGTCTTGGATGGCCTGGGAGATCAACAGGTTGACGAAGCGCACAATCGGGGCGTCGTCCTCAGCCGTTGCACCCATCGATTCGAGGTCGGGCTGGCCGTCTTCTCCCTCGAGCATCTCGTCTTGAAGTTCATCGAGTTCGTGATCGGCGCGGCAGTAGCGATCGATCGCCGCTGAGATGTCGTCGTGGGTCGCGATCACCGGAATGACGTTCATACGAGACGCAGACCGGAAGTCGTCAACGGCCACTACGTCTGAGGGATTCGCCATCGCCAACTTGAGAGAGTCGCCTTCGCGGCCAACAGGAAGAGCGTTGTGGCGGCGGCATAGTAAAGGCGACACGAGAGCAACGGCGCTTTGGTCGACGGGATAGTTCGTCAGGTCAACGAACTCCATGCCCACTTGCTGTGCAAGCGCGCGAACAAGTTGGGGCTCGGTGATCATGCCGAGTTCGACAAGCGTGCGCCCGAGTGTTTGGCCGCGTGTCTGCTTTTCCTCTATCGCGTCAAGCAGTTGGTGTTCCGTCAGAACACCTTCCGCAATGAGGATGTCTCCCAGCTGTCGCACACAGCCTCCTCAGCCCTATGAGGCCCTTGCCTATCAAGCGCCGAACATAACATCGGCACTGGCTGTAGGGAATGAACTTATGAGTTATTCAACATCGCTGTCATGCCTGCGTCCATAGCGTCCAGAGGAGCCGTCTTGCCAGTCATGAGACGGACTTGCTCGCCTGCTTGGTGGAGGAGCATTCGCGTGCCGTCGATGCTGACACCCGAGGCACGCATCCATTGTGAAGCGAGCGCGGTCACGCGTGGCCGGTAGACGACGTCAAGCAAGACACCACGAACCGATACACCCGAGCCGGCGAGACGCTCGCCTACGTCCGCGCCAGCGTCGGCGGGGACCGTTGAGACCAACGCGTCCGCGTCGACAAGAGCCGTCACGACGTCGGGGTCGTCCCAATTGAGCAAACGCGGCGACAAGCCCATCTTGGTTGCGGCACGGATGAGCGCTCCCGCGCGGGCGCGTGAGCGCACGACAACAACGGGTTGCTTCACGCCGAGCGCACCGAGGGCGGCCACTGCGGACGACGCTGTGGCACCACCTCCGAGCACGACGCCCCGCGTCGCGTGTGAACAGCCGCCCTCACGGAGCGCCTCCGTGATGCCGTGGATGTCGGTATTGGCGCCTACCCATTGCCGATACTCACCGCGGCCAGATGGAACAAGGGTGTTGATGACACCGAGCAGTTTTGCTTGCGGCTCGACGAAGTTGGCGAGGCGGGCGCCCTCGACCTTCAAGGGCATGGTGAGCGACAGCCCGCCCCATTCGTCACCACATGCGGCAAGGAAGGCTGCGAGAGCAGGCTCTTCGATATCGACCGCGTCATAGCGCCAATCGATGCCGAGCGCCGCGTAGGCGGCATTGTGAAGCGCCGGCGAGAGCGAGTGGCTGATCGGGTGACCGAGCACGGCCGCCCGAATGGTCACGAGTCGCCCAGGTTGGCGTCAATCCAGGCGCGCATCTGCTGCACGTTCTTTTGGTGATCGGAGATGGTGGCCGCGTATGCGGTCTCTCCGGTGTGGAGGTTCACTGTGACAAAGAACATGTAGTCATGGGACGCAGGAGCCACCGCAGCGGCGATCGACGATTCACCTGCACCCGAGATGGGCGCGGGAGGCGGCCCGGCGTACATGTACGTGTTGTATGGGCTGTCGATCGCCTTCTCGTCGTTCGTGATGAAGGCACCCTCGGTGTCGGGTGACACATACTTCACGGTCGAGTCGAGTTCGAGCTTCCAGCCCTGATCGAGACGGTTGTAGATGACGCCAGCGATGAGCGGCCGGTCTTCAGGAAGTTTCGCTTCCATTTCAACGAGGGACGCAATGGTGAGAATCGTCTGGCGGTTCTCAGGTGCAACGCCCTGGGCATCGAGGACATCGATCGTCTTCTTCACCATTGCTTGAAGCACTGCTGTGGGAGTGACGCCTGGGTTGAACTCGTATGTGGCGGGGAACAACCAACCCTCAAGATTGCCATTTGCCTCGGCAGGAAGGCCAAGCTTCTCCGTGTCCTCCGCGGCAGCCTTCACCTCGTCAACTGTCGCACCCGTGAGGTCGGCAATCTTTTGGAAGTAGAACGGAAGGGTCTTGCCCTCAGGAACGTTGATCTTGCGCAGATCTCGGTTATTGGAGTCAAGCAGCAGGGCGAGTGCGTACTCCGCCTTCATCTGCCTTTGCATGAAGTAAAAGCCAGGCTTGATGCCCTGGGCGTCGGCACTGTCGGAATACACCTTGGTGAAGGCCTGCACGGATGCGACAACGTCGTTGTCGTACAAGGTTTGGGCAATCATCGCACCCGTGTCACCAGGCTTGATCTCCACCTGAATGGTGCCTTGACCTAGACCCTCGTAGTCGGCAACGCCCACGTCTTCCTTCTCGAGCGCTCCCTGGACAAAGTTGTATGCGATGGATCCACCCATCGCGACAAGTACAAGTCCCAGGGACACGAGCACAAGTGCCCACTTGCGGCGAGTAGCACGTCGCTTCTGACGTTGCAATCGTCGCAGATCAAGCGACGTAGTCGTCGTTGTCTCTGCCTCGAACAGGTCAGTCATCGTTCTCCTTGAGTGCCACCCTCGGGGCTACTGTACTCAGATTGCCCTTACGGGCGGCATCGAGGGCCGTATCCAAAATCACCACGGCTGCCGCCTGGTCAATGCTGTCACGTTGCTTGCGAGAATTTCTACCTGCGGCTCGCATCGCCTGTGAGGCCGACGACGTCGACAGTCGTTCGTCAATCAAACGGACCGGACATTCCAACAGTTCCGCCAGGTCGGACGCGAAGGCACGCGCGTCTGCTGCGGATGCGCCTTCGGCGCCTGACATATGTCGAGGCAGACCAACGAACACGTCGATCGCTTCCCGCTCGGCGGCAATCTGCGCGATGCGCACTGCCGCCTCGGGATTGCGCGCCACAGTCTCGACAGGGAATGCAAGAATCCCTTCGGGGTCGCTCGCGGCCACGCCCACGCGAACAGTTCCCACGTCGACGCCGATACGCACTCCCCTATCCATGCGCCTCAATACGCTCTGTCACTGAGCTGAGCGCCGCAGGGATGGCGTCGACGTTCTGGCCGCCGCCCTGCGCGAGGTCGGGCTTGCCGCCACCCCCACCGCCGAGCACCGACGTCGCTACCTTCACCAGGTCACCCGCCCGCAGCCCGGCATCTCGTGCCGGCCCATTCGTCGCAATGACGACGCTCGGGCGCCCGCCCGTGTCGGCGGCCAGCGCGACAACAGTGGGCTTCGCGTCGCCGAGGCGCTGACGGATGTCGAGCGCCAGAGTACGCAGATCGTCCGCGCTGCCGGCGTCGGCCACCACGCTCGTGACGACGTTGACGCCAGCGACGTCCTGCGCGGTCTCCGCAATAGCACCCGCGGCCTGCAAGACAGCTTGTTGGCGCAAGCCTGCCAGTTCCTTTTCCGCTTGGCTGAGGCGCTCGACCAGTGATGCCACGCGGCTCGTCAGCTCGTGAGGTTGGGTCTTGAGCGTGCTCGTCAGTTCGGAGACGATTGACCGCTCAGCCGCGAGATGACTGAATGCATCGGCGCCAACGAGTGCCTCGATACGGCGCGCACCGGAACCTACCGAGCCTTCACCCGTGACAGTGAGGAGCCCGATCTGGGCGGAGTTCTCAACGTGGGTGCCAGCGCACAGCTCACGAGAAAACGGCCCGCCAATCTCGACGACGCGCACGCGGTCGCCGTACTTCTCCCCGAACAGTGCCATCGCACCGAGAGCCTTCGCCTCATCGAGCGCCATGATCTTGGTGCTGACCGGCAACTCCTCGCGGATTGCGCGGTTGGCGACGTCTTCGATCTCGCTGCGAGCCGTTGCGCTGACGCCTTGGGTCCACGAGAAGTCGAGTCGCATATAGCCGGGCTTGTTGTACGAGCCTGCCTGATTCGCTTGGTTCCCGAGCACCTCGTGGAGCGCAGAGTGAATGAGGTGAGTGGCGGAATGTGCCTTTGATGCTTGGCGACGGTTGGTCGCATCGACTTCGGCCGAGACTGCGTCGCCAACGGCAATGGCACCTTCGTCAACACGGACCGTGTGAACAATGACGTCCTTGATGGGCCGCTGGACGTCCACGACCTCAAGCGATGCGTTCGCACCGCGAATGACGCCAAGGTCAGCGTCCTGCCCGCCCGACTCCGGGTAGAACGGAGTCTCAGCGAGGACAACCTCGACAGTGTCCCCCGCTTGGGCGACCGGAATGCTCACGCCATCCTTGATGAGGGCAACCACCTTCGAGGCGACCTGCAGTTCGTCATAACCGCGGAACACACTTGGGGTAGCGGCACCCACCTGCTGATACGCCGTGAGGTCGCCATGACCGCCTTTTTTCGCCTTGGCATCGGCCCGCGCGCGGTCCTTCTGCTCCTGCATGAGCGAACGGAAGGCCTCTTCGTCGACGCTGAGGCCCTGCTCTGCTGCCATTTCAAGGGTGAGGTCAATCGGGAAGCCATAGGTGTCATGGAGCGTAAATGCCTCACTGCCAGCGATGACGGACCCGCCCGACTTTCTGGTGCTCGCCACCGCTGTGTCAAAGATCGTCGTGCCTTGAGTGAGGGTGCGTCGGAACGCGTCCTCTTCAGCGCCCGCGATGCCGGAGATGTGCGCAAAGCGTTCGTCAAGTGTCGGGTACGAGGCCCGCATCGACTCGTAACTCGTGGTGAGCAAGGTGACCAGCGACGGATCGTGAACACCAAGCAGGCGCATCGAACGCACGGAGCGACGCAACAGGCGGCGCAAGACGTAGCCACGGCCTTCGTTGCCCGGAACCACACCGTCGTCCATCAACATGAGTCCTGAACGGACGTGGTCGGCAATGACGCGCATTCGGACGTCGTCGCCCGTATCAGCGCCATAACGCCGTCCGGTCATCTCCTGGACAGTGCTGATGACCGGAAACACCTCATCGATCTCGTACATGTTCGCGACGCCTTGCTTGAGGAAGGCAACTCGCTCGAGACCAAGTCCCGTATCGATGTTCTTTTGGGTGAGCTCGCCAAGAATGGGAAACTCATCCTTGCCGCCGCCTGGCCCGCGCTCGTACTGCATGAAGACGAGGTTCCAAATTTCGATGTAGCGGTCCTCGTCCGCAACAGGACCGCCTTCCTTGCCGAACTCGGGGCCGCGGTCAACGTAAATCTCGGAGCATGGCCCGGCCGGACCGGGTTGGCCGGTAGACCAGAAGTTGTCCTTCATGCCACGGCGCTGAATCCGCTCGTCCGGAAGACCAGCGATGGTCTTCCACAAGTCAACGGCTTCGTCGTCCTCGTGATAGACGGTGACCCAGATGAGATCCGGGTCAAAGCCGTATTTGCCTTCTGACTCAGGGCCCGTCACGAGATCCCAGGCGTAGGCGATAGCGCCCTCTTTGAAGTAGTCGCCAAAGGAGAAGTTGCCGTTCATCTGGAAGAACGTGCCGTGACGGGTGGTCTTGCCGACCTCGTCGATGTCGAGGGTCCGGATGCACTTCTGCACGCTTGTGGCACGCGGCCATGGCGCCTGTTGCTGACCAAGCATGTACGGGATGAACGGCACCATGCCGGCCACCGTGAACAACAGTGACGGGTCTGGTGACACGAGCGAAGCCGATGGCACTACGGTGTGCCCGTTCGACTCGAAGTAATCGAGCCAGCGCTGACGGATATCGGCAGTGCGCATTACGTCCTCCATACGTGACAACGCCGCTGGGCCCCGACGTGTGCCAGGGGCCCAGCGGCCGTTGTGGTCAGGTCTCCTGCCGAGACTAGTGCGTGTTAGCGCGCGTAGTACTCGACGACGAGCTGAACGTCACAGATCACCGGAACCTCGGCGCGCTTGGGGCGACGCACGAGCTTGGCGGTGAGCTTTTCGAGCTGAACGTCGAGGTAGTCCGGAAGCTCGGGCAGCACGTCGCGGTGTGCACCTGCGGCGGCGGCCATGTAGGGCTCCATCGTGACGGCCTTGGGCTTGACCTGGATGGTCTGTCCGGGGGTCACACGGAACGAGGGACGGTCGACGATCTTGCCGTCAACAAGGATGTGGCGGTGAAGAACGGACTGACGAGCCTGCAAGATGGTGCGGGCAAAGCCAGCGCGCAGCACGAGCGCGTCGAGACGCATCTCAAGCAGCTCGACAAAGGACTCACCGGTAAGGCCCGGCTCCTTGCGTGCTTCTTCGAACGTGCGCGTCATCTGCTTCTCGCGGAGCCCGTACTGGGCGCGCAAGCGCTGCTTCTCACGCAGACGAACGGCGTAGTCACTTTCCTTACGGCGCGCGGTGCGACCGTGCTCACCCGGGGGGTACGGACGCTTCTCAAAGTGCTTGACCGCCTTGGGCGTCAGCGCAATGCCAAGCGAACGCGACAGGCGAACCTGGCGACGTGCCTTCTGAACTGAGGTCATGATGTCCTTACGTGTATCGAGGCACGCGGAAGTGCCACGATGAAATCGATGTGTGCTTGTTCGCGGCGCCAGCAGCCAACCGTCCGCGAGGGCCTCACAAGTGTAGCAACAAGCACGGCTCGCCGGGAGCCACACCCGCGCGCCGTCAGCGTTCCCTGCCCAGCAAACGCCGAATCGTCTGCAAGCGCTCGCTCAGCGATCGCTCAACGCCGTGGTCGGTCGGCTCGTAGTACCGCTCCCCGCGTAACGACTCAGGCAAGTACTCCTGCGCCGCGACCGCGTGGGGTGCGTCATGAGCGTAGGCGTAACCGGTCCCATGCCCGATGTCCTTTGCCCCGGGATAGTGGGCGTCTCGTAAGTGGTCTGGGACGACGCCCGCCTTGCCTGCTTTGACATCCGCAATTGCTGTGTCGATGGCGACGTAAGCACGGTTCGACTTAGGTGCGAGCGCGAGGTAAGCCGTTGCTTCGGCGAGCGGGATTCGCCCCTCGGGCATCCCAATGAAGCTGACGGCGTCGGCCGCCGCTTGCGCAATGACGAGACCTTGCGGATCGGCCAAGCCGACGTCTTCGCTCGCGAGAATGACGAGCCGACGAGCGATGAAGCGCGGATCCTCTCCCGCCACCACCATTCGCGCCAAATAGTGCAGTGCAGCGTCGACATCGGAGCCCCGAACGGATTTGATGAATGCACTGATGACGTCGTAGTGCTGATCACCAGACTTGTCGTAGGCGACAAGGGCCGCATCCATTGTCGACTCGACGATCTCGGCAGTGATGCGGCCGTCGCCATTCTTCGCGGAGTCCGCGACGGACTCAAGCAAGGTGAGGGCTTTGCGGGCATCGGCTCCTGCGACACGGACAATATGGTCACGCGCCTCGGGTTCGAGAGTGACGGCGCCGTCAAGGCCACGTGGGTCAACCGTGGCGCGCTCAAGCAGGTGTGTCACGTCGTCCGCCGTGAGGCCCTTGAGAGTGAGGAGCAACGAGCGTGACAACAGCGGTCCCACGACGGAGAAGCTGGGATTCTCTGTGGTGGCGCCTATGAGCGTGATCCAGCGGTTCTCGACAGCGGGGAGCAGGATGTCTTGCTGACTGCGCGTGAAGCGATGGATCTCATCGATGAAGACGACTGTCTCTCGCTCCCCCATTGCCAAGCGCCGCTTCGAGTCTTCGATGACGACGCGCACGTCCTTCACCCCTGCAGTCACCGCGCTCAGCTCGACAAATCGCCGTGAGCCAGCAACGAGGTACGCAAGCGTCGTCTTGCCGGTGCCCGGAGGTCCCCACAGGATGACGCTCGTGGCAGGGGCCGTATCCCCAATCAACCGCCGCAGGGGCGATCCTTCTCCCAAGAGGTGCCCTTGGCCAAGCACCTCATCGATCCCTCGCGGCCGCATGCGCACCGCCAACGGTGATGACGCAGCGGGCTCCGGCACGCCGGTGGAGGTGGTGCCAATCGCATCGAAGAGATCCACACGGCCACTCTAGGCGGCAGGCCCGACGGAGGCGATTCCGATATTGCAATATTCGTTTCGAAAGATTACTTTCATCACATGAGTACGCCCGAGCACCCCACTGCGCCATGGCCCGTACGCCGCATCACGAACCCCGCCGAGCTGAAGGCACTCGCCCACCCCGTGCGCTTTGCCATCATCGACCTGCTCGCCGAGGGTCCGCTCACAGCAACTCAGTGCGCGCAGCAACTCGGCGAGACTCCCGCAAATTGCTCTTATCACCTTCGCCAACTCGCCAAATACGGCCATGTCCTCCCCGCAGAAGGCGGCCACGGCCGTGAACGGTATTGGAGGGCACGCGAAGAGGGCATCACCTTTGATGAGGCGGGACACAGTGCGGCGGTTGCCGCGAGGGCGGTGACCGACGCCGTCGACGCGTATCGCTCGAGCGCGTGGGAGAAGTTCAAGGCGCGCCGTTCGGACGAGCCACAGCCGTGGCGGGACCTCGCCGGCTCCATGGATGCCGTCATGTGGATGACTGCGGCTGAACTGGCCGAGTTCACCTCGCAGATGTACGCACTCGTCGCCCCATATGCACAGCGCATGTCGGACAGCTCAACGCGCCCCGAGTCCTCCCGTGCGATTCGCTTCTTCTCCTACACCTTCCCCGGCGAACGCTCATGACAAGCGCACAAGCCCGCCGACGCTTCATCGTCCTTACATCGCTGCGTCAGCTCCCCACCGGATTGGTCTTGCCGGTGCTTGTTTTGCTCCCAGTTGCTCGCGACGTAAGCCCCGCGCACATTGGGATCCTTTTTGGTGCGTACTCGGCGATGACGATCCTCTTCGAATTGCCGACAGGGGGACTGGCAGACGTCCTTGGCGCACGACCCGTTCTCCTCATCGCGGCAGGGCTTGCGATAGGTGCGACGATCATCGTCGCCACCTCAATGACGTTTCCCGCCATGCTCGCTGGTTACGCCATATTCGGGGTGTCCCGTGCTCTGGATTCGGGCCCGCTCCAGTCCTGGTATGTCAACCACGAACGCGCCGTGGACGAGCACGCATCCGTGCGCCTTGGGCTGTCCCGGGCAAGCGCAGGGAGTTCCACCGCCATCGCGATAGGCGCCCTTGCCACCGCCGCCATCACCCATGCGGGCGACTCCTCGAGGTCGACAAGCGCGCTCGTCACCATGTCGATTCCGCCATTGGTTGCCGCCGTGATGTTTGCGATCTATGGAGTTCTTGTTGCGCGTTGGCTGGTCCCGGTTGGGCATGGCCCCCGCGCCCGTCTAGGCGACGTGATCGGCGATGTGCCGAGGACTCTCGGCAGCGGGCTCGCCCTCGCAAGCCGGCGAGGCCCACTGCGCAGGCTCCTCTTCTATACAGCTGCGATTGGTGCGGCGCTTGCAGGCGTGGAACTGCTGACACCCTTGCATCTGAGCCAATTGCATACGGACACGAATTCGACAGCGACGCTCTTTGCGCTTCTCGCTTGCGCCGCTTTCCTTGTCGCCGGGGCAGGCGCATGGGCCTCTCCCCTGCTCGCACGGCGCCTTCGCTCCGCACCCACGACGCTCTTTGCCACGACGCTCCTCGCTGCTGTCGCCCTCATGGGAGTCGGACTGCCGGGGGTTGTCACGTCGGGAGGAATGTACTTGCTGTTCTATGCCGCGCTTGGCGCGGGGGAACCACTTCTCGACGAACTCACCCACGATGCAGTGAGTGCACGCCACCGCACTACGATGCTCTCCGTGCGCTCGATGGCGCTGCAGTCAGTGGGCATGGTGACAAGCATGGGGGTGGGGTGGCTCGCCGACGCAGCTGGTACACCTTCCGCCTTTATCGCGGTGGGAGCTGTCGCTGTATGTGGCTCATTCGCCGTCATCGGGTGGAAGCGAAATCGCGACGACGCTTCTCAGCACCTGCCGTCCGCGCAGGCGGACGGCTATGCCTCGGCTGCTTCCACTTCCGGGACGTAGTCAACTCCAGTCTCGGCGCGCTGTTCGTCCGGAATGGGCGCTGGCGCACCCGTGAGGGGATCCATTCCTCCACCTGACTTGGGGAACGCGATGACGTCGCGAATTGACTCGTAGCCACCCAGGAGCATGACAACTCGGTCCCAACCAAGCGCGATGCCACCGTGTGGCGGAGCGCCGTACTGGAAAGCATCAAGCAAGAAGCCGAACTTCTCTTGGGCCTCCTGTGGGCCGATGCCCATCACCGTGAAGACGCGCTCCTGCACATCGCGGCGGTGAATACGAATCGAACCGCCCCCGATCTCGTTGCCGTTGCACACGATGTCGTATGCATACGCGAGGGCTTCGCCCGGCGACTCCTCGAATCGGCCAATCCACTCGGGCGTCGGCGATGTGAATGCGTGGTGGAGAGCCGTCCACGCGGACGTACCAAGTGCCACGTCGTCGTCGTCAGCCTTTACCGGCTTGAACAAGGGTGCGTCCACAATCCACACGAATTCGAAGCGTGAGTCATCAATGAGGCCAACCCGCTTGGCGATCTCCCCACGCGCCGCACCAAGAAGCGCACGGGACGAGTCAGCGTCTCCGGCCGCAAAGAAGATGCAGTCACCACGGTTCGCTCCCACGGCCTCCGCAAGTCCGGCGAGTTCGGTCTCAGACAGATTTTTCGCAACCGGCCCGCCAAGTGTGCCGTCCTCACCGACCAGCACGTAGGCGAGGCCCTTGGCCCCACGCTGCTTGGCCCAGTCCTGCCACGCGTCAAGCACCTTGCGCGGCTGGCTCGCTCCGCCGGGCATGACGACGGCGCCAACGTAGGGTGCTTGAAAGACCCGGAAGGGCGTCTCAGCAAAGTACTCCGTCAGTTCGGTGAGTTCGACACCAAATCGAAGGTCTGGCTTGTCGGAGCCAAAGCGAGCCATGGCGTCCGCATAAGTGAGGCGCGGGATCGGCGTCGACACCTCGTAACCGATCAGCGCCCACAGTTCCTTGATGATGTCTTCGCCAAGGGCGATGACGTCGTCCTGGTCGACAAAACTCATCTCGATGTCGAGCTGGGTGAACTCAGGTTGACGATCGGCTCGGAAATCCTCATCGCGGTAGCAGCGAGCGATCTGGTAGTAGCGCTCCATGCCGGCGACCATGAGCAATTGCTTGAACAGTTGCGGGGACTGCGGAAGCGCGTACCACGAACCCGGCGCGAGCCGCGCCGGAACTACAAAGTCGCGCGCACCCTCTGGAGTCGACCGCGTCAGCGTGGGCGTCTCGATCTCAAGAAAGTCGTGGCGGTCGAGCACCCGGCGAGCGGCAGCGTTGGCCTGCGAACGCAAGATCATCGCAGAGCGCTGCGCCGGGCGTCGCAGATCGAGGTAGCGATGCTTGAGGCGGGCCTCTTCGCCCACCGTCACGTACTCGTCAATTGGGAAAGGCGTGGGAATCGACTCATTGAGGACCACCACGTCAGTTCCGACAACCTCGATCTCACCTGAGGCCATATTGGGGTTCGCCGAACCGTCTGGCCGCAAACGCACCTCGCCGGTCACCTGAAGAACGAACTCCGTGCGCAGCGAATGCGCCACGTCCTCGTGAAGGACGACCTGCACCAAACCGGAGGCATCGCGCAGATCGATGAAGGCGACGCCGCCGTGATCACGCCGACGCCCCACCCATCCAGCGAGCGTGACGGTCGTGCCAGCGTCGGCAGCACGGAGATTCCCAGCGAGATGGGTGCGAAGCACGTGAAAGGCCTTTCGTAACGATGAGACGCCCTCGAAGAGAGCATTCTGGAAGTCTAGCGGCGCTGAATCCGCACCTTGAGGTCAGCGGCAGGCGGAACCCATGCGTCGGCATCGGCCGCCACCTGCTCGCCCGAACGGATGTCCTTGACCGCACCGTCCCCGTCCTGGTCGGGGAACCACACAAAGGGGATGCCGCGCCGATCGGCGTACTGAATCTGCTTGCCGAACTTGGCGGCAGCCGGAGCGACTTCGCACGCAATACCCCGAGATCGCAGCCTGCTCGCAATCCCGTTGGACGTGGCACGGCCTTCCTCATTGACAACAGCGACAAGGACTGCGCTCGGAACGGATCGAGTGGCGCTCACCAGTTGGTGAGACACCAGCCGGGAGACGAGCCTGCTCACCCCAATCGACATGCCGACTCCGGGGTACCCACCGCCCGCGACAAGAGAGTCGTATCGACCACCCGAGCAGATGGAGCCAAGGTCCTCATGGCCCTCGAGAGTGGTCTCGTAAACCGCCCCCGTGTAGTAGTCGAGACCGCGAGCAATGCTGAGATCGGCGACAGCGGTGCCCGGCACCGCCGCGTTGACCGATTCGACGAGTTGAGCGAGTGAGGCGATGCCCTCACCGAGCAAGCGCTGAGCGTCTTCGTCCGTCACGGTGGGGGTTGTCTCCCATAGATCGAGGACTGCCTCCTTGAAGGAGCCATCGCTCGACTGGATCTTCGCCAACTCAAGAATCGCTTGTGCCGCAGCCTCGCTCACGTTCTGCCGTGACAGCTCAGTGGCCACCCCGTCCGGTCCGATCTTGGCGATCTTGTCCACACTGCGCAGCGCACCTGCCACGTCGGTGATGCCCACACCCCGATAGAAGCCTTCAACAAGCTTGCGGTCATTCATCCGCATCGTGGCGCGTGGAACTGGGAGTGCGGCAAGAGCGCGCGCCATCACGACGGCGACTTCCGTCTCAAAGTGGGCGGGCAGGGTGTCGCGTGCCACGATGTCGATATCGGCCTGGTAGAACTCGCGGAACCGGCCTTCTTGAGGCCGCTCACCGCGCCACACCTTCTGAATTTGGTATCGCCGGAACGGGAAGTGCAAGTGCCCTTGGCGCTCTTCAACGTAGCGAGCGAACGGCACAGTGAGGTCAAAGTGAAGGCCAAGCTCGGCGTCGGCCGCCTCACCACCACGGCGTGTGAGAACGTAGACCTCTTTCGAAGCCTCGGCGCCACCACCGAGAAGGTCGAGCGGCTCCACTGCGCGCGTCTCGATCTCCGCAAAGCCGTTCAGTTCGAAGACTGTGCGCAGTGTCGCCAGCAAAGAGGCTTCGACGGCGCGCTCCGCAGGGGACCACTCAGGGAATCCAGACAAGGGCGCACGTCGCGACATAGCCACCATTGTTCCATCGCCCGCGCCGTAGACTTGCGCACACGCGGCGCTGATCGGTCGCAGGAGCGGGAGCGTATGAGCAAGAAGAAGCGCCCATCGACGGCGAAGACGCGGACGCAGAGCGGACGGGACGTGTCGCGCGCCGAGCGAATACGCGCCGAGAACCGGCGCACGCTCATCCTCGCTGCCGTCTTGCTCGGCTTGCTCGTCGGTTTTGTCATCGTCGCAGTCGTACAGTCGCGTGACAACGGCGAGAACGGCGCTGCCCCGCGTGCAAACTCTGCGCTCGTCCCCTCAGCAGACCACGCACGGGGCCACGAATGGGATTGGGTGCTGGAGACCAACCGCGGCGACATCACCGTCGTTCTTGACGGCAATAAGGCACCGCAGGCGGCATCCGTGCTGCTGTCACTCAACCAAGCCGGCTTCTTTGCCTCGACCGACTGCCACCGAGTACGCACAGAGGAACCGTTCTTTCTTCAGTGTGGCTCTCCCGACGGCACGTCGGCTGGCGGTCCGCCCTACCGCTTTGGGCCCGTCGAGAACGCGCCATCCGACAACCGCTACCCGGCCGGGAGCGTCGTCATGGTCCGCAGCGGCGATGACGAGTATTCGATGGGAAGCCAGTTCTTCATCGTCTATGAAGACTCGACGATTGAGTCCGCTGACGGACATGGGTACACAGTCGTTGGTCGGGTCACGGAAGGACTCGATATCGTGAGACATGTGGCCGAAGGCGGTACCATCACGGGTGCCTCTGATGGCCAACCCGCCCAATCCGTCATTCTCACGAAGGTCGCCACCGCATGAGCCCCGCTAAGCCCCGGCCTATCCCCCGCCCCAAAGCACCGTCGCCCGCTGCGTTGGCCGGTCACGGCATGCACCCCGTGCGCGTGCCCGTGGTGGACGAAATCACTCCCGAGCAGATCGCTGCGGCATCCGAATTCGGAGCCGTCGAGGGCGAGACCGTGGTGCTCGTTGACGGTGCCACCCGCACCGAAGTGGGTCCAGCTCTTGGTGACGAGCCGATTGCACCGTACGCAAAGGCGTTCATCGAGCTCGCCGCTTCGGTCGAGCGCTTCCACGCGCGGCTCGTTGGCGCGGAACTCAGCCCCAAGGACATCGACGACGCACTGGCCGGCTTGAAGTCCTCGCTTGAGACGCCCGTGGTGGTCGGCAATATTGCGGCGCTCCGCGCCCGCTTCGCCGTTGTCGAGGCAGAGGCACAGGAAGTGGCGGAACGGGTTCGCGCTGAACGCGCCGCCGCCCGCGAGAAGGCCGCATCGGCACGCGAAGAGATCGTCGCTCAGGCCGAGGCGCTTGCCGAGAAGCCCGAGCGCCAGATCCACTGGAAGAACGACACGGCGCGCATGCGCGAACTGCTCGATGAGTGGAAAGAGGCCCAGCGCTCTGGGACACGCATCGGCAAAGAGGTCGAGCGGGAGCTCTGGAAACGTTTCACCAAGGCGCGCTCCGCCTTCGAGAAGGCACGCAAGGCGCATTTCGCTCACCTTGACAAGGAGAACTCGGCAGTCGCAGCGACCAAGGAGTCTCTTGTCAACCAGGCGGAGGAATTGGCCACGTCAACTGACTGGGACCGCACGGCCCGTCAATTCAAGCAGCTGATGGACCAATGGCGAGGCGCTGGACGCGGCCGACGCGCCACAGACGACGCTCTGTGGGATCGTTTCCAAGCGGCACAAGAGGCATTTTTCACCGCTCGCCGGGCCGAGGCCGATGCGCAAGAGGTCGAGTGGGCGGCCAATGTGCCTGCCAAGGAAGCCGCCGTGGCCGACGCCGAGGCACTGTTGCCGATCACGGACATTCGCGCAGCCAAGCGCGATCTACGCCAGATTCAGGACCGTTTTGATGCGGCAGGCGACGTGCCTCGTGCCGACGCGGCACGGTTGAGCAAGCGCATGGCCGCTGTCGAGCGCGCTGTTCGGGAAGCCGACCAGCAGGCATGGTCCTCACGCAACCCCGAGATTGAGGCCCGTGCGACGGGCGCCGCAGCGCAACTTCACGCCGCAATCGCCGACCTTGAGAAGAGCCTTGCGGACGCGACCGCCAAGGGCGACAAGCGCAAGGTCAAGGAACTCACCGAAGCGCTTGAGGCGCGCAAGGCCTGGCTCAAGCAGATCGAGGCCGTCGCCAAGTAGACGCTGTCGTTGGCGGGGTTGTCCACAGGGCGATTGCGCAACTCTGCGCGTAGCGCACTGGCGTGAGAGTGTGAACGCGTGATTCACGCGCCCACCGATGTCGCAGCGCCGCACTCACGGCGCGCACGCGCTGAGTGCCGCTTTCCCGGCATCATCATCACGCCCGCACTCATTGGCGTGGGCGCATATGCGCGGCTCGTGCGCGATGGCTCTTTGCAAGAGCTCCGCGCGGGTGTGGCGGCATCGCACACTCACGCGTCACTCCCTCAGATTCGTGCGGCCTCACTTGCGCCATCGGTGCCACGTCGCGGCGCGCTGACAGGTGCGAGTGCCCTGTGGGTGCATGGCTGGCGTGCTGCGGAGCCGATGCCCGTCCCCGTCACCATTGCAGCGCGCCCCGGCGTGAGGCTGAGCGAGCCCGTTGGCACCACCGTGGCATGGCGCAATGTGACCCATGAGGCGTCGGTGACCTCCGCCTCCATGATCGCTGGAGTCGTGGTTGCACGACCATCAGCCGCGGTTGCAATGGCGCTGAGCCACGACGCTCTTGACCATGCACTCCCCGCATCGTGGTGGGCACTTCATGCGGGCCGTGCGACAGCGCTCGATGTGGAGATGCTCTTGCCTCGTAAGGGCCCGGCAACGCGACGGGCGTGGTCCGCATGGCGTGCTCTCACGAACGCGCGAGAACAGATCTAAGACCCTTCGTCAGCGCGCCGTGCCCCGGTGACTCGACGAGCGTCGTAGACACCGTCAATACGCCGGACCGCGCTCAGTACCGCACCAAGGTGGGACGGGTCAGCCATCTCAAAAGTGAAGGCATTGAGAGCAACTCGGTCACGCGACGTCGAGACGTGAGCACCGAGAATGTTGAGGTGATGGTCAGAGAGCACCTGAACCACATCGGCGAGGAGGCGGTTCCGGTCGAGCGCCTCGACCTCAATCTGCACCATGAAGGTCGAGTCCGACGCGCCCGTCCACTGGACGTCCACCATGCGCTCTGGCTGCTGCTCAAGATGCAAGAGGTTCTCGCAGTCCGAACGGTGTATCGATACCCCTTGGCCGCGCGTGACAAAGCCCCGTATAGGGTCGCCCGGCACCGGCGTGCAGCACTTGGCCAGCTTGACGACAACGTCGGTCATCCCCGCAACCGACACACCTGGGTCACCACGCCGTGCTGTCTGACGGGTGCCCGGGCGGGTGATCTCCGCAAGGTCCTCATCGGCACCTGCACGCCCGCCGACGGCTTCAACCATCCGGTCAACAACATCGGATGGCTGCTCTTTGTGCTCGCCGATCGCGGCGTAAAGCGAATCGACATCGTCGTAATGCATCTCCCGGGCAAGGGCCAGCAGCGTCGATTTCGACATGAGCCTTTGCATCGGCAAATGCTGACGACGAATCGCACGTGCAAGCATGTCGCGACCCGTCTCGATCGACTCTTCGCGGCGTTCGCGGGTGAACCACTGGCGAATCTTGTTGCGCGCACGCGTTGACTGCACAAACTCAAGCCAGTCGCGCTTGGGATGGCCATTCTCATCGGACGTGGTGATGACCTCGACCGTGTCGCCGTTTTCAAGGGTCGAGTCAAGCGAGACGAGACGGCCATTGACCTTCGCCCCCACTGTCTTGTGCCCCACCTCCGTGTGAACCGCATACGCGAAGTCCACGGGTGTCGCGCCCTGTGGCAACGCGAGCAGTTTGCCGCGTGGGGTGAAGACGTACACCTCGGCGCGCGAGATCTCGCCGCGTAAGGAATCGAGAAAATCGCTAGGGTCGGCCGTCTCTTGCTGCCAGTCAGCAATCTGGCGCAACCATCCCATGTCGCTTGCGACAGCGGGGACCTTCTCGCCCTTCGCGTTCTCCTTGTAACGCCAATGCGCGGCGAGGCCATACTCAGCACGTCGGTGCATGTCCCACGTGCGAATCTGGAGTTCGATCGGTTTGCCTTGCGGCCCGATCACCGTGGTGTGCAGCGACTGGTACAGATTGAACTTGGGCATCGCGATGTAGTCCTTGAACCGGCCTGGAACCGGCTGGAACATCGAGTGCATCTCACCCAGCACCGCGTAACAGTCACGAACCGACTCGACGAGAATGCGGATGCCAACGAGGTCGTAGATGTCATTGAGATCACGGCCACGCACGATCATCTTTTGGTAGACCGAGTAATAGTGCTTCGGTCTGCCCGTGATCTCAGCCTTGATCTTCTTCGCCTTGAGGACGCTCGCGATACGAGATCGAACCTCGGCAAGGTCCTTCTCGCGCTCGGGCGCGCGCTCCGCCACCACCTCGACAATCTCTTGGTAGATCTTGGGATACAGCGTCTTGAAAGACAGATCTTCGAGTTCCCACTTGATCGCGTTGAGACCCATCCGGTGCGCGAGCGGCGCGTAGATCTCAAGCGTCTCCTGCGCCTTGCGACGGGCCGACGCCGGACTCACGTGCTCCCATGTACGGGCGTTGTGAAGGCGGTCAGCAAGTTTGAGGAGCAAGACGCGGATGTCTCGCGCCATCGCGACGACGAGTTTGCGCACCGTCTCGGCCTGGGCGGCTTCGCCAAACTTCAATTTGTCGAGCTTCGTCACGCCGTCGACAAAGGAGGCGACTTCATCTCCGAACTCAACGCGGACCTGCTCAAGGGGAAAACTCGTGTCCTCCACAACGTCGTGAAGCAACGCCGCCGCGATCACCGTGTCGGGAAGGCCCAAACCAGCAATAATCTCGGCCACGGCGATGGGGTGAGTGATGTACGGCTCACCGCTTTGACGCAACTGCCCCTCGTGCGCTTGCTCTGCAACAGCATGGGCGCGCTCGATGAGCCCCACTTTGGCGCGGGGATACATGCGGCGATAGATCTCAAGCAGCGATGAGATTGCGGCCGGCTCTTGAGCGTGACGGCGCAACGCAAACTTCCGCCCAGCGGAGGTCTGTGCCTTGGTGTCCGTCACAGTGGCCTCCGATCCGAAAAAGGGGTGAAAACCAGTCTACTTGCGCCGTTTACGCCGCGGTTGCGCCGCGGTTCCCTGGTGGTGACCCGGCTGCAATGCGCCGACGCGCACGGTGCCATCCTCGCGCACCACATCCGATGTGCCGCCCTCGCGGGCACGCTGGACCTCCGCGTTGTGCTTGATGATCTGCGGCTCACGCTGACGAAGGACCACCTCAAGCGGCGTCGCCACGAAGATGGAGGAGAACGTTCCCACCGCCATCCCGACAAAGAGCGCAAGCGAAATGTCCTGGAGGGTGCCGGCACCGAGCATGTACGACCCGATGAACAAGATCGCGGCTACCGGCAAGAGTGCGACAACAGACGTGTTGATCGAGCGCACCAGGGTCTGATTGACGGCAAGGTTGGCCAGTTCCGCGTACGTGTACCGGTGCTGCGTCGTCAGTTCGTGTGTGTTCTCCTTCACCTTGTCAAAGACCACCACGGTGTCATAAAGCGAGTAGCCGAGGATGGTGAGGAAGCCGATGACGGACGCGGGCGTCACCTCGAAGCCAACGAGGGCGTAAACACCAACGGTGAAGACAAGGTCGTGGAGGAGCGCGACGAGAGCCGCCACCGCCATGCGCCATGCGCGGAAGTAGACGGTGAGTACGAGTGTGACAAGGAGCATGAAGACTACGAGCCCCTGGATCGCCTTGTTGGAGACGTCCTTGCTCCAGGTGGGGCCAATGAAGCTTGAACTCACATCTGCGGGCGCGATGCCGTAGGCCTCGGCGAGCTTCTCGCGTAGGTCAAGAATGTCCGCTTGCTCGAGCTGGCCGAGTTGAACGCGGACACTGTCCCCGCCGACAACGACAATGCGGGGTTCTTCAGCGGGAAGCTCGTTTGCGATGACATCGCGCGCAATCGTCGTATCAACGTTCGGCACTTCCGAGAGCGTGTACTCCGTCCCGCCACGGAAGTCGATGCCTGGGTTGAGTCCCTTGACGAGCAGGATGCCAATGCAGATGGCGACAATGCCGAGGCTGACAAGGAGCCACCGCTTGCGCTGCTGCACGATCGGGTACGAGGTCTCCCCTGAGTGAAGGCGATTACCCCAGTCTGAAATGCCAGCCATGGCTACTCCTTCTCCTCTGTCGCTACAGCGGTGGCGACGTCGGACTGAGCGCGCTCTTTTCTTTGAGCCGCTTTTCTCTCAGCCAGGGTGAGACCTGGCGCTGCTGGCACATTCTGCTTCGCCGGTACGCCCGTTTGCGTGGCGACCCTGCCACGACCCTTGTACATCGTGTCGCGTCCCAACTGGCGGGGATCGAGGCCCGAGAATCGGTGGCCTTCCCCAAAGAACTTGGTGCGAGCGAGGAGCACAAGTGTGGGGTGAGTGAACAAGATGACGACGATGAGGTCGACGATCGTCGTCAGTCCCAAGGTGAATGCGAAGCCTCGCACCGACCCCACCGCGAGCCAGTACAGAATCGCCGCAGCAAGGAAGCTGACGACGTCCGAGATGATGATTGTTCGCTTGGCACGGCTCCAGCCATGCTCCACGGCGGATTGGAGAGAGCGCCCGTCCCGCAGCTCGTCTTTCACCCGTTCGAAGTACACGATGAACGAGTCAGCGGTGATGCCGATTGCAACAATCAGGCCGGCGACACCCGCGAGAGACAGTCGATAGCCGAGTCCCCAAGACAAGAGCGCGATGAAGCCGTATGTCACTCCACCCGCGATGAGAAGTGAGCCCACCGTGACCGCGCCAAGCGCGCGGTACTGGAACATCGAGTAGATGACGACGAGCACAAGGCCGATTGCGCCGGCGATGAGGCCGTTGCGCAGTTCGTCAGCACCCTTGGTTGCTGAGATGTGATCGTCGGTCAGCACGTCGAGAGTAAGTGGGATCGCACCAAACTTCAGTTGGTTGGCGAGTTGCTCTGCTTCCTTCAACGTGAAGTCGCCAGTGATTTGCGCCTTGCCACCTGGAATCGGTGTGGTCACCTGGGGATGGGTGATGACGACGCCGTCAAGGAGGATGCCGAATTGGTTGCGTGGGCTGGGCGTCTGCGACAAACGTTCGGTCACGGCACGGAACTTGTCTCCACCGCCATCGGTGAGGTCGAGGCGCACCTCAAAACCACCGGTAGCAGCGCCGGTCTGTGGGTTGAGCGTGGGCCCCGCTGCCGCCGTCGACACGTCCTCACCCGTCAGCTCAACGGGACCAAGAATCAGCTTGGCCGCACCGTCGGCGCGGCACGCCACAAGAGCCTTGTCCCGCTCGCCGAGTTCCCCATTTGTCAGGTTCTCGGGGTTGGTGCAGTCAAGTGCCGCGAACTGTGCGTCAACTTCCTCGGTGATCCATGCGGGATCCGAGGGGTTCGTGGGAGTGGGCCGGTCGGCTCCGTCGGCGTCCGTCTCCCCCGTGGGTGGCCCCGCCTGGGTCGGCAGCGGAGTGCCGACATAGAGCACCGGGCGGAACTGCAACTGAGCCGACTTGCGGACAAGATCGAGGGTTGCCTCGTCGGGCTCGCCAGGAAGGCCGACGACGATGTTGCGATCGCCTTGAGTGGAGATCTCGGCCTCAGCCGTGCCGGATGCGTCCACGCGTTTGCGGATGATCTCGACAGCCTGCTTGAGATCGTTCGAATCGATGTCCGAGCCATCGATCGAGCGAGCCTGCATGATGATCTGGCGACCGCCTGCAAGGTCAAGGGCGAGGCCCGGGGTGATCTCGGTCTTGTCGGTGGCAACGCCAAAACCCAACAGGCCGTAGATGATCACAAGGATCCACAACAGGCCGGCCAAGGTCCTTCGGGCGCCTCTGGCAGCTGACGACACGCTTTCCCTACGCTTTCCATGCGGGTGTGGCTCCCGCGCGGAGCGGGGCCCCCGCGATTCTAGTTGCACCGTCGAGGGTGAGTCGAACCGCCCCGCGCGGCGCGGCCCGTTAGCCCTCAAACAAACGCGTCACAGCGTCTGACGCGCCGGACGTGCCGCGGCCATTCTGTGCGCGCTCGATCCCCAGATGCTCCCAAGCTGCGTCGGTGGCCACGCGCCCGCGTGGCGTCCGAGCCATGAGGCCCTCACGCACAAGGAATGGCTCGGCGACCTCCTCAACAGTCTGCGGCTCTTCGCCCACGGACACTGCGAGTGTGCTGAGCCCAACGGGTCCTCCGCCAAAGCGCTGACACAAGGCACCAAGGACAGCTCGGTCGAGACGATCAAGCCCACGCAAATCGACCTCGTAGACCTCAAGCGCCGCACGAGCAGCGGTCAGATCGCCGCGTCCGCTCCCATGTACCTCAGCCCAGTCGCGCACGCGCCGCAAGAGCCTGTTAGCGATACGCGGTGTACCGCGAGAGCGTGTCGCGATCTCAGCGCCGGCGTCGGCATCAAGAGAAAACTCAAGCAAACCGGCTGACCTTGTGACGATGGTCGCAAGATCGTCCGCCTCATAGAAGTCCAAGTGAGCGGTGAAGCCAAACCGATCCCTCAATGGTGCGGGGAGGAGGCCAGCGCGAGTTGTCGCACCGACAACGGTGAACGGCGGCAACGTGAGAGGAATCGATGCGGCCCCCGGGCCCTTGCCGACAACGACGTCGACCCGGTAGTCCTCCATCGCAAGGTAGAGCATCTCCTCCACTGGCCGAGCGAGGCGGTGAATCTCGTCAACAAAGAGGACGTCGCCGTCGTCAAGAGACGACAAGATTGCCGCGAGATCGCCAGCATGCTGAATCGCCGGTCCTGACGTCACGCGCAGCGAGGCACCAAGTTCGCCAGCGACGATCATGGCAAGCGTGGTCTTGCCGAGCCCTGGCGGTCCCGAGAGCAGGATGTGGTCGGCGCTACCCCCTCGCCGCGTCGCGGCCCTCAGCACAAGAGCTAATTGATCCCGGACCACTGCTTGCCCAACGAACTCATCGAGTGATCGCGGGCGCAAAGCCGCCTCCGCCGAACGCTCAATGGCGTCGGCGTCGGCCCCGACCACGCGTGACATGCTCGCGGCCTCGACGTCCTCGTCAGCCACGACCGCCCCCTAGTGACTGCAAGGCGGCACGCAAAGTCGCCGCAACGTCGGCTTCCATGATTGGACCTTCCGCCACGCTGTCGACCGCTGCGGCCGCTTGCTTAGCGCTCCAGCCCAGGCTTTCAAGTGCCGCTGTGACGTGATCGCGCGCATCGGCGGCCATAGCAGCGCCCCCCGTAGCGCCTTCCGGCAATGCCAACTTGCCGCCGAGCTCAAGGAGCAAGCGCGCCGCCACCTTGGCTCCCACACCCGGCACCCGTTGAAGTGCCTTTTGGTCCCCGGCACTAATCGCCTCGACAAGGGAGGAGGGAGCGTGGACAGCGAGCAGTGCGAGTGCCAATCGCGGTCCAACCCCTTGCACAGACTGGAGGGTTTCAAACATGTCACGCTCATGGTGGCTTTCAAAGCCGTACAACGTCATTGAGTCCTCGCGGACCACGAGGTGGGTTGCGAGAGAAGCCTGCTGGTGGGGACGCACGCCTGCGAGCGTTGATGGCGTCGCGAGCACGCGATAGCCGACTCCGGCCACGTCAAGCACCAGGAAAGAGGCGCTGACGCTCAGCACGGTTCCCGTGAGTTGTGCGATCACTCCTGGCCTCTCGAACGTGTGTACGAACAGCCTAGGTGAGGGTGCCGCGCTAGCCGCGACGGCGCGCCGCACGTTCCGCGGCCGCCCACGCGGATTGCGCAGCGGTCGGCTGACCGCCCGAGGGTGCGCGCACGCCGCCTCGCAATGCGTGGGTGATGGCGATCGCCAAAGCGTCTGTAGCGTCAGCCGGAGTGGGCGGCGCGTCAAGCCCAAGCAAGGTGGCCACCATGTACCCCACTTGACGCTTCTCGGCGCGGCCGTGCCCCGTCACCGCCGCCTTCACCTCGGACGGCGTGTATGTGACAACCGGAAGCCCCCGTCGCTGCGCCGCCACCATGACAAGCCCCGAGACTTGCCCCGTCCCCATGACCGTTCGGACGTTGTGCTGGGCGAAGACTCGCTCCACCGCAACGGCGTCAGGCCTGAACGTATCGAGTGCCGCGTCGACAGCATCGGCAATGGTGGCGAGACGAATCGGGACGTCGTCATCGGGTGACGACGTCGCCACCAACACGTCGACGAGTCGAAGGCGACGCGGGCCCGGCGCATCGATGACGCCAATGCCACACCGTGTCAGCCCTGGGTCAACGCCGAGGACGCGCATCGCGATTGACTACTCGCTCGCCGCCGCGAGCACCTCATCCGAGGCGTCGAAATTGGCGAAGACGTTCTGAACGTCATCGCAGTCCTCGAGAGCGTCGATGAGGCGGAGCATCTTGCGCGCGCCGTCAACATCGAGCTCGACCTTCATCGACGGCACCCACGTGGCCTCGGCCGATTCATAGTCGATGTTGGCCTCTTGCAGCGCGGTGCGCACAGTGACAAAGTCGCTCGCCTCTGACAGCACTTCCCATACGTCGCCGAGGTCCTCGATTTCCTCCGCACCGGCCTCGAGTGCCGCCTCCATGATGGCGTCCTCATCCGCCGCGTCTTTGGCGACGATCACCTGACCCTTGCGGCTGAAAAGGTAAGCAACCGATCCGGGGTCCGCCAGGGTGCCGTTATTGCGGGTGAGCGCCGTGCGGACTTCCATGGCTGCGCGGTTGCGGTTGTCGGTCAAACACTCAATGAGCATCGCAACTCCGCCGGGACCGTAACCCTCATACATGATCGTTTCGTACTCGCTGCCGCCTGCCTCGAGACCCGAGCCACGCTTGACAGCACGATCGATGTTGTCGTTTGGAACCGATGACTTCTTCGCCTTTTGGATCGCATCGAACAACGTGGGATTTCCAGCGGGATCGCCGCCACCCACGCGCGCCGCAACCTCGACGTTCTTGATGAGTTTGGCGAACAGCTTGCCGCGCTTCGCGTCAATGACCGCCTTCTTGTGCTTTGTCGTAGCCCACTTAGAGTGACCGGACACAATGCTCCTTGCCCTTGGAAGATTCGCCCCTCAGTGTATGCGCGCGTGTGTACGCGCACCTCACCCGAGGCGAGAAAGTGCCGCCAAAGCCGCGATCCCGATGAGCGCCGCCCACACGAAGCTTGCGAGCGTGCCGACGATGAATCGCTCAGATGCGGCGCTCGAGTCCTCGCCTGTTCGCCCGCGCAACTCCGGGTAACGTCCAAGGCCCTTGATGGCGATGACAACAGCCACCGCCTCGGGATATCCGCTCACCAAAGCGCCCGTGATGGCGAGCCTTTCGAGGATGCCAATCCAGCGCCCACCTCGCAGAAGACCATGCGCGGCAACCTCAGGTCCTACCCATCTCAATAGAGCACCAATGGCCCAGATGCCAACGCCAGTGGACAGCGCCAGCGCACCCAGGACGACAAGGACGCTCCAGAACACCGTCATCAGTCCTCCCTCACGTTGGCGGCACCCGCGAGCAGCGCAGCGGCGACAGGCCGGGCCCGACGCTCTTCGTCAAGCATGGCAGAAGCAACCCTTTGGCTGACGGCTTGAGTGCTGATTCCAAGCTGAGCGGCGACATCTTTTTGCGTCGCCCCGTCGACGAGCAGATCGTTCACTTCCCATCCCGCATCGGTCCGTCGCCGGACAACCGATGCGAGAAGTTGCATGATCGCGGTTGCCTGCTCCTCCGCATCGGAATCGTCGGCACCAACCACCATCGGCACGGGCTCCCCGCGTCCCCGGGCACGCTCAACGGCCCGGCGTGCATGGACGAACGCACGGCCCGAGCTTGCTCTCGCCGACTCTCGCAATGGCAGATCGACGGTGCCGACGCCCAGCCCCACCGACCACTCCCCTGCCCGCATGAGGCGCAGGGCGAGATCAACGGCGGCGTCAGGGCTGGAGATGACGGCCTGGACTTCGTCGCCGACGGTGCGTTCGGGTGGCAGTGCCACGTCGCCGCTCCATAACTCAGTCCACGGCTCGAGTGAAGCAAGGAGCGCGTCGACGTGGTCTCCGGCGGCGGTGGAACCGCGCTGATCAGCGGTGACAACATACATAGATCAAGGCTAAGGCCTTGATTTCCTTATATCAAGTCCTAGTCCTTGATGCCAGATTCTCTACGAGACAAGGTCGATCAACAGCGCGTGGACACGATCATCGCCTGACACCTCAGGATGAAAGCTCGTGGCTATCGCATTGCCCTGCCGCACTGCCACCACATGACCACCTGCCGCTTCGTTGACTGCAAGGACCTCGACGGACTGGCCGTGAGACTCCACCCAGGGCGCACGAATGAACGTGGCATGCATGACGGAGCCGTCGGGACGCCAGACGAGCTCGACCTCCGACGAGTCCACCTGCCTGCCGAAAGCGTTACGCCGCACCGTCATGTCGATGACGCCAAGGGTGCGTTGATCACTCGCACCGCCAATGATGTCGGCGGCCAGCAAAATCATTCCCGCACAGGTGCCAAGGACGGGCATCCCTTCATCAAGCCGCTCTTTGAGCGGATCTGCCAAGTCAAAGACTCGGAGCAGCTTGTCGATGGTGGTTGATTCGCCACCAGGAAGAACGAGAGCGTCGACAGCGTCGAGTTCGCGCCGCCGACGCACCCGGACCGTCTCAACACCCAGCCGTGCGAGCGCCGCCTCGTGCTCGCGAACGTCGCCTTGCAGTGCCAACACCCCAACGGTCGTCATTCACTCTCCTGGCCAAAGTCACGCGTCACGTCGTCCCATGCGAGGAACTCCTCCCAGGGTGCCAATAAGCGTGCCGGAAACACTTCACGCGTATCTGCGCGCAATTCGCCCGCAGTCAACCACGCCACCTCATCAATAGCTTCAAGCTCTCCGTGCGTCAATGCCGTTGATGACAGCGGCCGTGAATCGGCATCCGTGCGCAGCCCTACGTAGAACTCCTCGTGCTGCGTGAATGGACGTGATGCGAAATCAAACACGGCTGTGCGCCGCCACACCGGCCCGATCAGTTCGTGTGGCTCGAGTCGAAAACCCGTCTCTTCGAGAAGTTCACGAACCGCGCCTTCACGTGCCGTCTCGCCTGGCTCAAGTCCACCACCGGGCGTGAACCAAAAACTCCGGCTTGGAAGGTGCGGATCATGCCCAAGGATCATCAACAGCCGCGGCTCGGGCCCGGTGTCGTCGACAAAGAGCACTCGAGCGCCAACCCGCTCGATTCTGTTCACCGAGGCGTTCGCCCCCACGCCTGACGCGTGCTTACCAGCCGCGCTCGGCCAAGCGGTGCGGCTCAGGGATCTCATCCACATTGATACCCACCATTGCCTCGCCAAGACCGCGTGACACATCTGCGATCACGGCCGGGTCGTCGAAGAAGGTGGTGGCCTTCACAATGGCCTTCGCGCGCTCGGCCGGGTTGCCCGACTTGAAGATGCCCGAACCGACAAAGACGCCATCCGCACCCAGCTGCATCATCATTGCCGCATCGGCCGGGGTGGCGATGCCACCGGCGGTGAAGAGGACAACGGGAAGTTTGCCCGTCGCCGCAATCTCCTTGACGAGCGGCAGTGGGGCTTGGAGTTCCTTGGCAGCCACGTAGAGCTCATCTTCAGGAAGCGACGTCAGGCGCTGGATCTCTGCGCGAATGGTCCGCATGTGGGTCGTCGCGTTCGAGACATCGCCGGTGCCCGCCTCGCCCTTAGAGCGGATCATTGCGGCGCCCTCGGAGATGCGGCGCAGCGCCTCGCCAAGGTTGGTCGCGCCGCAGACAAAAGGCACGGTGAAGTTCCACTTGTCGATGTGGTGGGTGTAGTCGGCGGGCGTGAGCACCTCGGACTCGTCGACGTAATCGACGCCAAGGCTTTGCAGCACCTGCGCCTCAACAAAGTGACCGATACGGGCCTTCGCCATCACGGGGATCGACACCGACTCAATGATCTGGTCAATGAGGTCTGGGTCGGACATCCGCGCGACACCACCCTGTGCACGGATATCTGCAGGAACGCGCTCAAGCGCCATGACGGCCACAGCGCCCGCATCTTCCGCGATCTTTGCCTGGTCAGCGGTCACCACGTCCATGATGACGCCGCCCTTGAGCATCTCGGCCATGCCGCGCTTCACCAGATCCGTGCCGACCTGTGGTGCCGTGGACGTGGACTCGCTCATGCTGGGGTTTCCTTCGCTCGCTGTGGGAAAAAGCTTGCGTCAAGTCTAATGGCGTCTTGATACGTCTCTTCGATCCGGGGCGCCACCTGGTGCCAGTCGAAGGTGCCTGCGCGCTCTCGCCCCCGTGCCGCAAGTTCTGCACGGCCCACCGAGTCAGAAAGCAAGGCATTGATCTGGCTCGCCATGGCAACCGCATGGCCTACGTGGAAGAACGCGGCACATTCTTCGCCCTCGTCGGACGTTGCTACGTCCCGGAAGGCAACAAGGTCACTTGCCACAACCGCGGCACCCGCGGCCATCGCCTCGACAAGGACGATTCCAAAGCTCTCGCCGCCCGTGTTGGGAGCGCAATAGACATCGACCGACGCCATGAAGCGCGCCTTCTGCGCCTCGTCCAACTCCCCCACGACTTCTGCGCCAGCACGCGCCGCCTTCGCTGCCACACGGTCCGAGAAACGCCCCGCGATAAGGAATCGAGCGCGCGGGTGCTCAGTACGCACTCGCGGAATCGCATCAAGAAACGTCTCAAGCCCCTTCCGAGGCTCATCCATCCGTCCGAGGATCCCAACGGTCGGCGCTGTTTCACTTCCGATCCACTCTTCACGCGGTTCGGCGTTGACATAGGCGCTCGTGTCGACGCCGTTGGGGATGATGTGGGTGGGGGTGACTCGCAGATGCTCAGCAATCGTGCGCGCAGCCGAGGGCGACACGGCAATGCGAGCGTCGAGTTCTTCATATCCGGGCTTGATCCACGGCTTTCCCATCCGCATCAGCGTTGAGCCCTCGGTTGAGGTGTGGAAGGTGCCAACAGTTGGTCCGAGCCGTGCCCACATCGCAATCAGACTCAACGAGGGCGTACCCGGCTCATGCAGATGAACAACGTCGAAGTCGCCGTCAGCGAGCCACCTTCGCACTCGCGCAGCCGCAATAAGACCAAAGGTGAGCCGCGCTGTCGATCCGTTGTATTGGACGGGAATCGAGCGCCCAGCGGTGCGCACGTACCCCGGCACCTTGGTGTGCGGTGCGGCAGGCGCAAGAACAGAGACGTGGTGCCCGCGACGGATGAGCGCCTCTGCGAGGTCAATGACGTGAAGTTGCACACCGCCCGGCCTGTCGAGCGAGTATGGGCACACGATGCCGATTCTCATGGAGACATCACCCACCCGAACCGTTGCATCATGTGCCAGTCCTCAGTGTGCGTGCTGACAAAATCTGCGATCTGCGTGGCCCACGCCTGCGTCATGTCGGCAAGCTTGTTGTCGCCCGTGAACTGCTCGGGAGGGACCACCTCGCCGAAATGCATGACGACGCCCCAGCGCGACCGGGCACGCCAGCGTCGGGCTCCTGAGAGGCGCTCGTATCGGATCATCACGGGCAAAATCAGCGTCCGCACCGACTGTGCCAACGCCGCCGGACCAGGCGCAACCTTGACCTCATGGCCCCACATCGTGACGGCAATACCGCTTCCGGACAAGTCCCGATCGCTCAGCAGACACACGAGGGTGCGTTCCGACTTGCCAATTCGGATCAGTTCGCGGAACGTGGCACCGCCCTCGTGACCGAGGATTCGCAAGCCCCACTTCTCGCGCAATGCGACAAACTCGTCAAAGACTTCACGGGGCTCAAGGACTTCCGCGACAGCAGTGACCGGGATGATGTGCCGGCATGCGTACGCACCGACGAGATCCCAATTACCAAGATGGCCAAGGACGGCGACAGTGGCGCGGTCCTCGGCGAATACACCCTCGAGCGCTTCGGGATTGTCCACTCGAACCCGAGCGTCAAGTTGACTCACGGTGAGCCGCGACATCTCAAAAGTCTCGGCGTAATACCGAGCAACGGATGCAAGGCCTCGCCTGCTGAGACGCCGCAAGGCTCTGCCGCTAAGTCCCGTGACGCGGGCGTAATTCTCTTCCAAGCGTCGTGCCGGCTTCGCCCTCATCACCCACGCGTACATGACGAGCACCCAGGCAATTGCGCGCACCCATGAGCGCGGCAGCCACCTGGCAATGCGCCACGCGATCAAGAAGGGGTTCATGGATCAGCGGCCCGAACCCGCCTCGGCCTCCGCTACGTCGGGAATTCGGTGGTCGACCGCGTTGGCGCGCATGACGATGAGCGTCCGTTGCAGCACCGTCACCAATCCGAGTGCTGCCAGCACAGCGAGGGTCCACGTCAGCACCCACAAGGGCAGCCCAAGCCCCACGAGGCCAGTGGCCGTCAGCCCAATGACGAGCCGGTCCGAACGCTCGGCAATGCCACCCGAGGCGGCGATGCCCAATGACTCAGCCTTCGCACGGGCGTAGGGCACAAAAGTACCGATCGTGAGGCAAGCCAGAGCGGCGAGCGAAGTCGCCGCGTCCACCTCGCGATACGCCCACACGAGTGAACCGAAAATGGCAGCGTCGGCCACGCGGTCGAGTGTCGAGTCGAGATAAGAGCCCAGACGCGAGGCCTTGCCGGAAAGCCGCGCCATGGTGCCGTCGAGCATGTCAGTGATGACAAAGAACGTGATGACCATGACGCCCCAGAAGAGCATCGAACCGCGCTGCGGAAAGAAGTACAGCGCCCCGAAAACCACACCAACGGTACCGATGATGGTCATCGCGTTGGGGTGAACACCCGCGTTGGTCAGCGCGCGTGCAGGTGCTGTCCACAGCGCCGTCATCACCGGGCGCAGCTTGCCAAACATGTCTCTCCTTTAGCGCGTCGCCGCAGTGGGCCACGCCTCGCTCACGCGTCGCCATGTCTCGTCGAGAAGTTCCGGCAACGCCTTGGTCTGGCCGATGATCGGCAAGAAGTTCGAGTCTCCCACCCACCGGGGCACGATGTGCTGGTGGAGGTGCTCGTGGATTCCGGCACCTCCCGTCCGCCCCTGATTCATCCCGATGTTGAAGCCCTGGGTCCCAGTGAGACCCTGGAGGACCCGCATCCCCGTCTGGGTCAGCACACCCATTTCATCGCGCTCGGCATCCGTGGCATCGGTGTACCAGCCGACGTGGCGGTATGGGCACACCATGAGGTGCCCGGGGTTGTATGGGTACAGATTGAGCACGACGTAGCAGTGCTCGCCACGATGCACGATCAAATGGGCGCGATCGTCATCATCGGCCGCTTTGCAGAGCGCGCACACGCGTGGGTCGTCGATGTCCGGACGGTCGGTTGCACGCCGCACGTACGCCATGCGGTGCGGTGTCCACAGGCGCTCGAAGCCATCGGGGTCTCCCCCGAGTCGCTCGGCATCCGCCCACTCCATCACTAGACCTGAACCTTGCCTTCAATCGCCGCCACGATGCGCTCGATTGCTTCATCCACTGGCACCGCATTGTCCTGGCTGCCGTCTCGGAAACGAAATGACACGGCGCCCGCCTCCGCGTCCTCACCGCCCGCGATGAGAACAAACGGGACCTTCTCCTTTGCAGCGGTGCGAATCTTCTTGGGAAAACGCTCGTCCGATGCGTCGACAACCACTCGCACTCCACGCGCGCGCAGGCGTGCCGCTACGTCGTCGAGGTAGGCATTGAATGCCTCCGCCACGGGAATTGCCGTCACCTGAACGGGGGCCAACCACGCAGGGAACGCTCCCGCATAGTGCTCGAGAAGCACACCAAAGAAACGCTCGATCGAACCAAAGAGCGCACGGTGGATCATGACAGGGCGCTGACGCGTCCCGTCAGGACCGGTGTACTCCAGCTCAAACAGCTCGGGCTCAAAGAAGTCGAGCTGAATCGTCGACAACTGCCACGTGCGTCCAATCGCGTCCTTCGCCTGGACCGAGATCTTGGGGCCGTAGAAAGCGGCGCCGCCGGGATCTGGCACGAGATCAAGGCCCGACTCCTCGGCCACCTGACGCAATACCTCGGTCGCCTCTTCCCACGTCTCGTCATCTCCAACGGACTTCTCGGGGTCCCTCGTCGACAGTTCCAAGTAGAAGTCGTCGAGGCCGTAGTCCTTCAAGAGGTCAAGGACAAACGTGAGCAAAGAGGTGAGTTCATCCTTCATCTGCTCCCGGGTGCAATAGATATGCGCATCATCCTGCGTAAATCCGCGCGCACGGGTGAGGCCGTGAACCACGCCTGACTTCTCGTAGCGGTAGACCGAACCGAACTCGAACAACCGGAGCGGCAGTTCACGATACGAGCGACCTCGTGAGTTGAAGACAAGGTTGTGCATCGGGCAGTTCATCGGCTTCAGGTAGTAGTCCTGACCCTGCTTTGTGACGTTGCCCTTCTCGTCCCGCTCTTCGTCAAGCTGCATGGGCGGGTACATCCCCTCGCGGTACCAGTCGAGGTGACGGGATGTCTCAAACAACTGCGCCTTGGTGATGTGAGGCGTGTTGACGAACGAATAGCCCGCTTCGACATGTCGCCGACGCGAGTACTCCTCCATCTCCATGCGAATCATCGCTCCCTTGGGGTGGAAGATGGGCAGTCCCGAGCCGACCTCCTCCGGGAACGAGAAGAGATCAAGTTCGGCACCAAGTTTGCGGTGGTCGCGGCGTTCGGCCTCGGCAAGACGGTCCTTATAGGCGACGAGTTCATCCTTGGTCGGCCAGGCAGTGCCGTAGATGCGCTGGAGTTGGGGATTCTTCTCATTGCCGAGCCAGTAGGCGGCAGCCGATCGCATGAGGCTCCAGCCATTGGCGAGCACCTTTGTCGAGGGCGCATGCGGTCCCCGGCAGAGGTCGCTCCACACCGTCTCTCCCTGGCGGTTGACGTTGTCATAGATCGTCGTCTCACCCGCGCCCACCTCAACCGAGACTCCCTCAGCGCCCTCGGAACCCGAAGCCTTGCTGAGCAGTTGACACTTGTACGGCTCATGCGCAAGTTCGGTGAGGGCGTCATCGGGGGTCACCACACGACGGCGGAACTGCTGGCCTTCCTTGACGATCCTCTGCATCGTCTTCTCAATTGCCTTGAGGTCATCGGGTGTAAAGGGCCGCGCGACGTCAAAGTCGTAGTAGAAGCCATCCGTGATGTAGGGGCCGACGCCAAGCTTGGCTTCAGGAAACATCTTCTGGACGGCTTGGGCCATCACATGCGTGGTTGAGTGGCGAAGCACATTGAGACCGTCTGGCTCGGTAACGCGAACGCCCTCAATGCGTGCGCCTGCCGGCACTTCCCGGTCAAGGTCCCACAGTTCTCCATTGACACGCATGACGATGACGTCACTGCGCTCCGCGTAGAGTTCCGTACCCGTCGTGCCTGCAGCCAGTTCCCGGTCGACGCCGTCAACGGTTGCGGTCAAATCTGGCACGAGTGTGCTCCTCACGTCATACGGGGGCCACGATGGCCTGCCCCCACGATGCTACCGATCTGGACGCTCTTCACCCGCATCCCTCGCCTACAGCCCTTGCCCACCTTCCCACAGGCGCTCGGGAGCGCCAGTGAACAGTCCCGACAGTTGCGTGGCCTGGGCGTCCGTGAGCGATGCCACGTAATCGATGATTCCGCGGCCCTTTGCCAATGTGCGCAATTCGTCACGGTTGCGAGTGGGCAGGAGCTCGACTGAGTGGGTCGCAACCCGCTCATAATCAGCAGTCGCAACGTCGACAAGGTCGAGGAGGCGTCGGGGCGCGCGCCGCACCTCATCCTCGTCGTCAAGCCATGCCGCGAACGAGTCGACAAGGCGCTCAATGACCCGCGCTTGTCCTCTCTGGTACACAGCGAGGTCGGGCCGGTGCAGCACAAAACGCTCGTGCAAGAACTTGAGAACCGCCACGTCATGCCACGCGTCGGCGGCCAAGTGCACGTGCCCCGATCGCACATGGGGCTCCGCCGTGACGATGAGCGAGCGTTGCAATCGCGCAATCCACGTCGACATGAACACCGTGAGCGCCCGGTCCGCGGCCAACGAACCGTCAAAGGGAACTGACAAGAGGCCGTCAATCACTTCCTGGGTCACACGGTCAACCGACTCGCCGAAGGCGTCGTCCGATGCGATCCAGGCATCCTTGTCGATCAAGCGTCGGCGGAATGCTTCCAAACTGTATCCGGGTCCCCGCTGGTGCTTCGCGAGATCCTCGGCGGGCATCGCGGCGAATGCACTGCGCTTCGCGCTCCACGTCCGGAACTCTGCTGACACGGCGGCCTGATTGAGCAGATCCGCGCGGTAGAAGTCGTCGAGATCGTGAAGCGAGTAGGCGATGTCGTCCGCGATGTCCATGACGGAGCACTCAACCGTCTGGATGAGCGGCTTGATCGCGGGGTACGCGGCGCGCGACGCCGTGAGACGCTCGGCGTCAAGAACGTATGCGGAGAACTTTCGGGCGCCTCCGGCCCCGTTCTCGGGAGCAAGACCGCGCGGAGTGTCGGGGCCTTGCTGCCACATCGCACCTTCTCCGCGCGTCCACGGGTACTTCAAGACCGCAGAGCGGACCGCCGACGTCAAGTTCAGTCCAGCCCCTGGCCTGTCGTGTTCATCGAGGCGCGTGAGAATTCGGAAAGTCTGTGCGTTTCCCTCGAAACCCTCTTCGAGACCAAAACGGTCGCGTGCGAGACGGTCGAGGGTCTGCTCCCCCAAATGCCCGAATGGGGGGTGCCCCAGGTCGTGAGCGCTCGCGGCAGCCTGCACGACAACGGGGTCGCAGCCTCCCAGCTCTTCCACGAGCGTGGCGCGGCGTTGATCCTCATGTCGCAACGAGATTGCGATCGCACGCGCGACTGCTGTCACCTTGACTGAGTGGCTCAGCCGGTTGTGGACCGCGAGACCCGCACCCGACTGCGAGATCACCTGAGTGACTGCCGACAACCGAGAAAAGTACGGCGAGAATCGGATTCGCTCGAGATCAACGCGGTATTCGGGATTTCGTTCCAGTCGCTCGGACGATGCCAGCGTTTCGGGAATCTCCCGGTGCAGGCGCGGGTCCGACGTTGGGGCATGAGTCATGCGCCCATCCTGACAGGCCCGCGCCACACCGGCACGACGCTCGAGGCCGTTACTGCGAACCCTCCGGGATGACGAGCATCCACGGTGATCCGCCAGGAATCGCCGTGCCTGGCTTCTGGCCCTGGGTCCACCACTTGGCCTCATACGGCACGAGATCCACCTGCACGCGCGTGCCTGCCGTATACGCCTGATCCTTGTCCCACTGTGGGTACGTGTTCGCAGGCAACGTAGGCAGGGGCGCCGGACGGTCGCCAGGGAGCACCGGACCCACAAGCGTCCACGGCGAGTCCGCAGGGTTGGACACGGGGGTGTCGGGAGCGAAGCCGCTCGTCCAGTAGCGGGCCTCGTAGACATTGCGATGCCAGACCACCTTGGTGCCGCCCGGGTAGGCACCGTACGGCTCCCAAATCGGATATGGCGAGGTAGCCGGGTCATCGGTGAGGTCGGTGACGACGGCTTCCGTCTGACGAGCTGGAGCGGAAGGGGACGGGCTGATCTCTGCCGGTCTCACGACGTACGGAAGGTCGTGAGCGAGAACGTCGGCGAAAGAATGGGCCTCCTGATCGATGCCGCTGCAATGCGTCTGAACAACCGTCACGACTGTCGGCAATGGGCTCGCACACGTCGCATCGCGGTTGAGCGACCACATCGAGACAAGGCCAACGCCCTTATTGCGAGCGAACTCATTGACTCGCTCGGCATCACCAATCGTGAACACCTCGGCTTGAACATCGTTCTGACCGATCATCGGTGTGATGCCGACGCGTTCCCAGGTCCGGGCATCATCGAGGCTCACGCCGTGCCGTGAGAAGGCGCTCTGGACCTGCCCGTGCAGAGCAGTGGCCGCTTGAAGCACCACGTCCGAATACTGCTTTCCGGGTGTCACTCCCGAATTGAAGTCCATCGTCATGCCATTGACGCCTGTGAGGTCGACGCCGGCCTCCAGCATCTCGTCAACCACCGCTTCGCCGTCCGCCGTCAAGCCTGATGTCGCGACTGGCAACGTCACCCACACATCCAGCCGACCGTCATTGCTCTTCACCTGGTCCTGAACGGCCTTGATCGCTTGCGCACGCCGCACGGTTGCCTCACGGTCTGCGAGTGAGGCGCCTTCGATGTCGAGGTCAATGCTCGTCAGGTCGTAACGGTCGACCACGGCCAGGTACGCGTTGGCGAGTGCGTCGACATCCGTGCACGAGACTGCCAATTCGGTGCCGAGTTGACCGCCAAAGGAAACTCGAGCGCTCCCGCCCGTGGAGCGAAGTTGCTCGATTCGGCGATCCACTTCAAGTTCTTCGCCCGCCGCGTCCAGCGTGTATGCGCCGCCCCACAACGGTTCGCAAGCGCTCGCCGGGTTCGCCACGATGAACGCCAAGATCACATGCGACTGTGCCGGTCCAGAGGGCGTGCCAAAGGAGTACGTCGGCGTCACGGTGACGTCCACATATGCGGCGAAGGTCGAGGGGCCAGGCTTCGGTGGTCCCACGATGACATCGGCGAATGCGCGGTAGCCTCCCCACCCGATGCCTGTTGCACACACGAGCACGACAAGCACTCGCAGGAGCGAGACTCGCTTGCGTGGGGTGGAACTCTCGGCCGACGCCTTCTTGCTCATCGCTTACTCCTGGCCATGCTGCGCCGGGCATGCTCAACACGCACGGCTCCTGAAAAAGTGTCTGACGCGTCGGCCGCATTCATGAGCGCACTCGCGATCGCGTGTCGCCGCGTCGAGGCGAAGGAGTCGTTGTCGCGGCAACGCTCGGCCCCACGCCCGGCTGACCCTCGTAGTCGGGGCCGAAGTACAGCACGGACTCCCAGTCGGGAGCGCCGCGGTCTGCCTCACCCTTGACGCGCTTGGGCTTGGCGGGCACCCGCACCCAGTTCCAGAATCCGAGGAACACGTCCGTGATCGAGGCTCGCACACCAATGAATGCGACGATCGCATAGGTGGTGAGCACACCGTTGAACAGTGCAAAGGCTCCATTCGCCCAGTTCTCCTCACGGATGCAATAGGCAAGCGTGTAGAACGAGAACGCGGCAATGAGGTACGCGAAGAGCACATAGAGTGCCGGCGTCGCCGTACGGTCCTTCACCTTGGGAGTGCGTGCGAACGCGATCTTTGACTTCGCGGCCGCTTGTTGGAGCGACTTCAACGTTCCTGCCAAGTTCACCGGCAGCAGGATGAGATTGAAGGCGTAGACCCGAAAGACGTCGGACCTCTTGTATCCAAGCCTCCGGAAGTCAGCGGCCATCGCGAGGAAGTACGGCAGTGCGGCGGCCACGATGATGGGGCTGAGCAGGCGGCTGTCGAACCAATAGCCGAGGAGAAAGAGCAAACCGAAACTGGCCCACGAGATCGACACCATGTAGTTGATGCGCAAAGCACTCGTCGAGCGGCGCACCCGCCGTCCCGCTTTGCGCTCGCGACGCATATAGCGAAGGAACTTCGGAGCAATGAGCAGGCCCCCGTTTGCCCAGCGCGCGCGCTGCACCACGAGCGAGCCGTAATCCGGCGGCGTTGCGCTGTAGCTGAGACGCTCGGGGTAGTTGTACAGGCTCCAGCCATTTTCCACGAGGTCAATACTTGACTCGGTGTCCTCGATGACCGTGCGGTCTTGCACAAAACGGTGAACCGGCTGGCCCTTGACGTATGTCGTCTCGACGATGTCATTAAGCGCCACCTTGCGGATCACGGCGTTCGCACCCACCCAGAAGGTTGCATCGAAGTGGGTGAGGCCCTGGTGAAGGATGTGCTGGATGTCCGTTGTCGCACCCGCAATGCGCTCCAAACGTGTGTCGGCCCCGCGGAAGGCGGAGTAGGGCGTCTGGATGACAGCAATGCGTTCGTTCCCTGGCAACTCGAGTTGGTGGACGAGCCGCAGGCAATACTCGCGAAGCAATACCGAGTCCGCATCGAGGGTCAACAGATAGTCGCTGTCTGGGAACTCGATGACGCCGTCCCCTTGAGCATCGCCTGCGTCTCGCAACACACGGCCAAGGCGGGTGTCGACGGCGCGCTTGCGGCTGCCCATAAGGCCGATGTACGCATTGAGGTTCATCGCCTTGTTGGCGTCATGCGGCAAGTGCGCATACGCCTTTCGTTCGAAAGATGTGAGAGTGGCGTCGAAAGTCCACACAAGCCTCCTGCACAGTTGAGCTATGCGGGAGGCGGGAACCTGTGCACCCTCATCGAGTGCGCCAAAGAGTGCCTGCGCCGTGGTCTCAAAGTCCTTCGCGAGAGCGATGTAGACCTCGTTGACAAAGAAGTCATCGGCGTGGTTGTAGCGCGGGTACGCATCGGCCTGGTCTCGAAGCCACTGTGCCGCCCACCGAAAGTCGAGAGCGAGACCGCGCACCTCGTCGGGCGAGCTGGCGCCACCGCGCGCCGCGGCCTCTTCATGGAGGCCGAGGGATGTGGCGAAGCGCTGATATGGCTCCCTCAGCAACGCCTCGATCTCGCCCGGAAGCGCACGACACCCCTCAAGGCTCTTGCGGGCCGCTTCCGTCTGTGGATTCTGAGGATCGTCGATCAGCAAGACGATGTGGATACCCGGGTACTCCTGGAGAGCCGCCGACATGAGTGTGGATCTCACCACGGATGGCTCTTCCGCATATGACGGTACGAGCACCGTCATTGATGGCCGCGCGTCGCCCATGTGCGCATCAATCTCAGCGCGCGGCACCCGAACATGGCTCCTCGAACGGTAAAGCGCGCCTTGACGGGCGAGGAGGTACATGAGCGCCGACAACAGGAGCATGGTCATGATGCCCGCGTAGAGCGCAGTCTCGATCACGAGTCGGCTGTCGCTGAAGCCGTCATCGATGAACCGCGACAGTGTCACCTGGATGATGTAGGCCGCCCATGCAACGACCGTGACGGTCATCGCAAGGCCGCCGAGCCAGGTCGCCGACGTTGCGGCCGGCTTCTCCTGCATCGGCAACGCAGGCCGCGGCTTCTCCGCACCCCATTGCCGACGCCGCCGCTTGGGCTGCTGTTGGGGTGTGCTTGTGATGGCCGAAGCCTTCAATGGCTCGGCCTGTGGTTGTGTGGCGGGGGTCGTCGCGACGTGTGGGTCGCTCTTCCCCCTCTCGCCCGTTGCGGCGAGGGTGTCGAACTCCACCCCTGCACTCCTGTCGGTTACCCGTATGGCGGGACCGAGGTCCCCTCAGCTGAGACCACGCTCCTGATATGTGACGCGGCTCACATTGAGTCTATCGGCCACGTATGGGTGCCTTGGTACGAGTTTTTGCAACATGTCGGCATTTCACGCTCACGTTGCCGTGAAAATTGACCCGCGTTAACCAAATATTTACGTGCCAGCAACCGGCGGGACGTCTCGCGGCGGATTCTTAGCCGCTCGTGCCATTTCGACGCCGCCCTTGCCCTGGTGCTTGATGGCATACATCGCCTCATCGGCTGCCCGCAGCAGCTCTGAGGGGCTGAAGTCACCGCTCCACGCAGCAGAGACACCCACACTCGCCCCAACGGTGAGGTCAAGATTGTTGACATTGATGGGGCGGCACACGTCGCCGAGGATCGTATGGGCGACTCCCTCCGCGTTGAGGGCCGGCTCTCCCACAAGCAGCACAGCGAACTCATCGCCACTCATGCGTACTCCAAGCGCATTGTGTCCAAAATCGCTCAACGCACGCGATATACGTTGGGCAGTCTCCACGAGCACGTGGTCGCCCGTGGCGTGGCCGTGACGATCATTCACCGTCTTGAAGTCATCGAGATCGACAAAGAGCAACGCGACACTGACGGGCACGTTCTCGTCATCCTCTTGCAGTTGTGCGAGGCGCTCCCATAGGAGCACACGGCCGGCAAGGCCGGTGAGGTGATCGTGAGTCGCCTGGTGTCGCAGCATTCGCTCGGTATGAGCGAGCTTGTCGACGAGAACAGCGTTCTCAAGCAAGGTCACGTGCTGACGCACCAAGAGAAGGATCACCATGCCACCCGCCGCGATCGCGACGGGCATGACGACGCCGTGGTGCCTTTCGAATGCCATGGCCACGGCAGCCGGGGCGACGAAGATGTACGGCGCATAGACAAACCGTTGGCGCGTACTGATCACTTGCTTACGTGCCGCGGTCCCCCGGTAGGCCATGGTGGCGAATATCCACAACAGCCACCCGACAGACCACAACGGCGTCTTGCCCCACGCATAGAGGACGTCCGAGACTGCCAGTGAAACGAGGCCACCCGAAGACAGCAGCGGCATTGCTCGGTGGTGAGTGCGAAACTCCGTCACCGCGACGGCTGCGGCAAATAGCGCCACGCACACGGTGAGAAGTGGGATCACGAGGGCGAGCACGGCGTCGGCACCGTCACCACGGTATTTCCACACATCCTGCAAGACGAGCGTCCAGGTAACGACAAAGAGCGAACTCACTGCGATGCCGCCATCGACAGCCATCCGCACTCGTGACCAGACGTCGCCGGAATACGAGGCAAGCCACCACGCGGTTGCAGTGCATGCAACCGCAGCAAGCCGGGCACACTCGGCCATCACGACGGGCACGTCGGCTATGAGGAGGATTGCGGCGACCGCCCACACAATGGCCGCAGCGCGCTGAAAGCGCCACGAGCGCAGACTGCGGGCGCGAGTTGCTCTCTTACTCGCGATGTGGAGTGCAACCGCAGTGCCCAGCGCCGCCATCCCATCAAGGATGAGTCCAAGCTTGTCAGGAAGTTCGAGGCGAACAGCGGCGAGGCCAAGCAGCGCCAAAGCGGCGACAATGGCGACGGCAACTCGCTTCACGTTGGGCGGCACATTCGAACCCTTCCGAATTGACAATCGTCACCGGAGCCGCCGATATGAGAGGAGTCACCTGAGGTAGACAGGTGTTCGCCACGAAGTGTGGGCGATACTGGGATCGAACCAGTGACCTCTTCCGTGTGAAGGAAGCGCGCTACCCCTGCGCCAATCGCCCTGAAGCGTCCACCATCCTAGCGGGTGCTGGATGCTGACGTGTCACACGAGATGGCGCTGGCGCGGCGGCGCCGGATCGAGGTGAGCATCAGCTTGCTCTTCGAAAACCGCAGCAAGGCGGCTGAGCAGCGGACCGCGCCCCACCTTGAGCCCGTCAAGCGAGGCGACGTGCTGCACATTGCGAGTTGAGGACGTGACAGCAGCAAAAGCGTGACCTGCGATGACGTCGTCAAGCACAGACATCGGCAGTTCCGTGGGCGCGGCCACCCGCACGCGTATCCCTGCACGCGCCCCCCACTCGAGAGCGAGACCACGCGTGATCCCTGCGAGGCAGCCAGAGGACAGCGGCGGCGTCAGCACCTCGCCGCCCCTTTCAATGAAGACGTTGGTGCCGGTGCCCTCGCACAAGAAGCCGAATGTGTTCGACATCAGCGCCTCGTCCGCATCCCGCTTCGCGGCATATGTCGCCATCACCACGTTTTCGGCGTACGACGTGGACTTGACACCCGCGATCGCCGAACGTTCGTTGCGTTTCCACGGCGCACGCACTGCACGGCATTCCTGCGGAACGGTTGACGGGCCACCCCAGATGATGACGTTGGGAGCGTCCGTGCCGCGCACCGAGCTCATCGGTCCCGGACCTGAGACCACCGTGATGCGGATGCGTTCGACACCGCCGGGGCGAGCCTCCATGACCGCCGCCACGCCTTCGCGCACGTAGGCCATGTCGAGGACGCTCATCCCCATGCGATCCATTGAGTATTGAAGGCGAATGAGGTGGCGCGTCAGCGCAAATGCCTCCCCTTTGCGCACAGCAAGAGTCTCAAAAACGCCGTCGCCAACAGTGAGCCCATGGTTTTGGGCTGAAACGATGGGCTCGTCTGCGCCCTTGAGGGCTCCATCGACCCACAAGACAGCATTCATGGGTTCATTGTGTCCATGGAAGCGAGCCCTATCAACCTGGCGGCTTTCAGCTCAGTCTCCTCCCACTCGGCCTGCGGGTCTGAACCCCACGTAATGCCCGCACCCGTGCCAAACCGCAAGGTGCCGCCGCCGGCGTCGTCCCACCAAAATGTGCGGATTCCCACGGCGAGTTCGGCTTGCTTGCGGTCCGCGTCTATCCAGCCGATCGCTCCGCAATACGGGCCGCGCGATACCGTCTCTTCCCGCGCGATGATGCGCAGCGCAGCCTCCTTTGGGGCGCCGCTCACCGAGCCCGGCGGGAATGTGCCGCCAAAGAGCGCTGGCCACATATGCGGAGTCCATGTGTACCGCGCGGCAAGCTGTGCTGAAACTGTCGACTGCAAATGAACGAGCCCGGGGTGTTCGTGAAGCCCGAGAAGCTCCGGGACGCTCACCGTTCCCGGTTCAGCCACGTGCGATAAGTCGTTTCGAATGAGGTCCGTGATCATCACATTCTCCGCCTCATCTTTGGCCAGCATGGCGACCCCCGGCGCCGCGGTGCCTTTGATGGGAGATGACGACACGCTGTTGCCATCGACGCGGAGGTAGAGCTCAGGCGACGCGGAAACCACCCAGGTGCCAGGCATATGGTGCCGCCGCGCAATCTGGATGCGCGAGGCAAAGCGGGCGGGATTTCCGTTCGCGAGCACATGAGACAGGGCCGTGGCGTCGGGGCCTGCCGGCCCCGCAGGAAGAGGGGCCGCAAGTATTCGGCATAAGTTCACCTGATAGACGTCGCCTTCACGGATGTCTCGCCGGATGGCCTCGACCCCCGCGACGTACTCGTCGCGATCAAGGGAACTGCGCCACGAGGCCTTCTTCGGACCGTCCCACCGCCCCGCTTCAGCTCGACTCTCCGCTTGCGCCTCGCTGTACTCAACGTCGGCAAATCGCCACGCATCAATCGCGCCGTCAAAGCGCGCGACCACCACCCAGAAGCCCTCGGCCCCCAGTCGTCCGCCGGCTGTCCGCGCGTCGATATGGTCGATCACGCCACGAGCACGCACGCCGCGAAATGCGGCCTCGCCGTCCCAAAGCGGCATCCGATCGGGCGTCATGGCGCCCAACCTAATGCCTGCCGCCTCGGGGCTCTTGCGTCGCTGAGATTCACGCATGTTGATTTGGACGCGGGCCTCGCCATGGGCTAGAGTCTCTTCTCGCTCGGGAACAACGTTTCCGGTGCGCGGACGTGGCTCAGTTGGTAGAGCATCACCTTGCCAAGGTGAGGGTCGCGGGTTCGAATCCCGTCGTCCGCTCGAAGGGCCGATGCCTGACCGGGTATTGGATCTGCGGTGGGTTGGCCGAGAGGCGAGGCAGCGGCCTGCAAAGCCGTATACACGGGTTCGAATCCCGTACCCACCTCGCGCGGGCGATTGGCGCAGCGGTAGCGCGCTTCCCTGACACGGAAGAGGTCACTGGTTCGAACCCAGTATCGCCCACTAGCAGTGCCAGGCGTATGTCTCGCCTCCCTCCCGCATCGGCATCCGCACCGCGCGGAATCAAACTCGCCTCTTGCGCCGTTCTGACATGATGAATGTTCGCGACGAGAGGGTGGCATGGCCGACATTTCCAACGAACGCACCAAGCGACTCGGGCATCGCGTCGACGCTGCAGTTCCGCTGTCGACGTATCGCCTCCAGTTGACCCCCGATTTCACATTTGCCGATGCCGAGGCTCAGCTGCCGTACTACTCGTCACTTGGCGTCAGCCACCTTTACCTCTCCCCCATCCTCACCGCCGCTCCCGGTTCGACGCACTTCTACGACGTCGTTGACCACTCCCACATTGCCTCGTCTCTTGGCGGCATGGACCAGCTCCGATCGCTCGCAAAGGCCGCCCACGCAGCAGGTCTCGGTCTCATTGCGGACGTGGTGCCGAACCACATGGCCGTGCCGACGCCCGTTTATCACAACCGCGCGCTCTGGTCAGTGCTCGCTGAGGGCAAGGACTCCCCTTACGCCCACTGGTTCGATGTCGACTGGTCGAGCCAAGACGGCGTTCTCATGCCTGTGCTCGGGGACCGCATCGGCTCGATCCTTGCTCGCGGCGAATTGACCCTTGATTCGATGGTGGTTCCCGGCTTCACTGAAGCGGGCGAGGTGCCGGTGCTGCGCTACTTCGACCATGTGCTGCCGGTTCGCGAGGGCACGGAGAATCTGCCGCTCGACGCGCTTGTCACCGAGCAGCATTACCGCCTTGCCTACTGGCGTGTCGCCAATGAGGAGCTCAACTACCGCCGATTCTTTGATGTTGGCTCGCTCGTCGCTGTACGCGTGGAAGATCCTCACGTTTTTGAGGCCACCCACCGCACGATCATTGACCTGATTGCCGATGGCACGCTCGACGGGTTACGCATTGACCATCCGGATGGACTTGCCGACCCAGCGGGTTACATTGCACGCTTGTCAGAGGCAACGAATGGCGCATGGATTGTTGTCGAGAAGATCCTCGAGGACGAGGAACGCCTGCCCTCGTCGTGGAAGACGGCGGGAACGACGGGCTACGACGCCTCGTGGCGGATCGGCGCGCTTTTGCGCGACGCGGCTGGCTCCGCGCCACTCGCGGGGACCCTGTATCAATTGACGGGCGATGCCATGGGCGCGCTGCCGCGCCTCATCGATGAGGCCAAGCGTGAGATCGTCGCCGACTCACTCACGTCTGAGGCGCGCCGCCTTGCGACCCTCGCCCATGACGTCTGCCGCACCGATGTCCGGCTCCGCGATCACACGTGGGCGGCCTTGTATGACTGTCTGAGGACAATGCTTGTCACCTTTGGGCGTTACAGGGCCTACGTCGTGCCCGGAACGCCTGCAAAGCCCGCGTCTCTCGAGGCGATTGACCACGCAGCAAAGCGCGCACGTGCTCTTCTCGATGAGGAACGTCACGAGACTCTCGACGTGGTGATCGACCTCCTCAAAGGCCTGGAAGTCGGCTCCGCTGGACGCACACACGATTCCCAGCGGGCCGAGCTCATCACCCGCTTCCAGCAAGCCTGCGGCGCCGTCATGGCCAAGGGCGTGGAGGACACGGCCTATTACCGGTGGACCCACCTCTTGCCACTGTGTGAAGTCGGCTCCCCTGCGGGCCGTTTTGCGCTTCCGCCGTCGTCATTCCACGCCTGGGCGGCTGAGCAGCAAATGACGTACCCGCATGCAATGACCACCCTCACGACTCACGACACCAAGCGCTCGGAAGACATTCGTGCGCGTCTCGGTGTTCTCAGTGAGGTGCCCGATCATTGGGATGCGTGGCTGACCCGGGTACGCACCGCGACGGCCGAGCTGCGGCCAACGGAGCTCGACGGGCGTATGGAGAACCTGTGGTGGCAGACGCTGGTGGGTACCGTTGCCGCCGACGGCTCCCTCATGGAATGGGACCGACTCGAGGGATACCTCACGAAGGCGATGCGTGAGGCGAAGACTCATACGAGCTGGGTGCGCGTCAACGAGCCATACGAGAACGCCGTCCAGTGGTTTGCTCAAGCGACTCATGCCGATCCGCTTGTGCGGGACATGGTCGCTGAGTGGACCGGATTGACAAGCGACGGTGCGCGGGTAGCGATTCTCGCGCAGAAGCTGATCCACCTCACGATGCCTGGAGTGCCTGACGTGTATCAAGGCACTGAAGTGGTGCGCCCGCTCCTTGTCGACCCCGACAATCGTCTCCCAGTCGACAACGCCGCTTTGCAGAGCGAGTTCGAGAAGCTGTCACGCGGGGCCAAGCCGCGCCTGCTCGACGAGGAAAAGCTGCACGTCACTACCGCGGCGCTTCATGCACGCCGGGCCCATCCAGGCGCCTTCGTTGGCGAATCAGCCGGATACGTTCCTTTGCCGTCCTCAAGCGGACATGCTGTTGTCTTCGCTCGTACGGACAACGATGAGCCGCGTGTCATCACCGTCGCGACTCGGCTCGGTATTGAGCTTGACAGGCTCGGCGGTTGGGGCGAGCACACCGTCACCTTGCCGCCGGGGGTCTGGCGTGACGCACTCACTGGCGCCGAATACGAAGGCGGCACCGTCGGCCTCGCGGCGATCCTCAAGACGCTCCCAGTCGCGCTGTTGGAACGCCAATGACAGCCCGTGCTCCTGTGCGGGTGTGGGCACCACATGCGTCACATGTCGCGGTGCACGTGCGCGCGCCTGGCAGCCTGGCCGACGCCGCCCCCGCCGTCCTCGACATGGAGAGCGGCGCTGGCGGCTGGTGGAACGGGCCGACGTTGCCCCCAGGGACCGATTACGCCTTTGCCGTGGACGGGTCCGGCCCCTTCCCAGACCCACGCAGCGCGTGGCAGCCACATGGAGTCCATGGCTTCGCTCGTGTGTTCGACGCCTCCGCACACCGGTGGAGCGATGACGCGTGGAACGGACGCGACGCGCGTGGCGCCGTCACGTATGAACTCCATGTCGGCACGTTCACGCCAGCTGGCACACTCGATGCGATCGTCGGCCACCAACTGGAGGACCTCGCGAGCAAGGGAATCGAGATGATCGAGCTGATGCCGCTCGCCGCATTCCCCGGCAATCGTGGATGGGGCTACGACGGTGTCGCCTTGTATGCCGTCCATGAAGCGTACGGAGGCCCTTCGGCACTGCAGAGGCTCGTTGACGCTGCCCACAGCGTCGGCATCGGAGTGTGCCTCGACGTCGTCTACAACCACCTAGGCCCTGACGGCAACTACTTGGGCCAGTACGGGCCCTACTTCACCGACGCGCACGAAACTCCGTGGGGTTGGGCCGTCAATCTCGACCAGGAATGTTCGGAAGGAGCGCGCGAGTTCATCATCGACAACGCGCTCCGCTGGTTTGAGGACTTCCATGTCGATGCTTTGCGGCTCGATGCGGTCCATGCTCTCGTTGACGACTCCCCCGTCCACATCCTCGCTGAGCTGTCACAGCGGACTGCCGATCTGTCACAACGACTCGGCCGCCCTCTGTCTCTCATTGCCGAGTCCGACGAGAACCTGCCCGCCACAGTCACCCCGTTAGGCGAGAACGCGCCCGATGGCGCCCCTGGGCGAGGAATGACTGCCCAGTGGGCAGACGACGTCCACCACGCGCTCCACGCCTATCTCACCGGCGAACGGCACGGCTACTACGTTGATTTCGGCTCAATCGAGACTCTCGACAAGGCGTATCGGGAGGTCTTTGTCCACGACGGCACGATGTCTACCTTCCGAGGCCGGCACTGGGGCGCTCCGGTGCCACCGGACATGGACCGACGGCGATTTGTTGTGTTCGCGTCGAACCACGATCAAGTGGGCAATCGCGCTCTTGGTGACCGGCCGGCGTCCTCGCTCAGCCCTGGTAAACAAGCGGCCTCACTCGCCCTTGTGCTTCTGAGCCCGTTCACACCCATGCTCTTCATGGGTGAGGAGTACGGAGAGACACGTCCCTTCATGTTCTTCACGGATCACGCAGAGCCTCTCGGCACCGCTGTCTCTGAGGGCCGCATGAGCGAGTTCGCCGGGCACGGGTGGGAGGCGCTGTATGGCGGTGACATTCAAGTCCCAGATCCGCAAGATCGCGACACCTTCATGCGCTCCAAGCTTGGCGCAGGCATCGCGGCGAGCACTGCAACGCAGCGCGCCCTCGAATCGTGGTTTGCGGCTGTGATGGCGGCTCGGGACCTCACACTGCGTCCAGGGGCGTGGGACCGATTCTCGGCCGGTGCTTATGAAGTCGCTGCGCGCCAACTTGTCATGACGGGTCCGGTTGAGGTGAGGGCAAACCTCTCGAACGCGCCGATGCCGGTGACAGGCCGCGTCATTGCCGTCTTCGGCGTCGACGGCTCCCCCTCCGACCTTACGGAACTACCGCCCGACGCTGTCGCCCTCATCGACTCGTCGGCCTCCGACACGGCTACGCAGCAGTAGCGCCCTCCGTGGGATCGCTCATCGCGGCAAGTCTCGACAACGCGCGGAAATACTTCTTGCGATAACCGCCGGCGAGCATGTCAGGAGTGAAGATGTCGCCAAGTGACGCGCCACTTGCCACGATGCTGGCATCAGCGTCGTACAGACGGTCAACCAAGGTGACGACACGCAGAGCCTGAGTCTGATCGGCCAACGGCGCGACGTTCCTGATCCCGAGCCAGCGAACTCCCTCGATATACGCACCCAGTCGGCTCGGATGGACGTGGGCGAGATCATCTACAAGTTCTCGCCACTCGACCACATGCCCGCCCCATTTGTCGGCCACACCGGTGACGTCAGCGTCGGAGGCAACCGTGAACATCATCTCGCCGCGATGGCGGTAATCGGGCCCGTCAATCGTCACGACCTCAAAGACCGTGGCGAGGGCTTGAATCTCTCTCTTGAAGTCCTCCGCCGCGAAGCGGCCCATGCCGAGCGACTCAGGCAATGTGTTGGAGGTCGCCGCGAGGGCAACCCCTGCGTCGGCAAGTTCCCGCATGAGCCGCGCCATCAACACGGTGTCGCCCGGATCATCAAGCTCAAACTCATCGATGCACACAACACGAAACTCGCCCAGTGCCGCACGGGCACTCCGGAAGCCCAGCGCCCCGACGAGGTGGGTGTACTCAACGAAGGTGCCGAATGCTGCCCGGTCGCCCAACTGCGTCGCAAGCGCGGCGAGCAAGTGCGTCTTGCCGACCCCAAAGCCACCATCGAGGTAGATGCCTTTGCCTGCAGCGCTGCGCCGGAACTTCCCCTCCGCGGCCCCAGCAAAACGGCGAACGCGATCGCGGCCCTCACGTTGCGACGGAAAGTCCGGATCCGGGCGATACGTGTCGAATGTGGCGTCGCCGAAATGTGCAGGGACGCGGAAGCGCCGAAGCAGCGCTTCCGCGTCCAGCACAGGCCTGCGGCCCACCAACGTCACTTCATCACCTCGTGACTCTCAACGCGGATGCGACGCGACAAGCTGACCTGAAGGCTTATGCCTCGACCTCAGTGCGGTCCCCCGACCACAGCGTGTGGAAGGTGCCGTCACCGTCGATGCGCTTGTAGGTGTGAGCGCCAAAGAAGTCGCGCTGGCCCTGGATGAGAGCGGCAGGCAGACGCTCGGCGCGCAGCGAGTCGTAGTACGCCAACGAAGACGAGAAGGCGGGAGTCGGCACGCCGGCAAGCGCGGCCTGCGCAACAACACGGCGCCACCCGGATACACCCTCCGCAACCGCTTCAGTGAAGTACGGGTCGACAAGCAGGGAGGGAAGCGTGGGGTTGCGCTCATACGCTTCGGTGATGCGGTTGAGGAACCGTGCCCGAATGATGCAGCCACCGCGCCAGATGCGTGCCATCGCTCCACGGTCGATGTTCCAGTCGTACTCTTCCGAGGCGGCCTGGATCTGATCGAAGCCCTGGGCGTAGGCGACAACCTTCGATGCGTAAAGGGCAACGCGAACGTCCTCGATGAAGCCGTCGCGGTCCTTGATGTGGAACTCGCCTGCGGCGCCGGTCAGCACCTCGCGTGCAGCGACGCGCTGGGCCGTCTGGCTCGAGATGGCACGCGCGAAGGTGGCCTCCGCAATACCCGTGACGGGCACGCCGAGGTCGAGAGCGTTCTGAACGGTCCAGCGGCCGGTGCCCTTTTGACCCGCCTGGTCCTGGATGATGTCCACGAGCGGCTTGCCGGTCTTCGCGTCGACCTGCTTCAGCACCTCGGCGGTGATCTCAATGAGGAAGCTCTCGAGGTCGCCCTCGTTCCATTCCTCGAAGATCGCCCCAATCTCGGCCGGCGTCAGGTCGAGGCCCTCGCGAAGCAGGTGGTATGCCTCGGCAATGAGCTGCATGTCCGCGTACTCGATGCCGTTGTGCACCATCTTGACGAAGTGACCGGCGCCATCGGGGCCCACGTGCGTGCAGCAGGGCACGCCATCAACCTTCGCAGAAATCTTCTCGAGGATGGGGCCCAGAGAGGCGTAGGACTCAGCGGGGCCACCCGGCATGATCGACGGGCCAAGGAGAGCGCCCTCTTCACCACCAGAAACACCCGAACCGACAAAGTGAATGCCCTGCTCGCGCAAAGCGGCCTCACGGCGGCGCGTGTCCGGGTAATGAGCGTTTCCGGCATCGACAATGATGTCGCCCTCATCGATGAGCGGCACGAGAGCGTCGATGACGGCGTCGGTCGGGCCACCCGCCTGCACCATGATGACGATCTTGCGTGGCTTCTCAAGCGAGGCCACGAATTCCTCGAGCGTCTCCGAACCGATGAACGTGCCTTCGTCGCCGTGCTCGTCAACGAGTGAGCGCATCTTTTCGGGGCTTCGGTTATGAACCGCCACGGTGAAGCCATTACGAGCGAAGTTTCGAGCCAGATTGCGGCCCATGACGGCCAGACCGGTCACACCAATTTGCGCAAGCGCCATGTCACTTCCTTGCTGGGAGGGGTACGGGATCAAGCCTAGAGGGTGTCGCGGCCGACGGTGTCACAGGCAAGTGCGTGGCGTACCCGAGCCCGTCACGGTGGCGCCCGTAGGCTTCCCATATGGATGCCACGGCGGTTCCGGCCGCGTTCCGCGAGGCACTGAACTCTTTGGGCCGGGCGCGAACGCGGCGTGACGTGCGCTTGGTCGAGACACCTGCGCCATCACGCATCGCACCGTACTCCGTCGCCGTCAATGGCACCGTGCTCCCCGAAACACTCGAGACCACCGGGCGCTTTGTCGCCCTGCATGACCCTGCAGGCCAAGAGCCGTGGGGCGGTACATTTCGGGTAGTCGCGCTCGTGCAAGCACGTGTTGATGCCGAGGTGGGGCGAGATGACTTATGGGCGGACGCAGCATGGTCGTGGCTGGATGAGGCGCTCGCCGGCGTTGCGCATTCACATCTGGGCGGCACCGTGACAAAGGTGGTGTCGCGTTCATTTGGCCAGCTCGCAGAAAGAGAGGACGAGGTGACGGTGGAACTGCGGGTGTCGTGGACACCCCATGACGCTGACCTCGGCTTGCACATCATTGCGTGGACCGAATTGCTGGCGATGTGCGCAGGGGTTCCTCCCGCCCCCGAAGGTGTGTCCGTGCTTCCTGGAGGACACGTATGAGCGTTGCGGAAGATGGCGACACAAACTCCATCCGGACGGATGTGCCCACCGTGCCGACGCCGGTGCTTTTGGCCGCGCCCGAAGGGGGCGTGCCACCCGTCATTGACACCCCTGAGGCGCTTGATCGCGCGATCTCCGTGTTCGCTCGCGGCACGGGGCCAATCGCGGCCGACGCTGAACGTGCATCGGGATTCCGATACGGGCAAGCGACGTACCTCGTGCAGTTCAAACGCGAGGGTGCTGGTATTGCCCTCATCGACACCGCCGCGCTCAACGATTTGAGTGGACTCAACGCGGTTCTCGACGGGGTCGAGTTCGTTTTCCACGCGGCGAGTCAGGACCTGCCCGGCATGCACGCTCTCGGTTTGAACCCGACGTCGCTCTTCGACACGGAGCTGGCGGCCCGTCTTCTCGGCTGGCCCAAAGTGGGACTCGCGTCTGTCATCGAGAAGGAGTTCGGCCTCACTCTCGCTAAGGAACATTCAGCTCAAGACTGGTCAATGCGTCCGTTGCCAGATTCATGGCTTGCATATGCCGCTCTCGATGTTGAGCTGCTCTTGCCTTTGCGCGACTCACTTGCCGCGCACCTTGACGCAGCTGGCAAGACTGAGTGGGCTGCCCAAGAGTTCGAGGCAGTTCGCCTCGCACCGCCGCCCGAGCCGCGTGTCGACCCGTGGAGGCGCACCTCGGGCACCCATACGGTGCGGGACACGCGTGGCCTCGCTGTGGTGCGTGCCCTATGGGAAGAACGCGACAAGGAGGCTCAGCGCAGGGATGTCACACCCGGGCGTGTGCTTCGCGACGCCGCAATCATCGCCGCCGCACGCGAGAAGCCGTCGTCATTTGACGCCCTCGTTGAGATTGCTGAGTGGCGGACCAAAGGCACTCGCCGCGCCGCACCGCGCTGGTGGCCGGCTATTGAGGCCGCGCTGAGTCTTCCCGAGAAACAGCTGCCGTCACGCCGCGCACCTCAAGGCGACGGCCCGCCTCCGGCGCGCACATGGGCCGACAAGCGACCGGAAGCCGCGGCGCGGCTCGCGGAGGCGCGCACCGCTCTCGGCGCTCTTGCCGAACGTCACAATGTGCCTCTCGAGAACCTGCTGCAACCCGACGCGCTGCGCCGCGCATGTTGGGAGTATGGATCGGGCGGCGAGGAATGGGTTCGCCGCTTTCTCGCGGCACGTGGAGCCCGCCAGTGGCAAGTCGACCTCACTGCCCCAGCAATCGCCAGTGCATTCATACGCGCCCGAGTGCTCGATCACGTCGATCTCACCCCGGCACTCGCAGATGATGCCGGTGGCGCCTAGGCCAAGCGTGCAATCGCGGCGTCGGCAATTGCCGATGCCTCGAGACCAATCTCGTCCAGAAGTTGCGGCCGGCTTGCATGGTGCAAGAACTCGCGCGGCACACCGTGATGCGACCACACGACATGGCGGCCCGCCATGCGCGCGAACTCTGCCCACTCCTCGCCAACACCCGCATCAGTCAAACCGTCTTCGACAGTGACCACAAGTTCTGCATCCCCGATTGCCTCAAGGAGGCCCTCCGGGACGGGATGGACCCATGTCGCGGTGGCCGCGAGCACTGCCTGACCTTCGGCGGCGAGCTTGCCGGCCACGTCAATGGCTGTGCCCGCCATTGAGCCGATACCGAAGACCACGACGCGGGGCGCTCCGTCGCCGAAACTCGCGAGAACGTCAATGTCACGGTTCGTGCTGATGGCAGGGAGCGGTTCGGACACGGCACCCTTGGGGTAACGCACCACTGTGGGGGCATCGTCAACGTCGACAGCATCGCGAAATGCCGCGCGCAACGTCGGCTCATCTCGCGGTGCGGCGAGGCGCAGACCCGGCACGTGACGCAACAGCGCCATATCCCACATGCCGTTGTGACTTGCCCCGTCATCGCCGGTGATGCCCGCACGGTCAAGCATGAACGTCACGCCCGCTTTGTGCAGCGCAACATCCATCAATAGCTGATCAAACGCCCTGTTGAGAAATGTGGCGTACACCGCGACCACCGGATGGAGGCCCGAGAAGGCAAGCCCCGCCGCGGCCGTCACGGCATGCTGCTCCGCGATGCCAACGTCGATGACGCGGCCGGGAAAGGCGTCGGCGAAAGGCTGCAAGCCGACGGGCTGAAGCATGGCAGCAGTGATCGCAACCACGTCATCTCGCTCGGCGCCAATCGTCAGCATCTCGTCAGCAAAGACGCTCGTCCAGCCGAAGCGGGATGGCTCGATAGGCAGCCCAGTTTCGGGATGGATTTTGCCCACCGCATGGAATCGGTCCGCGTGATCTTGCTCAGCGGGCTGGTATCCGCGGCCCTTCTCGGTGAGGACGTGAACGATGACGGGCGCGCCGTATCCCTTGGCGTGAGTCAGCGCTGCTTCGAGTTGTGCGAGGTCATGACCGTCGACGGGACCGAGGTACTTGAGACCAAGATCTTCGAACATGCCGTGCGGACCAATAAGGCCCTTGAGTGCGCGCTTGCCGTGCATGACCGTCTGGTACGTGAAGTCACGGACGGGACCGCGTCCATCAAATGTGCGTTTGCCCCAACTGAGGAAGTTCTCATACGTGCGCGATGTGCGGATGCCATCAAGACGACGCGCAAGCCCGCCAATCGTCGGCGCGTATGAGCGCCCGTTGTCGTTGACAACGACGACCACCCGGTCCTCGCAGTCGGCGAGAGAGTTGAGTGCTTCCCACGCCATGCCGCCCGTGAGTGCCCCATCGCCGATGACGGCGACGGTGGTGCGATCCACCTCGCCCTTGAGGGTATGGCCACGCGCAATTCCGGCCGCCCACGACAATGCCGTCGATGCGTGTGAGTTCTCGACAATGTCGTGCTCGGACTCAGCCCGCGATGGATATCCCGACACTCCCCCGCGTTTGCGCAGGTTCGAGAAGTCGGAACGGCCCGTGAGGAGTTTGTGGACGTAACTTTGATGACCCGTGTCAAAAACGAGGCTGTCGAATGGGGACTCGAACACACGATGAAGGGCGAGAGTGAGTTCGACAACGCCAAGGTTTGGTCCAAGATGTCCACCCGTGCGTGACACCGACTCCACCAGATAGGTGCGAATCTCCTCCGCAAGTTCAGCGAGTTCCTGCGCGGAAAGCGACCGCAAGGCTTGCGGTGACTCGATGCGCTCCAGCACGCTCACTCCTTGCCGTCGGGGTTGTCCCACTGTACGTCCTGAAACGCCCCGCGAGGCGTCCCTGTTCCGTGCTCAGGGCTGCTTTACAAGAGAACGCAGGACGTACTGAAGGATGCCGCCGTGTCGGTAGTAGTCGGCCTCGCCCGGGGTGTCAATGCGTACCACCGCGTCAAATGCGACGACGCTGCCGTCGGCCTTGGTCGCCCGCACCGGCAGGGTGCGGGGGTGCTCACCATCACTGAATGCCGTGACGCCGATGATGTCGTACACCTCGGTGCCGTCAAGGCCGAGGCTCGCCGCGTTGTGACCCTCGGGGAACTGCAATGGCAATACACCCATCCCGATGAGGTTCGAGCGGTGGATGCGCTCGAAGCTCTCCGTGATGACGGCACGGACACCGAGCAATGCGGTGCCCTTCGCCGCCCAGTCGCGGGATGAGCCGGAGCCATACTCCTTGCCCGCAAGGACCACGAGCGGTATTCCCGCAGCCTGGTAGTCCTGCGATGCGTCGTAGATGGTGTCACGCTCGCCAGTGAGGTGATTGTGCGTGTAGCCGCCCTCGACTCCGTCGAGAAGGAGGTTCTTCAGGCGAATATTCGCGAAGGTGCCGCGAATCATCACCTCATGGTTGCCCCGTCGTGAACCGTAGGAGTTGAAGTCCTTCCGTTCCACACCATGCTCAGCAAGGTATTGGCCTGCAGGGCTGTCCGGGCGGATCGACCCGGCCGGCGAGATGTGGTCTGTGGTGACAGAGTCACCAAGCAAAGCGAGCACCCGCGCACCGGTGATGTCGGTGACTCGTTCGGGCGAGAGCGCCATGCCGTCGAAGTACGGGGGCTTTCGCACGTATGTTGAGGCACCATCCCACTCAAAGGTGCTGCCGGCAGGCGTCGGCAGCGTCTGCCACCGCTCGTCGCCTGCGAATACGTCGGCGTAGTCACGCATGAACATCTCTTGTGTGATTGACGAACCGATCACCGCCTCGACCTCTGCCGGGTCCGGCCATATGTCGCGCAGGTACACGTCATTGCCGTCGCGGTCCTCACCAAGGGGCTCCGTCTCAAAGTCGAAGTCCATCGTGCCCGCCAGGGCGTAAGCGACGACGAGCGGGGGCGACGCAAGGTAGTTCATCTTGACGTCAGGGTTGATACGCCCCTCGAAGTTGCGATTTCCCGAGAGCACGGACACAACCGAGAGGTCGTGCTCGTTCACAGCGGCCGAGACCTCTTCTGGCAGAGGTCCCGAGTTGCCAATGCACGTGGTGCAGCCGTAGCCAACAAGGTGGAAGCCCAAAGCCTCGAGGTCGGGCCACAGACCCGCCTTCTCGTAATAGTTGGTGACAACTTTGGATCCGGGCGCCATCGACGTCTTCACCCACGGCTTGGATGTGAGGCCCTTTGCGTTCGCATTGCGGGCAAGAAGTGCCGCAGCGAGCATGACCGAGGGGTTGGACGTGTTGGTGCATGAGGTAATTGAGGCGATGACGACGCGACCGTGGTCGAGCGATGTCTCCGTGCCATCCGCCATCGTGACCGCGACCTGGCGGTGCGGGCGTCCCGTCACGGCGCGCTCAATGGCCGCGGGTTCGGGCTCGTCGCCCGCGATCGCGCCTACTGCCACCGGGTCTGATGCCGGGAACGTCTCCTCGATCGCAGCGTCAAGGCCCTCGATCTGGCCCTCGTCGTGGCTCACGTAGTCACGAATGACCTGGCGGAAGCCGTCCTTTGCCTTGGTGAGCTCAATTCGATCCTGCGGGCGCTTGGGGCCAGCGATCGATGGCACGACGGTCGACAGGTCGAGCTCGATGTACTCCGAGAAGACGGGCTCGACGTAGGTCGGCGACGAGGGGTCGTGCCACAAGCCCTGAGCCTTCGTGTAAGCCTCAACAAGGGCCACCTGCTCGTCGGAGCGGCCGGTGAGACGGAGATAGTCAAGAGTGACTCCGTCAATGGGGAAGATCGCGGCAGTTGAGCCGAACTCCGGGCTCATGTTGCCGATCGTCGCGCGGTTGGCGAGCGGCACGGCTCCCACGCCTTCGCCGTAGAACTCGACAAATTTGCCCACGACGCCGTGCTGGCGAAGCATCTCGGTGATGGTGAGCACCACGTCGGTTGCGGTTGCCCCCGGCGGAATCGATCCGGTCAGTTTGAAACCGACAACCTTGGGAATGAGCATCGAGACAGGCTGGCCAAGCATTGCCGCCTCCGCCTCGATACCTCCCACGCCCCAGCCCAGAACGCCGAGGCCGTTGATCATCGTCGTGTGTGAGTCAGTGCCAACACACGAGTCCGGATACGCCTGAATGACACCGCCGACCTCGTTTGTCATCACGCCACGGGCGAGGTACTCGAGATTCACTTGGTGGACGATGCCGGTGCCCGGGGGCACCACCTTGAAGTTGTCGAAGGCCGTCTGGCCCCAACGGAGGAACTGATAGCGCTCGCGATTGCGCTCGTACTCGAGGTCGGTGTTGCGTTCGAGAGCATCGGCGCGCCCAAAGATGTCGATCACCACGGAGTGGTCGATCACGAGTTCTGCAGGCGCGAGGGGGTTGATCACCGTTGGGTCGCCGCCCAACTCGCGTACCGCCTCACGCATCGTTGCAAGGTCCACCACGCACGGCACACCTGTGAAGTCCTGCATGACAACACGGGCCGGCGTGAACTGAATCTCGGTATCGGGCTCTGCCTCGGGGTCCCACGACGCAAGCGCTTGGACGTGCGCGGCGGTGATGTTCTTGCCGTCCTCGGTGCGCAAGAGCGCCTCTGCGAGGATCTTCAACGAGTACGGGAGCTTCTCAAGCCCCGGAACGGCGTCCAGGCGATATACCTCGTAGGCCTTGTCGCCAACATTGAGGGTGGACTGTGATCCCAGGGTGTTGATGCTCATCGCGCTCCTTGAATTGTCACGGCCCAGTCTACCGGGGTAGTGCCGAGGTCCCGGCTCTCTTTGTCAGCCCCGAGTGAAAGAGGCAATTGTTTCGATGTGATGCGTCATGGGGAACAGATCCCAAGCAGTAGCGTCTTCAAGGACGTAGCCGTCTTGAGCCAACAACGCGGTGTCGCGTGCCAACGCAACGGGGTCGCATGCGACGTAAATGATCTTCTCTGGTGACAGCGCCGTCATCGCCTTCACGGTTGCCGCCTTCGCCCCCGCTCGCGGGGGATCAAGCACAACGGTGCCGCCGTTCATGTCCTCACCGTCTCGGCCCATCTGCAGCACCGTGCGCCGCGCGTCACCGATGATGGCCCTGGCGTCCGAGAAGCGGGACAGATTGCGCTCCAGTGACGACGTGCCCGTTGTCCCCACTGCCTCAACGGCAGTCACCTGCTTGCCATGCGCGGCGAGAGCCGCTGCGAAGAGACCGACGCCCGCATACAGATCGAGCACTCGGGGTGAGGCGCCGACGCGACGTACGACCTCGTCAACGAGCAGCGCGGGGCCACCACGATGAACCTGCCAGAAATCTCGGGCGCTCAGCGTGTACGTGAGGTCGCCCACCTTCTCGGTGAGCATCTTTCCCGCACCGCGGGCTCCACGGACCACATGAACCCATCCCGTAGACGTCTCGATGACGTCGATCCGCTCGCCAGGGCGCCCTTCGGTTGCGAGGAGTGACGCCTCGGCCGCTGCTGTCGCCAACGGCATTGCGGTGAGATACCTGCGCCCCTTTCCACCTTGGAGCGCCATCGTCGCCCGGCCATCCTCGCCTGCGACAGCGCTCACGCGAGTTCGGTAGCGAAGGCCACGTGCAGCGTCGTCCCCTGGCACGGCTTGCACTTCACCGGCGAAATCGATGCCCGCGAATCGCTCGAATGCCTCTCGCAGCACGGCGGTCTTCCACTTCCGCTGTGCCGGAAGGGCCACGTGACCGAGTTCCGCACCACCAACCCCGCCTTGGCCCGCTTCGGGCCATGGATGCTCAACGCGGTCATCGGACGCCTCGAGAATTCGCACTGCGTCGGCATTCCAGAACCGAGCGTCGGGTGCCGCGTCGACAACGCGCGCCTCGACCACTTCGCCCGGAAGTGCATGGCGCACAAACACGGCACGACCCTCATGGCGTGCCACACAGTGGCCGCCATGGGCCGGGGCGCCCACGGTAACGCGGATGGTCGTCACGGCATCTCCACTTCTTCTGGCGACACTTCGGCGATCGGACCGTCGCGCCGCGCCGATTCAAGCTTCCACGGGACGGCACTCACCACGACGTTGGGGACATTGAGCAGCTGCGCTCGCAGTCGCGCGGTGTTGCGATTGTGCAGCAATTGCTCCCACCAGCGTCCCACGATGTATTCAGGTACATAGACGAACACAGCTTCGCGCGGCGAGCGCAGGTGCAGCGTCTTCACGTAGGACATCACCGGTCCCACCAGGTCGCGATACGGCGAATCGAGAACAACGAGCGCCGTCCCGAGGTTCATCGCCGCCCACCGCTTCTGCAAGGCAACCGAGGCGCCTCGATCCATCTGAACAGTCACCGCCTTGAGCGTCGAGTGCCGCGCGGCCTTCGCATATGCCAAGGCGTGCAAGGCCGGTCGATGAAGTTGGGCGACAAGGACGATTCCATGCGTTGCGGAAGGCAATGTGGGCGAGTCCGCACCCTTGTCAAGAGCGAGATCGATGCGCACTGCTTCGTAATGCCTCTTGATCGCACCCATAAGGACCACCACGAGCACGATGAGCGCGATCGCAATCCACGCACCATTGGCAAAGTTGAATACCGCCGTGATGAGAAGCACTCCGGTGGCGGCGACGAGCGCGGCGATATGAAGCACTCGACGCAGTCCATACAGCAAGCGCTCTCGAGGCGCAGTCGCGGTCTGATACTTCGTGCGGGTCCACTCGACCATTGCGCGTTGACTCAGCACGATCGACGTGAAAACACCCACGATGTACATGTGGATGAGCTGGCTCACGCTCGCGTCGACCGCGATGACGATGACGGCAGAGGCTGTCGCGACGAGCAATACGGATCCACGCTGGACGAGGCGGTCATTGCGCATCGCCATTTGCCGTGGCAATAGCCCGTCCACTGCGAGGAGCCCAGTCAAGCGCGCAAAGCGGCGGAACACGCTCGACCCAGCGGCCCATAGAATCATGCCTGCGGATAGACCGACAATCCAGACAGGCGCGGCATTTCCGAATACTCGCTCCGATACCTGCATGAGAATCGAGCCGTCGTTCCAGCCGGTAAGGCGAAAGTTCGATGCGAGCCACAGCACTGCAAAGAACGCGCCTGCGCTCGCCAGCACGGCAATGAGAAGCGTGCGCGACGCCCGCTTTCCCCTCGGCTCCGCGTGAGCAGGTCCAGATGCCGCAAGGTGCTCAATACCCGTCACCATGACGGCGCCCGATGCGACCGCGCCCGCGTACGCGACGAGCACCGTCCAGCCGCCCGACGCCGTCGGCTCGGGGACAAGGCCAGTCGCCGAGTCATGGCGCACCGCACCGACGACACCGAGCACGACGACCACGAGGACGAACCCGTGCCATACAGCAAGAAGGACGCGGACCCGGTCCTGCACACCTCGCAGGTTGATGAACGTCATCAGACCAAGCGCGGCCACACCAATGAGTGGCGCTTTGCCCTCCCAGGAAGGCACAAGAAACGTGATTACCGAAGCGATCGCAGACACCGAGATCGCGGCCGTGAAGAGGTAGTCCGTGAGAAGGGACGCTCCCGTCACCATTCCGAAGCGCGGACCGAGTCGATCGCGGACTACACCGTAGTCACCGCGCTCATGAGGGAAAGCCCGCACCTGTGATGCGTAGGCCGCACCGAGGAGCGCAAGGATGAGGACCGAGCCAAGCGCCATGACGATGATCGCGCCTTGCTGTCCACCCGATCGCAGAGCCTCGACAACAGCATCTGGCCCGTACGCAACTGCGGAGAGAACGCCTGCGCCAAAGACGGGGAGCGCCAACCGAGTCCGCAAAGTCTGGGGCCGCACCACATCCGTGGCGACTGGTGCGCCAAACGTCAAGAGCTTGACGCGTTCGATAAACCGCTGCACGTCGCACCATCCTAGGCTTCGAGCGGTATAGCGTGGTGGCGTGCATGTGGTGATCATGGGTTGTGGCCGCACTGGCGCCACTCTCGCCGTCGAGTTTGAGTCGCGCGGTCACACCGTGGCGATCATTGATGCGGTGGCTGATGCTTTCCGTCGCTTGCCGTCCGATTTCCAGGGTCAAAGAATCACGGGGCTCGGGTTCGATCGTGACACTCTCGTCGCCGCGGGGGTCGAGGAGGCTTTCGCGTTTGCCGCTGTGTCGGACGGCGACAACTCAAACATCCTTGCCGCCCGCGTCGTCCGCGAGACCTATGGCGTTGACAACGTCGTCGCCCGCATCGCTGACTCTGGCCGCGCCGAGGTATATGAGCGCCTTGGAATCGCGACGGTGGCACAGGTGCCCTGGATGGCCGCGCAAATTGTCACCCGGCTCCTCCCGGGCGGTTCCGACGCCGAATACACCGATCCTGACGTCGGTCTTGTCATGCGCAGGTTGCCGTTCAATGACGGCTGGATTGGCCGCAGAGCAAGTGAGCTGGAGGAAGCATCGGGCGCCCGCCTCGCCTACATCGCGCGTTTTGGCGCCGCCGTCCTCCCGGACGCCTCCACCGTCCTGCAAGCGGGAGATGACCTCCATTTCCTCATGGCCGACGCTTCATCCAGGGAGGTTGTCAAAGTGGTGAGTCACGCACCGAGGAGCGAATCGTGAAAGTGCTGATTGCCGGCGCCGGTTCCGTTGGTCGGTCGATCGCGCGCGACCTTCTCGAACACGGACACGAGGTGCTGCTCATTGACCACTCCCCTAGTGCGATGCGGGTGTCACAAGTGGCGCAAGCCGAGTGGATGCTCGCTGATGCGTGCGAACTCACGGCGCTGCGCGAAGCCGGCACGGAATCGATGGATGTTGTCGTGGCAGCCACGGGTGACGACAAGGCAAACCTCGTCATCTCTCTGCTTGCGAAGACCGAGTTTGCGGTCCCTCGCACTGTTGCCCGCGTGAATAATCCGCGCAATGAGTGGATGTACGACTCCCAATGGGGAGTCGACGTTGCCGTCTCGACTCCGCGCATCATGACAGCAATGGTCGAAGAGGCGGTCGCGGTAGGCGACCTTGTCAAGGTTTTCACTTTTCATCAATCGGGAGCCTCGATCATCGAGGTGACCTTGCCCGCGGATTCGCCGCTTGGCGGCATCGCGCTCCGCGACATGACGTTGCCTGACGACGTCGTGCTGTCGTGCATCGTCCGAGGTGACCGCACCATTGCGCCAAGTCCCGAAGACACTCTCGAGCCACTCGACGAACTTTTGTTCATTCTGTCGGCTGAGGCGGATCCTGACGCTCTTCAGCGAGCTCTACGTTCCGCACCATCCGCCACATGACAAAAAGCGCCACAGCAAACCACGGCACACCGAGAGCCAGTTTTGCCGTGCCGAGCGCTGCCGTTGCGCCCGCGAGATACAGCGGGATCTGAATCGCAAGCTTGACGATTTGAGTTCCGACGTAAAAGCCAGTCGCCGCTTGGAAGCGACGCATCGCGCGCTTGTCGGCGCGCCATCGCGTCGACCATCCCTTGAGCAAGCCCACGACGATGCCGACGGCTGGCCATCGCAGTGCCATCGAGGCCGTGAGTGCGACGGTGTAGAGACCCGTGTACCAAAAACCCGGCACAAAGTACTCATTGGCGTCCCCTGCGCGCCACGCCCAGATCGCGCCGAGTGCGACACCGAAAAGCCCTCCCAACGCCTGGGTCACAGGGGTGCGCTGGATAAGCCTCACCACGACAAGAGCGACGACGATTGCAACCGAGGCGACAACCGGTATGCGGTAACCGCCCCACACGAGAAAGGCAGCGACAAAGACGGCTCCGGGCGCGACCGCCTCCGCTAGGCCGCGCCAACCTCCGATTGCTTCTGCCCAGTCAAAGTCGTCTCCGAGCAGCTGCTGAGCCGGAGTCCCCTTGTGCGGCTCGCCTTGTGCCGTCGTCATACCGCGAGCAATTCGTATCGGGGGTTATAGATCACGGAGACGTCCTCCCCAGCAGCCACGCGACCTTCGACCTCAAGACCGACGCCCGGTTCGATGCCCGCGATCGTGCGCCTTCCCATGAACACGCAGTCGATCGCGCCTGTGTCATCTGCAAGGCGCACCACGAGCTTTGCAGGCCGGTCAGCAGGGCTGACTTCCACATGGTGGACACGGCCGCGAACTCGGGCGATGCGACGAACGTCGAGCGCTCCGATCTCGGTCACCGCGGTCGGTTTCATGTGATCCATCGGTGTCATGCCGTCCCGGGGTTGACCGATGATGTGCCGGTTGACCCGAAGCCACCTTCACCGCGGTGGGTTCCTGGCAGGGTCTCAACGTGGACAAACCGGGCTTTGGCAACGGGTTGGATGACGAGTTGAGCGATGCGGTCGCCAATGGCAAAATCGACGCTCTCGTGAGCGTCCGTGTTGAGCAAGGTGACGCTGATCTCCCCCCGGTAACCGGCGTCCACAGTCCCTGGGGCGTTGACGATCGTCACGCCATGGCGAGCAGCGAGGCCGCTGCGGGGGTGGACAAACGCGGCATAGCCGGCAGGAAGAGCGATTCGCACCCCGGTACGGACAGTGCGCCGCTCACCCGGAGCGAGAGTGATCGCCTCTCGTGTTGTGAGATCTGCGCCGGCGTCGCCCGCGTGAGCGTACGACGGCATCGGCACGCCGTCATCCGTTGTGCTGATCAACACCTCGACGTTCGTCATGGTGCTCCACCCTAGGCGCTCACCGCGCCCAATCCGTACCGCTTAAGCGGCGCACTCCGAGCAGATCGGTTGGTCGCCCTTGAATGTCGCCAACTGGCTGCGGTGGTGGACCAAGAAGCATGACATGCATGTGAACTCGTCCTGCTGAGGGGGCAGCACTCGCACAGACAGCTCTTCACCAGACAGATCCGCGCCCGGCAATTCAAAACTGTCGGCAACGTCGGCCTCGTCCTCGTCGACCACGCCCGAGCTCTTGTCCGAGCGACGCGCCTTCAGCTCTTCAATCGAGTCGGCGGCGATCTCGTCGTCGGTCTTGCGCGGGGCGTCGTAGTCGGTCGCCATCCGTGAGTCTCCATTCACCTGGTGGTGTGTGATCAATGCCTGACAAGCGGATTTTGTTCCCGCGTGGCGCAGGCATTGTGCACCACAAAACCGGTTTACGCGAACTCTAGGCCGATTCCTCCGGCCAAGGCGTGCGCGCACCCGCTTGTACGAGCGCTTCTCTTAACGCGTCCCACGTCTCGGGCATCGCGGCAATGAGCAGGTGCTCATCGGCCGGTCCCCCGTCAATTCCGGCCACTTTGACGCCCGCTTCTCTTGCGATGAGGGCCCCCGCAGCGTGGTCCCAGGGCTTCAGCCCATGCTCGTAGTACGCGTCGATCTGGCCCGCCGCAACCAAGCACAGATCGACGCTTGCCGCGCCCAAGCGTCGGATATCGCGGACGGAGGGGAGCACCGCCGCGACGATCTCGCCTTGAATCTTGCGACGCGCGGCGACGTACTGAAAACCTGTTGCGAGCAAGGTCGCGTCAAGTGGCGCCGCTGCGGTGCGCTTCATCGCGACGCCATCCCGCCACGCCCCATGGCCTCGTGCGGCCGACCACACAACGCCTGCGCCGTCGCACACAGCACCCGCTTCGGCGGTCCACGTCGACGGCTCGGCGCCGCCTGTTACCGCAGCAACCGAGACGGCGTAATGCGGCAATCCATACAGGTAATTGACGGTGCCGTCGATGGGATCAAGCACCCAGGTGACGCCGGACGTGCCGATGACATCGTTCCCTTCCTCGCCCAAGATCGAATCGTCGGGCCGCAAAGTCGCCAGCCGCTCGCGCAAGAGGCGCTCAGCCGCGAGGTCCATCTGCGTGACGATGTCGATGTGGGAGGACTTGGTTGCGGTGACGTGTGCCTCTGCTCGGCCTTGAGAGACGAGCACTCCGGCCTCCTTTGCAATGAGGGCGGCGATGTCGCGAAGTTCGAGCGGATCGGTCATATCTCCAGCGTGGCACAGCGTTCGGGCGTGCCGTACCGCGCGCCGAGCGTCGTTGCGTGGCACAGTGGAGGAATGACCTCAGCTCACCTCAAGGGATTGTCCGAGGACGGCACACACGTGTTGCTCGTCACGGAGGACGGCTCAGAGTTTCGCCTTGAGATCTCTGAGGAGTTGCGTGCGCTCGTGCGTCACGCACGGGTGACCCGCGCGGCGGAGCCGGGGCAAGCAACCACTCTCACTCCCCGAGAGATCCAACAGCGGATCCGCGCCGGTCTCAATGCTGCGGAACTTGCTCATCTCACGGGAGAGCCTCTCGACGCACTTGTGAAGTTCGAGGCACCCGTCCTCGCCGAGAGGGCCTACATCGTCCAGCTTGCGCATGGCACCCGGGTAGGCACCGATTCCACTGCGCCGACGCTCGTCGACTTGGTCGGTGACCGGCTTGCGAGCCGGGGCGTTGATCCTGAGACCGTGCGGTGGGACGCGTGGCGCGGCGTCGACGAACCGTGGAAGGTCGCTGTTGACTACGTGGTGGGCGGTCGCACAATTCGCGCCCTTTGGGTGTTTGACCATGTGGCGAAGGCACTGACCGCCGAGGATGAAGAAGCGGCATGGCTCACGGAGACTGAGCTTCTTGAGGCCCCAATCCCCCGGCGTCACTTGAGCGCTGTGCGCAACGACAGCGCAGCGCGGAATGAAGCCGTCCCACTTGAGCCTCGCCGTCCCGCCGCCATCACCTCGGCTGCGGATGAGTCCGATCCCTCTGCCCAGTCCCCAGGCGACCCGACCGACGACCTTCTCGAGGACCTTGCGGCGCGCCGTGGAACGCGCGAGCCGATCGAGATGGAGGACGAGGACGAGGAGGGTGAGGAACGCTTTGAGGGCTTCGGCCCGGCGCGTTCACCTCAGTCAGGCACTGTGCCCACCCAGTCTCAGCAGACGTCATCTCGCACGATGCCGCACCCGGCCGGTTCCGCAAGGTCATCTCAGCCCGAGAAGGACGGTGCGAAGCCTCGTAAGGGGCGTGCGTCTGTTCCCAGCTGGGACGAGATCGTCTTTGGAGCTCGCAACGACACGTAGCGTTTGCTACAGCCGCTCCGAGACAAGAAGCGGCACCGTCAGTTCCTCGGGCGTCAACGATCCGTGCATGCCGATGAGGTTGAGTGAGTGGGGCGTCTGCGTCCGTGAGTCGACCACCGTTGCCCGCCCCGTCATTGCGACAACAATGTCACCAATGCGCGACGTGACATCAGCCGAGACGGGACCAAACAGTCCAAGATCCTCTGCGTCCGCGCGCGTCATGACGACAGCGTGGTCACCAAGATGGTCTGCCCACCGATCCGCCACTGCATCCACCGCGCCTTTGTCAACGTAGAGGTGCAGAGCGCGGGGCTCTCCTGCCACGATCTCGACATCGCGGGCAAGGACAGCATCGTCGGCGACGTCCCAGCGGGGTTGTCCGGGAACATCGACCATGCCGTGATCAGATGTGACCACCATGAGCGCACCGGCAGGCAGCGAGCCCGCTAAGCGTCGAAGTTCTCTGTCCGCGTCCTCCACTGCCGCCACCCACTGGTCCGATTGCCATCCGTGCTTATGGCCCGCCGCATCAATATCGCCCCAGTACATGTACGTGATGCCTGGCTCGCGAGCGGCCTCCACAGCCACATCCACGCGCTCCGCGAGGCGGCGGGTGGCGATGAATCGACCGCCCCGCAGTGCTGCGTGCGTCAATCCGGAACCCTCAAAGCCATGGTTGCCGAGAGTTGTCACCCGAGAACCCGCCCGCGCGGCCTCATTCAGGAGCGATGGGCACGGTTGCCATTCTTCAGGATCGTAAGCGCCTTCCCATGAGATGAGGTTGGCCAATCCGCCAGTGCGAGGGTTGCGCGCGGTATAGCCCGTCATCCCCGTGCGTCCGGCACCCAAGCCCGTGCCAAAAAGTGACAAGGACGTGGCCGTCGTTGTGGGAAACCCTGCGGTGAGTTTGCCTGTTGAGATCGACCGCAAAAACGGCGCGTGGCCGCTTCTTGCCTCGAGTTGGTAATAGCCCAGGCCGTCAAGAATGACGACGACCACGTGACGTGCCTTAGATAGCTGCAGGCGTTCGCGGTCGGCGCCGGCGTCCCGACCTTGCACCACGTGCCCCGCGCCAATCGCGTCAAGGCAACCAGATAGCACTGCGCCGAGCTCTCGCGCACCGTAATCGGGACGCTCCAGTCCAAGCGCGCTGAGCCGATCTCCCAAGCTCACGCCTGGCGGCCTACCGCCCGGTTGAGCGCCTTTCCAAACTCCTCGAGCGCACGAACCGACGCTTCGCCGTCAGCAATGACACTTGCGCGTGCAAGAGTGTCGTCACCAGTGACATCTCCCGTATAACCGTGGTCGGCATCGCAGTTCTCGTCGCCGCAATGAGCAGGCTCAAGGTCAATTCGTGAGTGAACGCCCCAACCAACGGCGAGCACGAGCTCGTGGGGAACGTCGCCCTCGGAGAACGTCTCGGGGTGGTGGATCACATGCGTCAGCGCGACAGAGCTGATCGACCGTAGCGGTGCTGACTCAACCGTGGCCGACGCTGCGGGAGTTCCCCCACTTTGTGGGCCTGCACCATCGTCAATGTGTGCACGGAGCAGGTGCATATCGGTGAGCACAAGGACCGACATGTGACGACGAACCTCGGCAGTATCGAAAGTCGTCTCCGCGTGGACGAAGTGCGCACGCACTTTCTCGTCTCCAATAGCGCTACGAAGGACATGATTGGCGAGCGCCGGGTAGTAGCCAGCGCCCGCTATGGATTGGGCAAGCGAAGACGACATGCGGGATATTGTCGCACCTGCGCGCGTGGCGTGGCGACCCGCCTCGCACTCGCGAGGGACAATGACGAGCAATCCAAGCCGAGCCGGAAACGGAGTGTGCATGAGCGAGCCCGCCGGACAGATCGTCGATATCGACGTCAGCGCCGAGATGGAGTCGTCCTTCCTTGAGTACGCCTACTCCGTCATCTACTCGCGTGCACTGCCCGATGCTCGCGACGGCCTCAAGCCTGTCCAACGCCGCATCATCTACACGATGGGAGACATGGGCCTGCGCCCAGACCGACCCCACGTGAAGTCCTCGCGCGTTGTCGGCGAGGTCATGGGAAAGCTCCACCCGCACGGTGATTCGGCGATCTACGACGCTCTTGTCCGCATGGCTCAGCCATTTTCTCTCCGTCTGCCGCTTGTCGACGGGCACGGCAACTTCGGTTCGCTCGATGACGGCCCCGCCGCTTCGCGATATACCGAAGCGCGCCTCGCGCCTGCGTCGATGGCGATGATTGCGGACCTCAGCGAAGACGTCGTTGACTTTGTTCCCAATTACGACAACAAGCTGCGTCAACCGTCGGTATTGCCAAGCGCGCTGCCCAACCTTTTGGTGAACGGTGCTGCCGGCATCGCCGTTGGCATGGCAACAAACATGGCGCCTCACAACCTCATTGAGGTAGTCTCGGCGGCGCGGCACTTGCTCGCTAATCCTTCTGCCAGCCTCGACGACCTCATGAAATTCATCCCGGGCCCGGACCTGCCGTCCGGAGGGAAGATCGTCGGGCTGGATGGCATTCGACAAGCGTATGAAAGTGGCCGCGGTGCCTTCCGCACTCGTGCCACCGCCCGCATCGAAAACGTCACGGCCAAACGCAAAGGCATTGTGGTGACGGAACTGCCCTACGGCGTCGGACCCGAGCGTGTCATCGAGAAGATCAAGGACGGCGTCTCAGCAAAGAAGATCCAAGGCATCTCGGCCGTCACGGACCTCACGGATCGCCATCACGGCTTGCGACTCGTCGTGGAGGTTCGCACCGGCTTTTCGCCCGAAGCTGTCCTCGAACAGCTCTACAAGCTGACGCCACTTGAGGAGAACTTCGCGATCAACAATGTCGCTCTCGTCAATGGTGAGCCACGCACGCTCGGGCTCAAGGCCCTCCTCACCGTGTGGGTGGACCACCGCATTGAGGTGACACGGCGCCGCTCCGAGTTCCGCCTCGCGGCTCGCAAAGATCGACTTCACCTTGTCGACGGCTTGCTTATTGCCATCCTCGACATCGACGAGGTCATTCAGATCATTCGCACGTCGGACGACGCTGGCACCGCGAAAGACCGGCTCATGCTGGCTTTCGACCTCAGCGACATTCAAGCCGAGTACATTCTCGAGTTGCGCTTGCGCCGGCTGACGAAGTTCTCCCGCCTTGAGTTGGAAAACGAGAAGTCTCAATTGCTTGCCGAGATTGCGGAGCTCGAAGAAATTCTTGCGTCCGACGCCGTATTGCGTGGAGTTGTTGGCCGCGAGATGGACGCGGTTGCCGCAGAGCATGGCACGCCGCGCCGCACCATCTTGTTGGCCGACGCGGGAACTGTTGTGCCCGCATTGAGCACGGGCGTGGGCGCGAGCGCGGCTGCGACCGTGCCTTCGCGCGGCCGCGCCGTTACGCCTGACCTCGAGATTCCTGACACCCCGTGCTTTGCGCTCATGTCAACAACGGGTCTGGTCGCGCGCACCGCGGATGACCATCCGGTTGCGCGCGAGGGACGGCGCTCTCCTCACGACGCGCTCACATCGGTTGTTGCGTCGTCGGCCCGTGCCGATGTTGGCGTGCTCACGTCGAAAGGCCGCGTGGTGCGGCTCTCACTACTTGATGTGCCCGCTCTGCCGTCCACTGATGACCCGCCATCCCTCGCTGGCGGCGCTCCCCTACGGGAGCTCATGGTGCTTGAGCGAGGCGAAGAGCCGGTTGCCTTGTTGCCTCTCGACGGAGACATTCCTGTCGCTCTCGGCACCCGCCAGGGAGTGGTGAAGCGGGTGACGCCGGAGCCATCGCCGTCCCGTGACTCATGGGAGATCATCAGCCTCAAAGACGGTGACGAGGTTGTGGGTGCCGCTCTTGCGGATGAACAGTCTGAACTCGTCTTCGTCTCCTCGGATGCCCAGTTGCTGCATTTCCCGGCGAGCGCGGTGAGGCCCCAAGGTCGCCCCGCGGGCGGGATGGCAGGCATGAAGCTGTCACCTGGAGCCGTCGTCATGTCGTTCACCGTTGTGAAGCCGGACGACGATGCCGTCGTCGTCACCGTGTCGGGTTCAACTGACGGCCTGCCGGGCACACAGCCGGGCGCCGCCAAGGTCACCCCTCTCACCGAATACCCGGGCAAGGGACGTGCGACGGGCGGCGTGCGCGCGCACCGTTTCCTCAAGGGCGAAGATGCACTCCTTGCCGCGTGGGTGGGGGCCGCGCCTGCTCGAGCCGCAGCAGCGTCGGGACAACCGCTCGATCTTCCGCAGGAATTCGGCCGACGCGATGGTTCAGGGCAGACGCTGCCAACGCCTGTGGGAGGCATCGGCTAACACCGCTCGGTTGTGTCAGTGGTCGAATGCCCAGTTCTTGTCAGTGACGTACTTCGCCACGACAAGTCCGATGAGGATGGCGAGGACAACGAGCAACACCTGAAGGATCCCCGCCGTCGCGTCAACATACCGCGCGTCATTAAGGCTGACGACGGCCTCGTGGGCGAGCACCCCGGGTATCTGCACGAGTGACGCGGGCACTTGGAGCGTGATGACCGGCCACCGGCCTCCGCGGGCACCAAAGGCCGCCAATAGGCCGAGGACAAAGCATGCGAGGAACGTCGCGGTTTGCACTGCCATGCCGTTCTCGATGAGAAGCACCCGAGGGACGTTGACGAGTCCGATTGCCGCTGCCGTGAGCGCCATGCGCCACGGCGAGTTGAACATCAACGCGAAGCCGAGAACGCCGCCACACGACGCGGCGGCAACGATGAGGAGCTCGAGCCACAAGGCGACATCAATGGGTTCGCGGGGTGAGGTGTCGAGGGGGCTCAGCAAAGATCCAGCCCAGACCACGGCCGCAGCGGCGAGGGTAAGCCAGGTGCCGTAGACAACGCGTGGAATGCCTGCCGAGAAATCTGACTTGGCGAGGTCGAGCGCACCCGTGATGAGGGCGAATCCGGGCAACAAGAAAAGGACCGATGAGATGTAGCCCGATGCGTGAGTCTCAAGCCCGGTACCGATGACGCTGACGAGTCCCATGATGCCGATGTACACGCCCGTCGCGGTGGCCGCTGCCGCCATCACCGAGCCAAAGACATTGAAGTGATGGCGCGCGAGAACGCGACGCACCCATTGGCCAAGGAAGGCGGCGACAAAGACGACGGCGACTTCGAGTGGGCGCGCCCGATTCAGGACCGCAAAGGCCGCACACGCCGCACCCGCAAATGCGGCATTTGCCCACATCGGATACAAGGCGCTCCGGTTCTCGATCTCATCGAGGGCGGCGTGGACATCGGCGGCCGACATGCGCTCGGGTACCGCACGACGGAAACGGTCAAGCCGAGCAATGCGGTCAGCATTGACGCCAAGGTGCGGGGCTTCGGCGACCTCCGTGCGAAAGACTTGACCAGCCCGCGAGGTTGCAGTGATCTCTGACGTGGTGACGACGCTCGCGTGGGCGTCGATTCCAAGGGCACGGGCAACGGTCGTCATCCCTTGTTTGACACGATAGGCGGCCGTGCCAGCGGAAAGCATGAGGAGGCCCACACGGAGCACCGCGTTGGAGCGGCGTCCCAACTCTTCGGCGTCGATTGCGGCAGTGGCGTCCGTCTGGTCAGTCACGCACACATTCTGACGCACGAAGCGATGAGTGCATGCGACCAGTGGCCCCCGTCGCGGTCAGACCGACTTCGCTGGTCCGCCAAGGTGCGTCAAACGGGCCTCGATGAGCGCTGACCACTGCCGGGAGCGTCGGCGCGCTTCAATGGTGCCGTTAGTCGCGAGGGCTCCCGCAATGAGAAGAATGACGGCCGCGGCGTCCCAATCCACAATGGCAAGCGCGGCGCCACCGAATGCAGCGATAGCGATCATTCCTGCTGCGCCCCAAAATGAACGCGCTGCACCTAACATCGCTCCGAGCGCCGCCGGATCCGAGCACTCGTGTATGGCCCGCGCGGCAGTCGCGTCAGGCACACGCGGAAGCACTCGCGTCCACCCAAGGTCGGGCAGCGACGGATCAAGGGTGCTGTAGAAGTGATCGCGGCTCACCGTCTCACCGTAACCCGTTGTCGCGGCACGCGCAGGCTGGCCTAGGTATCGATGCGGTTAGTATCGAGGCTCGACGCGCCGGCGATGATGAAGTCACGCCGTGGTCCCACATCGTTGCCCATGAGCAGTTCGAAGATCTCTTCCGCCTTGGCCGCGTCACGTGCAGTGACGCGGCGCAGGGTGCGCTTGGTGGGGTCCATCGTCGTCTCCGCCAATTGATCCGCATCCATCTCGCCGAGACCCTTGTAGCGCTGAATGTCTTCCTTGTACGAGCGCCCCGCCCGCTTGAGCTCTCGCAAGGTGTCATGCAGTTGTTGTTCAGAGTACGTATAGATGTACTCACGCTGACGCCTCGCGGAACCGGCGACGTCGATGCGGTGCAGCGGTGGCACCGCGGCGTACACCCGGCCTTCATCGACGAGGGGTCGCATGTAGCGGAAGAACAGGGTGAGGAGCAAGGTGCGAATATGAGCGCCGTCCACATCGGCGTCGGTCATGAGGATGACTTTGCCGTAGCGCGCGGCGTCGAGGTCGAAGGTCCGCCCCGAGCCTGCCCCAATGACCTGAATGATGCTCGCGCATTCCGCGTTGTGAAGCATGTCGGTGACCGAGGCACGCTGGACGTTGAGAATCTTTCCGCGTATCGGCAAGAGCGCTTGGAAGTCCGATTGCCGCGCCAACTTCGCTGTCCCAAGCGCCGAGTCACCCTCGACAATGAAGAGTTCTGATTGCTCGATGTCGTTGCTTCGGCAATCCGCAAGTTTTGCGGGCAGCGTGGAGGTCTCGAGGGCATTCTTGCGTCGTGAGATCTCCTTTTGCTTTCGAGCCGCAACCCGGGCGCGCATCTCCGCGACGATCTTCTCGAGGACCGTGCTCGCTTGGACCTTGACGTCCCGTTTTGGCGAGTTGAGGATCTGGGTGAGCTCGGTTTCGACCACCTTGGCGACAATCGATCGCACCGGCGTGGTACCGAGCACCTCCTTTGTCTGACCCTCGAACTGCGGCTCGGGAAGTCTCACCGTCACGACGGCAGTGAGGCCCGCCATGATGTCGTCTTTCTCAATGCGCTCTGCGCCATCCTTGCCCGTCAGCTTGAGGCGCCGCGCGTTCTGCTCGATGACCTTGCGAACAGTTTTGGTCAGACCTTGCTCGAAGCCCGCCATATGCGTGCCGCCCTTTGGCGTCGAGATGATGTTGACGAAGCTTCGCACCTCGGTGTCGTACCCCACACCCCAACGCAAAGAGATGTCCACCTGACACCTGCGCTGCACCTCCTCCGAAACCAGCTGTCCGTTCGGTTTCAGCACCGGCACGGTCTCCGAGTACTCCCCTTCTCCCGAGAGTTCCCAGATGTCAGTCACGCCCGCGTCGGGAGCAATGTGCTCGACAAAGTCCCTGGTGCCACCATCAAATCGGAACGACTCCTCGCTGATGTTCTCGGGATCGCGTTCGTCGCGGACAACGAGAGTGAGGCCTGGAACGAGAAAGGCGGTCTGGCGAGCACGCACCACCAACTCGTCGTATGAGAACGCTGCGTTCTTGTTGAATATCTGCCGGTCCGCCCAATAGCGGACTCGAGTACCAGTGACGTTCTTCGACACCTTGTCTGTCACGTCGAGCTCAGACCCCGTGAGGAAGGCCGAGAACTCAGCATCTGGCGTCGGACCGCTGGCCGGATCGGCCCACCGTCCCGGCTCTCCGCGCCTGAAGGCCATGTGATGGGTCTTGCCGTCTCGATCAACCCATACGTCAAGTCGCTCCGAAAGCGCATTCACCACCGAGGCACCGACGCCGTGGAGGCCACCAGAGGCGGCATAGGAGCCACCACCGAATTTGCCACCCGCGTGCAGTTTGGTCATCACCACTTCGATGCCAGTCAAGCCGGTCTTGGGCTCAACATCGACCGGAATGCCACGGGCGCGGTCACGCACCTCGACAGAGTCATCCGGGTGCAACACCACATCAATGCGATCACCGAAGCCGCCCAAGGCCTCATCCACTGAATTGTCGATGATCTCCCATAGGCAATGCATGAGGCCGCGGGAGTCCGTGGTGCCGATGTACATGCCGGGGCGTTTGCGAACGGCCTCAAGACCTTCGAGAACCGACAGATGACGCGCGGAGTAGTCGGAGGTTGCCACCCCGACATCCTAGGCGTGCCGTGCTCCGCGCTGGGCGTGGCACGCGGGCCGCTGAAGGACTTCTCGCCCGGAGGTTAAGACCGGCGCCAGAACAATGGGGGTCGGCCGTCAGGAATCCCAACTGGGCGCACCAGATTCATCGCGATGTTGTCGCTCTTGATGACGAAGTCAAGTGACTCGTAGAGTTCCCGACCCACCGGCGTTGCGTGAAGCTCGATGACGCGCACTCCACGAGCGTCACACGCCTGGATCAGCGATTCCATCACAGCGCGGGCAAACCCACGACGCTGGTACGGCGGCGCGGTCGACACCCATTGGATGTACGCGATATTGGTTGCGGAAACGCCTGGCTGCGGCAAACGCGGCGAGATGTTTGCAAGGCCACAACTCGCGAGCTCGCCATTGTCACCGTCGACCACCACTCCGAGGAGGTCATTACCAAGACGTGTTGCCACGAGCGACTCCGCGTACGGGCGCCAATCGGCATGGGGCTCGTTGCCCACCGCGGTGTACATCAACGCGCCGAGCCGCACAATCTCGGGCGCATCGGCGATCGTCGCCTCGCGGACGAGAACCACGGCCTTACCAGATGCTTGCGATGGTGATGTTCGCCACCGTGAGAACCACGATGGCGGCCATGATCGGTGCGCGCACGTCGCGACGCGACGCGTTCTCGGCAAGCCCAGCGATGGCCAGCGCGACAAGCAGCTTCACGGCCAACTTGGCGGGATTAGCCTCATCATCCACGAAGGCGAGGATCGCAAGCACCACGCCTGACAGCACTTGGAAACGAGCACTCCACACCAAAATCGCCCTGAAGGTCTTCGCGCCCTTGATCCACGTGCCGATGGCACCAACCAGCACGAGAATGGCGCCAATTGAGTGAGCGATAGCGAGGATCTTCTGAGTGGTATCCACAAGGACTCCTTGGTCGGTTATTCCACCTGATAGTACCGGGGCACGTGCCAATACCAGCATTCTCGCCGCCTACTCTGAGCACATGACCCAAGGAGCACGCTCCGCAAGGCGCGGCGTCGCATTCGCGCTGCTCGCGGCGCTGTTGTTCGGGATCAACGGATCAATGTCGAAAGTCGTCATGGCGTCAGGCATCACTGCCGAACAACTCACCTGGATCCGCGCGACCGCAACTTTTCTCATCGCTGGAATCTACGTGGCGAGCTTTCAGCGCTCAGGTCTGCGTGTGACGTGGCGCCGATTGGGTGCGTACGCCGCCCTCGGCATCGCCGGGCTGGCAATGGTGCAATGGCTCTACTCAATATCGATTCGTGAGTTGCCCGTAGGCGTCGCTCTGTTGTTTGAGTACACGGCAGTCATCATCATCGCGCTTGTCGCCACCTTCGTCTTCCGCGAGCGTGTCCATCGGCGCCTTTGGATCGCAATCGCGCTTGTCCTGACGGGCCTCGCGATTGTCGCGGAAGTGTGGGACTCCTCCCTCAGCCCTCTCGGCGTCGCCGCTGGTCTGGCTGCCGCTGTCGCTTTCGCTTGGTATTTCCTCGGCGGCGAGCGTCTCATGGCGCATACGCACCCCATCACCGCGACATTCTGGGCCGCGGCCTTCGCGTCGGCGCTGTGGACTGCGATGTCGCGCTGGTGGCACATCGATATGAGCGCCATTGTCGGTTCCGTGTCACTCAGTGGATCGCTCGCTGATGTGCACATACCGATGTGGGTGGCGCTCGCCTGGATCGCCGTGCTCGGCGGCTTTGTCCCGTTCATGCTGATCTTTGCCGCGATGCGCCACGTCAGCGCGACGATGGCGGGCCTCATCGCCACATCTGAGGTGGTTTTCGCCTTCGCCGTGGCATGGGTATGGCTGGACGAAGCGTTGAGCACGGTGCATCTTGTCGGTGCCGGTCTTGCGTGCATCGGAATCGCGATCGGCCAAACGTCACGCAAGGAGCCTGGCGAGACTGTCGCGGGGCCGGGCGGCTCACCCGGCGTTCCAGTGGTCCCCGCGCCCTCTCCGCTGGCCGAGCAGAATTAGGGGCGCGTCGGATTGTTCGACAAGTCCCCCACCACGGTGTGCCATGGCGTCACCGTGTAGTCGAGGATGAGACCCGCATCACGGTACGGATCTGTGCGCGCGAACTCATGCACGAGCTCGGGATCGTCGACGTCAAAGACGATGACACCTTCGCTCATCGGGTCACCCGCACCACCCGCAAGGAGGATGCGACCGGCATCCGCCTCGTCCCATAGCGCCTTGAGGTGAGCGGCGCGATACGGCGCCCGCCTTTCGGCGACGTCCGCCACGTAGGTGTATCTCAGCAAGTAGTGCATCAGTCGAGGTAATCCCGCAGCACCTGAGAACGGCTCGGATGACGTAACTTCGACATCGTCTTGGACTCAATCTGGCGAATACGCTCACGCGTCACACCGAACACTCGGCCAATTTCATCGAGAGTCTTCGGCTGGCCGTCGGTCAGGCCGAAGCGCATACCGACGACACCCGCCTCGCGGTCGCTCAGGGTGTCCATCACTTTGCTCAATTCCTCTTGAAGCAACGTGAAGCCAACCGCGTCCGCGGGCACGACCGCCTCGGAGTCCTCGATGAGGTCTCCGAACTCACTGTCACCGTCCTCACCCAACGGGGTGTGGAGCGAAATCGGCTCGCGCCCGTACTTCTGGACCTCGACGACCTTTTCAGGTGTCATGTCGAGTTCCTTGGCGAGCTCTTCAGGCGTGGGTTCGCGGCCAAGATCCTGGAGCATCTGGCGCTGCACACGGGCAAGCTTGTTGATCACTTCGACCATGTGCACGGGAATGCGGATGGTGCGCGCCTGATCGGCCATGGCACGCGTTATCGCCTGCCGAATCCACCATGTGGCATACGTCGAGAACTTGTAGCCCTTGGTGTAGTCGAACTTCTCGACGGCGCGGATCAGGCCGAGGTTGCCCTCTTGGATGAGATCAAGGAAGAGCATGCCGCGCCCGGTGTAGCGCTTAGCGAGGCTCACGACGAGACGGAGGTTGGCCTCAAGAAGATGATTCTTGGCGTGACGGCCGTCATTCGCGATCCATTCAAGTTCGCGGCGCAACTTGGGGGTGAGCTTGTCGCCGGCCGCCAGCTTCTCTTCCGCGAAAAGGCCCGCCTCGATGCGCTTTGCCAAGTCAACTTCTTGCTCGGCGTTGAGGAGCGCGACCTTGCCAATCTGTTTGAGGTAGTCCTTCACAGGGTCGGCGGTCGCACCGGCTGTGACGACTTGCTGGGCGGGCGCATCGTCGTCCTCACCTGTGATGACAAACCCCGCGCGGTCGTCGGGTTCAGCCTCCGCGTCCTCGGCTTCCACGTCCTCGTCAGGAATCTCGGTCGCGTCTGCGTCGTCGGCGACGTCCACCGCCTCGTCCAGATCGGTCGACTCGTTCTCCACCGTCTCCTCGGCCTTTGTGCCCTTGGCGCGCTTTGCTGACGTTTGCTTGGCGCTGGCCTCGACACCAGTCGACTCCGAAGCGGCGGTGGCTGTAGACGTGGTGTCCTCTTTCTCTGCAGCGGATGAACGGCGACTGTTGCGGGGCTTTGTAGTCGAGCCGGAACGGTCAGGCGACACGGGTGTCCTCTCGAGCGATTCTTGGGGGACTGCCGCGGCCTTGTGCCGCTTGCAAATCCATTAAATTGTAGCGCCCTTGTCAACGTGCAGCACCCGCGCGATGTGCCCGCCACCCGTTTACGTGGGGACTTATCCGCTTTGTCCGCGTTAAGCCACCCGTAGCCACCCGGGTGGCATGTTCACTTCGAGAGCCGCGGCGATGAGTTCTGCCAGACGATAACCCGGTTCCGCATCGAGCGACGCCGTGACGGCGGCCTCCGCGGCTTCCAGATCGCCGGTCCACCAGCGCGCGATCGCGATGATCGCGTATGCGGCACCGAGCACTTCCGGGCACACCCACGCGATGTGCTCCGCAAGTGCGATCGCCGCCTCGAGATCTTCTTGCGGAGGGTGAAGAGGGTCGTCGATGCCGATCATCCGCGCTAGAGCTTCTCTCACCCCAGTTTCATCTGCGTCACACAGTCGATTGGCGACCTCGTGTTCGCCGGGAACGAGGTTGATGACAATGGCGTCGCGCACTGCGGTGTCCCGCAAGCCAGCCGCAAGTCGCCCGATGTGCGACGCTCGCGGCATGTTGCCCCTCTTCATGAGAATGTGAGCGGCGCGCCACATGTTCAGCATGTGCTGTCGCCACCCGCTTGACACAGCACGCTGTGCGTTGATTTCTCGTCGAAAGGCCTCTCGCGCAGGCTTTCGCACCTGTCGCGGGACCGTCGGCGCCAAGCGGTGCGAACCGGACTGGGACGCCCCCGTCGAACCATAACGAGTCATCGGGTTTGGCGGGGCTGGCGGAAGCGCCCGCCCGAGACGCGGGCAGCATGCGAGATCGTCACAATCTGGTGACCGATAGCGTCCCGCGGTGACCACCCACGTGTCGGAGACGTCGAAAGCACCGCGAAGGCCGTCACGCAAGTAATTGAGCGCCTGTGGACTGTGCTCACGCTCACTGAACGCGATGATGACGAGGCTGTGGGCACCCGCTCTTGCCAAATGCCCTGTGCATTCCCGCGCCACAGCGCGCGCGGCGTCTGCGTGTGCACATGCGTCAAGATCTACGCGGGCCACGGGCGACAGTTCTCCTCGCGTCCCAATCCCCACGATGACGAGTGATTCATGCGGCACCGCGCCGAGGAGTGTCGGAATGGCGGCGAGCATGTCACCGGGGCTCTTCAGCAAGCGTGTCATTGCTCCACCGTGCCGTCGGTCAGCCTCGATCCTCGTCTAGGGTCACCGCCGTTGGGGAAGATTCCCTAAAAGGAGACGATGGGGACAACGTCACGACGCCGCACGCGCGACGTCAGCGCCCGGCCTAGGGTTGAGCCATGAATTCTCCCGCCGCCCGCGCCCGCATCGATGAGGCCGTTTCAATCGCGCTCGAGAATCTTCGCGCTGACCTCGGCCCCGTAGGCGTGGCCGCCAATGACGTGCTCGAGCCGCTTGCGCGCCTTGCGTCACGCGGTAAGCGAATGCGCGCGGCTCTTCTCATCGCCGCACACCACGCCTCCGGAGGCACCGAAGCCGACGTCGCGGTGCGGGTAGCGGCTGCACTCGAGTTGTTCCAAACCGCCGCCTTGATTCATGACGACGTCCTCGATCGGTCGGACACTCGCCGCGGAATGCCGTCTGTGCACCGCGCACTGGAAGCGCGGCACGGCGTCAACGCCTTCGAAGGGGACGCGGAACGCTACGGGATCAACGGTGCGATTCTCACGGGCGACCTCAGCCTCATGGTGTGTCTTGGGGAAGTAGCGGTCGCCTGCGCGGGCTTGCCTGGCAGCGTGGGCGGTTCCGTGGCGCAACGTTTTCGCGCAATGGCGACGTTGTGCACTGCGGGTCAGTACCTCGACATTCGGCTGGCCGCAACGCCGGTAGCCGCGGCAGCCTCACAACGCGACGACATCGTGGCCGTCATGCGATCAAAGACTGCCTCGTACACAACCGAGGGGCCCCTCGCCCTGGGAGCCGCCATCGCGGGCCTCTCGACGGCCGACGTAGATGCGTGGGCGGCCGCTGGCGTCCCCCTTGGCATTGCCTTCCAGTTGCGCGACGACCTGCTTGGCGTCATTGGTGATGTCGAGGTCACCGGCAAACCTGCGGGGGACGACCTTCGGGAAGGAAAGAAGACCGTAGTGCTCGCCGAGGCGCTGAGGCGGGCCACGCCAGCGGGACGAACAGCGATTCTCGCGGTAGCCGGCGTGCCCAACGCTACGGACGCGGATGTCACCGTCGCGATCGACGCGGTGGTCACGTCGGGCGCTGTCGACGCCGTTGAAGCTGACATCTCTCGCTATGGCGAGCATGCACGGAGCGCCCTCGACGCACTCACGTCAGCGACCGGAGCAGGCGACATGCTCAGCACGCTTGTCGACGAGGTCCTCAACCGCGACGCCTAGAGCGCGACTCTAGAACAGCGTCTGGGCCGCTCGCCGCACGGGCGCGCGCTTGCCACTTCGCAATGCGGCGAGCGGGCTCTCACCCAGTTCTTCGTTCTCGGCGACGAGCCACTCGGCGATCTCATCATCGGAGAGCCCTGCGTCAGCAAGGAGGATGATGGTGCCGCGAACCGTCGACAACACCTCCGGACCGTCCTCACCCGTGATGAGTTGTCCGGCTGGCAGGTACAGCGCGCTGTTGTCTCCGCGCCTTGCCGCTACCAAATGACGCTCGCGCAAGAGTTCGCGGACCTGAGAGATCGAAACCTTCAATGCATCGGCATACTCGGGGACGGTCATCCACTCATTCACGTCGTCAGCCTAGCGACCACCGTAGCGGTTGTGCTCCGCGCCAAATCGGCTTACAGTCGCAATAGTCCCATTTGTCACTTTAGTCACACTGACATCAAGGTGAACAGGTTGTGAGGTCGTCGTCATGAACCGCAGAAGTTTTCGATTTCGTCTTGTAGCGGCAACCGGTGCCGCCCTCAGCCTCTCACTTTGGGCCGTGCCAGCACATGCGGACGAGTACGTCGTCAAGCCCGGTGACACCGTGTGGGATCTCGCGCAACGCCACGGCGTCAGCGTCGACGACATTGCGTCCGCCAATGCGCTCGCAGACCCCTCGTTCATTCGCATTGGCGCGCGCTTGATCATTCCTGCGCCAGTCGCACCTGAGACGTCGCCACCAACCACTGCCGCAGCCACGTCGACGCATACTGTCAAGACCGGCGACACGCTGTGGGATCTCGCGCAAAGGTATGGCACCTCCGTTGACGCGCTCGCCGCGCTCAACTCCATTGCCAATCCGGCGCTCATTCGAATCGGGCAGATCATCGTCGTCCCCGGCCAGCCCACAGGTCTCGTGGGAGACACGTTCCTTGGGCGGACTTATCCAGCCGACGTCGTTGCCTCCGCGAATACGAATAAAGCCGCTCTTGACGCGATGGCGGTACCGAGCCGCGATGAGATGCAACAACTCGTCATCGACACCTCCGTCGCGATGGGCGTGGACCCGGCACTCGCCCAGGCGGTCGCGTACCAGGAGTCAGGCTTCAATCAGCGTGCAGTGTCGCCAGCAAACGCAATCGGCTGTATGCAGGTCATCCCCACGTCAGGCGAGTGGGCGTCTGGAATGGTCGGCAGAGATCTCAACCTGCTCGATGCACACGACAACGTTGAAGCAGGCGTCGCGATATTGCGCCATCTCCTTGAACGAAACGACCTCGAGACCGCGATTGCCAGCTACTACCAGGGCGAACGATCCGTTCGATCCCGTGGAATGAACGCCGACACGGTTCTGTATGTCGATTCCGTACTGGCCCTGGTCGACCGTTTTGCGTAGATGACCACCGGCGTGGGGCCACCCGTGTCACCGCGAGGCGCCGCCTATGATGTGAAGGTGGCCGAGACGCTCACCGATCCCCTCTTGGGCCGTCTGATCGACGGCCGCTATGAGGTGCGCGAACGCATCGCCGCAGGCGGCATGGCCACGGTTTACGTCGCTTTCGATCGCCGTCTTGAGCGCCAAGTGGCCGTCAAGGTCATGCATACCACTCTCGGTTCTCAGTCCGAGCGTCACGAGTTTGCGTCCCGCTTCCGTCGCGAGGCGAAAGCGGCCGCGCGATTGACCCATCCAGGGATGGTACGGGTCTACGACCAAGGCACCGATGGCGATATCTCCTACCTCACGATGGAGTACGTCGACGGGGGCAACCTACGCGCGTACCTCAATCGGCAAGGCACGCTTCCCGTTGGCGAAGCGCTCAGTATCACGGAGTCGGTGCTCGACGCGTTGGCGGCCGCCCACCGCCAGAGCCTCGTGCACCGCGATGTGAAGCCCGAGAACGTCCTCCTCGATGAGGACAAGCGGCCGCGATTGGCGGACTTCGGCTTGGCACGCGCTGTCACCGAGGTGACGTCAACATCGACGGGCACGTTGCTCGGCACCGTCGCCTACCTCGCGCCGGAACTCGTTCAGAACGGCGATGCGGACTCGCGGTCAGATATCTACGCCGTCGGAGTGCTCCTTTTCGAGATGCTCACTGGAAGGCAACCCTTCACAGGCACGTCGGCAATCGACGTCGCTGCACGCCACGTGCATGAGGACGTCCCGGCACCGTCGACCTATGTCACATGGCTTCCGGCCGAGATCGATGAGCTTGTCGCCACCTTCACGGCACGGCAACCCATAGCGCGCCCAATGGACGCGACGATGGCGCTCGGCATCCTCCGTCAGATTCGCGCAATGATCGATGACCCGACGCTGGATCGTCGCGCAGAGCCGCCTTCGGGACAGATTCCCCTGGCTTCCGACAACACAGCAGTGATCGACCCGATGCCGACAAGTTCAACCATTGCCCTTCCCATCGGTCTTGGCGAGACAGGATTCTTGCCAGTCGAGGCCGAGATCGTGCTTGATGACGATCCTGACGCTCTAGAGCCCGTGAAAGACCGTCGCCGCATTGGGTTGTGGATTGGTGCGATCCTCGGCGCCCTCCTCGTCATCGCAGCTTTTGTGGGCTGGTGGTACAACACGCAAGGTCCCGGCGCTTACACAACGGTGCCGCCCGTGTCGGGAGAAAGCTCCGCCTCCGCGCGGTTGATCCTTGAACAAGCGGGACTCACGGTCAACACGCTTTCCGAGTACTCCGACACTGTGCCCGAAGACATTGCGATTCGCACTGATCCGGATGCACAGTCGCAGATTCTCAAGGGCGGCGACGTCAATCTCATCATCTCCAAGGGTCCGCGAATGAGCCTCGTCCCCCCGGTGACGGGAATTCTTGAAGAAGACGCGGTCAAAATCCTTGAGGACGCGGGATTCGCAATCGGCTCCAAAGAACGGGTGTACTCCGACGTTGCTCCGGCGGGCGAGGTCCTGTCAACCGATCCCGCGGCAGATGAGTCCGTTCGCCACGACTCGGTCATCAACCTCGTCATCTCGGACGGCCCTCAGCCCATCACCATGCCGGACGTCATCGGGAAGTCTGAATCGGAAGCCCGCGCGCTCCTCGACGACTACAACCTCACGGTTCTTGTCGAGACCGGACGAACACTCGACGTTGCGCGGGGCGAGGTGTACCAAACTGACCCCACTCCCGGTGGCAGCACCACCCGAACCGCGACGGTGACGATCTGGGTGTCAGAAGGCAAGCCACTTGTCACCGTTCCGAACTTCATCCTTGACACCGTGAGCGAAGCTCGCGCTCAAGCCATCGAACTCGGCCTTGAGCCCAAGTTTCAGAAGGCTCTCGGTGGCGGCAAGTGCTCAGACGACGCACAGGTGGTAGACCAGTCTCCCCGGCCACAGGCAGAGGTAGAGATGGGAACCACCGTTGCCATGGCGTGCTCACTCAATTAGCCCTGTTCGAGGAGAACGTCGGGCTTGAGTCAGTCGTCGAAGGCGAGGTCCTCTAGCGGTGGTTGAGCCCGCTGCTTCAGGAGCTCCGCAACGAGGAACGCCATCTCGAGCGATTGATCGTGATTGAGGCGCGGGTCCACCCGGGTCTCGTACCGCATCGCAAGACCCTCGTCGGCGATCTCCGCAGTTCCGCCCATCACCTCGGTGACGTCGTCACCAGTGAGCTCTACGTGAAGCCCACCGGGGACGGTGCCAAGCGCATGGTGCACCTCAAAGAAGCCCTTGACCTCGTCAAGAATCGTCTCGAAGCGACGGGTTTTGTAACCCGACTCCGAGGTGAAGGTATTGCCATGCATCGGGTCGGTGAGCCAGGTGACACTTACGCCCGCGTCGCGCACTCCCTCGACAACGGCAGGCAACACATCACGAACCTTTTGGGCACCCATGCGGGAAATGAAGGTGAGACGGCCCGCGACGTTATCGGGATTGAGCTTCTCGGCGAGGGCGATCGCATCCGCAGCCGACGTCGTCGGACCAAGTTTCACGCCCAAGGGATTGTGAATCTTCGACAAGAACTCGACGTGTGCACCATCAAGCTGCCTCGTACGCTCACCAATCCACAAGAAGTGACCCGAGCAGTCGTACGGCAGACCCGAGCGCGAGTCGATCCGCGTGAGCGCCCGCTCGTAGTCGAGCAGCAACGCCTCATGGCTCGAGAAGAACTCGACCGTTTTGAGCGCCTCGAAGTCTCCGCCTGCGGCCTCCATGAAGCGCACAGCGCGGTCGATCTCCCCCGCCAACTCGTCGTAGGCCGCGTATGCGGGGCTTGCCGCAAAGCCGCGGTTCCACTGGTGGACTCGACGCAGATCCGCGAAGCCACCCGTGGTGAATGCGCGAATGAGGTTGAGGGTCGAGGCCGACACGTGGTACGCCTCAAGGAGGCGGTCAGGGTCCGGTGTGCGCGCTTCCTCCGTGAACGCGTATGAGTTGACGATGTCGCCGCGGTAGACCGGCAACGTCACCCCATCACGGGTCTCATGAGCGGCGGAGCGAGGCTTCGCGTACTGGCCCGCCATTCGGCCGATCTTCACGACAGGAGTCGAAGCACCGTACGTGAGAACAACGGCCATCTGCAGGATCGTCTTGATCTTGTTGCGAATACGGTCGGCCGTAGCGTCGGAGAAAATCTCCGCGCAATCGCCGCCTTGCAAGACGAATGCCTCGCCCCGCCCAGCCGCAGCGAGGTGGCTTCGCAGGACGTCGGCCTCACCGGCGAATACGAGTGGCGGCACCTTCTTGAGACGCTCGGTGGCGCGTTCAAGTGCCTCGGCGTCTGGCCATTCGGGCTGCTGCAGTGCCTCGTGCTTGAGGTAGTCGTCGACGCCTAGGCGCGCGAGGGCCTCATCAGTCGTCTTCATGACTGACCGATGTCAGCAACCATCTCCGTGAACCACGGCGTGGTCACGTCGAAGGGCTTGTGACCCGCGATACGCGGGAACTCAATTGCCTTAAGGCGTCCGCCGTCTTCCTCGTCATGACCGACAACACCCGAAACACCGCGCAATGCCGATTCAACGGCGTAATCCGTCATCGACTTGATGAGGCGCAAGTCCTGGGCATTCGCCTTCGCCGAGCGAGAGAAATATCCCGACTTCTGGACCATGACCTTCTCGGCGCCGAGGCGCTCTGCGAACTGCTTGGCGAACCAGTTACCAGGGTTGATCGTGTCAAGTTTGACGTGACCAAAGGGGTCACGCTCAACGGTGCCGCCCGATTCCTCAATCTCCTTGATGATCTCAGGCACCCCAGCACCTTCACTGAGGAAGATGTTGACATTGCCGGTCGAGTCCATCACGGCCTTGAGTCGCGTCGCCTCGGCATCGAGATCGATCGACGCCTCTGGCACGTAGACCGCGTGAATGTCCCAACGTTCCTTGCTGAGGCCGATCTCGGGCACCCACTCCTGAGTTCCAAGCCACTCGCGGTACTTCATCGCGGAGGCAGCAGTGAGCCAGCCACATGCGCGTCCCATCACCTCGTGGACGATGAGCATGCGGGGGCCTGAACGGTGCTCACCGATGATGTTCTGCGCAAAGACCGAGGCCTGCTCGGCAGCGGACCAGGCGCCGAGGGACTGCTTGATCGGCACGACGTCGTTGTCAATCGTCTTTGGCAAACCCACCACGGTGAGCTCGTAGCCGTTCTCATGCAAGTAGGCGGCGAGGTCAGCGGCAGTCGTGTTCGTGTCGTCACCACCGATCGTGTGGAGCACGTCAACACCATCCGCCTTGAGCTGCTCTGCAGCCACGTGCAAGGGGTTCTGGCCTTCCTTGACGAGTCCGCGCTTCACGCAGTCGGCAACATTGGTCAGTTTCACGCGGGAGTTGCCAATCGGTGAGCCACCGAATTCGTGAAGAATGCCGGCCTTCTCGCGCACCGCGTCGGTGATCTCAATCTTCTTGCCGAGCAGCAGGCCCCAGTAGCCATGCTCATAAGCGATGATCTCCACCTCGGGAGCAATCTCGGTGTACCGACCGATCAGCCCGCCAACAGCGGACGACAGGCAGGGGGCAAAGCCACCGGCAGTGAGGAGGGCAACGCGACGAACAGACATGCGTAAGGCCTTTCAAGTGAGAAGTTTCCCGCTCATTCTAGGGGTGGGTCCACGCGCCCAGGACGCCGCAGGTCCCGTTGACCTCAGCGCGGTGTGACGTGGACGTGCTCAGTCGGCGTCGGCCGCTTCCGTCGCGGTGTCCGTGCGCTTCGCGCGCGCGAGTTCACGCTTGTATTGCGCGGCGTCCCGATCGGCATACTCCTGACCGGAAAGCTCTTGAATCGCTTGCATCACCCGATCGGTGAGTTCTCGCAACGCATCACGGTCTTCTTGCTTGCCTTGATATCCCGAAATATGGATGGGCTCGCCGATTCTCACGCCGATATCCGCACGCGATGGCACCCTCTTGCCCACCGGCTGCGCCACATCGGTTCCAATCATGGCGACAGGAATGATCGGCACCCCGGCCTCAATGGCAAGGCGGGCTACACCCGTTTTGCCACGGTAGAGGCGTCCATCTGGGCTGCGGGTGCCCTCCGGGTAGATGCCGAGCAGTTCCCCGCCGCTGAGCACTTGCAAGCCTGTCCGCAAGGCCGCTTCGGAGGCCCGGCCGCCACCGCGGTGCACCGGGATCGTGCCGACGCCCTGCATGAAGGCACGGGTCGCGGCACCCTTGACTCCTTTGCCTGTGAAGTATTCGGACTTGCCGAGGAACACCACCTTGCGCGACAGCACAAGAGGCAAGAAGACGGAGTCCGAGAATGACAGGTGGTTTGACGCAAGGATCGCTCCACCGGACGCGGGCACATGCTCAGCGCCCTCGACCCATGGGCGGTAGTAGACCTTGAGTCCAGGACCGAGCAGGACGTGCTTGAACAGTGTGTAGTACATGCGTCTCCTCGGTTCCAGGCTACGACGCGACGGAGCCGAACGGGACCGCTTCTCGCGCAAGAGCTGCTGCACCGACGATTCCCGCGTCATTGCCCATATCAGCCGCAACGATTGGAACAACGGGACGGTGCCCGCGCGCAGTCAGGTTCGCCGAGAACGCCTCGCGAGCTGGCTCAAGGATGAGATCGCCGGCCTCGATCACGCCGCCGCCAATGACGAAGATCTCCGGATCGAGAACAGCCGACATCTGCGCACAGCCTTCCCCAATCCAGCGGCCAAGCTCGGCGAGCAAGTCGATCGACAATGGGTCCCCTGCCAATGCGGCCTCGGTGACGTGGGGGCCGTTCACATCCCCGCCATCCCTCTTCGCCAGTTCAAGAAGCGCAGCACCCCGAACCGCATCGGCGGCAACTGCGCGGCGTGCCTCACGAGTCAAAGCCGATCCGGAAGCGTACTGCTCCCAGCACCCACGCAGACCACAACCACACAGCTCGCCGCCCGGGACCATGCGCAGGTGCCCCAACTCGGCCGCAAAGCCGTAAGCACCGCGCACCAACTCGCCGTCAACGACGAGCGCAGAGCCCAGGCCTGTGCCAATCGTCAGCATCACCATCGTGCGGGCGCCCTTGCCGGCACCGTATGCGTACTCCGCCCAGCCCGCGGCGTTCGCGTCATTCTCGACGACGACGACGACGTCATCGTCGGCAGAGAGCGCTCTCACCTTCTCGCCGAGCGGGTACTCGCGCCATGCGATGTTGGGTGCGAAGGTCATGTGGTTACGGTCTGAACTCGCGAAGCCCGCGGCCGCAAGACCAATCGCGCCAATCTCATACTGCCCGGCGACCTCAGCCACGGCGTCGGCGATTGCCGCGTCAATGCTCGCAGGGTCCTCCGGCCGCGTGGGCCGTCGCACCTGGGTGAGGATCCGCCCTGATGGGTCGACTACACCGACGGCAATCTTCGTGCCCCCGATGTCAACTCCTACGGCATCCACTGTTGCCCCTTACGAAATTTGATTGAAAACGTCTTGGACGAGGGTATCGTGACCACAACCTCTCCCCATGCCAATGGAGGCAGCCGTGACATCGTCCTATGCGCGCAACATCATGGAGCTTGTCTACGCCCGGTGGGCGCTCGATCCCAGCAAGGTTGTCGCTCGATTCACCGACGATGATGACAACTGGGTGGATGTGACAGCCGCCGAGTTTCAAGCCCGCGTCGAGGCCGTCGCGAAGGGCTTGATCGCGCGTGGAATTGAGCCAGGCCAGGCGGTGGGCATCATGTGCCGCACGCGCTTCGAGTGGTCCGTGCTCGACCTCGCGATCTGGTCGGCAGGTGCACTCCCTGTCCCGATTTATGACACCTCGTCAGCATCGCAGATCGACTGGATCACCTCCGATGCGGACATTCGCACGATCTTTGTCGAGACGGAAGCGCACGCGGCCCTCGCGCGTGAAGTCGCCTCCGATGCGGAATCGCCTCTCACCGCCATTGAGGTGATCGACAATGGGGCGCTCGATGTGCTCGTGAGCGATGGGGCGCGCGTTCTCGACGAGACCTTGACCCAGCGTCGGACGGCTCCCGGTCACGACGACCTCGCAACGATCATCTACACGTCCGGCACCACCGGCCGCCCAAAGGGCGTGCGGCTCACGCAGTTCTCCTATACGCGGCACGTCAGCGGCATCCAGGAGGAGTTGCACGAGATCCTCTTCGAGCCCGGAGCGTCAACCGTGCTCTTCCTCACGCTGGCACATTCGCTCGCCAGACTCGTTGAGGTTGCGCTGATCGCCTCGGGGACAGTGGTCGGTTTCTGCCCCGACACGACCAAACTCGTCCCGTACCTCGGCACCTTCAAGCCCACGCTGGTTCTTGCCGTGCCGCGAGTTTTCGAGAAGGTCTACAACTCAGCAGAGCAAAAGGCCGCAGCCGCTGGCAAGGTGAAGATCTTCCGTTGGGCTGCCAAACAAGCGATTGATTACTCGAAGGCGCTCGACTCCAGCCGGAAGGTTTCTCCGTTGCTTGCCGCGCGCCATCGAATCGCGCACGCTCTTGTCCTCAAGAAGATTTCGAAGGTGCTTGGTGGCAGGGCCCGGTGGGCGATCTCGGGTTCCGCGCCCTTGGGTGACCGCCTTGGGCATTTCTATCGGGGCCTCGGGCTCACGGTGCTCGAAGGCTACGGCCTCACCGAGAACAACGCCGCTTGCACGGTCAACCGACCAGCGCTGTCAAAGATCGGCACAGTCGGCACCCCGTTACCAGGCCTCGAGGTGAAGATTGCTGACGACGGCGAGATTCTCATGCGCGGCGATCAGTTGTTTGCGGGTTACCACCACAACCCCGACGCCACTGACGCGGCTTTTGTTGACGGGTGGTTTGCGACGGGTGACATTGGCACCGTCGATGAGGACGGATACGTGACGATCACGGGTCGCAAGAAGGAGATCATCGTCACTGCAGGCGGCAAGAACGTGGCTCCCGCGGTGCTCGAGGACCGCCTTCGTGCCTATCCGCTCATTTCGCAATGCGTTGTCGTCGGTGATGGCAAGCCGTACATCGCCGCGCTCATCACGCTCGATGCGGAAGCGCTTCCCGGGTGGTTGCGCGGCAAGGGCCGACCCGAAATGACGATCGCCGAAGCCGCTCAGGACCCGATGGTTCGCGAACACCTCGACCGTGCAGTCGAGCGAGCGAACAGCGCGGTGTCGAGGGCTGAGTCAATTCGCAAGTACTCGATAGTGCTCGATGACTTCACCGTTGCCAATGGCTTCCTCACGCCGTCGCTCAAGCTCAAGCGCGATCGAGTCATGGCGGCCCATGCCGATCGCATCGAGAGTCTGTACAACGGCGAGGAGTAGCCCGCAAGGCTGGGCGGCCTGACGTTATGACGCCCGTTCTCCGGGCGCTACAAGTCGCAGCGGTGGAACAAGGCCACCGTCGACTAAAGCGGCAATTGCCGAGGCCTGCTCGTCTGACACCTCCACAAGCCCGGGCCTTAACGGGATGGTGAGGAAACTGACGACGCAGTCGCCGCACGCAGGGCCCCGTACCGTGCATGTCGCGCAATCGATCTTCATGTCGACAACGCTAACGACGGGGACTGACATGGCCCTCTCCATCCGCATGTCAGACGCGTGACGTAGCGTTCACGTCATGGCCCACCTCTCCCCCCATATCGCGCCCGAACTTGCGGGAGTGCAGTTGGGCCTGGACGAGATCGGGGAACCTCTCCACGCCACTACCTTCGTTGTCGTCGACCTCGAGACGACGGGCGGCTCCCCAGCCACCTGCCAGATCACGGAGATTGGGGCTGTGAAGACTCGCGGAGGCGAAGTCATTGGAGAGTTTCAGACTCTCGTTGATCCAGGCTCCCCAATTCCGCCGATGATCGTCGCCCTCACTGGCATCACTGATGCGATGGTCGTGGCGGCCCCTCGCATCGAGGCCGTCCTGCCGACCTTCCTTGAGTTTCTTGGCGATGCCGTGCTCGTCGCCCACAACGCTCGCTTTGATGTGGGTTTTCTCAAGGCCGCATGCCGCGCACACGGCTATCGGTGGCCCGGGAATGAAGTGGTCGACACCGTGACGCTCGCACGTCGAGCCACCACTAAGGAAGAGGCACCCAATAAGAAGCTGTCCACCCTTGCACGGGTCTTCGCAAGCCCGACCACGCCAAACCACCGCGCCCTCGACGACGCCCGTGCGACCTCCCACATCCTCCACGGGATGCTCGAACGCCTTGCTCGCTTTGGCATCACCCATCGTGAGGACTTGGACGCGCTGCGTAATCCCGTGCCTGACAAGCTGCGCGCGAAGGCGCTCATGGCGGATGCCTTGCCCTCGACGCCCGGCGTCTACGTGTTCCGTGGACCGCGCGGCGAGCATCTCTACGTCGGGACGTCCAAGAATCTGCGAGCTCGGGTGAAGTCGTACTTCACGCGCGGCGAGCAGCGCCGGTCGATGCGAGAGATGCTCGAACTCGCTGTTGCGGTCGACGCCCACACATGCGCCACGGAGCTCGAGGCGCGAGTCCTCGAGGTGCGCATGATCGATCGTTACCGACCTCGATACAACCGCCGGTCGGCCCGACCTGAACGCACGGTGTGGCTTGCCCTCAGCAAAGAACGCTATCCACGGCTCCAAGTGAAGCGCAGCATGGACGGACACGACGCATTGATTGGGCCTATGCCCGGCGCAAGAGGAGCGCACGACGCGATCGAGATGATTCAAGCAACGTTGGGCTTGCGTACATGCACCACACGCTTGCCGGTCAATCCGCGACCGGGCGCCCGCGCATGCCTCCTCATGGACCTCGATCAATGCGCCGCCCCGTGCGTCAATGGTCCCTCGATCCGTTACGACGAGACGGTGGCCCGAACTCAAGACGCGCTCACGCGTGACCCCTCCCCCGTCGTTAACGCCGTACGCGAAGCGATCGATGGGTACGCCGAAAAACTTGAGTATGAACGTGCGGCTCGGATGCGCGACGGCGTAGCCGCTCTGCTTCACGGCGCGATGCACTCTCAGCGCTTGCGGGCGCTGGACGGCGTTCGCCTCATCGCCGCACGTCGTCATGGGTACTCATTCGATGTCGTGTCAGTAGTCGACGGGGTCCTAATGGGGAGTACTCGTGTCACGGAGGGCGTATGGAGTGCGGCGTCACGGCTCCGGAATGAGTGGGACGAGGAAACACCCCGAGCGACCATGGAGGAACGAGAGATGGTCGCCACGTGGCTCGAGACGCCGAATACTCGAATCGTCATGATCGACGGCGAATGGTCGAGCCCCGTCACAGGTGCCGCACGCTTCTCGGAATGGATCAATGCCCGCCGTGCGGATCAGGAGTCACGCACTCACTTCATGCACCGTTGAGTGGGCTCACGCTGCGTGCGCACCACCCCGGTGCGCGAGACCCGCTCATCACAGGACCCGCGCCACCGGTCGCGCCTGCCGGCTCCGCAGCGGCGACGCGAGCACCGGCGCGTTATCCGCGTCGGCGCGGCACATCATGGCGATCGAAGGTCCGATCGCGTGGAGCCGGAAGGGTTGCTCGGCACGCGACCGATAACGTTTTCGATGCGGCGACCGTATCGAGGACAACGACAAGCGTCAAGGCTTTTCGTTGTCGAAAACGCTCCGACAACAAAGCTCGCGAGCCACCTTGCCCGCGACCCGCACTCAAGCAGCTGATCGCGTCGCAGCAACCCACCGTTGCAAGGTTGCCTCAGCGGCTCCGCTATCAATTGACTGCGCGGCGGCCACCATTCCCGCTCGAATGCGGTCAACGAGCGGCCCTTGGGCAGTTCCAGGTAGGCTGCCTTCTGCGGCGAGTGCCAACGCGGCGTTGGCAATGACGGTTTCGCGCACGGGACCACTGTTGCCCGCGAGCACCGATCTCACGACCGCTGCGTTCTCATTTGACTCACCCCCGCGCAAAGCGTCGAGCGTGATGTGGTGGAGGCCAAGATCCTCAACAGCGTCGATCCGTGTCCGGTCCACTTCGCCGTCGCGTATCTCCCACACGGTCGTCGTGTCCGTCGCCGCAAACTCGTCCAGACCGTCGTCGTTGCGGAAGACAATGCCATTGCGTCCGCGCAACGCCAGCACCTCTGCCATCACTGACGCCAGCGGCAACGGGGCGCAGCCGATGACGCTGATATCGGGTTGAGCCGGATTGGTAAGCGGGCCAAGGACATTGAAGACCGTGGGAATCCCAATCTCTTTGCGCACGCCCGCGGCGAATCGCATGGCGGGGTGGAAGGCCGGCGCAAAGCAGAAGGTGATCCCCACCTCTTCCAGAATGAGCGGCACCTTCTCAACGGGCACCTCAAGACTCACGCCAAGCGCGGCAAGCACGTCTGAGGAACCAGTCGTCGACGAAGCCGCACGGGACCCATGCTTCACGACGCCGACGCCCGTGCCGGCGATGACGATCGAGGCCATCGTCGAGATATTGACGGTATTGGCGCGGTCGCCTCCGGTGCCGACGATGTCGACGTTGCGGCCACCGACCTCGATGCGCTGCGCGTGAGCAAGCATTGTGTCAACCATGCCCTTGACCTCGAGGGCCGTCGCACCCTTGGTCTGCATGCCCATGAGGAAGGCACCGAGTTGTGCATCCGTAGCGCGACCCTCAAAGACCTCGCCGAGCATCCACGCGGTGTCGGCGGAGTCGAGGTCCTCGTCGAGAGAAAGGCGAGTGAGGATGTCAGGCCACGTTGCCATAGCGAATTCCTTGCGTTGAAGAGTGTTGCGGGGTTGGGACTACGCCGAGGCGGGCGAATCGATGAAGAAGGCGTCCACCGCCGCCTTGACCTGGAACGGGTCGAGCGGGTGTGCCACTGCTGCCTCGGCTTCGGACCACGTCGCAAGCCATGCATCGCCAACGCGGCCGACGAGGAGAAGAACGGGAGGGCAGTCATACAGCTCGTGCTTGAGTTGGCGTGCAATACCCATGCCCCCGGACTTCGCTGCCTCCCCGTCAAGAATGAGGAGATCAAAGCGGTTGGCGTCCGCCTGCATGATCGTTGCCTCGTGGGTGGCGGTCTCGGTCCATACGACGTCGCGGTCGCCGATGCGCTGGCCCACCGCCATGCGCACCTTGGCACGCGTATTCGTATCGTCGCTGTATACGAGAATTGAGATGGGTGCCGACGACTCAGTACGGCCTTCGATGTCGCTCATGGGTCCCATTCTGGCACGTCGTGCTCGTGGCAAAGCGGCTGGTTTGAGGTGCGCCGCGCCGATCGTCTAGGACCTGGCAGACGCGCGCGCGAAAGACAGGCATAATGTGGAGCATGTCCCAAGCACCAGCGGCGATGCCTTCCCCCATCCACGCTACTCGACCGAATCAGGTGGCGGTCGGGACCATAGTCTGGCTGAGTTCGGAGCTCATGTTCTTCGCGGGCCTGTTCGCGATGTACTTCACGCTCCGCGGCGAGGCGTCTGCGGAATGGGCTGCCAATGTGCCGCTTCTCAATGTCCCGTTTGCCCTGGTGAACACGTCAGTGCTGGTTGCTTCTTCCTTCACCGCCCAAGCTGGCGTGTGGGCCGCGGAGCGTTACCAGCGTCGTCGCACCGGGCCCCTATGGAACTTCCGTACGTGGGGCATGCACGAATGGTTTGTGCTCACGTACATCATGGGCTCGATCTTTGTCGCAGGACAGATCTTTGAGTACGCCGAACTTGTGCAGCACGGACTGACCATCTCATCGTCGCCTTACGGCTCGGCCTTCTACTTGGCCACGGGCTTCCACGGCCTTCACGTCCTTGGCGGCCTGATCGCCATGCTCTTTGTTCTCGGTCGCTCTTTTGTGGCCAAGAAGTTCGGCACCCATGAGGCCACCACCGCAATCGTCGTCTCGTACTACTGGCACTTCGTCGACGTCGTGTGGGTCGCCCTGTTCATCGTCATCTACGGCTTGAGGTAGGAACTCCATGCGACGCCTCGCTCTGAACCGCTATCACCGTGCAGCACCGCTCGTGCTGCTGTTCGTCCTCCTCGCAGGAATCACGATCGCCGCGTCTGTCGCCCGCTCAGAGACCGCGACCGCTACCGAGATCTCGGCAAACGACGTCGAAGAGGGCCAAAAGCTCTTCGCTTCCAACTGTGCGACATGCCACGGCATGAATGCTCAGGGCCAGGAGGGCGTCGCGCCGTCGCTCATTGGCGTGGGTGCCGCGTCAGTCGACTTCCAGGTGGGCACGGGTCGCATGCCGATGCAGTCATCCGGCCCCCAGGCCATCGCGAAGACTGTCCAATTCAACGCTGAGCAGATTCGACAGCTCTCCGCTTACGTGGCCTCGTTGGCACCTGGACCTGCGATTCCGGCCGCCGAGACTGTTGACCCCGCGCAGGGCGACGCCGCACAGGGAATGAACCTCTTCCGCACCAACTGCGCCATGTGCCACGGCTCGATTGGCGGTGGCGGAGCGCTCACGCAGGGCAAGTACGCACCCGCCTTGTGGGAGACCACCCCCACGCACATTTACGAAGCGATGCTGACCGGGCCTCAGTCAATGCCCGTCTTCAACGACGCGAACCTAACGCCCGAGGACAAGCGCGACATCATCGCGTTCCTCGACGAGCAGCGCGGCACCGCACCAGGTGGCATGTCTCTCGGCTCGATTGGTCCGGTCGCCGAGGGCCTGTGGGCGTGGCTGATCGGCATGGGCATCATCGTCGGTTTCACCGTTTGGATTGGAGTCCGTTCTTCATGAGCATCGAGAGCGCCCCTCACGGGAACGAGACGGTGGAAGACGAGTTCACAGATCCTGGTCTTCCCGAGCATCACCGTCCGCGTCGTGCCGACGTCGACCCAAAGGCCGCCAAGCGCGCCGAGCGTCAGGTTGCCGCACTGTTTGGCATCTCCGTCATCGGCACTGTGCTCGCGATCTGGGCCTGGGCCACGATCGACGTAGGCGCCGACAACATCGCCGGCACACAGCGCAGCACGCTCTTCATCGGCCTCGGTCTCACTTTCGCCATGCTCGGCATCGGTACCGGTGCGATCCACTGGGCGAAGACGCTCATGCGCGACCACGAGATGGTCGAAGAACGCCACGACCTGCGGTCCTCCGATGAAGCTCGCGCCGGCGCCATCGAGAACCTCACAGAAGGCGCCAAGGACTCCGGCATCGGTGTTGGTCGTCGGGGGCTGCTTAAGGGCTCGCTCATTACGGCGCTCGCAATTGCACCCCTTTCCGTTCTCGTCCCCGCGATCGGAAACATGGGCGGCGACTGGAATACGTCAAAGTTCCGCCACACGATGTGGCGCGCAGGTACCCGCCTTGCTAAGGACCCGGATGGCACACCCATCAAGGCATCTGATGTGACAATCGGCTCGGTGTTCCACGTGATCCCCGATGGTCTGAACGAGCTTGAGCACCACAAGATCGAGGAGAAGGCCAAGGCGGTCGTCCTGTTGGTCCGTCTCGATCCGCGTGACATCAAGCACGTGCCCGGCCGCGAATCGTGGTCATTCGACGGAATTGTCGCCTATTCAAAGATTTGTACACACGTGGGATGCCCGGTGGCGCTGTATGAACAGCAGACCCACCACCTGCTGTGCCCCTGCCACCAGTCGACGTTCGATGTCTCGGACGGCGCAAAGGTGGTCTTTGGCCCCGCTAAGCGTCCCTTGCCGCAGTTGCCGATTGCCGTGGATGACGAGGGCTACATCGTGGCCCAAAGCGATTTCCACGAGCCCGTTGGCCCGAGCTTCTGGGAGCGCGTGAAGTGACCGACGTGAAAACTGCACCTTCGTCCAGTCGACTGAACCGCGCCGCTGGCGCGACCGCGAACTGGGCAGACGAGCGCACCTCGATTGGTGCCTTCACCAAGTTCATCGCACGCAAGATCTTCCCGGACCACTGGTCCTTCATGCTGGGTGAAGTCGCGCTCTACTCGTTCATCGTGCTCTTGTTGTCAGGCGTCATCCTGACCGCGTTCTTTGTGCCGTCGATGGATATCGTCACGTACGACGGCAACCTCCCCCAGTTCCAGGGTCAGGAAATGTCCAAGGCCTTCGAATCGACGCTCTACATGTCGTTCGAGGTGCCGGGCGGCCTGCTCATGCGCCAGATTCACCACTGGGCTGCGTTGATCTTCACCGCGTCGATCGTCACCCACATGGCACGCATCTTCTTTACCGGTGCATTCCGAAAGCCGCGCGAGATCAACTGGCTCATTGGTTTCACGCTCATGCTGCTGTCGCTCGCAGCCGGCTTCACCGGATACTCACTCCCCGATGACGTGCTTTCAGGCAACGGTCTGCGCATCATCGACGGTGTCATCAAGTCGATTCCGATCCTGGGTTCGTACATCTCGTACTGGCTCTTTGGAGGCGAGTTCCCTGGGGAACATCTCATCCCCCGCATGTTCACCGCACACGTGCTCTTGATCCCCGCGCTGATTCTTGGTCTCATCGCCGTGCACCTCTTCCTCGTGTTCTTGCAGAAGCACACGCAGTACCCCGGTGCAGGCCGTACCAACAAGAATGTTGTCGGTCTGCCGTTGTTCCCGGTATACACGGCAAAAGCGGGTGGCTTCTTCTTCGTTGTCTTTGGTGTGATCGCCGCTCTCGGCGCCACCTTGCAGATCAACGCTGTGTGGAACTACGGACCTTACGACCCGTCACCCGTCTCAGCTGGAACGCAGCCTGACTGGTACATGCTCTTCATTGACGGCGCACTGCGCGTTATGCCGGGCAACGTGGAATACGTCATCGGTGGGTACACGCTGTCGCTCAACATCCTCATACCAGCGGTCGTCCTGCCCGGTCTGTTCTTTGGCTTCCTTGCCCTCTACCCGTGGATCGAGAAGTGGGCCACTGGTGACCGGGGCGAGCGTCACGTGCTTGACCGCCCGCGCAACGTCCCTGTCCGCACCGGCATCGGCGTCGCGCTCATCACGTTCTACGTGGTGCTCGTCCTCGAGGGTTCAAACGACATCATCGCGCACCTGTTCCATTTGTCGATCAACGATCTGACGATCATGTTCCGCATCCTCGTGTTCGCACTCCCCGTCGCGGCGTTCATCATCACCAAGCGCCTCGCCTTGGGACTTCAGCGCAAGGATCGGGAATTGGTTCTGCACGGCCACGAGACGGGGCGCATCGTCCGCTTCGACAGCGGCGAGTACATCGAAGTTCACGAGCCTCTCTCCGCAGAGGAGCGCTGGGTGCTCGTGTCCTACGACGTTCTGCGTCCGCAGGAACTGGCCCCAGAGCACAACGAGCACGGTGTCCGTCGCAAGGGCTACCGGTGGGAGCGCTTCACGGCTCGCTTGTCGCGGTTCTACTACGAGGACCGAGTCGAGCCCGTCACTCCAGCCGAACTTCACGCGGCGCATGAAGCACACGAAGCCGAAGTCCACGCGATGGCTGCACGCTCGGACGCAGGCTCGCCTGCGAGGATCTCCACCGCAACGGATGACGGTGCCGCTCCCTCGTAAGCACTCGGACTATTCGTTGCATGACCAAGGCGTGCCGAGCCCCCGCTCGGTGCGCCTTTGTCATACGGTGGAAGAGATGGAATGCACCTGCTCTGGCAGTGGTTGACCACCAAGGACTTGGGTCGCCCGACATGAGGCGCTCATCACACTGAAACCCGCACCGCCGGGAACACAAGGAGGAAGAATGGCTGAATACACGCTGCCAGATCTCAGCTACGACTACGGGGCTCTCGACCCGCACATCGCTGGTCAGATTATGGAGCTCCACCACTCGAAGCACCACGCGGCATACGTCGCGGGAGCCAACACCGCTCTCGAAAAGATGGCCGAGGCTCGTGACAGCGACAACTTCGCCGCAATCGCAGGCCTCGAGAAGGCGCTTGCGTTCAATCTCGGTGGTCACACCAATCACTCGATCTTCTGGACCAATATGTCCCCAGAGGGTGGTGACAAGCCTGCGGGTGAATTGGCGGCGGCAATCGATGAGCACTTCGGCTCATTTGACAAGTTCCGCGCCCACTTCACGAACAACGCAATGACGATCATGGGATCGGGTTGGTCGATTCTCGCTTACGACACGATCGGCAAGAAGCTCATCATCGTCCAGTTGTACGACCAGCAGGGCAACGTGCCAGTTGGCATCGTGCCGTTGCTCATGCTTGACATGTGGGAGCATGCGTTCTACCTGCAGTACAAGAACGTGAAGGCTGACTACGTCAACGCGTGGTGGAACGTCGTCGACTGGGCAAACGTTCAGGAGCGTTTCACTCGCGCAACGGGCGCAGCGGGACTTCTCGTTCCGTAATCGTCTTGCTGGCGTCAGGCACATGCCTCGCGCCGAGACTCGCAGGGCCCCTCACCACACCAGGCTCGTTCTGGTGCCGTGAGGGGCCTTTTGCGTGCCACGATGGGTGAATGAAGGCGATTGTTGCACAGCACGCTGGCGGTCCCGAGATGATGGAATTGCGGGACGTCCCCTCCCCCGTTTGCCCGCCCGACGCTGTCGTTGTCGCGGTCGCCGTCGCGGGGGTCAACTTCATCGACACCTACGAGCGGGCGGGGGTCTATCCCGTGGACTTTCCGCTCATTCCGGGCCGAGAAGGTTGCGGCACAGTCGTCGACGTCGGGCCCGATGTCACGTGGGCCACCGAGGGTCAACGCGTCGCATGGACGGCAAGCCCCGGATCATATGCAGAGCGCGTCGTCGTGCGTCGGGAGGATTGCTACCTCGTGCCCGACGCTGTCGACAGCGACAGTGCCGCAGCGGTCCTTCTGCAAGGCCTCACCGCGCATCTGCTGAGCACGTCTGTCTTTCCACTCGGCCCGGCGCATACGGCGCTCATCCATGCCGGTGCAGGAGGCGTCGGCCTCTTGCTGACGCAACTGGCTCACAAGGCGGGAGCACGTGTCATCACCACCGTGTCGACCTCTGAGAAGGCTGAACTTTCACGAGCGGCGGGGTCGGACCACGTGATTCGCTACGACACATTCGCTGACATGACGCGAGAGCTTCCCGCGGCCGTTCGTGACCTCACTGACGGCACTGGCGTCGACGTCGCATATGACGGGGTGGGCAAGGCAACCTTCGACGCTTCTCTCGGGTCGGTTGCACCACGAGGAATGCTCGTGCTCTTTGGAGGGGCATCCGGTCAAGTGCCACCTTTTGATCTTCAGCGCTTGGCGCGCCATGGATCCCTCGTTGTCACCCGACCGTCGATGGCGCATTTCCTCCGCACCGCAGAAGAACGCGCCTGGCGTTCGCACGACGTGTTCGAAGCCGTGGCGCTGGGTGACCTCAAGATCCGCATCGGCGCTCGTTATGTTCTCGAGGAGGCCCGCGCCGCCCATGAGGCTCTCGAAGGCCGTGCCACCACCGGCAAAGTGCTCCTCACGCTCTAGACGCTGAGCTTCATTTCCTCGATGGCCGGCGGACGCGTTGAGCCGTCGTAGTAACGCAACCACACTGGCGATATAACGATGAGCGCGAAATCTTCCCGATCGACGGGCGAACCGGGCTGCACGTCGGTTGTTCTCTTAGCCCACACCTCGCGCTCCTCCCCCTCGACTACTCGTGCATGGCCTTCAATCTGGATGGTGACGGGACCGCCGGTGCCAATGACCACAGCGACCCTCCCCTCGGTGGCGAGGTTGACGAGTTTGCGCGCTGCCCGATGCGCGAGAAACGTCACGGTCCCGTTGTCAAGAGTGATGAGATCTATCAGCGCGGCCTCGGGTGCACCATCCGGGGCGACGGTGGCCACGACGCCAAGAGGGTTCGCACGTGCAAAGGCAACGATGCTGTCGAGGGAATGCGTTTGCTCAGTCATGCGACGGAGCCTAGGTTCGTTTTCTCTTGCGGATGCGGGACTGCCAGCCTAGGCGGGCCCTTGGTCCCAACCACGCCCCCGTATGCGACGGCGTATGGTCACAACAGGCACAACGGGGTGCCTACCTCTCGGGGAGTGAGTGCAATGCCGACGTATTGCGTAGACAAACATGACCCGCCGCGAACGCGGGTCCATCTAGTTCATGACTGCGATGCCGACCTTGAGTGCGTGCCGCCGCCGTATTTCCAGCTTCCCTTGGGCTGGCACCCGGATGCGGACTCCGCACTTGAAGAGGCACACGAGTTCTATAAGGACGCGAACGCGTGCGGATGCTGCGAGGCAGAACAAAAGCCTCGATCCGCGCCGTTGCGGATCGAGGCTCCTGCGTTTGAGGGTTAGTGAGAGAAGCGTCCAGTACTGAACTCGAATACCCATCCGACAAGGCCGATGGTGCTCACGAGTACGGCGGGGACCATGATCCACCATCCGACGGCGAGAGCGACGAATCCAAGCGCAGCCCCGGCGGCCAACACAATCGGCCACCACGACCAGGGTGCGAACATGCCCTGCTCACCCGCAAGGTCAGCGATCTCGGCGTCTTCACGGTCCTCGGGGCGCGTGGGGTGACGCCTGGCCAGCATGCGGAAGTACACGCCGACCATGAATGCGAGCCCTGCGCTCAACAAGAACGCAGGGAACCCCACCAGCTCCTGGAAGTCAGTCAGGGCGCCGTAAATGAACGCCACCACCAAGAAGAACACGCCGGGAAACAAGAAGACCAGCGACTCAATCTTCATCGAACAATCTCCTCTTAGTCCACTGCGGGCTTGTCAATGCCCGATTGATGCGCTGCCGCGTGGTCGATCGCCGCGATCTCCGGGTAATGGAGGTCAAAGGCGGGGCGCTCCGAGCGGATCTTGGGAATTGACACGAAGTTGTGTCGGGGCGGCGGACAACTCGTCGCCCACTCGAGGGAGTTAGCGAAGCCCCATGGGTCGTCCTTGGTGACCTTGGGTGCCTTCTTAGCCGTCTTGTAGACATTCCACAGGAACGGCAAGGTCGAGGCAGCGAGCAAGAACGCGCCGAAGGTGGAGACCTGGTTGAGAACGGTGAAGCCGTCTTCAGGCAAGTAGTCGACGTAGCGACGCGGCATGCCTCCGGCACCGAGAAGGTGCTGGACAAAGAAGGTCGCGTGGAAGCCGAGGAAAAGCAGCCAGAAGTGAAGTTTGCCGAGACGTTCGTCCAGCATCTTGCCGGTGAACTTGGGCCACCAGAAATAGAAGCCAGCGAACATGGCGAACACGA
>JAEYOR010000053.1 GCA_023411615.1 Actinomycetes bacterium
GCCTTCACCATCACATCGAGTGCACGCATGGCGGCCTCAGAATTGGCGTCAACGTGTTGCCACTCCGGAGCAAGCGGATCAAGGCCAAGCACACTGAGCATCGCGCGCACGCTCAGCAGCGCTTCTCGCGTCGCTTCGGCCTCGCCTGCATTCACTGCGGCATTGCCGGAGCGTACCGTCTCGTGAACGTGGGCGAGAGCGCGCGGCACCGCGAGGTCATCATTCATCGCTTCCACAAAGGCCTCGGGCAGCGTCGCCGTCTCGACCTCTTCGCGACTGAAGCCGCCCACGCGCTCGGTTGCCCGCTCAACGAAGCCTGCGAGGCGCGACCAGGTGGCCGTCGCATCGTCCATGACGGCGTCGGAGTACTCGAGCATGGAGCGGTAGTGGACCTGCGCGAGCGCAAGGCGCAGGGCCGGCGCCGGGTAGCGTGCAAGCACCTCGGAGACGAGCAGCCCGTTGCCAAGAGACTTCGACATCTTGGCGCCCGACTGCGTCACCCACGCCGAGTGCATCCACAGCTGCGCGAAGTCGTAACCCGCCGCGCGCGACTGTGCCTGCTCGTTCTCATGGTGCGGGAACCGCAAGTCGAGACCGCCGCCGTGGATGTCAAAGGCGTCGCCCAAATAGCGTCGTGCCATTGCAGAGCACTCGATGTGCCAGCCCGGCCGGCCCTTGCCCCACGGCGAATCCCACGACGCCGTCTCCGGCTCGCCGTCCTTGCGCGCCTTCCAGAGCGCGAAGTCTCGGGGGTCGCGTTTGGCCTCGGCAGGAGCGTCGGGTGCGGGCGTGAGGTCGTCGATGCCTTGATTTGTCAGTGCGCCGTAGGCGTCAAAAGAATGGACGTCAAAGTAAACGGAGCCGTCGTTCTCATAAGCGTGCCCGCGCTCAACGAGGCGTTCGATGAGGGCGATGATCTCGGGGATGTGTCCCGTGGCTCGCGGCTCAGCGGCTGGTGGCTTCACCGCCACGGCGGCGTATGCCGCCTGGAACTCACGCTCGAACTTCAGCGCCCACGCCCACCACTGCGAGCCGGCTTCGGCGGCCTTGTCGAGGGTCTTGTCGTCAATGTCGGTGACATTGCGCACCATCGTCACGGCGTAGCCCGAACGCTCGAGCCAGCGCTGCAGCACGTCAAAAGCGACGGCACTGCGCAGGTGGCCCACATGCGGGCTTCCCTGGACCGTGGGCCCACACAGGTACACGCCAACATGGCCGGGAGTGAGCGGGACAAAGTCGCGCTCCTCGCGGGTGGCGGTATCGAATAGGCGCAGAGTCACGTGTGCAAGGCTACCTGGGACTCGTGTGCAAAACCCCATCCCCGCAGAAGCTACGAACCGTTGCCACCGGTTTCAAAGGTTCTGAACCGCTGAGGTGCGCGACACGCGGAAGCCGACGCTGCGTCGGCCTCGCTACCCGGCGCGTCGCCTGGCTCACCGGTTCAGAACGTGGAGAACCGCTCTTGGCGGTTCGGAGCTCTTGGGTCGGGACGGCGCTTGGGTCGGGACGGCGCTTGGCGACGGCCGACGCCGGGGCTCGCTAGGTTGTGGCCGCCACCAGAGCGGTGGCAATCGCGGCGATGCCCTCGCCGCGGCCGGTGAGGCCAAGTCCGTCCGCGGTGGTTCCGGAAACGCTGACAGGGGCACCGAGCGCAGCGCTCAGCACCTCTTGGGCCTCGGCGCGGCGTGCGCCGATCTTGGGCCGGTTGCCGATCACTTGCACCGCAGCGTTGACGATCTCAAAGCCCGCCTCACGGACAATGCGGGCCGACTCCTCAATGAGCGCGACGCCGGATGCTCCAGCCCATTCGGGGCGCGCCGTGCCGAAGTGCTCTCCCAAGTCACCAAGGCCAGCAGCAGAGAGGATGGCATCGCAGATCGCGTGGGCCGCCACATCGGCGTCGGAGTGACCCTCGAGGCGGCGCTCGCCGGGCCAGTCGAGGCCCGCAAGCCGCAGGCCACCAGCCCCAACCGTGCCCTCACCTTCGCCGTAAGCATGGATATCAACGCCGATGCCAGTACGCATGCTCACGAGCCCACCCTCCGTTCAAAGAACTCAAGATCCTCGGGATACGTGATCTTGCGCCCAAGTGGGTCGCCCGCCACCGTCGCGAGTGTGTAGCCGTAGTGGAGAGCGAGGCTGCCGTCGTCTGTCGCCTCGATACCGTCGGCGAGGGCGCGGTGATGGACGTCACGAAGCACAGCGAGGTGGACCGCCTGCGGCGTTTGGACTGCGCCCAGACTGGGACGCTCGAGGTATGTGACGGGCCCGCCCACACCGGACACGATGGTGTCGACAACGGGAAGCACGGGAATCGCGGCATCGTGGTGAGCTGCTGCTTCAATAAGGCGTCCAAAGACCGCCACCGGCATGAACGGCCGTGCGGCGTCGTGGACGAGCACCACCGCATCGTCATAAAGATTATCGAGGCGGTCAACGCCCGCTCGCACCGAGTCTTGACGTGTCAAGCCGCCCGGAACAATGTCGATCTGGGCAGGCACGCCAGCAAGAGCCTGGGAAAAGTCAGCCAATGCGTCGGCCGGGCTTGTCACCACAATGCGGTCGGCAACGGTCGCAAGCGCCGATGCAGCCCAGCGCACAAGCGGGGTTCGCTGAACCGTCACTAACGCCTTGGGAAGATCGCGACCGAGGCGAGAGCCGCTACCTGCGGCCGTGAGAACGGCCGCGATGGTCACGAGGCGAGGACCGCGTCGAGTCGTGTCTCGGCAGTGGGCTCGTCGCACTTCTCGGCGAGGGCGAGTTCACTGACGAGGATCTGACGGGCCTTGGCGAGCATGCGCTTCTCACCAGCGCTCAGGCCCTTGTCGGTGTCACGACGGCTGAGGTCGCGAACCACCTCGGCGACGCGAATGACGTCACCGGAGGCAAGCTTCTCCACATTGGCCTTGTAGCGGCGCGACCAGTTGGTGGGCTCTTCGATGTACGGCTCACGCAGCACGTCAAAGACCTTCTCCAGGCCCGCCTCGTCAACAACGTCGCGAACGCCGACCAAGTCGACATTCTCTGCGGGGACCTCAATCGTCAGGTCGCCCTGAGCAACCTTAAGCTTGAGATACGTCTTTTCCTCACCCCGAATGACGCGCTTCTTAATGTCCTCAATGAGGGCTGCACCATGGTGCGGATAGACGACGGTCTCGCCAACGACGAAGTTCATGAGTGTCCAATTCCCCTTCGATGCGGACCCCCAGTCTACCACTCGAACGAACTCCCTATACAGTCCCTTTACTTACAGGGCGTGGAACGACACGCAGTTGGGCCTGCGCAAATGGCCCACTATCCTAAGGGACAGTCCCCTCCCGAAAGGAAGACCCGTGCACGCACGCGTGAAGGTCGTCGCCCTCGCTCTTGGCGCCGCATTGTCGCTGTCCGCCTGTTCCATGGCAGCTTCCATCACCACGTCAAATCCCTACGATCCTTCGGACGGCATCGGCATCACGCTCGGCGACGTGTCGACCGCGAATCTCCTTCTCGTATCGAGCGGCGCGGGTGAACCGGCTGTGCTCGTGGGGACCCTTTACAACGAAGGTAACGAGCCCACACGTGTCACAGTCGCCGTTGGCGGTGATTCGACGGAGATCGTCGTCGCGCCCCACACCCTCGTCACTCTCGGCATGGGCGACGGTGAACGCAAGCTGATCACAACGTCTCCGGTCGCCGCGGGTGGCATCGCGGAGGTTTCGATCCAGGTAGAGGGCGTCGCGCCTGTCTCGTCGCCGTTGCCCGTTCTCGATGGAACGCTCGAGGAGTACCAGCCGGTGCTTGAGGCCTTGGCGGCTTCCGACGCCTGACGCCGGGGCCTGCCACGCGGCACGGGCCACGTTGAGCCGGCCGCGCCGGGTCAGCCGAATCGTCCGGAGATGTAATCCTCCGTCGCCTTCTCGGCTGGGGCCGAGAAGATCGTCGTCGTGTCATCCATCTCGATGAGCTTGCCAGGCTTGCCCGTTCCGGCAATGTTGAAGAAGGCCGTGCGGTCGGAGACGCGAGCAGCCTGCTGCATGTTGTGGGTGACGATGACGATCGTGTACTCGGACTTCAACTCGTGGATGAGGTCCTCGATGGCGAGGGTTGAGATCGGGTCAAGGGCTGAGCAGGGCTCATCCATGAGCAGAACGTCCGGCTTGATCGCGATTGCGCGTGCGATGCAGAGACGTTGTTGCTGACCACCCGACAGCGACGAGCCAGGCTTGTCCAGCCTGTCCTTCACCTCTTCCCAGAGGTTGGCCCCACGCAGCGAGGACTCAACGAGTTCTTCGGCAGCAGTCTTGGACATCCGCTTGTTGTTGAGCTTCACTCCTGCCACGACGTTCTCCGCGATCGACATCGTCGGGAACGGGTTGGGACGCTGAAACACCATGCCAACGTGACGGCGCACCGCGACGGGGTCCACGTCAGGGCCGTAGAGGTTGGTCCCATCCATCAGCACCTCGCCCTCAACGCGTGCCCCAGGAATGACCTCGTGCATCCGGTTAAGGGTGCGGAGGAACGTTGACTTGCCACAGCCGGAGGGACCAATGAAGGCCGTCACGGACTTGGGCTCGATCGCGAGCGACACGTCCTCAACAGCAAGAAAGTTCCCGTAGTAGACGTTCAGGTTGTTGACGTCAATGCGCTTGCTCACAGTGGGGTCCTTGTCCTAACGGCCAGTCTTGGGGGAGAAGTATCGGGAAATGAGGCGCGCAATGAGGTTCAGCGCCATGACGATGAGGATGAGAACCAACGCGGCCGCCCAAGCGCGATACTCCGTGATCTCAGGCACACAGGCGATCTCAGGGTTGTTGCACGGCTGTTCGCCCTTGCGCCACTCGGAAACGATGTAGACCGGCAGTGTCATCATGCGACCGTCGAAGAGGTTGAGGTTGTATGAGTCTGCGACCCCGACCGCGATAAGCAGGGGCGCCGTTTCCCCGATGACACGCGCAATCGCCAATGTGACACCCGTCGTGATGCCTGCGGCGGCGGTACGTACAACAACTTTGAGGACCGTCAGCCACTTGGGCACCCCAAGTGCATACGACGCTTCGCGAAGTTCGTTCGGTACCAACTTGAGCATCTCTTCGGTGGCGCGCACCACCACCGGAATCATGAGAAGGGACAGCGCAACGGCGCCGACGATGCCGAGCTTGGTCCCGGGGCCCACCACAACGGCAAAGACCGCATAGGCGAACAGTCCCGCGACGATCGAGGGAATGCCCGTCATGACGTCAACCAAGAAGGTGACGGCACGCTTGAGAGTCCCCTTGCCGTATTCCACGAGGTAAATCGCGGCGAGCAGGCCAATTGGAACCGAAATGAGTGTCGCCGCCAAGGTAATGGCGAGCGTGCCGGCGATGGCGTGCGCAATGCCGCCCTCTGGCATTCCGCCAAAGATGCCTCGCATCGACTGGTTGAGGAAGTCGAGGTTGAACCGTGAATCACCGTTGCTGTCGACCATGAAGCGGTCGACGCCACGGCTCACCACAGTCGCCGAGAGCCACACCAACGGGATAAGTGCAAGTGCGAAGGCGCCGTAGATCAGCACGGTCATCGCGCCATTGGCCGCTTTGCGTCGAGCTGATACCTGGCCGAAGGGAGCCGCCGTGGTCCGTGTCGCCATGTCAGTTAGCTCCCGAGAACTCGGCCCGGCGCGACACAACCCAGCGCGCCAGCATGTTGACCAGCAGCGTGATGATGAAGAGCGCCAGCCCCATTGCGATGAGAGCGGACACGCCCGATGAGTTCGCTTCAGGGAACTGAAGTGCAATGAAGGAAGCGATCGTGTTGTGCTGACCCGACTGCAACACATTCAGCGAGTAGGAGAGGCCAGGCGAGAGGATCATGTAGACGGCCATCGTCTCTCCCAATGCCCGCCCGAGGCCGAGCATCGTGGCGCCAATGACCCCCGAACGACCAAATGGGAACACCGCCATGCGGATCATCTCCCAGCGGGTCGCTCCCATCGCGAGCGCCGCTTCTTCGTGGAGGCGCGGAGTCTGCAGAAACACTTCGCGCGACACGGCAGTGATGATGGGCAACACCATGATGGCGAGCACGATGCCAGCTGACATTGCGACGCGGCCGGTCCCGGACACGGTGCCGTCTTCGCCCGGGGCAAAGAGGGGAATCCAACCAAGGACGTCAGCGAGGAACTGATAGAACGGTTGGAGAGCGGGAATCAAGACCATGGCTCCCCACAGGCCATAAACCACGGAGGGAATCGCAGCGAGGAGATCGATGAGGTACCCAAGTCCTGCGGCAAGCTTTCGCGGGGCATAGTGGGAAATGAACAGCGCGATACCGACGGACAGCGGCGTGGCGATGAGCAACGCAATCGCCGAGATCAAGACGGTGCCGAAGACCAAGAATCCGATGATCTGGATCAGGGATTCGTCTCGTTCAGGCGAAATCCACTCGACGCGTTCCGCAAGAGTGCCCGCCGAGTCCGTCACGGCGGGCCAGGCCTCAATGAGCAAGAACGTGGCAACAGCCGCCAGAGTCACGAGGATCACGGTGGCAGCGGCACCCGAAAGTCCGGCGAATACCTTGTCCGCCGACGACTCTTTGCGAGCCGTGAGCACGGATGCCTCGTCAGGGCCTACCGCGCGGTCGTGAGTGGTGGTCACTCGCTATCGCTCCCTAGGACATGGAATGGACCGGTGGTGGGGGGGCCCCCGGGGGGCCGCC
>JAEYOR010000030.1 GCA_023411615.1 Actinomycetes bacterium
CGGTCACTGAGGGCACGGTCACCCGTTGGCTGAAGTCCGTGGGCGACACGGTTGCTGCCGACGAGCCGTTGCTTGAGGTCTCGACCGACAAGGTTGACACCGAGATCCCCTCCCCCGTTGCCGGCACACTCCTCGAGATCCTCGTTCAGGAGGACACCGACGTCGAGGTCGGCTCCGTCCTCGCCCGCATCGGATCGGGATCGCCAGCGCCGCAGGCACAATCGGCGCCCGCCGCTCCCGCACCCCAGCCTGATGCCGCCCCCGCTCCTGCTCCCGCTCCGGACGCGCCGGCGGCGGCTCCGGTTGCCGAGGCTGCGGCTCCCCCAGCCCCTGCTGCCACCTCGGCCCCTGCTGCCTCTTCGGCTCCGACCCCCGCAGCCCCTGCTGCGCCTGCGGCCCAACCGGCGACAGCGACGTCGGCAAGCCCGTCGACATCAAGCAGCGCCTCCGGCTACGTGACGCCTATCGTGCGCAAACTTGCCGCCGAGCGCGGAGTCGACCTCGCATCGATCACCGGCACCGGCGTTGGCGGTCGCATCCGCAAGGAAGACGTGCTCGACGCGTCGTCGTCTGCTTCTGCTGCGCCCGCGGCGACCGCACCGGCGAGTGCGCCCGCGTCAGCCCCGGCGCCACAGGTCACGGTGTCGGAGCTGCGCGGTCAGACCGTCAAGATGACCCGGATCCGCAAGATCGTCGCTGACAAGATGATGGACTCGCTCCACGGCATGGCACAGCTGACTTCGGTAGTCGAGGTCGACTGTTCCGCTGTGTGGGACCTGCGCGCACGGACCAAGGATGCATTCGCGGCAAAGCACGGCATCAACCTCACGTTCTTGCCGTTCTTCACTCGCGCCGTGGCTGTCGCCTTGCAGGAGCACGCATTCCTCAACGCCTCTGTTGAGGGCGACAGCATCGTCTACCACCCGACGGTCAATCTCTCGCTTGCCGTCGACACCCCCAAGGGCCTCATGTTGCCGACGCTCCACGATGCGGATTCGAAGACCGTGGCCGATCACGCCAAGGGCATTGTCGACCTCGCAACGAAGGCGCGTGAAGGAGGCCTCGGCGCGGACGAGATCTCTGGCGGCACGTTCTCCGTCACGAACACCGGCTCGGGTGGAACGCTTTTCGACACCCCGATCGTGCCAGAGCCGCAGGTTGGAATCCTTGCGACGTGCGTCATCACCAAGAAGCCAGTCGTGGTGAAGGGCCCTCATGGCGAAGATGTCATCTCGATTCGCCCCACCTGTTACCTGCCCCTCAGTTACGACCACCGGATTGTCGATGGGGCGGACGCCGCGCGGTTCTTGCAGACAGTGAAGTCACTGATCGAAGCTGCTGACTTCGAGGCGGAACTCGGGCTGTAGATCGTGCGCGTTGTCATCTCGGGCGCGTCGGGTCTCATTGGCACGGCCCTCAGCACATCGCTGCGGGAGGACGGACACACCGTCATCAAGCTGGTGAGACGCGAGGCGCGCGGGAGTGACGAATCGTCCTGGTCTCCACCTCACCACCGCATCAACCAGGATGTCATCGCATCGGCTGATGCTCTGGTCAATCTCGCTGGCGCATCGATCGGCGCAAAGCGCCTGACGGCCTCGTATAAGCGTGAGGTGCTGCGTTCGCGCCTCGACTCGACCACCACACTGGTCCGCGCGGTCGCCGCCGCGGGCACGACTCCCCGCTTCATCCAAGCATCGAGCATGGGCGTGTATGGAGACGGTGGAGATGCGGAACTCACTGAGGCAAGTGGGCACGGGAATGACTTCTTGGCGCGTGTGGTGCGCGAATGGGAAGCGGCCGCTTCCGCTGCCGAGAGGCTCGGGGCTCCTGTGGCATACCTCCGCACCGGGCTCGTGCTATCGGGCCACGGCGGTTTCGCTGAACGTCTCTTGCCGCTCGTGAAACGGGGGCTCTTCGGCGGTTTCGGCAAGGCCAACGCGTACCAGTCATGGATCACGCTTCACGATCACGTCCGTGCCACACGGCTCTTGCTCGACAACGCGCATGTGGGCCCAGTCAACGTCATCGCACCGCAACCGGTCACTGACGGCGAGCTTGTCGCCGCTTTGTCACGCGCTTACGGCCGCTCACCTGGCGTCAAGATCCCCGGTTGGATGCTCAAAGTGGTCATTGGCGAAGCAGTGAGCGATCTACTCGCTTCCCAGCGGGGTGTTCCGGCCGTCCTTGCCGGACTCGGATTCACGTGGGATCACGCCCACATTGAGGATGCCGCTCGCTACGTCGCAGAGTCGGAAGCATCTGGGTCCGACTGAATCGCGTCCGCTACGCGCCAGCCTTCTCGAGCGTCCCATCCCAGGACCATCCGAATACTCACCTTCTCGGCTTCAACAGCACTGCTGACTCCGTCAAGTGTGACCTCGTACGCCGGGCTCGAATACGTGACGATGACCGTGGCTTTGCCAGCCGAGGTATCTCGAACGTCGCTGCGGGACTCAGTCCTGACAGCGAGATCCGGCGGGGCGGGCACACCACTCGTGGTAGTCAGTTCAAGCCGTCCTTCCGCAAAAAGCGCTGCCGTCGCAAGTGCGTCTGCATGCGCTGGGCTGCCCGGCAGCGTCAAAGACACCAATTCCTCGCCATCGCCAGTTGCCATTGCGGCGAAGCGATCGAGAGTCAACCGAACAGCAGCTTCCTCGGGGCTCTCCTCCATGCGAGGAGTTTCGAGAGGGCCCACAGCGGTGACCGGGCTCTGTGTTCCCTTGTCTCCCGCGCCCGCAGTGCCAGCCGCAATGGCAACGCCCACGACCACCGCGAGTCCCGTCGCGATCGCGCCGACCCACCAACGACGCCGCATAAGAACTCGGAGGCGCCACCACCACGCCCCCGGCATTCGCTCGACCTCATGTCGAGCTGACGCGCTCCTGCGCATCGACCCCACGACATCTCGCACAGGGATGTCGATCGGCTGCGCGGGCGCGCACGATGTAATCGCCCGAGCGACCATTGCCGCCGAGGGGCGCGCATCCGCGCGTTCGTGCTGCATGGGCTCTGCCCACGCCTGCACACGAGCGGCCTCGTCTGCACGCACACACGTCGCAAGAAGCTCGCCAAGCGCCGCGACGTCATCGGGGCCGGCTGTCCCCGACCCCCCATCGACGAGGCGGCCCAGGCGCACACCGTCACCGTCGATGATGATCGCCTCGGCTGTGAGCGCCCCATGAGCAACACCCACCTTGTGGAGCGACGCCAAGAGTTGGGCAACTTGAGCCGCCCACCACACACATTCGCCCGCATGGAGACTCCCCCGCGCATGCAAGACGTCCTGAAGCGTCACACCTTCGTGGGCGGGCTCGGTCACGACCACCGCATCCTGAGACTGCAGCGCGACACGAGTCGGCACAATGAGGCCGTCGATCCCGCTCGCTTCAAGCGCATCGCGGCGTCGCCGCACGTGCTCGAAGGTGACGGCACCGTGCCCTACCACCCGCTCGTTCGCTTGTGCCTGTGATGCGAGAGAACTCATTCCCCCACTGTGCCCCGCCAGACCTCGTCAAAGGGGGTTATCCACAGTCCGAATATCAGGACTCAAAGCGGCGCATCCATGGCCACCACGAGCGTCGGCCGATGTCAGCGATGAGCCCAGGCACGAGGAGGGAGCGGACAATGAAGGTGTCCACGAGCACTCCGAACGCCACGATGAACGCGATCTGGGCCAAGAACACGAGCGGGAGCACGCCCAGCGCGGCGAAGGTCGCTGCGAGGACGATGCCGGCCGACGTGATGACCCCGCCCGTGACGGCAAGTGCGCGCCGGACGCCATCGGCCGTGCCGTGCGCCAGGGCTTCTTCTCGCGCCCTCGACATGAGGAAGATCGAGTAGTCGACCCCAAGGGCGACAAGGAACACGAAGGCGAGCAATGGCACGGCCGGGTCGATACCAGGGAAATCGAACACCCAGTCAAATACAAGAGTCGACACACCCATTGCCGCGCCAAAGGACAAGATGTTGGCAAGCACGATGATCGCCGGAGCGACAATCGACCGCAGCAAGAGCACGAGGACCAAGAAGATGACGAGGAGGATCACCGGCAGGATCACGACGATGTCCCGGTCCGTCGTCAAACGGGTGTCAAGCGCCTCTGCGGCCTGTCCTCCCACGATCCCGCTGTCGGAGATCTCGTGCACCACAGCGCGCACGTCTTCGACGACGTCCTGCGACGCACGAGTCGACGAGGCCGTTGCGGTCACTGCCTCGATCTCTACCCGACCATTGATGACGAGGGGCGCATCCTCAACCTCTGCAGGCGGCGCGCCTTGCACAATCGACGGGGTCAACACATAGGCCTGTTCGATGCCCGCAATGTCTTGCACAGCCGCAAGCACCGCGTCGGCGTCCGCTTCATCGACGATGACCCGTACCGGCGACGTGGCTCCGGCGTCAAAGTGCTCCTCGAGCACTTCGAAACCCGTCACCGATTCGGTTTCCGTGAGGAAGACGTCGCGGTCGCCCACACCATCGGCCTCCAACTGGGTGAGACCGATTGACATGAGGACAAGCAGCCCGGCGGCACCGATCCAGACGGCGCGCGGACGCGCGTCGACAAAGGTCGACACCCGGCCCCATACCCCGGCCTTTTGCTCAACAGCTGCGGTCGACTGTGCCTCTTCCCGATCTTCCGTGCCGAGGTAACGAGGACGGGCGGGCCAGAACACGCCGCGCGCGTGCTCACCGCCGATGAGCAACAAGGCCGGCAACAAGGTCAGAGCTGCGAAGAGTGCGCTCGCAATTCCAATAGCGCCCGCGGGACCAAGAGAGGAGTTGGATTTGAGGTCCGAAAGCAAGAGCACCATGAGGCCCAAGATGACCGTTCCAGCCGACGCTGCGATTGGCTCAATCGAACGGCGCCACGCAACCCGAATTGCTTCGTATGTGCTGCGGCGATGGAGCAGCTCCTCGCGGTACCGGGCGACAAGCAAGAGGGCATAGTCGGTAGTGGCACCCACGACAAGGATGAACATGATGCCTTGAGACTGGCCATTGAGCGTGATGATGTCGTTTGTGGCAAGGGCGTAGACGGCGATGATCGCCGCAGTCAACGCAATCATCGCCGTCGCCAGGACCAAGAACGGCAGCACGGGGCTGCGGTACACGATCAAGAGGATGACGAGCACAACCGAAAGCGCGACGAGGAGCAAGATCCCGTCGATACCAGCGAACGCCCCCACCAAATCCGCAACGATGCCAGCCGCGCCCGTGAAGTACGCCGGGCTGTCAGGGCCATTCTGTGCCCACTCGTGACGCACCGTCTCAACGACGATTTCACCAATGGTGGCCTCACCCGCGCTGTCGGCAAAGACGTCAGCGGAGATCTCAAAGACGACAAGCGCGGCCTGCCCATCCTCCGATGGAAATGCGACAGGGTCAGATGCAAGAACGTCGCGGACAGTTCGACCTTGAGTATCGCCTGCCAACGCGACAGAGCCGACGCCGTCAACCCAGGCCTGGATCTCGCCCAGCTGCTCGGGGGTGACGCCATCGACGACAAACAGCCCCGGCACGGCGTCGGCCGGAATGAACTGCGCATGTTCTGCGGCGACCTTGGTGGACTCAGCGGAGGCCGGCAAGAACACGGAATTCTCGTTCTCTTGCACAGAACTGAGCTTGCCGAAGGTTTGGCCGCCAGCGCCCGAAATGCCGAGCCAGATGATGATGACGACAGCAACGAGAACGGGCCTTAACCAGGTACGAGTCTTCACGGACCTATCAAACCGCACCAAGGCTCCGATATTCCGGGGTTAGCCTGGTGAGGTGCAGATCACATCGGAACTCGACGGTGGCCCGCTCGACTACGAGCAGATGTGGCAACGCCAGCGCGACATCCATGCTCGTGTTGTCGCCGGTGAGCAACCGGACACATTAGTACTCGTCGAGCACACGAGCGTGTACACCGCAGGAAAGCGCACTGCACCGTGGGACCGGCCACTCGATGGCACTCCCGTCATCGATGTCGATCGGGGCGGACGCATCACGTGGCATGGACCCGGGCAACTCGTCGGTTACCCGATAATTCGCCTCGCGGAGCCAATTGATGTGGTCAAGTATGTGCGCAGGCTAGAGGACGCGATCATGGCAGTATGCGCTCACTTTGGCATCGAGACCATTCGCGTCGCGGACCGCTCGGGCGTGTGGCTACCACCTACGGATCGACGGCGTGAACGAAAGATCTGTGCGATTGGGGTGCGCGTCGCGAAGGGTGTGACGATGCATGGCTTTGCGCTCAACTGTGAGCCCAACCTCGCTGCTTTCGACACGATTGTTCCCTGCGGGATCTCGGATGCGGATGTGACATCTCTATCCATCGAGCTCGGGCGCCGTGTCTCCATCGCTGACGTTGTGCCCGCCACGGTGCGCGCACTTGAGCATTCCCTTGCCGACATACGATGGACCACAGGTGGATCGCCCGTAGGCGCTACCGATGTCCCCGAGTCCCAGGAGATCGCGTGACCCTCGCCCCCGAAGGACGCAAGATGCTTCGCATCGAAGCACGCAATGCCGAGGTCCCCATCGAGAGAAAGCCCGAATGGATCCGCACGACGGCAACGATGGGCCCCGAGTACAAAGAGCTGAAAGGCCTCGTCAAGGGCGGCAACCTCCACACGGTGTGCGAAGAGGCGGGCTGTCCCAATATCTTCGAGTGCTGGGAAGACCGTGAGGCAACGTTCCTCATCGGCGGGTCACAGTGCACTCGGCGCTGCGACTTCTGCCAGATTGACACGGGCAAGCCATCGGCTCTCGACCGCGACGAACCCCGCCGGGTGGCCGAATCCGTGCGGGAGATGGGTCTGAAGTATTCGACGGTGACCGGCGTAGCTCGAGACGACCTTGATGACGGCGGCGCGTGGCTCTACGCGGAGACTGTGCGTCAAATCCACGCTCTCAACCCGGGCACAGGTGTCGAGTTGCTGATCCCTGACTTCAATGCCGACCCCACACAATTGGCCGAAGTTTTCTCCTCCCGCCCTGAGGTTCTTGCCCACAACGTTGAGACTGTGCCGCGCGTCTTCAAGCGCATTCGTCCCGCTTTCACGTACGAACGTTCGCTCGAGGTGCTGACTCGGGCTCAAACCGATGGCTTTGTCACCAAGTCCAACCTCATCCTCGGGATGGGCGAGAATTTTGATGAAGTCATTCAAGCGCTTCACGACTTGCACGACGCTGGTTGTGACCTCCTCACCATCACCCAGTACTTGCGTCCTTCCCCGCGCCACCACCCCGTGGATCGCTGGGTGAAGCCGGAAGAGTTCGTCGAGTTGTCGACGGCCGCCGAGGAGATCGGCTTCGCCGGCGTCATGTCAGGACCGCTTGTGCGTTCCTCCTATCGCGCAGGACGCTTGTGGGCCCAGGCGATGACGCGTAAGGGCCGCGAGATTCCTCCCGCTTTGGCGCACCTCGCCCAGCCGGTGGTGGCTCGGCAGGAAGCGTCGGCCCTGCTCGCACGCGCGCCGCGGCCATAGCCGAGCGCACTAGACTAGGCGGCACTATGGCGAAGCAAGCTCCCGCACCCAAGCAGCGCTGGTACAAGACGCTCACCCAGGCCTACAAGATCACGGCGAAGGCTGACAAAGCACTTCCGTGGATCATGGCGCTCGTCGCGGGCATTCCTATTGCGATCGGTATCGCCTCGGCCTTTGTCGTGTCGGGCTATTTCGCGAAGATCTTTGGTCCGGTCCTTGGCCTCATGACCGGCATGATCCTCGGCTTGCTCGTGCTGACCCGCCGGTTCGAGAAGCAGATGTTCAAGCAGATGGATGGACAGCTGGGCGGCTCACTAGCCGTCGCCCAGTCAATCCGCCGGGGCTGGCAGTTTGCCGACGAGCCAATCGCCGTTGAGGCGCGTAGCCGCGCCGTCGTCTTCCAGGGCGTCGGCCAGGGCGGTGTGGTACTTCTCGCCGAGGGCGGCCGTTCCGCGAAGAAGACCGTTGACCAGACGACGGCGCGATTGGGAAAGCTTGTTCCAGGCGTGCCCGTGACAGCGATCTATGTGGGCAACAACGAGGGCGAAGTCGCGCTGAAGAACCTGACGAAGGCGATTCGCGCCATCAGGCGCCAAGAGTTTGGCCGTGGCATCGGCAAGGGACTGTCAGGCGCAGACCAGGACGTCGTTCGCGCTCGGCTCCGTGCTCTCGGGGGGCCTCAGATGCCAATTCCCAAGGGTGTCGACCCAGCCCGTGCGCGTGCCGACCGCAAGGCTCTCCGCGGTCGTTGAGACCGCGCTCTTGGTGAGAGCAGTTCGCGCGTTAGGCCTGCGGGATCCCGCGAAGTTCAACCTGACCCGACTCAGTGGGCCTCGCCGTGATGTCGCGCCAGTGCTCAATGCGACGCAACCCCGCCGTGTGCTCGGTATGCGCATCGCCCACGACGACGACGTGTGCGCCGGCGGCTAGCCCCGCTTCAATGCCAGGGGGCGAGTCCTCAAAGACCACGCACCGTGCGATATCGACACCTAGCGCAGTTGCCGCTATGAGGAACGGCTCCGGATACGGCTTGCCCCGTTCAACATCGTCGGCGCCCACGAGAACATCGATATGAGGAAACCCTGCGCCCTCGAGGCGGGCGCGGGCAGCGTCGGCGATGGCGGAGGTGACGACAGCCCACTTGCCTGCCGGTAGTTGGCTGACGAATGCCGCTGCGCCTGGAAGCTCCGTCACCCCGTGGAACTCACCGCGTTCCCAGTCGGCGACCTTGTTGTACCACTCGTCGAGATCGGCAGTCTCTGGAAGAAATCTCCGCAAGGTGGCGATGGATGGAGTGCCGTGCGCAAACTCGATGACGTCAGCAGGGTCGTGACCGTGCTCGATCGCGAATCGCCCCCACATCTCGTAGACAAGGGCCGTGGAGTCGACGAGAGTGCCATCCATATCGAGGAGCACAGCATCCGCGATGAGTGGTGACGCGTCTGCACTGGTCATATGACTAGCCTAGGCGCGCTCGGCAACGACTCATGAGTGGCTGAGCCTGGGGTTCGGCGAAAAATAGTCCATGCGTTAACAGGCACGAAACATTCGCAATACGCCGACGACACGGGCGCGCACTAGTTTGGGTCCCAGCCGCCATGGCTAGACCTACCTCAAGGAGCAATCCGATGTTCAAGACCGCCGAAGAGGCTCTCGCCTTTGTCAAGGAGGAGGGGGTCGAGTTTGTCGACGTCCGCTTCTGTGATCTTCCGGGCGTCATGCAGCACTTCAACATTCCGGCCGCCCAGTTCACCGAGGACGTCTTCTCCGACGGCCTGATGTTCGACGGCTCATCCATCCGCGGCTTCCAGGCCATCAACGAATCCGACATGAAGCTCTTGCCGGATGTCGAGACGGCGTTTGTGGACCCGTTCCGCACTGCCAAGACGCTCGTGATCAACTTCTCGATCGTTGACCCCTTCACCAATGAGCTGTACTCCCGCGACCCGCGCAACGTGGCCGCCAAGGCTGAGGCCTACCTCAAGTCCACGGGGATTGGTGACACGGCGTTCTTCGCACCCGAGGCCGAGTTCTTCATTTTCGATGCCGTGCGCTTTGCGACCAACCAGCACGAGGGCTACTACCACATCGACTCCTCTGAGGCTGCGTGGAACACCGGAATCGAGAAAGAGCTCGACGGCACCCCTAACCGTGGTTACAAGACGCGTTTCAAGGGCGGCTACTTCCCGGTAAGCCCGAGCGACCAGTTCGCCGACTTGCGTGACGAGATGTGCCGAGTCCTCGAGCAGGTGGGCCTTTCGGTGGAGCGCGCGCACCACGAGGTGGGCACCGCTGGCCAGCAAGAGGTCAACTACCGCTTCAACACGTTGCTCCGCTCGGGTGACGACCTGATGAAGTTCAAATACATCATCAAGAACGTCGCGTGGAACGCTGGCAAGACTGTCACCTTCATGCCGAAGCCGCTCTTTGGCGACAACGGTTCGGGCATGCACGTTCACCAGTCGATCTGGAAGGACGGCGACCCGCTGTTCTTCGACGAGAAGGGTTACGGCGGACTGTCGGACATCGCTCGCTGGTACATCGGCGGCATTCTCAAGCACGCCCCGTCGTTGCTCGCCTTCACAAACCCATCGGTCAACTCGTACCACCGCCTCGTGCCCGGTTACGAAGCACCCGTGAACCTCGTCTACTCGGCCCGCAACCGTTCGGCTGCTGTGCGTATCCCCATCACGGGTTCGAGCCCCAAGGCGAAGCGAATCGAGTTCCGTGCGCCTGACTCATCGGGCAACCCGTACCTCGCCTTCGCGGCACTCCTCATGGCTGGCATCGACGGCATCAAGAACCGAATCGAACCCCCGGCCCCGGTGGACAAGGACCTGTACGAGCTCCCCCCCGAGGAGCACGCACAGATCCCCCAGGTGCCGGACAGCCTTTCCAAGGTCCTCGACAACCTTGAGGCGAACCACGCGTTCCTCACCGAGGGCGGCGTGTTCACGCCTGACCTCATCGAGACGTGGATCGACTACAAGCGCTCCGCGGAGATCGACCCGCTGCGCTTCCGTCCTCACCCCCACGAGTTCGAGCTCTACTACGACGTATAAGTCATACGTTGGACCGCGAAAGGCGGGGCCGTCCGTTTGGGCGGTCCCGCCTTTCGCTTTGCCCGTCCACTCGCACCGTGCCACCGAGTGGCTGTGGTACCGTCCCACTCGAAAAGGACCCGTGGGTTATGACGCGCGAAGCACCGTCGCGGTGACCTTGCGGGTTCGGAGGGAGTTAGCGGTGAGCACGATCGAACGCGTCGCCGAACTCGCGGGGGTGTCCACGGCGACGGTGTCCCGCGCCCTCGCTGGAAAGTCCACCGTCTCGCCCGCGACGCGCGCCAAGGTCGAGGCCGCCGCGAAGGAACTCGGTTACGTCGTGTCGTCAGCGGCGTCAAGTCTCGCCTCTGGCCGCACCCGGAACGTCGGCGTCGTCATGCCGTTCTTGTCCAGTTGGTTCTACACCTCAGTGCTCAAGGGCATTCATGAGACCCTTGCGGACGCAGGCTACGATCTCACTCTGTACCACCTCGAGGCGTCGGACGCGACTTCGGGTCAAGGGCGCGGTTCGCGCCGAGACCGCCTCTTTGGGGAATTTCTGCGCCGACGCAGGGTGGATGGCCTCATCGCGGTCTCACTTGAGCTGTCCGACACCGAGATTGACAGCCTCCACCACATCGGGAAGCCAGTGGTGGGCGTCGGAGGCCCCCTCCCCGGAGCGACGACACTCAGCATCGATGACACCTCAGTGGCCCGACTCGCGACGGAACACCTCTTGGCGCTCGGTCATCGCCACATCGCGCATATCGGCGGCGAGCCGCAGCTTGATCTGGACTTTCATTTGCCCCGCCGCCGTCTCGACGGGTACGAAGCCGCCTTGTCGTCTCGTGGCGTCGCCCCAGACCCGCTGCTCGTCCGCGTTGCTGACTTCACCATCGCTGGCGGCTACCGCGCCACGCTGCAATTGCTCGGAGATCCGCGGGTGAGCCCCACCGCCGTATTCGCCGCGTCGGATGAGATGGCGATCGGCGCGATCCTCGCCGCACGCGATCTCGGCAAGAGGGTGCCAGAGGACCTGTCGGTCATCGGCATCGATGGCCACGAGCTCGGCGAGTTCTTTGGACTCACCACGGTGTCTCAGTTTCCCGAGATGCAAGGGCGCCTCGCGGCAGATGAAATCCTGCGCGAACTGTCCGAGTCCGCTGAAGGCGCAGAAGCGCGCCAGCTGCCGTTCGAGCTCGTCGTCCGCCGTTCAACGTCAGTGCCCGCTGAGCGCTAGCACTGCCTCGCCTCTGTAAGCGCTCGACATTTTCGGCGGTGCACGCGTGCATTTGAGCGTGCAAGCGCCTAAAGTGGGCCTATGTCAAGGACGACTCCGCACACTTCCGAGTGGTGGCGCACCGCCGCCATCTACCAGATCTACCCCCGCTCTTTCGCTGACGCGTCGGGCGACGGCATCGGCGACTTGCCCGGCATCACCCGTCGCCTTGACCACGTCGCCGAACTTGGTGTCGACGCGGTGTGGCTGTCGCCGTTCTACCGTTCTCCGCAGAATGACGCGGGCTACGACGTTGCCGACTACTGCGATGTTGATCCCCTTTTTGGGACCCTGACGGACTTTGACGCCCTCCTTGAGCGGGCGCACGAGCTTGGCCTTCGTGTCATCGTTGACGTGGTGCCGAATCACTCGTCGAGTGAACACCGATGGTTCAAGGAGGCACTCGCCGCCGGCCCTGGCTCGCCCGAGCGTGCGCGCTACTACTTCCGCGACGGCGAGGGCGCCGACGGGGCCCAGCCGCCGAACAACTGGCTGTCGATGTTCGGCGGCCCCGCATGGACGCGGGTGACGGAACCAGACGGCTCGCCCGGACAGTGGTACCTCCACCTCTTCGACTCAACTCAGCCCGACTTCGACTGGACCAATCCATGGGTCGCGGATCGCTTCGATGAGGTCTTGCGATTCTGGTTTGACCGCGGCGTCGATGGCTTCCGCATCGACGTCGCGCACGGACTTGCCAAGCACCCGGACCTGCCTGACATTGACGTCGACCCTCTCCACACAGGTGGTGAATGGGCAGGAGAAGACCACCCCTATTGGTCCCGTGATGACGTTCACGACGTGTGGCGCCGATGGCGGCGTATCGCCGACTCTTACCCGGGCGAGCGCGCGCTTGTTGCTGAAGCGTGGGTACTGCCGCTCGCAAAAATGGCGAAGTGGGTTCGCTCCGACGAACTCCACCAGGCATTCAACTTCGGCTACCTCATGACGGAGTGGAACGCTGAGGGCTTGCGCGCCACCATTGATGAGTCGCTTGAGGCCTTTAACTCCGTTGGCGCACCATCGACGTGGGTGCTGTCGAATCACGACACGATCCGTCACACCACGCGCCTCGCACTCGCCACCCAGCTTCCTCACGGCGTCGGCATCGGCCCGGGGAACCTCGAGCACCCGGACGAGAAGGCCGGCCTGCGCCGCGGCCGGGCAGCATCCCTCGTCATGTTTGCTCTGCCGGGCTCTGCTTATGTCTACCAAGGGGAAGAGCTCGGCCTCCCCGAGGCTATTCACATCCCCAACGAGGCCCGACAGGATCCGACGTGGTTCCGCACTCCGGATCACATCTACGGACGCGATGGGTGTCGTGTGCCGCTCCCATGGGAGTCCGACGCACCCGCGTACGGCTTCTCCCCCACTGGCGCTACGTGGCTGCCCCAGCCGCATTCGTGGTCAGAGTATGCGGCAGAACGTCAGGTAGGCGTCGCCGGCTCAACCTTTGAGATGTACCGCGAGGCGCTTCACTTGCGCCGCGAACACGCTCTCGCCTCAGGCACGATCACGTGGGAGGACTCACCCGCCGACGTCCTGCAGTTTGTTGTAGGCGACGTACGGGTGGTGGCGAACATGGGGACCACGCCGATTGATCTGCCGGACGGCGACATCGTGTTGTCCTCGATGGCGATCTCCGGGTCAACTCTTCCCATCGACACGACGGTGTGGTTACGCGTTTCGCGTTGACGTCAGTGGCGTGGGGTCGTGAGC
>JAEYOR010000039.1 GCA_023411615.1 Actinomycetes bacterium
CCGCCACACGGGCATGGCGAGTCAGCGCTACGCGGCCGGGTCGTCAAAGCCGGGGCTTTGACGCAAGCGCGAGTGGATCGGTGCGAACACGCCCCGATCGACCGCCACCGAGAAGGCGAGCACGATGAGAATCGTCGCCACCATCTCGGTGAGGTCGCTGGACTCTCGCGAACGGGAGATGACGTCGCCAATTCCGGTGCCCGACAGCGCGCCGGAGAATATCTCGCCGGCCACGAGGCAGCGGAAGGCGATCGACCACCCGAGCTCGGCCGAGGTGAGGATTCCAGGCAGAGCCGCCGGCAGTACGACGCGGCGCACCAACGATGCCCCGCTCTCGCCGAGGGTGCGTCCAGCCCGGATGAGGAGGGGTGGAACCGTGCGCACCGCAGTGCGGGTGCCGAGCACAATTGCGGGGACGGCGCCAAGAGACACGACCGCGGCCAAAGACCACACCTCGGTGCCGAGCACGATGGCTGCCACTGGGATCCACAACGATGTGGGCATTCCTTGGAGTGCCGCAAGGTAAGGCGACAGGCCGTTATCAAGCTTGCGCGTCATGCCGACCGCGAGGCCACCGATGACGCCAAGGACCACGGCAACGGAAAAGCAGCCCGCCATGAAGGCGGTGATTCGCCACAGGATCGACCACAGCTGCCCGTCGAGCGCCATGCGCCACAGCTCCGACGCTGTCGTCACCGGCCCCGGCAAGGTCTCCGCTGCCAAGGACACCACCCACCACAAGACGAGAAGCGCTGCGCCCGTGATGGCCACCGGCCAGACGCTCCGACGCTTTGGCTGGGTGGCAAGAGCCGCGACCGAGTTCTCGACTTCAGATGCTGACATAGCCGTCCCGTCCTTCCCGGGGAGCAGCAATTCCCATCTGGTCGGCCGCGTCGAGCAGGCCGCGCACATGTTGAGCGAGGTCAACGACGCGACGAGACTCGACGACGCGGGGGCGCGCGATGTTGACCGGTACTTCAGCAATGATGCGACCCGGTCCCGAGGACATGACGACGACGCGGTCACCGAGCACAACGGCCTCGCGGACGTTGTGGGTGATGAAGATGATGGTGGTCGCCGTTTCACGCCACAGTTCTTGGAGTTCAACGTGGAGGCGGTCACGGCTCGGTGCATCGAGAGCCGAGAACGGCTCATCCATGAGAAGCACCTGGGGCTTCAGCGCGAAGGCACGCGCCAAAGCGGCACGTTGGCGCATTCCACCTGAAAGTTCATGCGGGTGGAGCCGCGCCGCATCGGCAAGGCCAACGCGCTCGATCCATTCGGCGGCAATCGGGGCGCGCTCAGCCTCGGCAACGCCCGCGGCCCGCAAGCCAAACTCGACGTTGTCGGTGACGCTCAGCCACGGAAAGAGGGCATGGTCTTGGAAGACGAGCATCCGGTCTGGGCCCGGCCCTGTCACCGGTTCATTGCCCACCGTGACCGTGCCGGAAGAAGGCCGAGTATGGCCAGCGACCAAGTCCAGCAGCGTTGACTTGCCGCAGCCGGACGGCCCCACCACCGAGACAAACTCGCCCGGCTCAACGTGCAAAGAGACCTCGGCAAGTGCCGAGCGATGGCCGCCGCGCAGCGCAAATCGTTGCGAGACGGCGTCAAACGTGACCGATGCGCTCATCAGATGGTGAGGTAGCCGTCGGCCCCAGTGCCGGGCGCCGACGCTCGGGCTGTGCCAGCCGCCAGCGTGGCCCCGTCTTGGGGGTCAACAAGCACAAAGGCGCCGGTGCGTCGGTGCGAACCGTAGTCATCGACTGCGATCGGCTGGGCGAGCACGAGCCCCACCACGCCGATGTCGTTGAGCGCGAGTTCGTCTCCGGGGACGATGCTCGTGTCCAATGTGCCGCCCGGCAGGGTGATGTCAAGAACACCCGAGATGGTCGACACGATGGCCTGCACCAACGCCGAGCCATGGTGGAGGAGCACGCGGTCGCGCACCCGCAGCGGGCGCTCCGCGAGCCACGCGACGTGCGCGTCAATGTGCTTCACAGCCCGTGCCGCGTCCACGGCTGAGCTGAGCAGGTCGCCGCGAGCCACGTCAACATCGTCGGCCAGGCGAACCGCGACGGAACGTCCGGCGGGTGCGGCGTCAAGGGGACCGTCCGCGGTGTCGATGCCAGCGATCGTGGTGCGCTGGCCCGAAGGCTGAACCACCACGTCGTCGCCCACCCGGACAACGCCTTCTGCCACCTGACCCGCATAGCCGCGATACTCGATGTACTCGGGAGAGATCGCCGCGTCCTGTGGTCGGAGCACGTACTGGACGGGCATGCGCCATCCCACGGTGACGGCGGCGCTGGCGGCGGCGGTGGTCGCGCTGATCTCATCAAAGCCGGGCAAGGTCTCAAGCAACTCGAGAACCGTGGGCCCGGAGTACCAAGGCGTGTTGGTCGAACGCTCGGCGATGTTGTCGCCCAGCAGAGCGCTCACCGGCACTGTTGTGATGTCGAGCCCGAGTCGTGAGGCAAGGTCGGCAACGTCGGCGGCGATCAACTCATATGGCTCCTGCGCAAACCCGAGGAGGTCAATCTTGTTGACCGCGAGGATGACGTGCGGCACACGGAGCAATGCGGCAACGGCAAGATGCCGGCGTGTCTGTTCGACAACTCCGTGACGCACGTCCACCAAGACGACCAGAGCGTCGGCCGTCGACGCCCCCGTCACCGTGTTGCGCGTGTACTGCACGTGGCCCGGGCAGTCGGCAAGAATGAAGGTGCGTTGCGGCGTCGAGAAGTACCGATACGCGACATCGATCGTGATACCCTGCTCACGCTCCGCCCGGAGACCGTCGGTGAGGAGAGCAAGGTCAACTCCCTCACCGCCACGCTCGCGGGTCACACGCTCAACCGCCTCATAGGCGTCGGCAAGGATCGACTTCGTGTCATAGAGCAGGCGGCCCACAAGCGTGGACTTGCCGTCGTCCACCGAACCCGCCGTCGCAAAGCGCAACAGCGAGGTGACAGGGACCGCCAGATGGGCGTCGGAAACTGATGCGGCGGCCATTAGAAGTAGCCCTCCTTCTTGCGGTCTTCCATGGCGGCCTCGCTCAGCCGGTCATCGGCGCGGGTGGCTCCGCGTTCGGTGACGCGGGTCGCAGCAACCTCGGCGATGACGTGTGCGACCGTGCTCGCGTCCGATTCGACAGCGCCGGTGCAGCTCGCGTCTCCCACGGTGCGGTAGCGGACCGTGCGGGTCGTGATGACGTCGCTGTCGCGCCGCTTCACAGCAGGGTGCGGGGTGAGGAGCATGCCATCTCGCTCGAAGACCTCACGCTCGTGGGCGTAATACAGGCTTGGAAGTTCGATGCCTTCGCGCTCGATGTAGCGCCACACGTCGAGCTCAGTCCAGTTGCTCAGCGGGAACACCCGCACATGCTGGCCGGGCAGATGGCGGGTGTTGTACAGGCTCCACAACTCGGGGCGCTGGTTGCGTGGGTCCCATTGGCCGAACTCGTCGCGCAACGACACGACGCGCTCCTTGGCGCGGGCCTTCTCCTCGTCGCGGCGTGCACCGCCAAAGACCACGTCGTAGCCATTGTTGGTGATCGCATCGAGGAGCGGAATGGTCTGCAAAGGATTGCGCGTGCCGTCCGGGCGTTCCCGCAAGCGGCCCTCATCGATGTAGTCCTGAACGCGCGCCACCTGCAGCCGCAGGCCAAGCCGCTCGACCGTCGCGTCGCGGAACTGAAGGACCTCGTCAAAGTTGTGGCCGGTGTCAACGTGAAGCAATTCCACGGGAACACGGCCGGGCCAGAACGCCTTGGTCGCGAGGTGGAGCACCACCACGGAGTCCTTGCCGCCGGAGAAGAGGATGACGGGCTTGCGGGCAGTCGCCACGGCCTCCCGCAGAATGTGGATGCCTTCCGACTCAAGGGCGTCAAGAGTAGATGCCCCGGCATCAACCGGGGTCGCGGCGCTGCTGGAATGCGCGGCAGTGGGGGACACGGTTTGCCTCTCGGTTGCAGCCGTCATGCGTGAAGGCCGCATTCGGTCTTGTCGGTGCCGGCCCAGCGGCCAGCACGGGGATCTTCGCCGGGCGCCACGGCACGGGTGCAGGGGAAGCAGCCAATGCTCGGGTATCCCTGGGCGACGAGGGGATTGCGGGGCAGGTTGTGCTCCGTCTGATAACGCTCAACGTGGTCGTCAGACCACGTGACGATCGGGTTGATCTTGACGAGGCCGTGCTTAGCATCCCAGTCAACGACAGGTGCGTTGGCACGGGTAGGGCCATCGGCGCGGCGCAGGCCGGTCACCCAAGCGGCACGTCCAGCAAGGGCACGACGCAGGGGTTCGACCTTGCGCAGTGCGCAGCATTGATTGGGGTCGCGCGCCCACAAGTCCTTGCCGAGGGCGGCGTCTTGCTCAGCAACGGTCGTGGCCGGCAACGCATTGACGATGGTGATCGGCAGGGTCCGTGCTGCCTCGTCGCGCGTGGCAATCGTCTCGGGGAAGTGGTACCCCGTTTCGAGGAACAGCACATCCACGCCTGCCAGACGGGTGCCAAAGAGATGCGGGAGGATCGTGTCCTGCATCGACGCGGCAACAATGAGATCGCGTCCAAAGGTAGCGATCGCCCAATCGGCAATATGCGCGGCCGACGCTGTCTCGAGTCGGTCGTTGACGCCCGCGACGGTCTCGGCAGTCCACACCGGCGGATTGAGCAAGGTGAGGTGGCTCATCGGAGGAGCTCCTCCTCGGCCCGCACGGCCCATGCGGCGAAGGACTCACCGTCGGTGCGGTTGTCGAGGTAGTGGCGGGTGACCCGTGCGACGTACTCCGGCATGCCGTCGGCCTTTACCTTGTGACCGCGGAGCTTGCGGCCGAAGTCATTGTCATCTCCCATGCCCAAACGCCCACCAAGGTGAACCTGGTAGCCCGGAACCTGGTCGCCCGTCTCGTCATCGAGGACCAGTTGGCCCTTGAAGCCGATGTCCGCCACCTGCACGCGGGCGCACGAGTTGGGGCAACCGTTGACGTGGACTGTGATGGGTGCGTCGAGGGTGGGGAACTCCTCGTCGAGCTTAGCGACCACCTCTCGTGCCGTGGCCTTCGTCTCCACGATCGCGAGCTTGCAGTACTCGATGCCGGTGCAGGCGATGACGTTGCGGTGGAACTCTCCCGGCTCGGACTCGAGTTCAAGCTCGCGCAAGTCGTTGACCACGGCGCTCACGTTGTCCTGGGGAATGTCGAGGATGAGGATCTTTTGCAACGGGGTGAGGCGAATGCGACGCGAGCCAGCCGCCTCAGCGATCTCGACGATCTTCAGCAGCTTGGTGCCGGAAATGCGACCAGCCACCGGGGCGACGCCCACGTACCAGTTTCCGTCGCGCTGCTCGTAGATGCCCACGTGGTCACCGCGTTCGCCGGGGGTGGCGTTGAGCGGCGCAGGCCCCTTGGGCAATTCGTAGTGCAAGTACTCGTCCTGAAGCACCTGCAAGAACTTCTCGGCCCCCCAGTCCTTGACGAGGAACTTGAGACGCGCGCGGTTGCGCAAGCGGCGATAGCCATAGTCGCGGAAGATGCTCGTCACTCCCGCCCACACCTCATGAGCGATCTCGGGCTTGACGAAGACTCCAAGACGCGTGCCGAGCATCGGGTTGACCGAAAGGCCACCGCCCACCCACAGGTCGTAGCCCACGCCAAGTTCAGGGTGCTCGACCGCGCAGAATGCGATGTCCTGAACCTCGTGGAGGATGTCCGGAACCGGCATCCCGGTGAAGGCGGTCTTGTACTTGCGCGGCAGGTTGGAGAACTCGGGGTTGCCGATGTAGCGCGCCTTGATCTCTTCCATCTGGGGCGTTGGGTCGAGCAGCTCGTTCTTTGCCACCCCGGCGACGGGCGAACCGAGAATGACGCGCGGCACGTCGCCGCACGCTTCTGTGGAGTTGAGGCCAACCGCCTCGATACGGCGGAAGATCTCGGGGACATCCTCGATGCGAATCCAATGGAGCTGGATGTTCTGGCGATCAGAGACGTCGGCGGTGTCGCGGGCAAGATCACGTGAGATCTCACCGATGACGCGCGCCTGCTCGGTGGTGAGCTGGCCACCATCGGAGCGAACGCGCAGCATGAAGTACTCATCATCAAGCTGGTGCGGTTCAAGAATCGCCGTCTTGCCGCCATCGATCCCGGGGCGACGTTGCGTGTACAGACCCCACCAGCGGAAGCGGCCACGGAGGTCAGTCGCCGGGATCGACCAGAAACCCCACTTGGAGTACATGCTCTCGATGCGCTCGCGGACCCGGAGCGGGTCGCCAACGGACTTCACCTCTTCGTTCGGGTTGAGGGGAGTGCGATCCCCGCTTGCCCACTGACCATCCTTTGCCACGGAGTTCTTGCGTGCGGCGGCTTCACGAGTGCGGATGAGGCGAGCCTCCTCGCGATGACGCCGGCGCTCTTCCGCCTCGGCGTCGCTGCTCGCGGTTGTCACACCGGCGGTCACGGCGTCTGGGCGCGCGTCAGCGTCGATCGTGGTGTCGGTGGGGAGGCTCACCGATCCTCCTCTGGGGAGTTCAGTGGGAGCCAGGCTGCGAGCGCGCTCAGTGGCGCTCGGGAGGCCGAGCGCCCAGGGTTGCAGGGGTTTGCGTCCGTGGGCGACTCAGGCCGACAGACACATGACACAGCACATCGAGCGCATGGGGCGCTGCGAGGTGTGCGTGATTGCCATGCGGGGAGTGTGGCACGGGCCGTAGGTCCCCCGCAACCTGGACTGCCCGATGAACAGCAGTCGGACTAGGCTGAAACCGACGCAGGTCTCGGCGGTCTCGACGTGGCGCCACAGCGCCGGTCCCCCTTTGGGGGGACCGTCAACAACGCGCGGCTTACGCCCGCATTTTCGTGTTTATACTTGCGCCCGTTGTCCGCCGCGGCCGTGTCCGTGTGCCACACCATCCATCCGGGAGAACCTCCGTGAGTCCTGATCGCCCCCTCCGCGTCGCCGTCATCGGCGCCGGTCCCGCTGGTACGTATGCTTCCGACATCCTCTCGAAGTCAGGCATGCCGGTGTCGATCGACATCATTGAGCGCCTGCCCGCGCCCTTCGGTCTTGTCCGTTACGGAGTGGCTCCTGATCACCCGCGAATCAAGCAGATCATCGTCGCTCTCGCCAACGTGTTGGGACGCGGCGACATCCGGTTGCTCGCCAATGTGAATGTGGGCACTGACCTCACTCTCGAGGACCTCCGAGAGCACTATGACGCCGTCATTTTCGCGACGGGTTCATTTGAAGACGCCGATCTCGACATCCCTGGTATTGACCTTGATGGCTCGTACGGCGCTGCGGATTTTGTGTCGTGGTACGACGGTCACCCCGATGTCCCGCGCACCTGGCCCCTCACGGCGAAAGAAGTGGCCGTTTTCGGCGTCGGCAATGTGGCACTCGACGTGGCCCGCATCCTTGCCAAGCATGTGAAGGATCTCCGCCCCACTGACATCCCCGCCAACGTTGAGGAGGGCCTCGCGGCCTCGCCCGTCACTGACGTCCATGTGTTTGGCCGCCGCGGCCCCGCGCAGGTGAAGTTCTCGCCGCTCGAGCTTCGCGAACTTGGTCACGTGCCGGATGTTGACGTCATTGTCTATCCCGAGGATTACGACTTTGATGAGGGTTCCCTCGCCGCCATCGATGGCCACCACCAGACCAAGCAGGTGGTGAAGACCCTCACCGACTGGACGCTCCGCGAGCCCACCGGCGCATCGCGCCGCATTCACCTTCACCTCCTTCAGGCGCCGCGCGAGATTCTCGGTGAGAACGGCAAGGTGGCTGGCGTGCGGATGGAGCGCATGAAGCTTGACGGCACCGGCAACGTGGTAGGCACCGGCGAGATCATCGACTATCCCGTTCAGGCCGTGTACCGCGCGGTCGGTTACTGGGGCACCGAGATTGAGGGAGTGCCGTTTGACCACATGCGCGGCACCATCCGCAACGTGGGCGGGCGAGTGGTCGACGAATCCGGCCAGCACGTCCCGGGCTACTACACGACGGGGTGGATCAAGCGCGGCCCCGTGGGCCTCATTGGCTCCACAAAGTCCGACGCCCAGGAGACGATCGAGAACCTCGTGGCCGACGCCGACGCCCTGTACGCGCAGTCGCAGGCAGGGGCCGAGCAGTTGAGCCCCGACAACGTCCTCAATCTTCTGAAGAGCCGCGGTGTTCCTGTGGTCGAGTGGCACGACTGGGAGGTGCTCGACGAGCACGAGCGTCTGCTTGGCGAGAACGAGGGCCGTGAGCGGGTGAAGGTGGTGCCCCGCGAGGAGATGACCGACATCGCGAAGAAGCGCCTCGCTCGACCGTAGCGAGCACATGCCCGTTTGCAAAAGTGTCCCTCACCTGCGGGAACGCTGACGCGCGGCCACCCGTTTGTGTGGTTGCGAGGAGGATGACGTGGAGACGCGGCGGTTCTATAACGGGATGAAGACCTTTGGTCTTTTCATCGTGCTGTGGATTGTTGTGCTGGCCCTTGGTGTCGTAGTTGGCGACGGTCAGTACTTGTTTGTGTTCGCGGGCCTTGGTGTTGTCGGCACCGCGATCGGTTACTGGAACTCTGCGACTCTCGCGATCCGTGCGATGCACGCGCGCCCTGTGACCGAGGTTGAACAGCCTGCGATGTACCGCATCGTCCGCGAACTGAGCCGCGAAGCGAATCAACCGATGCCTGCGCTCTATGTGTCTCCCACGGCAGCGCCCAATGCCTTCGCCACTGGCCGCAACCCTGCGAACGCTGCCGTGTGTTGCACCGAGGGGATCCTCCAACTCCTCGATGAGCGCGAACTTCGAGGCGTGCTCGGCCATGAGCTGATGCACGTCTACAACCGCGACATCCTCATCGGCTCCGTTGCTGCCGCTCTTGCCGGCATCATCACGTCCGTCGCGCAGTTTCTCCTGTTCTTTGGCGGCGGCCGTAGCAGCCGGGATAACCCGCTTGGGCCCATTGCGCTGCTCGCGATGATGCTTCTTGCACCTTTTGCCGCGACGCTCATTCGGATGTCGATTTCCCGGACCCGCGAATACGAAGCCGATCGCTCAGGAGCCCAGCTGACCGGGGACCCCCTGGCCCTCGCGTCGGCCCTGCGCAAGCTCGAGGCTGGCACGGCCGCCCGCCCGCTCCAGCAGACGCCACAACTTGAGAATGTGAGCCACCTTTTCATCGCTAACCCATTCCGCGGCGTGGGCCTCGCGCGCCTCTTCGCGACGCACCCGCCGATGGAAGAGCGCATTCAGCGCCTGGAAGAAATGAACGCAGGCCGCGGCTTTCTCTCGTAAGCGACGCTGTATGGTGAGCGGCTGATACGCCACCGACAAGAACTCGCGATGCGTGATGCAGCCGCTGAGCGAACACGTGGCGACTAATCCGCCGCCTTCATTGCGAAAAACCCACCCGGCCGTTAGTGTGACCAACATCACACCTCGGCTTCGCGGCTCGCGTGATGTGGGGGTAAATGGCTGAGGGAGCCGATGTTGGTGCTGAAGACTGTAGTTCGCCGTGCCGTGAGCGCGCTCATGACCCTGGTAGTTGCAGGCGTTGTCGTTGCCGTTCCGGCCACCGCCGCCCCAGGGGATCCTGAGTACTTGACGGTGGTGAAGACTGTCACGAATGCCACGCCCGATCCTGGCGAGCCCTTCACCTTCGAAGTGCATGTCAATTGCTCGGAGCAGTCCTGCCATGATGCCACCCTCACCGATGAGTTCCCCGCGGAACTTGAGGGCTTTGAGGTGCGCAGCGTACTCTTCACCCCCTCCGAGTCCGTCATTCCGCGCACGGTGACGTGGGACGTCGATGGGGTGACATCGTCATCGGCGCCGGCCACCCTCACGGCCGACACGTCCTTCACCGTTGACTTCACCGGCGCCGTGACGGCGCCCGCGGGAACCGGATTGCAATTCGGCCGCACCTTCACGGCCCAAATCGAACTCGTGGCTCCCGCGAATCTCGCTCCTGGGGTCTATTCCGGTACCAACTGGGCATACACCGAGGCGACCAACTCTTCTCCGGACTCCGCCTCTGCGACCGTGACGGTCGAGGTGGCTCAAGAACTCGGAATTGACGTGGATAAGCAATGGGACCCGGCGCAACGGGTGTTCCAGGCAGGCTCGACGTCGACGATCTCGCTCAGCGCCACCAACGCGTCGAATATCGATGTCACCTCGCTGTCGTTGCAGGAGCCGAACATCGCGGTCAACGGTGCGGGCACCCTCGACGCCTCCAACCCCTTCACCATCATGGACCTCGCAGGCCTGTCCTCCGTCACGGCGCCTGAGGGCGCTACTGCGATGCAACTCGACACGTATGTGTTCACGGGCGGAAGTTGGAACTGGGTTCTCGGCTCCGTCACGCCCGTCACCTCAAGCCCGGCACTCCCGGCAGGCGTGTCACTCGCAGACGTGGCGGGTGTGCGAATCACCTATACAGGCGCGCAAATTGAGCACGATGGCGAACTGTCCTTTGACCTCAACCTCACGCAACGCGCTAAGGATCGTGACTTCGAGGCAGACCTGTCGCTCGGGACCTTGCAGGTGGACAACACCGCCATCGCCACCGTCGCAGCGCCCGGTCTCACGCCGGTGTCAGCCACCGCGTCGGCCACTCACATCGTCACCCCGCCAGCCGTCGATGTCTCGGCCGTCAAGAATTTCTCTCCCGACCGCATCGCGGCTGGCGACGTCACCACCATGCAGCTGACGGCGACCAACCAGTCCGACGTTGGCGTGCGCACCCTGACGATGCGCGATGTCAACTTCTTCACGGACGAGGTGGACTTCGACGGCTTTGGCCCGACGTTCTCGTGGCCGAGCGGCGCGACGCACGCAAACCTCGTGTACTACATGCGCACCGGTGCCCCGCCGCAGATTGAGACCGTCACGGCACCAAACCTGCCCGTGGGACCGCCTGGAGCGATCACCGGTTTCGAGATTGAGTTTGTCGCCGGCACGGGTGCAATTGACTCAGGCGCGAGTGCCGTCATCGATGTCCTCATCGACACGGACGAATCTGCAACAGCGTCTCAGAGCACGGTCAATGTGCCCAACACGCTTAATGTTGCCATCGAGGCCACCAACGGCGTCATCGACAACGCGAGCGCTCAGGACACCCTCACGCTCGTGCGCCCCTCAATCGAGGCGACGATGGACAAGCGTGTCGCGCCCAGCGGTGCGGTGAGCCCCGGTGACCGGGTTGTCGTCTCTTTGCGCAGCCGCGTTGTCGCCACATCGAACTACGTGACGGTAGACGAGATTCTCGTTGAAGACGCGTGGACCGGCGCCGGCACATTCTGGGATTTCTTCACGCTTGCGGCGATCGCTCCCACGCAGGTACCGGCCGACGCTGCATTGAGTATTCAGTGGCGCGACACCACGGGTGTCTGGCGTGATCTTGCCGCTCACCCCGCGCAGGGAACGCCCCACATCATTGCAATGAGTTCGGCTGACGTTGCGGCCGCTCTCACCACCACCGGTCACACCCGCGAGGACCTGGTGGGTCTGCGATTCACCTTCACGTCAACGGTTGGTTTTGCGCAAGACACCACGGTGACGCCGTACTTCTCCGCCACCGCTCGGGACGTGCGCCGCAGTGGCGCCCCAGTGACCACCGCGCCGGGCCAAGTGGTGAATGTTCCCAACAGTGCCTTTGTCACCGGCGGTGGTGACACTCCAGACACTCCCCTCAACGGAACCGGCACGGGTGTTGTCAACGGCTCGGTGACCGGGGACGGACCCGATGTCGCGATCGCGAAAGACTGGAACCAGGCTTCCGTCGCGGCACAGTCGGGCCAATTGCGTCAGACGGCACTCTCATGGTCGGTCGTCGAGGGCTACAGCTCGGTGACGATCACCGACACGGGGGACGGCTCGGCGCTTGCCGATTCCGTGTACGAGGCTTTCGACCTTGAGCGCATTGCGCCAATCAATGCGAATACGACTCCGTTCACCCAAGGCTGGTACCTCAAGTACGACACGGTGGAGAGCATCGAGCTCTTTGACGGCACCACATGGACCACCGTGCCAGTTCCCGACGGCGGCTGGATCAACTCCCAAGGCCGCTTTGTCGGCTATGTGCTGACGGCAGGTGAACGTGCCTCGACGCAGGGCGTTCGCATCGTGCTGGGTGAGAACACCGCTGCTCGTACGGCCGCTGCGCAGCTTGGTTCCACCTACGACCCGTATGCGCCGGAAGTCGGCTCGGGTGTGGCCGCGAGTGTCAATGAACGCGTGTTCACGCTGCAGTGGCTGATCCGCAACACGACGCGCTCGACTGGCGATTGGGTGACGGATGCGCGCATGTACAACACAGCGACACCTGGCGTGGTGAACAACGTCGTCACCCTTGACGCCGTGCGCTCAGGCGGCACGGATTCTGTCCAGGATGACGACCCGATCACCATCATCAATCCCGGCACGGGCGTGTGGATCCGCAAGCAGGTCAACCCCACCACGGCGATGTACGTGCCCGACGCGGGCGTGGACGCCAACTTGTTCCCCGCCGCACGCTTTGTGGTTGAAGCACGCAATAACTCGGTCGCACGTGCGTCGTACCTTCGCGTGACGGATTCACCGGCGTGCCTCGACACGGCGCCGGTCACCGATTGTGAGACGCCCGCAACGGCTGCCGACGCCGTGGCAGACCCATTTGACACCTCGGTTGATTGGTTGACGCGAGACGCGGGCAACAACCCCTTCGATCGATTTACGTTGACAAATATCGACGTCGTCGCCTCCGCCCCCAGTGAGATCGACCGTGACGCCTCCGTTGTATGGCTGTTGCGCTACAACGGTGGCGTCTACACCACCGAGCAGACAACGATCACGGCCGCGCACGCCATGACCGCCAATCAACTGACAGACGTGGTGGGCGTCTCGGTGACGTACCAAGGAACCGATCCCTCTGTCACCGGTGGCACCATCTCGTCAACCAACACGTTGCAGCTCGTGCTCGATGTGCGGGCAAGGACTCACCTCCGTTCAAGCGGTGCGGTGCAGGACCTCGTCGCCAATCAAACGGTGCAGGTCCCTAATGGCGCGGTCGCACAGAGCTACGACGTGGTGCTGAACCCGGGCGGGCAAAACGGTGCCTATGCCACGGCAACCGCCATCCTCACCGGTGGTGACATTAACGTGGCCGCCGCGAAGTCGGTATCGCCGTCGCTCATCACCGAGCCAAAGCGTCACGACCCGGTCACCGTCACCATCGGCGCCAACCAAGGCACGGCACCCGCGAGCACCCTGGCGCCCGCCGAAGTTCGTCTTGTTGATTCCGTGGCAACATCGCCCGATTTCTGGGACTACTTCGACTTTGTCAGCCTCGGCACAGTGACCGCGCCGGCCGGTGCGGACCGCGTCACCGTAGGGGTATACGGGCCCTTCGGTGCGGGCGGCGCCTACGAATGGGTCGACAGCGCGAAGCAAGAGCTCACAGCAGTCGCGATGCCCGTGACGCCGTCGCAATTCCCACTCATCGAGGGCGTCCGATTCGTGTTCTCACGCGCCGACGGCGCCTTCTTCTCCACCACGGTGCCGGCTGCCACGTGGAGCACGTCGATCGATTACGAGGTAGTGCTGCGCAACGAACTTCGCAGTTCTGGCGTCGCAATTGACTTGCCGGACACCGTGGAGAACGTTGTTGAGGTGGTGTCGGATCGCCTCAATGGCGAAAGATCCGAGATTCGCGAGGCCGCCGCATTGGTGGCACTCAGCCTCGGCACCTTCGAGTTGGAGGTGGCCAAGGTTGCCAACGATGGGGTGCGCTCGGCCTCTGCGGGAGAGTCGGTCCCGTGGGATCTCACGTTCACCAATGCGGGCACTGGCTACCTCACGATCGAGGAGCTGCGGGATGAGATTCCGCCGCACCTCGAGTACCTCGGCACCACGTCGCCCGTGTTCACGCCCGAGCCTGGTGGTCTGCTCGGCCAGCCCACGTCCGTGACGAGGGACGGTTCGGACCTCGTGTTCACGTGGCCTGAGGGCGGACGCACGATGGCACCTGGTGAGACCTTCTCGGTCCGCCTCGAACTCGAGCTGCAACCCGGACTCACCGGGGGTCAGCGCGCGACCAACACGATGGTGGTCACCACTGCGGAGACTCTCGATCGCTGTGGCCCGGTGGCATCTGGCAACGCCGTGACCGACGACTGGACGCTTGACCCCACAACATGTGGAGCCTCCGACTATGTCACCCCCACGGTGGGTCCCAACCTCTTCACGGTCAAGGGTGTGCGAGGCGCCGCTGATGGTGCGATCAACCCCGTTGACCCCAGCGTCGTGTGCCTCCAGAACCTCACGGCAACGGGTGGCGACTATTACCGCGCGCCGTGTGCCGCCAACTCTGTGATCGGCGGCGTCGACGAGTGGGTGTTGCACGTCGAGAACGCTGGCACGACGGGCGTGAGTGAGGTAGAGATCTTCGACGCTCTTCCGAGCCCGAACGACACCTTCCTCATCTCGGGCGGCCCGCGCGGCTCTCAGTACCGCCCGCAGATGCTCGATGACCTCGCGGTCGAACTGCCCGCTGGGGCGACGTACACCGTCGCGACCACAACGAACGTCAACGCGTGCCGCGGCACGTGGAACGACCTCGCGAACCACGAGCCATGCGAGCAGAACGGTGAGACGTGGGCTCCGGCGGGATCCGGAACCGACTGGTCGGCCGTGACGGCCGTGCGCGTCAAGGTCGATTTCTCTCAAACCCAGTCCGGTGCGCTCTTGCCCGGTGACTTCGTTGACGTCACCTTCAGCACGGAGAATGTCCCCGCCTCGCCAGCGCACTCTGACGGTGCTCCTGTGGCGGTGCCGGTGACCGACACCTACGCCTGGAACCAGTTCGGTGTGAAGTATCGTGACCAAGGCGCCGTGACCTACCGCAAGATCTCCCCTGCGCACGTGGGCGTTCATCTTGTCACGGGCTCGATCGAGGTGCATAAGGAGTTCACCGGCAGCGCTGCGGCGCTTGCACCGCAAACGATCATGGCGGATGTGCGCTGTGAGGTTGCCGGCCAAAGCGTCGACATGGGCTCTTTCAGCGCGATTGCGCTCCGTGGTGCAAACAGCTACGCGGTCCGCATTGACGGCATCCCGGTGGGATCGGACTGCGTGGTCTCGGAGCAAGGCAGCTTGGGAGCCTTCTTTGAAGTGGCCCGCCTTGCCGACAACATCCCGCTCACGGTCTCACAGGCCATCGCGTGGACTGAGCCGGTCCCCGCTGATCACGTCGCCACGCTCATCAACCAATATGAGCCCGTGCTTGCCCACACCGGCGTGGACGGTGTGGGTCGTATGTCCGGCTGGAGTGCCGCATTGCTCATCCTGGGAGCCGGATTCGTCATCTGGGCGGAGCGTCGGCGCAAGCAGCTGGGCTAGAGCACGGCGAGTGTCACGCACAAGAGCATGACCGCGTTCACCACCTCAAGGGCGCCCACGACGGCGACCTTGAGGTGGTGACGTGGGAACACGATTGACCGCGCGAGGAACCACGCAAAGGGAATGGCGAACCATGCGCTGACCAAGACGCTCGCCAGCAGGGCCACGCTGTGCCCCGCGATCGAGATGACATAGTGCAGGCGTGAGCCCCGCTCACGGATCATCGTCTTGACATAGAGCACAGTGCCAGCGAGGTAGAGCCACGTGATGACGGCAGCGTTGATGCCCAAGGTCCACGCTTCACCCGCAGTGGCTGGAGCGATCATTGCCATGAGCGACGCCATCGTGACAGACGCGATTCCATTGCCTGTGGCGCGGTCCTGGCCCACGCGGGCGGCCACCACATTGACGGCGAACAACACGGCGAAGGCCGGTGCAAATCCAAGTAGGCCCGGACGCAAGAGAAACACCGGCACGGCTGCCGCTGAGCTCACCAGTGCATAGACGACGATCTGACGGCGGTAGCGCCCAAAGCGCAAGGTCTTCACCCCAAGCAGCGAGTGGTGGGTGAAGAGCCATCCGCTCAGCCACATGACGAGCAGCGGCGCTTGAAGCCACGACTGTCCGTATTGGAGTCCCGCGAGGTACGGCAGGAGCAGCATTGCCCACACGCCATGCTGTGGCGGAACCCACGCCCTCAGACTCCCGCGACGCCGCCGGGACGGAGCGAGAGCCTGTCGGGACGACATCGCTAGCGGTAGTTCACAAACTGGAGCGCTGCATCAAGGTCCGCGCCCTTGAGGAGAGCGATCACCGACTGCAAGTCGTCGCGCGATTTCGAGCTCACGCGTACCTCATCGCCTTGGATCTGCGCTTTGACGCCCTTGGGGCCTTCGTCGCGGATCAACTTGGTGATCTTCTTCGCCGTCTCTTGAGAGATGCCTTGCTTGATTGTCGCCGTCATCCGGTACTCCTTGCCGGAGGCCTCCGGATCTCCATATTCGAGCGCCTTCAGTTCTACTCCACGCTTGGCAAGCTTGGAGATGAAGACGTCGAGCACGGCGCGCACTCGCTCAGGAGAGTTCGCCTTCATGAGGACTGACTCGCCGGACCATTCAATCGACGCGCCGACGCCCTTGAAGTCATAGCGCTGTTCCACTTCCTTGCGGGCTTGGTTGAGGGCGTTATCCACCTCCTGGCGGTCCACCTTGCTCACCACGTCAAAGCTGCTGTCGCTCGCCATCGAGTCCTCCTTCAGGTTTCAGGCTAGTGCTGCGGTTGCCTGGAGCATCGCGCCCAAGGGCCCTGTTCGCGCGGGCACCGCTTTCCTTGCTATCCTTCCATGCGCGCCACGCGCACGGCGGGTTACCCGAGCGGCCAAAGGGGGCTGACTGTAAATCAGCTGCGAGAGCTACGGGGGTTCGAATCCCTCACCCGCCACGACATGGCCCGGCTTGCCGGGCCATCGTCACGAAAGAGCCCGGTTCGCCGGGCCTCTTTTGTCTATTGGCCCGTGCGTGTGGCGGTGCTGGCGGCAGCGATCCTCACAGCGTCGGCGGTGTTGCCCCTCGGTGCGACCTCGACGTTGCCAAGACCAAGCCAGGCGGCAACCGACCACAGCTCGGTCGCGAGCGCCTGCGCAACCGCAGCGTCGGACCGTCTGCGCGCACCTGGGGCGGTCCCGTTCTCACGCCACGCCGCCTCGACCCGCAGCACACCGCCCTTGCGATCCGCCTTCAGGTCAACGCGCCCCACCACCTGATCTCCCATGAGGAATGGCAAGCAGTAATAGCCATACACGCGCTTGGGTGCTGGCGTGTAGATCTCGTTTCGGTAGTCCACCCCGAACATCCGGGCAAGGCGCGGCCGGCACCCCGCGCCAGGCTCAAAGGGACTGGGCAATGTGA